>CANLCJ010000001.1 GCA_947489085.1 uncultured Flavobacteriaceae bacterium
AAAAAACAAAAGGTAGCAATATAAATATCACTACCTTATAACTTATAAATCTTGTATCGCTATTTTAGGACAAGACATTATACAGTAACAGGTATAAAAATTTGTTTTTTAAACTCGTTAGGTGTCATATTGTATTTCTCTTTAAATATTTTAGAAAAATAGCTTCTACTGGTAAATCCGATGGTGTATACAATTTGAGATATATTTAAATCTGTAGTTTTCATAAGCTCTCTAGCGGTTTCTAACCGAACGTGTCTAATATATTCAGTAACCGTCCTATTGTACAAGAACCTAAACCCATCTTGCAATTTGGCTTGAGATAAACCGGAAGATATAGAAAGTTCTTCTAGATTGTAAGCTTGAGATGGATTTTTGGAAATCTCTTTACCTAATTTCCTAATAAGCTTTAGCTCTCTTTTTAATAAGGATGTTGGTAATGCGCTGCCTTGAGCTACAAGATTGTGCTCTTGTATATGCATGGTTAAAATTTCGTAAACTCTAGCTTCTATTTTTAATAGCCTTACCATGCCTTTAGACTTTACTTTCTTTATACGTGCTACGTGATCTGCCATGACTAGGTTTAAATTACCAAGATGAGAAAAACGCTGTTCGTGGTCTGTGTCCACGAAAATTTCATATAGTTTTTCATTAAGAGATGAAATATTTGTAGTTCTCTTTTTTAGAAATTTAGTTCTGTTAATTTGAATGATGTTAAGGTTTATTTTCGAGTCCTTAAAGAAATGGAAACAGTTTATACCATTTGTTTTATTGGCAAAAATTACAGAATGAAATTGCTCAATGCTTTTCTCAGTTTTTTCTACTCCAAACCTATGTTTAAAGGTATCTGCCATGTTGTATATAAACCTTAGCGGATTGAAACTAGTAGCCTGTATTTCAATAATAACTTCTTCTAAAAACTCAATCTCGTAGTCTAATAAACTCACGCCGTGATCGAACGGAATAAACCTAATAGAGCCTTTTGCGGTTTGGTTGTTGATTATTAATTGGTGCTCTCCCCAAGTATCTTTTACGTGGCCTCCTATAGCATTTTGAATGTCCTTAAGAATCTCTATAGTATTGTCAGCTTTAATTAGTATTGTTTTCATATTAATTATGGTATTTAATATTGAAATAGGTCTTGTTAAATTTAAATGTGGGGTGGGTTAGTATTGTATTTTAAAACTAGTATAAAGGTACTTGATAATAATGCTCCATTCCGTAAACATGAGTATTTTTGTTAATATTTTTATCGATAAAATTAAACAAAAAATATTCAAGACAGTATTATTGTAAGCTTTTATTCTAAATAGAGTTGTTTTTAAGGGTATTGATAATAAAATATTGATTGTGTGTAAAATAGCCACTTTTTTTATCTATTGAGATCAGTAGTATAACTTTATAATTATAAGTTTGCATTGGATGATTAGTGCTTAAGCCTTGGTTTCTCTTAGAGAGATTCTGAGGCTTTTTTTTGCAAAAAACATAAACAAAATTTTAAATGTGTTAAAAGGAATTTATTATGAGTCAAGGTAATGGCCCATATATCAAGATCTTTGTAATGTTGAGAAGCGATAGCCGTTTATTCAACATTTAACTAAAACACCTAAAATTATGTTACGTTGGTCAATCACATTTATAATAATTGCATTAATAGCTGGAGTATTAGGCTTTGGCGGCATTGCAGGAGCTGCAGCAGGAATAGCAAAAATATTATTTTTCATATTTATAGTATTGTTTGCCTTATCTCTAATAAAAAGTTTAGTAAGTAAATAAATTACCCATTAATCAATTAAATATCAAAATTTTATGAAAAGAGTATTATGTTTAGCCTTTTTCGTTCTTTTTAGCACATCATCTCTAATGAGTTGCCGAGAAGATAATAAAAGCAAAGTAGAACAAGCTGTAGATGACACTAAAGATGCTGTGGAAGACGCAGCAGAGGAAACCGAGGACGCTATAGAAGATGTTGCAGACGAAGTAGAAGATTAAAATATAGCATTTAAAGTAAGCTCAATAGTTACTTTCATAAAAAAAGCCTCATAATTGAGGCTTTTTTTGCTATTAAATTAAACATGTTATCATTGCCATTCCATTAACTTACGGTTTGTAAAATGCACCTATTTAAATGTCATTGACTTCTATGGTCTGGTCTTTATACTTATCTCGGTATGCTGTAGCATTGCAGCCATATTTTTCTTTAAAAATTTTACAGAAATAACTTCTACTGGTAAATCCAACCATATATGCAACTTCAGATACATTATGGTCTGAATAAATAAGTAAATCTCTGGCTTTTTCTACTCTTACATGACGGATGTAGTTAGATACAGTATGCCCGTGTATACACCTAAAACCTTCTTGCAATTTAACAGGAGATAATATTGCCGCATTGCAAAGACTTTTTATAGTGTGTTTAAGCATGGGGTTCTCAATAATGTATTCCGTGATTTTTCTTATTTTTTGTAATTCTGTTTTGGTAAGCGGAGATATTATGCGCTCATTGTAAACTTCATTATAAAACTCTTCTAAGTGTAATGCAAAAATTATTTTATAATGGCTTTCAAGATATAGCATGTGCATAACTTTGAAACCATCGTTTTTGGTTTTAATTAAACTCAATTCGTCTGCTATTTTTAGGCTAAAGCCACACAAACGAAAATGGTGTTTTAAATTAGAAAATGCATTTTTGAATTTTTTAGAGACCTTTTTAGAAACATTGTAACTCGTTTCTATCATATCGAAAAATATAGACTTATCAATACTAATCAAACTGCAAATAAACTTTTTGTCCTTTTTAATTAGTATTTCACTAGTGGAGTTGGTATCGGTTGTAGTAACCAGTGGTCTTAATTCTTCTACAGACGTAGTTTTACTTTTTTGGGAGGAATTGCTAAAAAAGCAACTGCCTTCTAAAACATAAACAAAATAGATACAATCGCTTTTGTTTAGAAGGAATTGGTGGTCTTCTGCAAAATCTATGTCGAATTGAATAACAGATAAACCGTTTTTAAAATTTGTACGCTTTACGTAACCTTTGCCTAGAGTATCGTCGACTAATAATTCCTGCATGTTATCTGAATTACTAACAACCGAAGCATTAAGGGGTGTTTTAAGCGCGTTAAAACTGGATGATTGATTAGTGTTTTGATTTATAATATTTTCTAAATCTTTCATTGTTAATAGGTAGAAATAATTTTATCTTAATTTACTGCTTTTGTAAATTTAGGTATACTTAACATCTCGCATTAACATTATCACGTATTTGTGTAGCTCTATATTTTTTGTGTTATTATTTTATTAAGTTTTTATAGTGTTCATAAAATGAGGGATTTGAGGTAGAAGTTTTAGGTATCAAGATAAGGTAGTTATTAGGTTTTAGCGAAATTGCGGTATCTAAAAAACAATTATGTACTATAAACTGTCAAATATTGCAAGTGTAGAAGAAATGGAGAGCATGTTTGGTCTAACATTTAAGTACCCAAATATTTACTCTAAGAATCCACTTATTAATGGTTTAGACGAAGAACTAATACCAGTAATAACAAATAAAGATGCAGCAACACAAAAAATTCAATTTGGAATTTGGGGTCTACTGCCAGAGGGTTATAAGGAAGATTGGAGTATTTACCAAGATAATAGCAACACACTCAATCTATCTGTAGATGAAGCAAAAAAAGATAACGAACTATTAAAAAAGCGTTGTGTAATTATTGTTTCAGGTTTTTATCTGTCTTACTTATATAATGGAGAACTTTACCCGTTTTACACGTCTCCAAAATCTAAGAAACCATTTGCCATCGCTGGTGTATACAATACAACGTACGATGGCTATATAACTTTTAGTTTGCTATTAACTAAAATTCACCCTGAGGTCTCTAAATATCATAATTTAGGCAAGAAAATGCCTTTGGTTATTTCGGCAGAGGATAGTGATTCTTGGTTGTCTGAAGATTTTTATATGCTCATAGAGAACAGCGATAAATCTTATGAAGATCTTGATTTTATGTCTCACCCTATACCGAGAACGTTTTATAAGAATAATATTTTCTTCGATTCCTTTTTAGATCCTACAAACTATCAATCTTTAATTATTCCGTTTTAAATTTCTTGTTTCGTTTGGCAACATCTCTATACTCTGTAGGCAGTATGGCGTATTTTTTATAGAAAATCTTAGAGAAATAACTTCTACTTTTATAGCCCACATTGTAAACAATTTCAGATATTGATAAATCTGTATTTTTTATTAAGTCTCTGGCAATTTCCAGTCTAACTTGTCTTATGTATTCGTTAACAGATTTCGAGTACAGGACTTTAAACCCAGATTGTAGTTTCTTGGGAGACAAACTAAACATTTTCGATAATGTGTTAATTGTGATGTATTGAGATATATTATCAACAATATAATCTGCTGCCTTGTGTATTTTTTTCATTTCGCTTCTCGATAGAACATCCGATAACACTTCGTTGTTAACATATTTACTATGTTCCGCAATCTGCATTGCCAGAATTAAATTTAACTGCCCTTCTATAGAGAGCGATTTTACAGCGCCAGAGCCTTCTATGGAATTTAAATTTTCAATGAAACTGGCTATTTTTAAATTGAAGCCACCTAAATGTTTATATGGTAATTTTTTAGAATCTCCTCTAAAAACAGATAAAAGTGTTTCTTGCAAACTTTCAATATTGTTATTTGTTTTTTTCTTGTATTCGTTTGACAACACTTGTATTACGTTTAACTGCACGTTTACCTTGCTAGGAAAAATGTAAACGTTTTTAGAGTTCATTTTGTTAGAAATAATAACGTTTTGGAAGCGCTCTAAATCCACGTAATTAGCATCTTTGTAAGAACTACTATATTTTAATGTGCCTTTAGAAACAAATAAAAATTCAACGGGTGTTTCCTCGGTTATCTTATAAATAATTTTTAAGTCGTCGTTAAAATACACATCGTAATCCAGTAGGCTTATACCCCAATCGAAAGTAATGTGCCTTATGGTGCCATGCCCTAACGCGTTATTAAATTCTAAAATATGCTCTCCGTAATTAACCTTTATGGAGCCGTTTAAACCTGTGTTTAGTTGCTCTATAACAGAGAGGTTTTTAGTGTTCTCTATTTCTATAATTGTCATGTAGTGTTGTTAAGTAGGTATTCGATACAGTGCTCATTTGTATCAAAGTAGCTAATATTTTGTTTTGAAATAACTTTATTATGTTATACAAAACAACAACAAGATGGCAACAAGTCTTAACAGAATACACACGTTAATTAACACAATAGCACTAATTTTCTTTTTTTTACACTACTAGTTTTTTGTTTAAACTATTAATTTTCAGTTATTTGTGTGTAAAAAAAACACTTAAGCAGACTTGTCGTCCCTAATCTGATTTAAGTAGTCTTTTGGTGCAATACCGTATTTTTCTTTAAATAATTTAGAAAAGTAACTTCTGCTATTAATACCAATTTTATAGGTTATTTCCGTAATATTAAGATCTGATGTTTCTAGAAGTGTTTTTCCGAGCTCTAACCGTTTGTCTTTAATAAACTCATTAACAGATGTTTTAAATATGGTTTTAAAGCCAGATTGTAAAGTGTTAGGATTTAATCCAACACGTTTGGCAAGTGTATTTACGTTAATTCTAACCTCAAGTTCTTCTTGTACAATAGCAACGGCTTTTTGTATTTTGGAAATTGTAGCTTTTCTCAATATTTTCTTTGCATTTTTCCCCTTTAAAGTATTGGAAAATTGCTGCATTTGTTGTGTAATGATTTCATAAGTTTTGCCTTCTAAAAAAATAGGTTTCATAAATTCATCCAGATCACAACTTTTAAACTCTTCTATAGTTTTCGAAACATCTAAAGGAAAATAGTCTTGATTTAGTATTGGGTTTACACCGTTAACATCTTTAAATATAAGCGCTAACTCTTCCGATATATTTTCAGAAAACGTATCTATTTTTTCTTCAAATTGTTTTCGGTCTATGCTAATTATAAAAACATTTGAAGACTTGTTCTTGTCTATCCTAACGCTATGGGTTGTAGATACACCGTTAGAGAAAATAAGTCTCTGCAGCTTAGATACGGAACTGGCAGGGTTACTTATGTCTATCATGTCGGTTTTATGCCGTATACTGCTATCACTGTTAAAAAGTAAACGTAAGGGATTTATCGTTTCTTTTTTAAAGCTTATGTGCAAAGCCTTTTTTATTAAAACATCGAACTCCAGAACAGATACGCCGTGCAAAAATTGTACACCTCTAAAATAACCAGAGCCTAGGTGTTCTGGGAGATCAATACAAAATTCGTTGTTCTCTTGTGTGTATGTTACGTCTAGACATTTGGCTAAGTTTTCAATTAAAGCTTGCGTAGTGTTTCCAGAAATTATACAGTTTACGTTCATATAAAAATGTTTAGAGATAAAGATAGATTTTAATGTTTAAACTAGACTTATAAAAGCGATTAAAACATTAAGAGTATTACTCTATATTACTACTATTTTATGTAAAATATTAATGTATATGCTATGGATTATAGTCGTATAAGAACTGTTGATAACTTATGTGTAAGGATTGCCCTAAAAATTCTACTTTTGTTTAACTAAATTAAAAGATTATGGCAGAAGAAATAGAACATGTAAAATGTTTAATTATAGGTTCGGGACCAGCAGGTTATACTGCTGCTATTTATGCAGCTAGAGCAAACATGAACCCTGTACTATATCAAGGCACACAACCAGGAGGACAATTAACAACAACTAACGAGGTTGAGAATTTCCCTGGATACCCAGAAGGTGTTACAGGTCCAGAAATGATGTTGCAATTACAAGCGCAAGCGCAGCGTTTTGAAACAGATATACGAGATGGTTGGGTAACAAAAGTAGATTTTTCTGGAGATGTGCATAAAGTATGGGTTAACGAGGAGAAAGAAATACACGCAGATACCATAATAATTTCTACAGGAGCGTCGGCTAAATATTTAGGTCTAGATTCTGAACAAAAATACCTTAAACTAGGTGGTGGCGTGTCTGCTTGTGCAGTTTGCGATGGTTTCTTTTACAGAAACCAAGAGGTTGTAATTGTAGGTGCAGGAGACTCTGCTTGCGAGGAAGCACATTACCTCTCTAAGTTATGTAAAAAAGTTACTATGCTGGTTAGACGTGACGAATTTAGAGCATCTAAAATAATGGAAGCGCGTGTGCGTAATACCGAAAACATAGAGATTTTATTTAATACAGAAACCGATGAGGTTTTAGGAGACGGACAAGTTGTAAATGCTGTTCGTGTGGTTAATAATAAAACCAACGAAAAACAAGACATTCCAGCAACTGGCTTTTTTGTAGCTATAGGGCACAAACCCAATACAGATATATTTAAAGGCTATTTAGATTTAGATGAAACGGGCTATATTATAAACGTACCAGGATCTTCTAAAACAAATGTAGAAGGTGTATTTGTATCTGGAGATGCTGCAGACCACGTATACAGGCAAGCTGTAACTGCTGCGGGTACTGGATGTATGGCTGCTTTAGATGCAGAACGTTATTTAGCGGCTAAAGATGCTTCTTTCGAAGTTTCTACACCTAGTTATAACTAAGCCTATTTGCAATAAATAGTACAAAAATAAATAAGATAAAAAGACTAAAGTGAGATTGTTTCACTTTAGTTTTTTTTATGTTTTGTAATTATTAGAAAAAATAGTTTCTTTGGCATCTATTTAATCTCACTTTAAACATTTAGATACTCTATTGCATAAAGCAGGTTAAATTCGGGATGTGGCGCAGTCCGGTTAGCGTACACGGCTGGGGGTCGTGTGGTCGCAGGTTCGAATCCTGTCATCCCGACACTACTTTTTATAGAAAAACACCAAAGGCCGTCTTTATTTAGACGGCTTTTTGTGTTTTTAATTATACGGTATTGCCCACTATCATGCCTATAGTCTACCTTCCATAGCACATAACTACAGATGCTTTTGCTATCGTGTTACTATTTAAATAGAATCCCACCAGAGTAGGGTTTGCATTTTTATCTAGACCAAGTAAAGGTGTTTTTAAGACGTGTACAGTTATTATATATTGATGCAATCCGTAGTTTTCGGAGGGCAAGGGTCTCCATAACCTGTGCTTTCAAAATCTGTTAAACTTTAAATGGCACTTTTAGGCATAAGTGATTTAGCAGTATTCCCAACTCCAAACTTTACATTTAGGGTATTAGCATTTATATCGAACACTACCCAGTGCCACCAGCCACTTCCAGTAGGTGCATCTGGATCTTGCATTGTAATGGTAAGACTTTTGGTGTTTTTAGGGGCGTTTGTCCAGTGCAATTCTTGAGACACATTGCCTCCTGTGCAACCAAAACCGTTAAATACTTTTGTAGTGTTTGCTTGTTCATCTACGGCATTACTAGCTAATGTAAATGTTTGCGACTAAAGACAGCTTGGTAGTAGCGCTAGTGACAAAATGAATATTCGCAACATGTTTTTGTCTTTTTTGAGTGTTATATCTCAAATATCCGAAGTAAAAACTGTTTACCATAAGCAGTGCTTATAATAGAAAGCCAAAATGATCGGATTAAGAGAGAATTATTTTGGTGCAATTGAGTTCATCTTTTAATTGATCTAAAGTGTACTATCATTTACACACACTAGGTTTGAGTAAGTTTAAAGTAAAGCCTCAACGTGTTTAAACCTTCTTAACATTTTATTTGTAGCACTGTTGTATTCATCAAATCCGCTAGGTGTTTGATTGTTTGTAACACTTCTATTTACCATATAAATACAAGACAAGTATCAGTCATAATAAATGTCCATACATTAGTTTGCTTAAAAGTGTTTTAGAGAGGTACTTTTTTTATATTGCCGATTGAAATTGAGTTGCACGATGCTTATTTCAACAATCGAAGAAAGTGTAGGTAAGTCGTTTAAAAGCACTTTTAAATTTAAAATAGTTTGCAATCGCTTTGGCTATATAAGAATTTAAAGTAGCAAGATGAGGTTGCTAACTAGAGCTTAAGCTTCAATATTAATTTTAGTAATTTATAATGCGTATTTGAAACGAAATTGGGATTGATTTTTAATAAACTCTAACAAGTTAACGCTTTAAGAATAGTAAAATGATACACAAACTGATTAAAATTTACAAAAAAGAAATGTTTAACCCTGGATTTATCGGGTTACTTGTTAACCCATTTTACATAATTAGACGGGGGTTATTTAAAGGCATTAAGGCAAATGCGGCGACGTTACATGGTAAATTGCTCGATTTTGGGTGTGGAAGCAAACCATATAAACATTTATTTGATGTTAGCAGTTATGTAGGGCTAGATATTAAAGAAAGTGGCCACGGACGGCAACATGATGCTATTGATGTTTTTTACGATGGCAAGGAAATACCTTTTGAAGATAATAGTTTTGACTGCGTGTTTTCCAGCGAAGTTTTTGAGCATGTTTTTAATCTCGATACAGTAATTAAAGAAATTAATAGGGTGTGCAAAATGGACGGCAAGTTGTTAATAACGATGCCTTTTATATGGGAAGAACACGAAATTCCTTTTGATTTTGCAAGATATACGTCTTTTGGTATTAAACATATTTTAGAAACAGCCGGTTTTGAGGTGATAAAGCAAACCAAAACAACGAGTTATATAGAAACTTTAGTGCAACTTTGGAGCTCTTATGTGCATCAATACATTTTAAGAAACAAGATTGTTGGCATAGTGCTCAACCCCATATTAATTTCGCCGCTAATGCTTATTGGTATTTTGTTATCTAAGATATTGCCAAAGAATGCCAATTTTTATCACAATAATATAGTACTTGCAAAAAAAGTAGCGCATAAAATTTAAAGCAAAGGCGTCCATAGTCCGTTAGCTAGTAACCTAAAGCTAAAAACCATCCGAGAATTCGAATGGTTTTGATTGGTATTTCTAAAGGCTTTAACACCTTCGAGATTGTTTGTTTTTATGATATTTACTCATTGGAAATTAAAACAGATTTTACATTCACGAATTCTTTAATGCCAAATCCGCCGTGTTCTCTGCCAAATCCAGAAGATTTAACACCTCCAAAAGGCATATTAGGTTCAGCAAGTCCAAAAGAATTTATAAAAACCATTCCTGTATCAAAATGTTGTGTGGCTAATGTTGTAGCACGTTCTATGTCTTTAGAAAATATGCCACCACCTAAGCCAAAACGGCTATCGTTTGCTATTCGCATGGCGTCTGTTTCGTCTTTGGCTTTTATAAGCGCAGCAACGGGGCCAAATAATTCATCGTCGTAGGCTGGTTGTCCTGGCGTTACATGTTCCAATACTGTAGCAGGATAATAGCACCCTTTACCTTCGGGTATTTCGCCTCCGCATAGAATTTTAGCGCCTTTATTTACGCTATCTTCAACTTGCTCATGTAATGTTTCCCTTAGATCTTCTCTAGCCATAGGGCCAAGATCTGTAGTTTCTTCCATAGGGTGTCCTGTTTTAAGCGCCTTCATCTCTTTTACAAAAGCAGTTTTAAACTCTTCGTAAATAGCTTCCACAGCTATAAAACGTTTAGCAGCTATACAGGTTTCTCCGTTGTTATAAATACGCCCACGCACACATTTTTCGACAGCCAAAGCAATATCAGCATCGTCTAAAATAATATAAGCGTCGTTGCTACCTAGTTCTAAAACAGACTTTTTAAGAGCAGCACCGGCTTTTTTACCAATTACTTTTCCTGCCTTTCCACTTCCTGTAAGCGTAACACCTCTTACATGTTCGTGTTCTATTATAGCATCGGATTGATCGTGTTCGATAACTAAAGTTTTAAACAGGCCTTTAGGTAGACCAGCAGTTTCGAAAATAGTTTCTAAAAATAGCGCCGTTCCTGTTACGTTTTGTGCATGTTTAAGCAGGACGCTATTGCCTGCCATAAGGTTGGTAATAGCGTAACGCATAACTTGGTATGCAGGATAGTTCCATGGCTGTATGCCGTAAATTATACCGATGGGAGCATAAGTAACAATACCTTTACCGCCAGAGGAAAGTTCTCGGGTTTCTTGTTTTAAAACTATTTGCGCTTGCTCGGCGGCATAATTGCAAATACTTGTGCATAAATCTACTTCTTGGTGGCTTTGCTTTACAAGCTTTCCCATTTCGTTAGTCATCAATTCGGCAAGTTCATTTTTATAATCTTGGAGTGTTTTGCCAATGGCTTTAATAATCTTACCTCTGTCTTCAAAATTTTTCGTTTTCCAACTTAAAAAAGCTTTATGTGCATTTTTTATGTGGGTTTCTACATTTGCATCTGTCATGTACTCGAAAGTACCTAGAACTTCTCCCGTTGCTGGGTTTTTGGTCGAAAATGTTTTTGTGTCTTCTAGTGTTTCCATATCTGTTTTTTTATTGTTGTTCGCTAGGAACTATGTAAATGTTATTTATGTTTACGCGCTCTGGTTGAGACAATACGTAATGGATGGCATTTGCAATATCTTCTGCATTTAAAGACGTCATATCTAACATGCCTTTCAAGTCATCTTTAATATCTTCGTCTGTAATGGTGTTGGTAAGGTTGGTGTCTACAGCTCCAGGCTCTATGGATGTAACGTTAATACCGTATTTTGGAGATAATTCTTGTCTTAAACCTTCAGAAAACATCTTAACAGCAGACTTTGTAGCGCAATACACAGCGCCACCAGGAAAATAACGGTGTGCAGCCATAGAAGACACATTAATAATATCTCCACCCTTTTGCGCTATTAATTCGGGTAATATTGCAGCTACGCCATTAAGTACGCCTTTTATATTAACGTCTACCATAGTGTTCCACTCGTCTGTTTTCAGCTTTTTAATGTAAGATAGCGGCATTAAACCTGCATTATTAATAAGGCCGTTTACTTTGCCAAAATGTTCTACAGTATGTTTAACAGCCTGTTCGAAATCGCCTGCTTTTGTAACATCTCCAGGTACAACCAGCGCATTTCCTCCTTTTTCGGTAATGGTAGTTTTTAGTTGCTCCAGTTTGTCTTTGCTACGTGCCATTAATACAACTTTAGCACCATCTGTAGCCAATTTAATTGCTGTAGCCTCTCCAATACCGCTTGAAGCTCCCGTAATTAGAATAACTTTATTATTTAAACTCATGATAATTGTTTTTTGAATTAATACTTAGTGCTACCAAAGTTCTATTAACCAAGCTGTATTCCTTAACTCTAATGCTGCAATAATTAACCCTTGCCAATCAGCATATTATCGCAATTGAAATCGCTTTTATTTAAGTTAACAATGTTTTGTTTTGAGCTAAAAGGAATACCACAAGGCTTCTATATTATAGTTGAAAAAAAATACAAACCTGCTACAAGAAAAGTTTAGTAGAGATTATGGTGTATATTTTATAATTATAGCTCTAATTAGGCTAATCATTGTATGAAATGAGCGCATTACTGCGGGTGGCTATACATAACTTTGATTGCACACTAGAGTAGAGGAGAACACTTGTAAAAAATTGCAGGTGTTAGAGGTATGGAGACGCTAATCGTGTACTTAAAATACGAGAGTAATTCGTGAAAATCTTTAAAGTAATCACTTTTATTTTGTGCAGTTAATTTTTGCTATAAGGTTTGAAAATGAATGAAGTACAACGAAACAGTACGATATATTATTAGTGTAGAGAAACGATAAACAGTGCAACTCAATTAAATTTAATTTATGGAAAAGAAAACATTTGATGTATTTATTATAGGCAGCGGCGTTGCTGGACGCACAGTTGCAGAAGCATGCGCAAAACAAAATATGAGTGTTGCTGTGGCAGATAATAGAGCATTTGGAGGCACTTGTGCTAATAGGGGTTGTGACCCAAAGAAAGTTATTTTAGGCGTTACAGAAGCTCTAGAGTTATCAAAACACCTACAAGGCAAAGGTATAGCGGAGTTACCAATATTAAATTGGAAAACGCTCATGCAATTTAAAAAGACGTTTACAGGGCATATACCTCAAGCAGTAGAACAAAAGCTCGACTGTTTAGGAATTACACTATACCACCAAACTCCAAAATTTATAGATGAAAACACGCTTACTGTTGAAGGTAAAACAGTAGAAGCTAAAAAGATAGTTATAGCAACAGGATGTGTGCCCAGAACCTTAAACATAGAAGGACGTTCCCATTTAAAGACTAGCGAAGACTTTATGGAGATGAAAAAACTACCTAAACGCATGGTGTTTTTAGGAGCAGGTTATATAGGTATGGAATTTGCGCACATGGCGGCACGTTGTGGAGTTAAAGTTACTGTTATAGAGCATGGCACGTCCATTTTAAAACCTTTCGATGCGGATTTGGCTTCAGAATTACTCGAAACTTCTAAGGCATTAGGTATAAAATTTATTTTTAATGCCGAAATCTCTAGCTTAGAGAAATTAACAAAAAAATACAGAATACATTATACAAAAAACGGTGATAAATACACTTTAAAAGCAGGAGCCGTATTTAACACCACAGGTCGGGTGCCAGCTGTAGGTGCCTTAGATTTAGAAAAAGGTAAGGTAGCATATTCTAAAGCCGGTGTAGTATGCAATGCATTTATGCAAAATGAGACCAACCCCAATGTGTATGCTTGTGGCGATGTTTCGGCTCACGGTTTACCATTATCGCCACTCTCAGGTATTGAAGCTAATATTGTTTCTAAAAACATTATTAAAGCCAATGTAGAGAAAATAGAACTTCCGGTTATTCCTTCTGTGGTATTTACGCTACCCAATCTTGCTACAGTTGGATTGCAAGAAGAGGAAGCGAAAAGCAGGTACAAAAACATTATCGTTAATTACAAATCTGCTACAGATTGGTATAACGCCAAGCGCATAAATACACCTAGCTACACTTATAAGGTTATTATTAATGAACGCACAGATTTAATTTTAGGCGCTCACATACTGGGCCCTCATGCAGCCGAGACCATAAACCTGTTTGCTATGGCTATCCAGAAAAAAATGACGACTCAAGAGCTTAAAGCTATGATTTTTACTTACCCTACATGGGCCAACGATATTAAGTCCATGCTTTAAACTGCTAATTTTTATGATTTTACTAACCTAATACAACTGCAGCGATTCTATGAAAACTATAGATGCCAATATTATACGCCAAATATTTATACTTCTTTTAATTGTTTTAATAGGGGGCTCTATTTTTGAGCAAATGCTGCCTTACTTCTCTGGTATTTTAGGAGCCGTTACCCTCTACGTATTAATGCGAAAAACAATGGCGAAACTTGTTAATAAAGGATGGCGTTCTAATTTAGCTGCAATAGCACTAATAGCGTTGTCCTTTTTAATTATTTTGCTGCCCATAGCAGGTATTGTGGCTATGCTGAGTAACAAAATTGGTTCGGCAGTGGGCATTTCAGAAAAAGTAATTTTAGCTGTCGAAGCGCAACTGGTACAATGGGAGCGTAATTATGGCTACAATTTATCTTCTCAGGTAGACACCAGAGCAATATCCAGTTGGTTGAGTGAAAATTTACAAAGCTTGGCAGGAAGTACATTTACATCTTTAATAACAATTGGCATCATGTATTTCTTACTGTTTTACATGCTAACCAATAGAGCAAAATTTAAGGCCTCGTTGTTCGAATATATTCCTATTGGTAAAGAGAGTTTAAAAATAATAGGCAAAGAAACTCGCGAAATGGTTAGGGCAAATGCTTTAGGGATTCCGCTGGTAGCAGTAGCGCAGGGTATTGTGGCACTAATTGGGTTTTTGATTTTTGGAGTGAATAATCCGTTTTTTTGGGCGGTAATTGTAACTTTTGGTTCCATGCTGCCATTTATTGGCAGTTTACTAGGCACTGTGCCAGTATTTGTTTTAATGCTATCTAATGGAGATACTGCTCAGGCTTGGGGAATCCTTATTTATGGTATTGTGGTAGTAGGTTCTACAGACAACGTAATTCGATTATTTGTACTCCAAAAACTAGATAACGTACACCCGCTAATAACTTTAATAGGAGTTGTTGTAGGCCTGCCATTATTTGGTTTTGTAGGGTTAATTTTTGGTCCGCTGTTAATTAGTTTATTTCTAATTATAGTACGTATTTATAAAAGTGAGTATGGAAAAAAAGATACTAATAAGCTTTAGTGCACAGGGAAATGTAGAATTCTAAAATAGATTTTTAAACCAAATCAAAACCGTGAAATTGTATCTTCTAATAAACAATTTTTGTTAACCCCTCATGTTAATCTATAAAGGGTAATAAAATGAAAGAAAAGTAGCTCTTTTTTCATTAAAGAAATCATAATATTAAAAAAAAGAACTTGTATTTATTATTTTTATAAAAAATGCTAGGATTTTATAATGAATTCGTAAAAAAAAAGAGAATGAAAAAATATTACTATGTATGTATTGTTGTGTGCTTGATGCTAAATATCGCTAAAGCCCAAACACAATTAGAAACCACATTAAGTAGCTCCACTAGAGTTTCAGAAGAAGGAGAAGGCGCGCTTTATTTCGCGGGAACGCGAGACGTTAATTTTAGATTTTCGCAAAGAATATCACCTCATGGCGACTGTGTAGATGTTGTTAACGGGTTTGCTTTTGTAACATGGTATAAGGGCAGTATAGCAAATGGCAGAAACCTAATGCTTTCCAGAAAAAATTTGAATGTGCCTAATGCAGAATGGGTAACCATTGAGTTTCCCCATAAGCACATCGGGCAAGGCGGAGAGTTGTTAAGAGGCACAGGAATTAGAGGAGACTCACATAATACCGCCGCTATAGGCGTTAGTACTATAGACAATACTATACATATATTATTATGATATGCATGCCTATAGATCATCAGCATTACCTAATGATTTTTTCAATTATTCAGTTTCAAAATCCAATACGGCATTTGTTCCAGATAATGAGTTTACTTTAGATATTTTTAATCCTAAACAAAACTACCTGAGACAAGGCGAAGATTACGAACGCATGACGTATCCAATGCTACATAGAGCAAGCGACGGTAGTTTAGTTGCCAGATACAGAGCTGGAGGCTCAGGAAACGGAAATATTTTAATGGCACATTATAATGGTACAGAATGGACAAATAATTGGTTGTTTCAACGCGGTATGCAACCTGTTCCAGATAGAAATAGTTTGTATGGAGGCGAACGTTTTATTAATGGTAGGTTCTATGCGGGATACTCCATTCGTTACTCAACAAACAATAGTGCAACGACTAGCAATGGCTTTTTCCTAAATAGCGGATTGTATTACGCGTACACGAACGACATTCCAAGAAACCAATCTTCACAATGGTTTGATGTAAATGATGATCCTATTTCTTTACCAATTAGAAATACTTTAAATGAAAATACAGATCCTGTAAAAATAGCAGAGCCGGGAGATGATTTTGGTGTAAATCAATTCCCAAGAACATCGTCTGACCCTTCATGGACAGTAACTGAAAATGGAGCAATACATTTTATAACACGTGTTGATAATACCAATGTACACTACTACAAAGCAGCAGGAGAAACAACATTTTCGTCTAATGCAGGAGGATTAATACCAAATCCAGAAGTTCGTGGCGAAATTTATAGTTATAAGAACCATGTGTTTATGGTAGAATTAATTGGAGGTCGTGTAAATGTAAAATCAACAATAGAAGGGACTAACGATTGGGCAATTGTTTACACAGATAGCGAAAGCAGAAGGTACAACCATTTTAATGCTTTTGTAGAAGGCGATAAATTATACGTGTTTTTAATGGAAGACACAAGAAACAACACGCCAGGGGAGGGAGATTCTAGACCAATTTATTTTCAGGAATTTACCTTATCTGAAACTGAAGTTGAAGTAGAAACTTTACCAGAAATAGTATTAGAAGCAGAAGCTTTCACAACCGCTTCATCGGGTATAGAAGTAGCATCTAGTAACAGTGCATCAAACGGACAAATTATAGGGCTTTTTGGAGGTAACTTAACATTGGAATACAGATTTAATGTAGAAACAGCAGGCAGTTACGATTTCAGTTTGATAGCATCTAACAGAAATAGAGATGACTCTACAATGGATATTGAAATTAATGGGACATTGTTTGAAGACGTTTTAATTACAAGAACCTTCGATTGGGAAGTGTATTTGCCAACTACTATAGACGATGTTAATTTAATTCAAGGCGAAAACGTAGTAAGATTAACGCAAAGAAGGGCATTATCGAGCAGACCAGACAGGTTAGATTTTTCTCTTAATGCCACGCTTAGTACTACAGATTTAACTAACGACCAAGTGCTTATTTATCCTAACCCGAGTTCAGGTATTTTTAATATCCAATCAAAGATACAGTCCCCTGAATATAGAATAGTAAACATACAAGGACAAATTGTAAAACAAGGTGTTTTAGAAGGCAAAGAATTAAACATGTCAAGTTATCCTCAAGGCATATATTTTTTAGAACTCACATCAAATAACAACCGATTACTTAAAAAGATAGTTGTAGAATAAACGAAAAGAAACATAACATTATAAAAAAGTCTTCATCGCCATGAAGACTTTTTTATATTTAAAAATTAACCAATACCAATCTGCTATTTGAGAAGCTGAAACCAAATAAAAACATAAAAATTAAAGAGACAACTATGGTTTCTTTTTTCTCTTAGAATGAGAATGAAAACACGCACTTTAATAAAATAGTTTCAGTTTAGAAACGCTATATCAAATGCCCAAACCTTTTTGCCTTGCAAGCTTAAAACTTAAAATATTAAGATAAATAAGTTAAGAGATGCCTAGCCTAAGCCTCTCAATGCTAAATAAACCTTAAAATGCAATTAAATAACTCTATATTTTATATTTCGTGTGAATTTTAGTTGTTATTTTTGTTAAATATGATAGAAGAAAATGTCATTCTCGTAGACGAGAATAATAAACAAATTGGCATTATGCCAAAAATGGAAGCTCATGAAAAAGCAGTATTGCACCGTGCTTTTTCTGTATTTATATTCAATGCAAAAAATGAGTTAATGTTACAACAACGCGCTTTAGATAAATACCATTCTCCTGGTTTATGGACAAACACATGCTGTAGCCACCAAAGAGATGGAGAAAGTAATGTAGAAGCAGGAAAACGAAGATTAGAAGAAGAAATGGGGTTTTGCGTGGATCTAGTGGAATCTATCTCGTTTATATACAAAGCACCTTTCGATAATGGTTTAACAGAACACGAATTCGATCACGTTTTGATAGGAACATACGAAGGCAGTCCAAAAATAAATAGAGCGGAAGTTGCCGACTGGAAATGGATGCCTTTAGAAGACGTAAAAGCTGATATTGCCGAACACCCAGAACTGTATACGGCTTGGTTTAAAGTAATTTTCGATAAATTTTATGAATACATAAATATAAACTCATGAAAGTAACGGTTAGTAGAAAAGCACATTTTAATGCAGCCCACAGGCTATATAGGCAAGATTGGAGCTTCGAAGAAAATAATACTGTTTTTGGCAAATGCAATAACCCTCATTTTCATGGACACAATTACGAACTTATTGTTAGCGTAACTGGAGATATCGACGAAAAAACAGGATATGTTGTAGATATGAAAGTACTAAAAGACATAATTAAGGCAGAAGTAGAAGAGGCTTTCGATCATAAAAATTTAAATTTACAAGTTCCAGAATTTAAAACGCTTAATCCAACAGCCGAAAACATAGCTGTTGTTATATACAATAAAATGAAGCCTAAATTAGATTCTAATTTAGCACTTGAGATAACATTATACGAGACCCCTCGAAATTTTGTAACCTATTCAGGAAATTAAAATACTATGGCAGAACTACCCCTATATCCTATAAAGTTTACCCCTATTTTGAAGGAAAAAATATGGGGAGGAAGTAAGTTAGGAAAACTTCTCAATAAAGATACAACTGCTACTAATATAGGTGAAAGTTGGGAAATCAGTGACGT
Organism: uncultured Flavobacteriaceae bacterium; assembly: GCA_947489085.1. Taxonomy (GTDB): domain Bacteria; phylum Bacteroidota; class Bacteroidia; order Flavobacteriales; family Flavobacteriaceae; genus Jejuia. The sequence continues at coordinate 18,910 of CANLCJ010000001.1, forward strand.
TAAAGGAGATACATCTATAGTATGCAATGGCCCATTAAAAGGGAAGTCTTTAAAGGAATTACAAGAACAATTTAAAGCCAAATTAATAGGTGTTAAAAATTACGATACTTTCGGTAATAAATTTCCTTTGTTGATAAAATTTATAGATGCAAAACAGGATTTATCAATACAATTACACCCTAACGACGAGCTTGCAGCTAAACGGCACGATTCTTTTGGAAAAACAGAGATGTGGTATGTGTTACAAGCAGATAATGATTCGAATTTAATAGTAGGATTTAACCAAAAAGTAACACCAGAGACCTATTTAGAACATTTAGAATCTAAAACACTAACCAAAATTTTAAATTTTGATACCGTAAGTGTTGGAGACACCTATTTTATAGAAGTCGGTAGAGTGCACGCTATTGGAGCAGGAGTAATGGTTGCCGAAATTCAACAAACCAGCGATATAACATACAGAGTGTACGATTGGGATAGAGTAGATGCCGAAGGTAACGAAAGAGAGTTGCACAACGATCTGGCTATAGATGCCATAAACTTTAATATGCCCGATAATTTTAGAGTAAATTACAATAAAACGCAAAATACAGCAAACCCCATGGTAAGCTGTCCCTACTTTACAACAAACTATATTGAGGTAACCCAGCCTTTAGAAAAAAGTAATACAAAAGATTCTTTTTTTATATACATGTGTGTAGAAGGAAGCGCTACAATAACAGTTAATAATAGTACCGAAACCCTAAATAAAGGCGAAACTATATTATTACCAGCGGCTATAAAAACCTATAATATTGATGCAAAAAAAGCGACATTATTAGAAGTTTATGTTTAGTTTTACACCAAAATAAAAAATAAACTTATGGCAAGCTTAAGAGATTTAAAAAGAGATATCAATTACGTTTTAGGAGACATTATAGAGGCTGTTTACATTTGGGAAAACGAAAACAATGCCAAAGGCTCAAAAGCGGGAGAAGAAATAATTGATGAAGCTATAGCTACATTTGATGTTTTAATAGCAAAAGTTAACGATAAATCTGTAGAAAATAGAAAACAGCACCTTAAAGCAGTTAATAAAGCGCTAGAAGAAAAAGGGAGAGTTTTAATAGAAAAAATAAATAATTTATAAATTTTTTCAAGGTATTTCTTGCGATTTCAAATATAGAAATTATATTTGCACTCGCTAAAAGCCGATGTAGCTCAGCTGGCTAGAGCAGCTGATTTGTAATCAGCAGGTCGTGGGTTCGAGTCCCTCCATCGGCTCAAAAAAAAATCTCAAACATGAAAATGTTTGAGATTTTTTAGTTTTACAAAACTACTAAGTGTTAGTTGTCGTTTTTCCTTTGCGTAATGTATTCATCAAGCTTTTTTCCATATTTAGAAGCTTTTACACTAGGTGTTAAAGATTTATAAATAGTGTCTAATAAATTAGTATTTGCATTGTAAATTTCTGAAAGTGCCAAATAAGGTGCAACTTCACTATCTGCATGGTTAATAGCAAAATTTACAGTTTGTAAATACTTATTTTTCAAAATATTTTTCTGCTGCTTGGCCATGGTTTGTGCAGCTACAGAGTCTCCAGATTTTTTTGCTTCAAACTCCCCTTTAATAAGATCTAAATTTCTATGATTTAATCGAGTAATAAGCTTTTGATAATCTATGAGTACTAAATGTTGTTTGGAACCCTTTATAGTTGCATTAGAAACAAAGTTTTTAACGTTAGTATTAATTTCGGTAACCCCTTTATCCGCAAAAAAGCTAATTCTACCTTCTTCCATAGAAGACAGTTTATCTAAATACAAGAAGAATAAATCTGGCTCATCTAAATCGCTATAAAGTTCTATTTTTTTGTTGCCAACAATAGAAACAGAGTCTACAGTTATTAGTGTTGTATCAATAAAACGCTTTAAATAGACAACACCCTTTTTAAGACCTTTAACATTTACTATTACAGTAAGGTCTTTTTGCTTTTTAGAACAAGCAATTACAGTTAAAACAAAAAATAGAAAGATAATTTTTCTCATAAAAATAAAATATAGTATCCGCGCAAATATCATATAAATATAAATGATAAACTAACCATGTTATTAATTTTGGCGATTAGCACTATTTAATTCAAGAATAGTTATGTTTTAAGTACAGCTTGCGCATCGAGATTTTTGTTTTGAAAAAAACACAAATAAAATACATCTACATTATGTTTTGGCACAATGATTGATTAGTATATAAAAGTTACATTCAAAGTCAGGTTTATTGAGTGGTTACTTTAAACTTTTGAATGGTAATATCATATTTTGGTTGGTTAGTTAGAAAAAAAGTACCCTATTTTTAGGGTGCTTTTTTTAGTTTTAATGGTTTTTGAAACTGTTTTCTGTCGAAATTTTATACTTTTTATCGATTATCTGAAAAAATAAATGCATTTCGTCGATTTTTAATGTTTTTAATCGTTAAAATTAAAAGTACTTTATATCTTTGAAATGTACTGGATAATATACTTTTTAGTGCAATGGATTAATTAATTAATATTTGCGTTATGTTGATGATGTGGAGACCCCAAATCTAACACATAATATTAAAGCAAATGAAAAAAGAACCGAGTTTGAGGGAACTCGGTTTTTTTATGCCTTCTTTTTATCCAGTTATTGGTCAATAATTCTAAAAGTTAAATTTATTCTAGGTTTAATTTCTTTTTTAGTTTTAGGTATTTGGTGAAGCCAATTTTCTTGAGTCGCACCTTGCATTACCAAAAGGCTACCATGTTCTAACAATAGCTTTTTCTTGAGCGTCTTGTGCGTTTTATGTTTTAAATGGAAAGGGCGCTCTTCTCCAAATGTAATTGAAGCAATTGTAGGATGTTTGCCCAACGCCTTTTCATTATCTGCATGCCAACCATTACTGTCTTTACCTTCGCGATACAAATTAGCTAAACAGCTTGTAAACTTTAGGTGTAGTTCTTCTTCTATAATTTTTTTAATTTGAAGCATGGCACCAGTAAATGCATTAGGGTACATGGTAATGTTGCTGTAAGAATAAGGTGCTTTGTTATCACCATAAAAAGCAGTTAATCGAGGTTGGTCGTAAACTTTACCAAAAACCTTTATTTTATCTTGTTGCCAAGGAATAGTGGACAATAAGGTATTAAAATGCGTGTTTGCTTCTTCTTGATTGAAAAAATTAGGATAATAAATAATATCGGCATCAGGTAAGTTTAAATTCTCACCAAATAATAAGCGCATACTTTTATTTTCTAAATTAGCACAAATGATTTATTTAATGAAGACGCATATAGTTTTTTTTTCTCTATTCTTAACATCTTTAGCATATAGTCAATTACCTGAAGGGTTTGTCTATGTAAAAGACGTAGCCCCAACTATAGAAGTGGATTTAAGATACAACAGCTCTAATAATTTTTTAGGACAAAGAGTAAACGGATACCATAACAATTGTTTAATTTTAACTGAGGCAGCAGCTTTAGCGCTGGTTAAAGTAGAAAATGAACTTAAGTTGAAAAACTTGGGCTTAAAAGTTTTCGATGGGTATAGACCACAGCGTGCAGTAAATCATTTTATTACATGGGCTAAGACTCTAAGCGATACACTTAATAAAGCAGAGTATTACCCTAAGGTAATGAAGAAGAATTTATTTAAGGAAGAATACATTGCTTCGCGCTCCGGGCACACAAAGGGCAGTACGGTAGATTTAACACTAATAAATTTAAGTACCAAAGAAGAATTAGATATGGGAAGCCCTTATGATTTTTTTGGAAGGAAATCCTGGATTAATTATCAAAATCTATCTGAAACGCAAAAAGCGCATAGAGCATTGCTTCAAGGTGTAATGTTAAAACATGGTTTTAGAAACTATGCAAGAGAATGGTGGCATTTTACACTAAACCAACAACCATTTCCTAATACGTATTTTGATTTTCCTGTAGAATAGAAATACTAATATGAAATGAACAAAAGGGTTACAAAGCGGTAATTCTAATGCAAAAAAGAAGCGAATCTCAAAATGAGATTCGCTTCTTTTTTATGTATCTAGGTAGAATTTTAGATTAGCTTTTACGTAAAAAAGTAGAAACTTCTAAAGAAACGTCTTCCCAAGTTTTACTTATACCATCGTCACCCTTATGCAATTCGTAACACACTTTGTTTAAAGAGGCTAATGCAGCTAAGGCGTCCCACTCTTTAAGGTTAATATCTCCTTTCATAGTTACACGTCTTTCATCTGTTACGCTTACTTCTAGAGGTAATTTTTTGGTAACACCATTCATTGTTAAATTAGCATAATAACCACTACCGTCGTGTTTAATCATACCTTTTAAAAGCTCTGTATTTAACATTTTTCCGAAGAAAAACTCTTTAATTTTAGAATCTCTTCCAGCATTATTAGTAAATAAACTGCTTACTGGAATAGAAAATTCTAGGTCGTTTAAGGCTTCTTTAACAGAGTTTCCTGTTTTCGATTCGAAATTTAAAGTTTTAAATTCGCCACCAACTCCTTTTTTAGCAGTGGTTTTGTAAGCTGTAAATTTAACAGAAGTAGCTTCTGGTTTTACTACAAATTTTTCAGCTGAGGCTTCTGTTGTTTCTTCTGTTTTGCTGTCTTTAGCTTTTTCTTTACAAGAAGATAGTGCCGCTACAACTGTAAATAAGAGAATTGCTATTTTTTTCATAATGATCGCTTTTATTTTATTCGAAATTACTGCTTAATTAAGCAAAAAACAAATTAAAGCCAAACCTATATATAATGGTATTTAAGACGTGAGATGTATTTAAGCCCAAATATATTCATTAGAAAACCTATTACGCCTCTCAACTACAGCAAACACTAACGCTATGTTATGTCTTTTAATTTAACCACTAGGTTGGCATTAAGAAAACGTTAGTCTTTTATGGCATTTAAAACCTTAATGGCGATGATATAACACATAATCTGGATTAAAGAAACAGTTAAATCACGCCTAGCTTTTAAGAACAGCATGTTAAAACAAGATCTTAAGGTGTTATCTCAGTATCTGATGCTGCCATTACATTAAATAAATTAGCTTTAGTTTTAAAGAAATCATTTTCGATTTCTACAGCTTTTAATTTAACATCTATAAGTTTAGATTCTCTGGAGTTTACTAGAAACAAAGAACTTTCTCCTAAAAAGAATTTACGCTCTTCTGCAGTTAGTAATTTTGTATAATCGCTTACTATAACAGCAGTATACTCGTTTTGTAGAACATAAGAATCCAATTCTTGGTTTATAGCATCTATCTTGTTTTGTAATGTAACTTGTGTGCTTTTCAATTCAAATTGAGTATCCTGAAGTTTTAATTTTGCCAGCTTTAAATCACCACGCTCTTTTCTAAGAAATAATGGCAAATGCACATGTAAGCCTGCTTTGTATTCGGAGGTGCTAAATGTACGAGCCTCATCTGGCGTTTCAGATAAAAAGTTGTATTGCAGGTCTATTTTTGGCAATAATGTGTTTCGTTTTAAACGTTTTTCTATAGTTAAGCTTCTAATTTTAAAATCTAGAGATTTTAATTTCGGGTGGCCGTTAATATCGAAATTTTCAACGTTTAGGCTAGACGTATTTAAAGTTTCGTCTACAGTTTCAATAGTGTTAACATCTGGTATAATGCCGTCTTTAATTTCTATAGGTGTATCATTATTAAGCCATAAAAAATTAGAAAGCTCTAAAGAAGCCTTTACGAATTTTATTCGAGATTTCTCTAGGTTTAAGCGTCTGGTATTGAGTGTAATTCTTGCTTCTAGAGTGTCTACAGCAGGTCTTTCTCCAACCTCATAGCTTTTTTTAATGCCATCGAAGCGCATTTGCGCATTGGCTAAAAAGTCATTAAAAATTTGATTTTCGTTATAATGTCTCAACCAATTAAAATAAGTTACTGTAGCATCGTACAGAATATCGTTAATAACCAAAAGGCGTTCTGCTCTGGCCTTTTTTACAAACAGTCGCGATTGCCTTAGCATGGCCATACGCTTATTGGTTAATAGACCTCTAGCTAAAGGTACAGATACCCCAACACTGTATAAGCCATCTTCTGGCACGTCTGCCTCAGGATTTAAAAACACCCCAGAGTTTCGCTCAAAGTCGGCTTTAAATTCTACACCAAACCAGGTAGGTATTTTAAATGTGGATTTAAGCTTATCGAAATACTCAAGGTCTTTAAATTTTTTACGGTCGTAATCTACTTCAAACTTTGGATCGAAGGCACCTCTTGATTTTAAGAGCTTAGCTTCACTTTCACTAATTATTAGATTAGCTTGTTTTACAATAGGATGAAAGGATTTTACATACCCAAGATATTCTGATAATGAAATTACAGAAATACCATCTTGTGCATAAAGCCAACCACCACAACTTAGCCATATACTTAATAGGAGTAGTCTCATTTTTTATCTGTTTTAGAAGCTGTTTTTTTTGCGCCGTCTGGTTGGTAGTAGTTAGGAGGGAAGCTGTTTATTTGTCGCCATAATTCGAACCAAATAGGTACATCTTCCAGAAGCGCTATGGTTCTGGCACCAGAACCCACTCTAATAGCCTCTGGCCATTGATGGTCGCTCTCGTTGGGCGCTAACAAAATTCGATATTTTCCATTTGTGCTAATAAAATTCTCTATAGCAACAACTTTAGCCCCGTAAGTACCATAGGAAACATTGGGCCAACCACTAAATACAATAGCAGGCCAACCATCGAACTGCACGCGAACATCTTCGCCAATATGTATTAAGGGTAAATCTATAGGTCTTACAAAGGTTTCTACAGCCAAATCGTATTGCGAAGGCATAATACCAACTAATTCCTGTCCTTCTTTAAAAGTAATACCAATACCTCCCGTAAGCGCTTTATTTATATACCCACTTTGCGGCGCGGTAACATAGAGTAAACTGTTACGTTTTTTGTAGTTACTATATGCATTTTCTAATTTAGTAACTTGAGCCCTGGTATCGAAGCCGCTAGATTGCGCGGTAAACATATCGCTTTGGGCTTTAGATATTTTATCGGCAAAGGCGGCATTGGTTCTAGATAATTCTAAACGCGCATTGATAACCTGATTTTGGCTTGCCAAATATTTATTTTGTTGCGATATAAATTTAGCTTGGGTTTCTTGTAATTTTAAACGCTTTTCTTCAACATCTTTCACAGCCTTTAGTCCCTCATTTTGCAGCGTTTGTATACGATCAAACTGAGTTTCGGCAATTTTTAAATTAGTTTTGGATGCTTCTAAATCGATACTATCGCTTTGTACTTTTAATAAAGATTGCTTGAGCTTATTACGTGTTTGTTCTATTTTTAGTCCCTGTTCGTTCCTAAGCGCCGCAATTTGTCGGTTTAAAGCGCTTACCTTGCCATCGTATGCTATTGCAGACGATGATTTTGCTTGTATTTGCTGATTGGTACGTTCTACCAACCTATCGTCAAAATAATCACTCTTAACCTCAGAAATTCTTAAAATAGTGTCGCCAGCACGTACAAAATCGCCCTCTTGTACGAACCATTCTTCGATACGTCCAGGGATTTGAGATTGTATGGTTTGTGGGCGTTGGTTGGGTTTTAAAGTCGTTACTATACCATTGCCAGATATGTTTTGCGTCCACGGTAAAAACAAAACTATAATTAATATAATGGCAGCTGCCAACAAAAACTTGTTGAAGTAGTTAAAGTACTTTTTATCGGTTATAGCTTTACCAGACTCATAGTTTTTAATACTAATGGCCTTGTTTATATTGTTATGAGATATATTAAGCATGATGTGTTTTAATTTTTAAGTTTACCTTTATCTAAAGTTATCATTCTGGTGCACTTATTAATCCAAGCGTCGTTACTGCTAACTATAATAAGTGCCCAAGGCCTATCTTTGTGGGTTAGGTAATCTATGATAGTATCGGTCTCCACAGGATTAAAACGATCTAAAGCATCTTCTAGTACAAGTACCTTTGGAGCTTTTAAAATGGCTCTTGCTAAAACAATTTTTTTAGAGAGTGTATGAGACATTTGTTTCCCGTCTGGATACAGTATGGTGTTTAAGCCTTCTGGTTGCTCTTTAATAAAATTGGAAAGTCCAGCTTTTTCAAGAATTTCAAAAATTTGCTCGTCTGTAATATCAGGGTTTCCAAAGGTTAAATTCTCTTTTATAGTGCCCTCAAAAGGTGTCTCATCAGATAGAGATAATCCTAATTGCGACCTGTAAAAATTAAGATGTAAACTATTAATAGACATGTCGTTAATATAAATATGTCCATCTGTAGCTTCCATAACTCCAGAAATAAGGCGCAATAGTGTAGATTTACCAGAACCGCTTTCGCCACGTACAAGTATGCGGCTCTCTGGGGTTATTGTTAGAGAAATGTCTTTTAAAATATGCCTATCTCTACCAATTACACCATAGGATACATGGTCTAACTCTATAGTTATGCCTTTACTAAACTTAGGTGTTTCTCCTTTCTGGCTTTCTAAGTCTTTATCTACAATTTGGCCTATTTTCTCCAAAGAGGTTAAGGCATCGTAAAAGGACTCTAAACCTAAAATGAGTTTTTCTACAGATCCTATAATAAGTAGTATAATAATTTCGGCAGCAACAAACTGGCCAATATTCATTTCTTGATTAAGTACCAAAGCCCCCCCGATTAATAACAAACTAGCTGTTACAATTACTTTAAAACTTATCATTTGTATAAACTGTAGCATTAAAATCTTAAAGTGGCTTTCTCTGGCTTTTAAATAGTCACTGACTAATACATCGTTTTTTTGAAGTCCTAAACTTGTTTTTCCAGAGAGTTTAAAGCTAATTACAGATCGTGCTATTTCCTGTATCCAGTGTGCAACCTTGTATTTATTTTTAGATTCTTTTAAGCTTGTATCTAATCCTTTTTTTGCGGTAAACTTAAATACGATAAAAATTAGTATAAGTAAAAGTAAACCGAATATGATAAAAAATGGGTGGTAAAAAGCCAATAGAATTAATGCAAACATAATTTGCAATACTGCTGTGGGCACATCTATCAGTATTTTAGAAAGACTTTTTTGTATGGTAAGCGTATCGAAAAAACGGTTGGCTAATTCTGGCGGATAGTAGTTGCGTAACTCCGACATCTTTATTTTTGGAAAACGATAGCTTAACTCGAAAGAGGACCGCGTAAAAATACGTTGCTGTATGGTTTCAATAATTCGCAATTGCATAAGTTGTAAAGCACCAGAAAAGGCAACACCTATGGTTACCAAAATAACAAGTACTATCCAAGATGTCGAGATTTGTGCGCCTTGAATTAAGTTAATAATGGCTTGTATGCCTAGTGGTAATGATAAAGCTACAATACCAGAAAAAATAGCGTAATAAAAAACTTGTAAAATTTCCTTTTTGTCTAATTGCAACAAGCCTATTAAGCGTTGCCAGGGGGTCATTTGTTGTTGTGCCATAGTTAAGATTTCAAGGTGTTAAATGCAAGGTTTGTAAAAAAATCTGTGGGTGTTACCTTTAAGCAACAATCAGTTATAGATTCAAAATGATTTTTCAAGAAATGTTGGTGTAAACTTCCGTCTATAATGGTACTGGCTAGACTAGATGGATATTTATATTCTGGTTGTAAAGCAATAATTATAGCTTTTAAACGACATACAATACGTTTATAAATAACAAAATAGCCTTCTTTGTTTTCTTGGTCGACTTCTTTAGTTAAAAATGACTTAGAATTTTCATTAACTATAATTTTGTTTAAATATACTTCATTTATATGTGAAAAATTAGAATCCTCCTTAGTAACTCTTGTTACAATTTCAATTGCTTTTTTTAATTTGTCTTTTGGGGGTAAATTATGAGTTTCTATTACGAGTTGATATTCTATCCAAGCCCAATACCAAGACGATAAATAAAGAAGAAGTTTGTGTTTACTTTCAAAATAGCGGTAAATAGAACTTTCGTTAGAGCCTATTAGGGCGCCTAACTTTTTAAAAGTAAAACTATCGAAACCAATATCTTCCATTAAAATAATGCTGTGCTCTATAATGCGTTTGCCAAGTGCAGAAGATTCAGGGTCTTTTACATATATTTTTTCTGGTACTACAATCTTTAAATTTGAAAGTAAAGAATCCATAAATGATTATTTTGATTTCAAAAATAATAGTAATACTACTAATTTTTAAATAAAAAACTATTTATATTTTTAATGTAATACATTAGTTTTTTTTATGTGTTTGTTCATTTTGAACATAAGTAATTGATTTGTTGTTGTTTATGGTATTTTAGAAATAGTGTCGAATTGGTAATAGCGTTAAAATAAAACAAAACCCTAAACTAAAATATACAGGTAGTAATGGCAGAAATGAAGGTATAATAATGTTAATTTTAATCTATGGCGCTATTTGTAGGTTAGTACTTTGTTTAACCGATAAAAAGTATAAGATATCTTTAAAAATGAATGCAAACATGATGGCGTTTTGTATTGTGAATTTGAAAATATGAAGGTTTTGATGTAGTACTGCAAAAAAAAGTTTTCGGACTTCGTAATCCATAATATAAACTTATTCTAAAATTGTTTAAATAGATGTTAATACTGTTAAACATTTGGTGGAAAATTGGTATTTTTATAGTAAGATGGAGAACAATTCAACGAACAGAAAAGGTTTTGTATTTAAAACTTACGAAGCCCCGTACCAATCGCCTTTCGATAAGCTTTTCGAAATATTTAAAGAGCTCATTATACATACCTCTGGAGATTTTGATGAAGCCATAAGTTGGCTGCGCGAACTAGATAAAGAATATAAGCTAACAACACCAGAGTACACTATAGAAGATTTTATTGAAGACCTTAAGCAAAAGGGCTACTTAAAAGAAGAAATAGACAGCAACGGTAACGGTGGTTTAGGCATTACGGCAAAGACAGAGCGTGCCATACGCCAACAAGCACTAGATCAAATTTTTGGTAAAATAAAACGCAGTGGTCAAGGCAATCATAAAAGTAAAAGCCCAGGCATAGGAGACGAACATACAGGAGATTTTAGAAATTACCAGTTTGGAGACGCTCTAGATCGGGTATCGATGACGGAAAGTTTAAAGAATGCGCAAATAAATCATGGCATTTCAGATTTCAAACTATCTGAAGACGATCTCGTGGTTGAAGACACCCTGCATAAATCTCAAATGAGTACGGTTTTAATGATAGATATTAGCCATAGTATGATACTTTATGGAGAAGATCGTATTACACCTGCCAAAAAAGTAGCAATGGCTCTTGCAGAGCTTATTACCACACGTTACCCTAAAGATACTTTAGATATTATTGTATTTGGTAACGATGCATGGCGTATAGAAATTAAAGATCTGCCTTATTTAAAAGTTGGACCATACCATACCAATACTGTAGCGGGGTTGCAATTAGCTATGGATTTATTACGCCGTAAGCGCAATACAAACAAACAAATTTTTATGATTACCGATGGTAAACCCAGTTGTTTACGTATGCCAGACGGACAATATTATAAAAATAGCATGGGCTTAGATACACACATTGTAAATAAATGCTATATGATGGCGCAACAAGCACGAAAACTTCACGTCCCCATAACCACATTTATGATTGCAAAAGACGAATATCTTATGCAGTTTGTACGCGAATTTACGCATGCCAATCAAGGTAAAGCATTTTACACAGGGCTAAAAGGTCTGGGAGAAATGATTTTTGAAGATTACGAGACCAATAGAAAGAAAAGAATTAAAGGCTAATGCTTTTAGAGCATCACCTTGTAAAAGGCAATAGCTTTTTTAATAACCTCATAAAAATTAAGATGTTTTAGAGCAAAACATAAACTATATGGAAATAACAAACATAGCAACATTAGGCGCTTTAAAGACGTCTGGATATCAACCAAAATCTATTAAAGACGAACTTCGCCAAAATTTAATTAGAAAAATTAAGGCAAAAGAAACAACTTTTGAAGGTGTACATGGTTACGAAAACACTGTAATTCCAGAATTAGAGCGCGCAATATTATCTAGACATAACATTAATTTATTAGGGTTAAGAGGGCAAGCAAAAACAAGACTTGCGCGTTTAATGTTAAATTTATTAGATGAATATATCCCTGTAGTTAAAGGATCGGATGTTAATGACGACCCGCTACAGCCTATTTCTAGATATGCTACAGCGCTTATTAGTGCAGAAGGTGATAATACGCCCATAACATGGATGCATAGAAGTGAACGTTTTGCAGAAAAACTAGCAACACCAGATGTAACGGTGGCCGATATTATAGGAGATGTAGACCCTATAAAGGCCGCTAATTTAAAATTAAGTTATGCAGACGATCGTGTCATACATTATGGTATGATACCTCGTGCAAACCGTTGCATATTTGTTATTAATGAACTCCCAGATTTACAAGCCAGAATACAGGTAGCGTTATTTAATATTTTGCAAGAGGGCGATGTGCAAATACGAGGCTTTAAGTTGCGCCTGCCTTTAGATATGCAATTTGTGTTTACAGCAAATCCAGAAGATTATACCAATAGAGGAAGTATAGTAACGCCTCTAAAGGATAGAATTGGTTCTCAAATTTTAACGCATTATCCAGAGGATATTGAAACAGCAAGACGCATCACGGCTCAGGAGTCTCAGTTAGTAGAAGGGCAAAAAGATGAAATTTATGTGCCAGACTTGGCTAAAGACTTGTTAGAACAAATTGTATTCGAAGCCAGAGACAGTGCCTATGTAGATGCTAAATCTGGAGTAAGTGCGCGTTTAAGTATAACAGCTTTCGAAAATTTGTTGAGCACAGCAGAACGCAGAGCACTGGTGGCTGGAGATAAGCACACATCGTTACGCTTAAGTGATTTCTTAGGCATAATACCAGCTATAACAGGTAAAGTAGAGTTGGTTTACGAAGGTGAGCAAGAAGGCGCGGCAGTTGTGGCTTATAATTTAATAGGATCTGCTGTTAAACGTTTGTTCGAATCTTTCTTTCCAAAGGTTGAAAAATTGAAGAAGCAAGAAGAAGAAACACCTTATGATGCTATTGTATCTTGGTTCTTTAATCAAAAAGATGGGTTTGAGCTTTTAGATGATGTTAGAGATAAAACTTATAAAAGCATGCTAGATGGTATAACACCTTTGGATGATTTACTAGGGGAGTACCAACCTAAACTTAGAAAAGAAGACAGTTATTTTGTAAAAGAATTTGTGCTTTGGGCACTTTCGGAATATAAGCAATTGAGTAAGCACCGTTTTTCGGAAGGGATACAATTTCAAGACCCTTATGGTAGCTTTATAAGCGGCATTTAATGTAAAAAGAAGTCAAAACAAAAAGCGGTAACATTTTAATGTTACCGCTTTTTTAATATCTTTAAATATCGTCGAAATCGATGTCTGTAAAGCTTTCGGTAGATGTACTTTCGTCTGTGGCAGTAGTAGCACTATCAGGCGCAGGCGTATCATAGTCTTTTTTAAAGTCTTTCTGGTGGCGCTCACTTATTACTTCATCTCCTTTTTCTTTAATGATGTACTCTGTCATTTCAGAAAGTATATCTTTAAACTCAGTAAAATCTTCTTTGTAAATGTAGATTTTGTGTTTCTTATAATGGTAAGATCCATCGTCGTTAGTAAACTTTTTACTCTCTGTAATAGTTAAATAATAATCGTCAGCTTTTGTAGCTCTTACATCAAAAAAATATGTGCGTCTTCCTGCTCTTAATACTTTAGAAAAAATTTCCTCTTTCTCCATCATGCCGTAGTTACCCATTGTACTGTAAATTAATTAAACACTGGTTGTGTTTTTCAAAAATGTAAAAAAAAGAGAAACTAACCAACATTTTTTTAAGATTATTTTTAAAATGTTGAATTTAATTAAAACATTTAAAACGCTAGGTGTGTAAAATAGAATATGTTTCTAAGCCTGAGCTTCGGTAGTTTGGCTTAATTGTTTAAGGTATAATTCTTTATAGTAACCTTCTGTATCTATAAGTGATTTATGGTTGCCTTCCTGTACAATTTTACCATTGTCTAAAACAATAATTTTATCTGCATTTTTAGCAGAAGAAATACGGTGGCTTACAATTATAGTTGTTTTACCTTTAGAAATTTTAAAGAGATTTTTAAGTATTTTCTCCTCCGTTTCGGTATCTACAGCAGAAAGGCAATCGTCAAATAATAGAATGTCTGGCGATTTTATAATGGCTCTAGCTATAGAAACACGCTGTTTTTGGCCACCAGAAAGTGTAATGCCTCTTTCTCCTAAAACAGTATCATAACCTTTATTAAAACCAATAATATTTTTGTGTACTTTCGCGTTTTTAGCAGCTGTTATAACTTCCTCGTCTGTAGCATCCTCTTTTCCAAATTTAATATTTTGCTTTATAGTATCGGAAAATAAAAAAGCATCTTGGGGGACATAACCTATATGTTCTCGTAAATCTGTTAAGTTATGTTGTCTTATGGCAAGATTATTTATTAGAATTTTGCCTGAAGTAGCATCGTAAAGCCTACCAATTAAATCTAAAACTGTAGATTTACCAGACCCTGTTTTTCCCAAAATGGCTAATGTTTGCCCTTTTTCAACCTTAAAAGAGACCTGTTTTAAGGCCTCGATATTAGTATCGTCGTATGTAAACGAAACGTCTTCGAAAGTAATATCTCCAGTAATTTTGGTATGGCCTTCAACTTCATTTTTTATTTCTGGCTCAATTTTTAAAAACTCATTAATACGCTCTTGCGAGGCTTCTGCTTGCTGTATTATAGAGGTTACCCAACCTACAGTTGCTACAGGCCAGGTTAGCATATTTACATAAATAATAAACTCCGCAATAGTACCAAGACTTTCTATTTGGCCGTTTATATATTGCATGCCTCCAACATAAATAACTAAAAGGTTACTGGTGCCAATAAGTAAAATCATCATAGGAAAAAATAATGCCTGTACTTTAACCAAATGCAATTGCTTGTCTTTACTGGTTACAGCCAATTCATTAAAGTTAGCTGAGGTTTTAGGTTCTATACCGTAAGCTTTAATTACCGAAATACCACTAAAAGATTCTTGCGTAAATGTAGACAACTTAGATAAATACTCTTGGACTACAGTACTACGTTTATGGATTTCCTTACTTAATTTATATATTATGGCAGACAAAATAGGCAAGGGTATAATGGTATAAAGTGTTAACGTTGGTGCCTGATTAAACATGTATATTAACGCAATAACAAACAATGTAACCGTATTAATACTATACATAATGGCTGGACCAGCATACATACGCACACGTCCAACATCTTCACTAATTCGGTTCATTAAATCTCCTGTTCTGTTTTTTTTATAAAAGTTCAAGGAAAGTTTTTGGTACTGCTCGTAAATCTCATTTTTAAGATCGTATTCAATAAAACGAGAAACGTTAATTATAGTTTGGCGCATTAAAAACGTAAATATACCTGCAATAATGGCGGCGCCAACAATATATAATATAGCTTCAAGAAGTTCTGCTTTTATTTCGGTTGGATTTAGGCCTGCCTTGTTTTCAATAATTTCGAAAATACGCCTAATATAACGCGGTGTAAATAACAGAAAAATTCGAGCTATAATAGTAATTACAATACCTACCAGAAGGTGAGATTTGTATTTTAAAAAGTATTTATTTAGGTGCTTTAGTTCTTTCACGTAGTGCTTTGATACAGTAGTGCAAATATAAAGTAATAAAAGTAGAATTTTAATGCAATAGCGTAGTGGCTTGTTAAATAAAACCCAAATAAAATTTAAATAAACAAAAGCAAAATATGCCATTCGATTTATGAAAATAGTTTTATTTTTGCCGAATAATTGTAGGCAAACCACAGCCTAAAGTTTTAACTAAAGTTCTTTGCAATGATGCTAAACAGAAGACATATTCGTGTAAAAGTAATGCAGACCATTTACGCTTTTAAGGGAAGTGCGAGTGATGATTTAACTAAGGATCAAAAATTCTTATTGTTTAGTATAGACAACATGTATAATTTGTACTTGTTGATTATTTCTTTGTTATTGGCGGTGCAAGAACGTGCCGAGCAGGACATAGAGAAAAAACTAAAAAAGCATTTAGCGACTTCCGAAGATAAAAATCCTAACCGTAAATTTATAAATAACCAAGTGTTTCAGCACTTAAGGGATAATGAGGCTTTACGAGATAAATTAAAGGCCAATAGATCTATAAACTGGGATTTGGATAGTGAGTATGTAGATATTATTTTCAAGGCTATTGTAAAAAGCGAACTGTATGCAGAATACATGCAAACGAGAACATCTGACTTTAAGGAAGATAAAGACTTTTTTGTAGACATGTTTAAAGATATTATTGCACCAAACGATAAGTTGTGCGATTATATTGAAGACAAAAACCTAACTTGGGTAGACGATATGCCTACTGTTAATACTACAATACTAAAGCTTTTTAGAAAATTAAAAACCAGTACTGCAGAAGCCCATTTTGTACCAAAACTGTATAAGGATACAGACGATAAACAGTTTGCCATAGATTTATTTAGAAAAACAATTTTAAATGTAACGGCAATAAACAACGAGATCTCTCAAAAAACTAAAAATTGGGATACAGAGCGTATTGCAAGTCTAGATAATGTGCTATTACAAATGGGAATTTGCGAATTACAGCATTTTTCGTCTATACCTGTTAAGGTTACTATAAACGAATATCTTGAAATAGCAAAGGAATATTCTACCCCTAAGAGCAGCATTTTTATAAATGGTATTTTAGATAAATTGGTCAAAGAATACAAAGAAGAAAATAAATTTAACAAAATTGGTCGTGGCTTGGTGTAGTATTTTTTTGCCTTTAACATTTTATATGGCATGTAATGCAGCCTTAAAAGTTTTTAAACACTAAAAATATTGCTATTTTTACAAACCAATTTATAATACACAGTATAATATGAGAAAAATAATTTTAGGTATAACAGCCTTATGTTTGGTAGCTTTTACCAGCTGCAAGGAGAATGCAACAAAAAAAATTGACGATACTAACGTAGCAGAGGCAGCAGCCAGAGATGCCGTATCTTCTAAATTTCCAGTTTTAGAATTTGAAAAAAGCGAGCACGACTTTGGAGAAATAGAATCTAAACAGCCTGTTGAAACGGTATTTAAATACAAAAACACGGGAGAAGCGCCTTTAGTAATTACCAACATAAAAACAAGTTGTGGTTGTACAGTGCCTAAAGATTGGAGTAGAGAGCCTCTAGCTCCTGGTAAAGAAGGGAAATTTACAGTAAAATATAATGCGAGTGGAAAAAACAAAGTTTCTAAAACCATTACAATTACTGCAAATACAGAAAAAGGCACAGAAACTGTAAAAATTACAGCATTTGTTAAGCCAGACCCTAACGCAGCACAAGCACCTAACAGTTAAATAGATAAAAATGGGAGAAGGAATTGGTAGTTTGTTGCCATTTGTATTAATGTTTGTAGTGGTTTACTTTTTTATGATAGCACCACAAATGAAGCGTGCAAAGAAAGAAAAACAATTTGCAGCAGATTTAAAACGTGGTGATAGAGTTGTAACCAAGAGTGGGCTACATGGAAAAGTCTTAGAGTTTAACACTAAAGATAACTCTTGTATTATTGAAACATTAGCTGGTAAATTAAAGTTTGACCGTAGTGCAATTTCTATGGAAATGAGTACCAAACTTAATGCACCTGTTACTGCTAAAAAATAGCAGCACTATTAAATATATAAAAAAGCATTCCTCTTTTAAGGAATGCTTTTTTGTTTTATAACGGTAATTGTTTTTTTAATAAAGACTATTGTTTTAACCACAACAAAAAAATGCAATAAAGTTCTAATCCAGAACCAGATTTAAGCCATAACCTCTATTTGCTTTTTTTGCTACCCCGCGCTTTTTTCTCAATGTTTTTAATGTAGATGTGCTTGTATCTGTTGTTATTTGGCGCGCTGCGTTCTTCTATATCAAACTTACCTGTAGCCTTAATAAGTGGTGTGAGTTTTTGGAAACCGTAATTTCTGGAATCAAAATTAGGACGTTTCTTTTGTATCAAGCTGCCAACATCTCCTAAAAAAGCCCAGCCATCTTCATCAGAAAGATCGGAAATTGAAGAACGTATTAAATGGATCTCCTTGTTTGTAATAAGGTCTACAGAAGACTTGCGCTCCTCCTTATCGTCTTCAGCATCGTTTTCATCTTTATCGGAAGCGTTATTTTTAAGAATTTCAATATAAATAAATTTATCGCAAGCCACTATAAAAGGGTTAGGCGTTTTGCGTTCGCCAATACCAATTACTTGCATTCGCGCTTCTCTAAGTCGAGTAGCCAAACGCGTAAAATCGCTATCGCTGGAAACCAAGCAAAAACCATCGACCTTACCAGAATATAAAATATCCATAGCATCGATAATCATAGCAGAATCTGTAGCGTTTTTACCTGTGGTATACGCATATTGCTGTATGGGCGTAATAGCGTTTTCTAATAGCACATTTTTCCATTTATTTAAATGGGGTTTAGTCCAATCTCCATAAATACGTTTAATGCTGGGGTTACCATACTTGGCAATTTCCTCCATCATTTCCTTGATATGGGCTGCCGGAATATTGTCCCCATCTATTAATACTGCTAAGTTTATGTTCATAATATAAGTTTGATGTAGGCACTAATGTAGTGTTAAGTAGTACCAGAACCAAAATTATATGTCTTGGCGCTCATAAAATAACCAAAATAGCATTTGCAATTTAACCTTGTATTTAGAACACAGCACATTTACAACAGATAAGTATTTGTAGATTGTTACTCTTTATCTTCTATTCTATTATCATCAAACGCAGAGGGCAGTAGTTTGGGAATAAACTTTATTACAATAGGTAGTAAAAGCGCGCCGCCTGGTAATAAAAAAATAGCAAGACTAGGTATAGATTTAAATATATCCAGTAATTGCTCTTGTACCTTCTTTTGCTCCACAACTGTTAAATCTCTAACAGTAGATTGTGTTAGTAATACCATAAGCTCTTTACTGCCTAGAAGTTCTTCATACAAACGTTTGCTGTTCCTGGTAATAAGCTTATACACAATTTTACTCGAATTGGAATAAAATATTTTAACCACATTTTTAGAGCTAAACAGCGCAATCGTATTTTTATGCAGTTTGTAAAAATCGTTTACATGTGTTATGGCGTTGTTTAATGCAGACAAAGAAATCTTTAAATCGTGAGCCAATTGTAATAAAAAATGCTGTTCGTTGGTTTCAATAAGCTCATCATTCCATATTGCCATACACGCCAAATCTAAAATATATATTTTTTCTTGGGCAGTGTTTATAAACGTTAAAGCCGTTTTATAATCTACGTGAGTCTGATTTTCATAACGCAAAGACGATTCAAAAAGCGTAATAAGGCTTTCGTCGTATTCCGTTTTATGTTCTTTAGAGGTAATAACATTTAATGAAATGGCAGTAACACTAGCTTCTATGCGTTTTATATATGTTAAAGAAAAGTTGTTCGCTTTTAAAAAAGCGCTGTACGCCAATACATCTATGTAGAGTAAGCCGTTAATTAAAAAATAATTAAAGTGTTTGGTAATAACGTTATCATCAATCTGCGAGCGTTTATGAATAATGTTTTCTAAATGTTCTTCTGCCGAGGTGCTACCAATCAATTCTTTAAAAAACGATAATTTATAAGCCCCAATTTCCTGATAAAAAGCAATAATACTTTCTGTAAAATCGGTTTTAGTATTTTGTTTGTGGTGTATAAAACGAAAAGCCAAGTATAGGTTTACTTTACAGAACTCTTCTTCAGTAAGTTTTAAATCTGTAAATAAGCCGTAAACAATATTAAGATTTGTGCCATAAACAAACCCACAAGAACGCAGTTCATTATAAAAAGCGGTATTTGTTTCTTCAAGAAAATGCGATTTATCTTTAAGTAAAGCATTAAGTTTTTTTATCCAACCAGAGGCAGAGGGGTTCATTAGCAGTAAATTAATGGTAAAGTAAAAATAAGCTTTTTAGGGCGATTATATAATTATTTTCATGTTAACATAATTTTAACAAAACCACTAAAACCACTTTTCCGTAAGTATGTTTGAGAGCGAAAAATTAACATATAAAAAATCTCAAGTACATGAAAAATTTAAAAACAATTTTAGGAGTTGGAGTGCTAGCAGTGGCAAGTTACTTTACAATTGCAGCAGATCATATCGATGCACCAGCAGTTAGCGGTGGTGTAAGCGATATTACTGACTTTTATGCGTTTCAAGGCGAAAACACAGATAACCTGGTTTTTGTAGCAAACTTACAAGGCTTAATAAGTCCATCGGAAACGGCAGCAGCGCGTTTTAGCGAAAACACATTAGTAGAGTTTAATATCGATACTGATGGAGATAATGTAGAAGATTTGGTAATACAAGCTATACCAAGAGATGGTAACATGCACTTTTTTGGACCTGTGGCACCAAGCCAAACAGGTTTAAATAGTACCATTGCAACTACAGCTGCAACTACTGGCATTGTAGAAATATCTCAATACCAAGAAACACCAGTTTTTGCGAGCAACACAGCAGGGATGCAATTTTTTGCAGGCCCTAGAGACGATCCGTTTTTTATGGACTTTGCTCAATACACAGCTATTATAGCAGGAGATGCTGCTGGTTTTAATACGCCAGGTGCAGATACTTTTGCAGGAACAAATGTACTATCTATAGTTGTAGAAGTACCAAAAGCGCTTATAGGTGGTTCTGGAACTATCAATACTTGGGTAGAAACAAAAACAAAATAATACAACACAATCCTTATTAGAATAATATATTATGAAAATTTTAAAAATAGTTACACTATCCCTTGTATTAGCAACGACAGCATTTAACTGCTCTAGCGACGACGATAATAACGAAGAAACGCCTAACGGTCCAGATTTTTCAGGAACTTTTGTACAGGCAGACCAAATGGGAAGACCTGCTGTAAATACAGTTTTTGTGTCTCCGGCAAGTAAAGATGCCTTTAACGTTACAATACCTTCAGAACAAAATGCAGCTTTTCAAAGCATGTTCGAAACCAATTTAACAAATTTAAGCCCTGCCTTTTCTGCCCCAGAAGATGAAAATGCTTTAGGCCTTACAGCTAATGCGTTTACAGGTTTATTAGCAACAGATGTACTTAACGTATCCTTAGATGGTACAACAACTTTTTTCGATGGTACAAATGTATTAACAGGTCGTGCTTTAGCAGACGATGTAATTACAGTAGAGTTGTTATTAATTTTTGGAGGCGAAGATTTTTCTGAAAACCCAACACTATCTAACGATAATGTTGATGAAAATGATAGACCTTTTTTAAACCAATTCCCTTACTTGGCAAGTCCATGGTAAGCTAAAGTACTGAGTGTGTACCCCCCAATGCACACTCAGTTATTTTTACACTAGCAAAAACAAAACAAAATGAAACACATTACATACATTACACTAGCCCTTTTTACGTTGGTATTTAGTTGTGCAAAAGAAGAACAACACCAAGGTAAAGTAACACATATTGAAGATTACAACACATATTTACAATACCAAACAAATACGTTTACATATACAGCACAAGACGATTTTAGATTTTGGGAAACGAAATTAGAAAAAACGCCAAATCAATATCCATACCTAGTAAAAGCCGCAGCGGCACAATCTAAGTTGTTTGCACAAACAGGAGACATTAATCACTTGGCTAAAGCAGAGCAATTATTAGTAAAGGCAAACGAAGCTACACGTTATAACAATTCAGGATATTTGCGTGCATTGTCTAGAAACTACATTTCGCAACATAAATTTAAACAAGCTTTAGCACTTTTAAAAATAGCAGAAAAGCATGGAGACCGTTTAAAAAACACTCAATTTATGCTATTCGATGTACATTTAGAATTGGGAAATACTACCGAAGCTAAAAGGTATTTAGATGTTGTTGAAAATTATAAAGATTTTAATTTCTTATTGCGATTATCAAAATGGAACGACCATGAAGGCAATTTAGAAAAAGCCATTTTATATCTGGAAAAAGCAACAGAAATAGCAGAAGCAACAAAGCAAACAGGTTTAATGCAATGGGCGTACACAAATATTGCAGATTACTACGGCCATGCAGGGCTTATTAAAGCGTCTTATAATAGCTATTTAAAAGCATTAGAAATAGATCCCAATAATGCGTATGCAAAAAAAGGTATTGCATGGATTGTTTATTCTCACGAGAAAAATCCAGATGAGGCATTACGCATATTAAATACAATAACTCAAACATACAAAGCTCCAGATTACCATTTGCTAAAGGCTGAAATAGCAGAGTTTAAAGGCGATGTAAACCTTAAAAACAAGGAAATAGAAAATTATACATTGGCTACTACTAACGCACTTTATGGCGATATGTACAATACATATAATGCACTTTTGTATGCTGAAACTAAAGACGAAGACCAAACAAGATTAGCTGTAGCACTTGCAGAAAAAGAAGTTAGTAATAGACCAACAGCGCAATCTTACGATTTATTAGCATGGACGCACTTTAATTCTGGACGTGTTGAAAAAGCTTTAAGACTTGTTGAAAATCATGTTTTAGGGCATACTTCCGAGCCAGAAGTACTATACCATGTGGCAGAAATTTACAAAGCAAATGGAAAGCTTAAAGATGCAAATGCATTAAAAGAAGAATTAAAGCAAAGTGCGTTCGAATTAGGCCCACTTATGGCAAAAAATATAGAAAATATTTAAATTAAATAGTGAAAGAAAAAATGAAAGACATTTGTTAGTGTATGTATTAATTTTTTAGTTTTTGTTAGTTGGAAGGCCCTTGGTTATCGTATGATAATTGGGGGTTTTCTTGTTAAAGCCCATTAAAGTTAAGGTTTTAAGAAAAACGAATATGATCTATTAAAGAACGTGCAACTTTTTTAAAACCAAGGCTGCACGTTCAAAATAAAATAGCAATCTAAACGGATTTATTGTTTAGAAACTAATAATGCTTTTTGAAATGTTTTTCCACGAATAGAAACAATATAAACTCCTGCTTTTAAATAAGAAATATCTAGGGTAGTACGCTTGGTAACCCCAACAGCATAATCGCGTATTACTTTACCTTGCAAATCTACAAGGCTAACATTTAAATCCTGCAAAGGCAGATTACTTAAAGTTAAATCTCCAGAATCTACAGGATTAGGGAAAATTGTAATATCGGTCACCAGATCGGCATTACTTGTCGCACTTAAAATAGCGCAAGGTTCTATATTCCAATCAGGACAAGAGAGCACCATAGCGCTTAAAGAAAAATTAGAGATAGGATCTATTGTATTTGGAACACGCTCGTTATTCCAAAAATGAATTTCCGATGGGCTTCCACCTTTGGCACGCATGGAAGGAATATTTTCTCCTCTACTACCTAAGTTAAAAGTATTGTTAAATACAGCGTTTCTAAACCCTGTTTTATAATCTGTTTTTCGATCTTGAAAATCTATAGCAGCATTAATTACTGTAGAACCGTCTAAGTTAAAAGTATTGTTATATACAAATGTATAAACACCCTTTAGATCTATAAAAGCATCGGCACTATTATCTCCTGTAATCCCTCTGGCCGAGAATGTGCAGCCTCTAATAATAGTATTTGTTGTACCTTCTTTAACATCTACACCTTCGGCAGTTATGTTAGGCCCAACAATGCAATTTTCTAAAGTATTAAAATCGCAATCGGGGTTATAGGTTACATTGTGTTGCGACTTGTCTGAACCTACATAAAGCCCTTCTCCAAATCCAGGTTTTGTAACACCAGTATTAGAAACGTTACAGCCTGTAACAAGGTTGTGGCTAGACCCATCTCTTAAATGAATGCCTTCTTCGCCTATATCTCTAACAGTTATATTTTCTATGCGACCGTAGTTGGCATTATCGAAAACTAAGCCTTTAGAGCCATCCTCTAAAATAAGGTCTTTTACGTGCCAATAATCACCAAGGATTCGCATAACATAACCATCGTAACTGCCTTCGGGCGCTTTTAGAATAGGAGGGTTGGCGGGGTCTTCGGCACGTATTGTAATAGGGTTGGCCTCGTTGCCATCTCTATCGGAAAAAAAGCGAGAAGGCCTACCGTTGGTATTATCTTTTTCTAAAGCAATATAAGTTCCAGGTGCAATTACAATTTCGTCGCCAGGGGCAGCGTTGCGCATGGCATTTAAAATACAAGCCACAGAATCGCAGTTAAGATCATCGTTATTGTCATCATCATCGTCGTCATCGTCATCGTTTGTTTCATCTGGCCCCCAATTTTGTATAATGGATTTAACATAAGCTCCAGAAGCTGTTAAATTATCGTTGCGTAAACCATTTAAGCCTCTCCCGTTTATCACAATAGAAGAGGTTTCGTTTTTATCGCTAACAGCCCAGTTGGCATGGCTAATTTTATTGTCTTGTAAAAACTGCATCCATCGGTCGGTTTCTGCTCTATCCATAGTGCCGTTACCACTAAAATCTACCGTACCCCATTCTGTTGCAAAAAGTGCTATTCCATTATTTAAAGCAGTTTGCGCTTTGTTTCTAAGTGCTTGTTTGTGGGAAGCAGCGTAAAAATGTATTGTATACGCAGTATTGGCATCGTCAATAGGGTCTTGAGATGCAACATCTACATCCTGAGACCAAGTGGGCGATCCTACAATAATTAAATTATCTGGATCTTTGGCACGTATTGCAGCAATTACCGTATTGGCATAAGTTTTAACCTCTTGCCAAGACTGGCGGATGGGTTCGTTATAGATTTCGTAGATAACATTATCGAATGTGCCATAAGTTTCTGCCATATCTTCGAAAAAAGTAATCGCTTCTTCTAGATGAGCTTCAGCCTCATGGGTATGCCAATCTATAATTACATAAATGCCATTGGCTATAGCAGCATCTATTACTTTTTTAATTTTTCTGGTTTGGGCTTCAGGGCTATCCACATAGCCTGTGCCACCATCCCAATCTTCTTTAACCCCCATGGCAATTCGTATTATCGAAGTGTTCCAGTTGTTGGTTAAATGTGCAACAGTTTCTGCATTGTAAAAATCGGAGGTATCTCCCGCAGTACTCCAAAAAAGACTGTTTCCAGCAAGGCTAACAGCCGTATTTGTTTTATCTACAATTGTATTGCCTTGTACCTGTAAACGGCCATGTTTAGAAACAACAGATTGCGCGCCAAGCGTAAAAAAGTTAGCAATAAAAACAGCAAAAACGAAAAAGAGTAATTGTTTAAAAGTCATGGATAAGAATGATGAATTAATTTAAAGGGGAGAAATCCCTCGAAATTAAAGTTAGTTTATGTTTAGCGGGTTAAACTTTAGTTTGTTTGAAACTATATACGAGAAGAGATGAAATTTAGTTGTTTTACCAACTGTAAAAGTAGAGCAAACGGCCTTTAATTTAAAGTACAGAAAATTATTAGCATTGTAGAACCTCACTGTAAAGCAACTGTTTTACAATGCTGTTTTTAACCAGTTTCGTTATTTAAAATAGGCTGTAAGCACTACAGCTAATATTAGTAATTACAACACACTTTGATTATAAATTGTATAGAGTGCGCTTAATACAGTTAGATTAGCAGTATTTAAAACACAGAATATAAACCTAAGTTTCAAGAGTGTACGCGTACTTGAAAAAATAACTTTTACACGGTTAAGGTTTGCAAAAGAGTAACCAACAGTTTTTATGCTGGTAATAGTAACGGTGTTAACACTATTTAGCAGACCATTTTAGAATAATTTCTTTAATAAACTCTCCAGACGCAGTTAAATCGTTATTTAATAAGCCTGCTTTGCCTTTACCAACATTTATTATAGAGGAGGTTTCGTCTTTATCGTTAACAGCCCAGTTTACATGGCTTATATGGTTCTTTTTCAGAAATTTTAGCCATTTTTTAGTTTCTCCTTTGTTAATTGTACCGTTACCATCGGCATTCACAGCACCCCATTCTGTAACAAACAAAGCTTTATTATTATCTAAGGCAATTTGCGCTTTATTTCTTAAAATTTGCCCGTGAGATCCTGCGTAAAAATGCAAGGTGTAAGCTAAATTAGCATCTTCTATAGGGTTTCGAGCGGCTATATTTACATCTTGAGACCATTGTGGTGTGCCTACAACAATTAAATTATCTGGATCCTTAGCGCGTATTGCAGCTATTACAGGAAGTGCATAGGCTTTTACTTCTCGCCAAGTTTGGTGTATAGGCTCATTATAAATTTCGTAAATAATATTGGCATTGCTGCCATACGTTTGTGCCATATCTGTAAAAAAAGTAATGGCTTCTTTTTGATAGTTTTCGGCATCGTGAGAATGCCAATCTATAATCACATAAATGCCATTGGCTATGGCGGCATCTACAATAGTTTTTATACGTTGCTTCTGGAAGTCGGGACTTTCTATATAGCCTTTTCCGCTGTCCCATTGCTCTTTAACCCCCATGGAGGCTCTAATTATAGAGGTTTTCCAGTTTTTAGCAAGATGAGTTATCGTTTCAGCATTATAAAAATTAGAAGCATTATGGGCAATACTCCAAAATAAACTGTTACCAGCAAAGCTAACTGGCTTATCGTTTTTATTTACAATAGTGTTGCCTTTAACCTGTAATCTTCCGTTTTCGGTAACTACAGTTTGAGCGTATGTGTTTTGAATTACTAAGGCATTTAAAAAAAATAACACCGCAAGTAAAAGGTAAGACGGTTTTTTGAAGCTGAAAATAGAACGTGAAAAAAACATGTTTTTATTTGCAATATACAAAACTGTTGGATACTCGGCTCGCTATTTGTAAAATAGTAATGGCAAAATTATGTCGTATTTGTAGTATGTTTTAATATATTAAGTCGAAGAAAAACGCACTTGAATATACAATAATTCAAGTGCGTTAGGTATTTTAAGTTTATAATTTTAAAGGTTTTTGATCGCTATTTTTTTGATAATAAAATAGATTTTTGAACAGCTCCATCCATTAAGGCAACAACATATAAACCTGTTTTTAACTGAGATACATTAAGAGTGGTAGTAGAGGTGTGCTGCATTGCTTTTTTGATGATAATTTTACCTTGCAAGTCTAATACATGAATAGCCTTTGTGCGCTCTGGAATGTTGGTTATGGTTAACATACCGTTACTTACAGGGTTAGGATACATCAATACTTCTGTGGTGGCGTTATATTTCGCTTTTGTAGCTTCGCTTTTGCCAGAACAATTTGGTGCTGTGTCTGCGTTATTAAAGTAGATGCTGTGGGTGTTTTGCTTGGAAACCATTACAAAATTGCCGTTGTCTTCTGTTACCCAATATGCGCCGTCTAAACCAGAAATTCCAGAATTGGTAATTGTAAGTTCTGGATTTGCAGTGTTGAAACTGTAAACCATTTTTGCTTTTAAATCTACATAATAACTGGGTACTCCATCGCTTGTGTTTATGGCAAACCTGCGTAGTGTATTAGACGATGCGTTCCAGTCGATGCGAAAACGTCTTAAATTGGATAAATCTAGGCCACCGCCTCCAGTAACATGTGCATTGGTAAATGCAACATCGTCGAAAGTAGGTAGAGCAGTGTTCGATGGCGTACTGTAGGTACATTGAGTACTGCTGTTACTAATTGTTATGGTGCTACTGTCTTCGGCTGTAGCCCCTTCATTATCGGTTGCTCGTACTGTAATTGTATAGTTGCCCAAAGCTAAACTTGCTATAGTATACTGGTAGGGCAGAGAGGTGGTTTCGCCAAGTTTTACAGCATTACTGTAAAATTCTACCTTAGCTATAGCGCCATCACTATCAGTTGCATTCGCCGTAATTGTTATAGCTTGGCTATCGCTGTATTGTGTTCCGTTTGCTGGAGAGGTAATAGCAACAGAAGGAGCGTTGTTATTTTGGTTGTCTTCACAAGGTAAAATATTCCAACTAGGGCAGGACAACACCATGGCTTTTAGAGAAAAATCGCTTGTTGGATCTGGTGTATTAGGTACTCTGGTATTATTCCAAAAATGAATTTCAGAGGGGCTACCGCCTTTGGCACGCATGCTAGGAATGTCTGCACCTCCAGAACCTAAATTAAAAACATTATTAAATATAGCATTTCTAAAACCAGTATTGTAATCTGTTTTACGATCTTGAAAATCTATAGCAGAATTTATAACAGTAGAGCCATCTAAATTAAAGGTATTGTTATAAACAAATGTGTAAGCGCCTTTTAAATCTATAAAAGCATCGGCACTATTTTCGCCAGTAATGCCTTTGGCAGAAAATGTACATCCTCTAATTATAGTATTTAGCGTACCTTCTTTAACATCTACACTTTCTGCGGCTACATAAGGGCCTACAATGCAGTTTTCTAAAATATTATCATTACAATCCGGGTTATATGTCGAGTCGTGTTGAGAACGATCTGAACCTACATATAAACCTTCTCCAAATCCAGGCTTTTTTACACCTGTGTGCGAAACGTTACAGCCTCTAACCACGTTATTACTGGAGCCATCTCTTAAATGTATGCCTTCTTCCCCGATATCGCGTACAGTTATATTTTCAATAATACCATGGTTGGCGTTATCGAACACTAAACCTTTAGAGCCATCTTCCATAATAATATCTTTAACACGCCAGTAATCGCCTAATATTCGCATTACATACCCATCGTAACTTCCTTCTGGTGCTTTTAGTACGGGTGGGTTAGATGGGTTTTCTGCTCTAATTGTAATGGGTTGTGCGGCAGTACCATCGGCAGCAGAGAAAAATCTAGAGGCTCTTCCATCAGTATTGTCTTTTTCTAAAGCAATATAGGTTCCAGGAGCAACAATAATTTCATCGCCAGGTAAAGCAAACTTCATGGCGTTTAAAATACAATCTGCCGTATTACAATTAATTATACCATGTGGTTGCTCGTCTGCGCCATTGTCTATTACCACTCCATCGGACCAATTTTCTATAATGGTTTTAATAAAGCGTCCTGTTTCGGTTAAATCGTCATTTTCTAATCCATTAACTCCTTTCCCATCATTTACTATAGAAGCACCTTCAGGTTTATCGCTAACAGCCCAGTTTACATGGCTAATGGCATTGGTGCTTAAAAATTCCATCCAAGCTTCCGTTTCAGAGACAGCAGCATTGCCATTGCCATCGGCGTTAACAGCACCCCATTCTGTAACAAAAAGTGCAATACCATTATTTAAAGCTGTTTGTGCTTTATCTCTTAGAAACTGCGTGTGTGTACCAGAATAAAAATGCAAAGTATAGGCTGTATTTACATCGCTAATTGGGTTTTGCGAAGCAACATCGACATCCTGAGACCATGTGGGCGAGCCTACAACAATTAAATTATCGGGATCTTTAGCTCTAATAGCTGCAATAACTTGAGTGGCATAAGATTTTACTTCTTGCCAAGATTGTCGAATAGGTTCATTGTATATTTCGTAGATAATATTGTCGTGATTGCCGTAAAGTTCTGCAATTTCTTGAAAAAACGTTATAGCTTCCTCTTCGTACTTTTCAGCTTCGTGCGTATGCCAATCTACAATTACGTAGATACCGTTTGCAATAGCGGCATCTATTACTTTTTGTATTTTAATTTTTTGAGCTTCTGGGCTATTAATATAGCCTCTACCAGCATCCCAGGTTTCATTAACGCCCATAGCAGCTCTTATAATGCTACTGTTCCAATTATCAGCCAAATAATTTATGGTTTTTGTGTTGTAAAAGTCTGATGTGTCTCCTGCATTACTCCAAAACAAACTGTTTCCAGCTAAACTTACTGGAGTATTGGTTTTATCTACAATTTTATTACCGTTTACTTGTAGCCTGCCGTGTTTTTCAACAGCCGTTTGCGAAAACAGGCTGTAACATGTTAATGCGAAAATGATGAATGCGTAATTCGTCGTTCTTTTTAAAGTCATAATTTAAAGATTTTTTAGTTTTATATCTGCTAAATTAGGGATGTAGCAAAGGCAATTGTTACTTGAAAACCGCACTAAAGACTTGTTTTATAGCATTTTAGGTTTAAAAGAACTATTTTGAACTAATTCTGGACAATTGTTACACCATGACGGGATGGAATTATCGATCATCGGTTTTTGGCGACTAGATAAAGACGAAAAAAGCTAAAAGATTTTATAAAATATGTCACTCAAGGGAGACGAAGAGCGCTTTAGTTTTGAAAAAACCAGAACTTATATGGTTTTGCTTTCTGTTTCTAATGTAAATTTCATCCTGAGAATGGTTTGATTTTTTGTGCAACTCAAATCTAACGATTTGAGAAAAAACACCATTCTCTTTTTTAAACGTTTAGGACGCTATTGGTGTTTTAACACTAAAAACTAGTTTTTTGGGGTCTTTTAAGTCTGTTTTAAACATTTTTAAAAGCGATGTATTGAATATTGTTTTTACGCAAAATTAAACTTCTAAAAAATCAGTTTTTAAGGTTTGCAATTCACTTTTATGTTGCCTTATTTTTGGTTTTTGGGGCGTGGTTTTTGACACCTTTCAGCAGGCGAAATAAACCGATAAATAAGGGGAATAGAAACAAAAAAAGAAAAGAGGTGAAAAAGAGCGGAAACGCCCGAAAATAAAGGGATTGAAGCAATAAATACAATTGTTAATAACTTTTAGTTTTGGAGCTTAAAACGAAGTTTTTTAACGCAAGTTTGGAGCCAAGCGAAACAAAAAACCACAACTTTCGCTGTGGTTTTATACTTTTTATTTGCTTACTCTTAATCGCCACTAGTTACAAACTAGCGGTAGCGGGGCATAAAAAAACCACAACATCCCTGTTGTGGCTATATATCTATCTAGATTAGATTACTCTACACCCCCTAGCAAATCACTTGCTTTACGTAAAGCTTCTAATTGTGCTACGGTGGGTTGCCCTCCAAAATCTTGCTGCGCCTCGTTATATAAGCTCCTGCCGTGACCATCTGGAGAACCTTTACTACCCGTGTGTTTTTTATGCGATTTCTCCGCACTTTTACTCCCTGCGGCTTCTAAAAGCGCCTTGGCTTTGTTGTAATCTCTGTCTTTGATTGGCATATCTACTGGTTTTAAGGTTACTTTATCTTTTATATTATTTGATTACTCATAATCGGCACGGAATACAGTTCCGCGCTAGCATATCCGAGCGATCGGAATTTTTCATTCTTAGAAGTTAAAATTAGTTGACAAATCCCCTTCAAATTCAGGCTTTTCTGTTGATTCCTTAGCTACAATTTCAAATACAGGAACATAATCATTATTTATCCCTCCATAAATCTCTATTTTCAACCAACCTTTTGGTACTTTAAATTCTATTATCTTGTTAATTTTAATTAATTTTTCTAATGTAAAATCTTTCAAATAACCTATTCCACATATCCCCAGTATTCCTGTAGAATTTAAAATCCATCCTGTTGATTTAACTTCTACTTCACTCAAATACGATCGTTCATTTATATTTAAAACAAAACCATAATCATCTGCTTCAATACCAATTATAGGAATAGCTATACCATTAGCTGAGATTTCCTCTCCCAAATTAGTTTCCACTAATGGAGTTAGAATATCATTTCCCTTTATATGCTTTTCTTTAAAATCTACTAAAGATTTTAAATCAAATATGGCAAAACCATTTAATTCTGAAAATAAAAATTCTATCCGCATGATATTTTATTTTTATGCCATTTCTCAAGAGCTTCAAACGCTTCTAGTGGAGTAGCATTTTTTGCTAAAACTTCTCCTGTCTTAGGTATTCTAAGCTCTCCTTTGATATGATTTACATCTTTTAGTCCTTTTTTGCTTGCGATTATTGAAAGTATCAACTTCATAAGCCTTACTAAGTCCAAAAATATCAACCCAAGCATTAGAATCTGGAACATACGCATATAAATTCGGATTTCTACCACTAAGCCCAATTGGACCTTGACTGATGTACGTTCCAGTATCAGGTTTTTGTTTTGTTATTTGTGTTTTTTACTCGTGCTTGCCACTAATTATAAACTAGCGGGGGCGGGCTACAAGTCCGAGCTATCGGGTTGCAAAATTTTAGAATCTTTTTTAAACCAATTCAAGGTGTTTTAATATTCTATTCTCTAAATCAATGGGAAACCAAACTGTAGAAAATTCATACCCTTTAAGTTCAAATTCCTTTCTTGAAATTGGAATTTCTTTTTTAGTACTAAAATCTCTTAATCTAAAATCTTCACCAATACCAAATACCATTCTTAGATTTTCATAATTTGAATCTTTAATCTTATCATAATTTTCGGTTTGTCCTATTATTCTCCACCTTTTTTTGACAACACCATCCCAAAATACTTGTATCGGAGAGAACATAATCCCTGAAGTTGTTATTTCATTTATATCTGTATTAGCGGAACTAATTTTATTAAATATTTCGACCATTACTGACGAACTTGTTTCTATTACTCTACCAAACGCAAAATCTTTGTCTAAATCTTTATCTGTTAATTTCGTTTTTAATTTCCAATCATCTTTTGCCATAAATAATGGTATGCAAAATATTTCACCAGGAACAACAATATTTTTTTTCATTTTTTAACCACATTTAATTTTCTTATATTCTTTTTTAAAGGCTTTTCCTCTATCATCAGTTCTTGAGTGTCTAAATGAGTTTTGTTGATTCGCTTTTGGATTTGATTTATCAATTGTATCAAATTTTTCTATATTATGTTGCTCAAGTGCTCGAGCTTTTGCATAGTCAATATCTTTGTGCAAGTCAACTTTTACATCTGTTGCTGGGTTAAACCTTCCACTATTAGTATGCTGACCTAAACGAACATCTGAATTTTGACTAATACCTACATAGTAAGGTTTTGCGCCTTCTACTGGAACTCCATTAACCACATCAGCTTTATTAAACAATGCATATACGTCTTGATTTGGTCCAAAAGGGTCTAATCCAAAAGGGTCAATCCAACTATTAGAATCACTTACATATGCATATAAATTTGGATTATTTCCTTCGAGTCCAATTGGGTCTTGACTTATGTAACCCTGTGCAACTTTTTCCTTTGCGTGAGCTTCTTGTAAATTCCACGTGAGAGCAAGTAGTAAAACAAAAAAGGCGATCAGTTTTTTCATACGAGTTAAAAATACTATTTTCTTTTCATTTGAAGATTTCATTTGAAAAAAAATAAAGTATCCCAAAGCTATATTTACATAATTGGGCATCATGTCAACATTCATTCACTTTCTGTAACATAATACAACTGTGCAAAATAGCCGCTGATAGCTAACGACTTTGAGTTGTTGCGGTTTTAACGGTACTTTTTTTTATCTCTTTTGCTTACTCATAATCGGCACGGACTACAAATCCGAGCCATCGGTTTATCGAAAATAAGTGTCTAATATTCTTTCTTGCTCTTCTTTATCTTCTCCTATACTCATAATTTCTATAAATACTTTGTAATCCATAGGTATTTCTCTATCAAAAGCTAAATCTTTAGCTGGATTAATATTTTTATTCATTTTGTAGCATAAATACAAGCGTTCGTTCATTGATGGGTAGACCGCTAAAGCTGTTAATTCATATTTGTCAATTATATTACTATTGTTCAATGGAATATCTTCTAAAATCATAGCATCTATTACTCCACTAGGATGAGCTCTAATACCAGACTTCCAAATATCAATCTCTACTAAATTGCCTCCTGCTTCACTTCCTAAGATTATAAATTCTTTTTCATATTCTGTGTTTCCCCAAACTTTAATAGTTCTGCTACCTTTCTTTTTTTTAATCCAATTTTTTTCTTCGTCTCTTTCATTATCAGGAACAGCTTCTTTAATAACAGAAATATTACTTAGTTTTAAAAACTGCTTTGATGTAACTGCATTCGTAAAAAGTGTATCAAAAATACTAACATCAATTTTTCCCCAATTTTCATCTTCTCTAAAAGCATTGTAAAATCTTAAATATGGGCTTTTTAACATTTGTGCCAATACAAATACTCCTTTTCTAGTTTCTATACTTATAATTTTACCTTCTTTCCAAGGTGTTACTCTTTTTGCCATAAATTTTGTTTAATATTTTAACCACAGCTAGCTTTTATTTTCTTTTTATTATGTGCATCTGCGGCATCTAAATATTTTTGTCTGTTCTTGTTATTTGGACCTACAGGATTCTGTTTATTAGCTGTTCCATCTAAACCTCCATCAGCTTCAAACCCTCGTTGTTCTAATCCTCTTGCTGTTTGTTTTCCTTTTACTCCTTCTCCCGCAAAATCAACTTCTGGAGCTTCTCCTCCTGTAAAATCACTGAAATCTCCATTATAACGCCTATTAACAATCTCTTCAGGTGTTAATTCCAAATTACTCGGTGCACTAGCATATCCATGATATGGTTTACCTCCTTTTACACCTGAATATTTCACGTGTGTTCGCCCTGCTCCTGTACTTACATTAAGTCCAAAAATATCTACTTGAATATTGCTATCAGAGACGTAGGCATACATATTTGGGTTCTGTCCCCATAGCCCAATAGGATCCTGCGATATATAAGTTCCCGTATCAGGAGAGTAATAGCGGAATCTATTATAAGCTAACTCGGTTTCTTCATCGTAGTATTGCCCTTGGAATGTGAATGGGCAAAATGTATTATCACCTTTTCTAACTTTACCGTAAATATCCAATTCTCGTTCCCAAACTTTGTTACCTTGTTCATCAAAAGACAAAATTGGTGTGCCTAGATAA
Organism: uncultured Flavobacteriaceae bacterium; assembly: GCA_947489085.1. Lineage (GTDB taxonomy): Bacteria > Bacteroidota > Bacteroidia > Flavobacteriales > Flavobacteriaceae > Jejuia. Next base: position 53,574 of record CANLCJ010000001.1, read on the forward strand.
TCTGAGATTATACTAAAAGTACCTTTGTTGGTAATTTTAGCCTGTGGCACAAATGTACCTTCATCGAATACCCAGGTTATAAGATTGCTTGTATCTTCTTCTCTATCTAAAGATAGCCTTCCTAGATCGTCTGCTATGGTTTTTGGTCTGTTTTTTACCTCATAACGGAACTCATGTAAAAGAACGTTTCCGTCGTAAATGTAACGGTTTTTTTCTTTTGTTTTGTAAAGGTTGCCTACCGCGTCTGGTTTTATAGATGAATTAAGAAATTAAAAAACCACAACATCCCTGTTGTGGCTATATATCTATCTAGATTAGATTACTCTACACCCCTAGCAAATCGCTTGCTTTACGTAAAGCTTCTAATTGTGCTACGGTGGGTTGCCCTCCAAAATCTTGCTGCGCTTCGTTATATAAACTCCTGCCGTGACCATCTGGAGAACCTTTACTACCCGTGTGTTTTTTATGCGATTTCTCCGCACTTTTACTCCCTGCGGCTTCTAAAAGCGCCTTGGCTTTGTTGTAATTTCTATCTTTAATTGGCATATCTTTTGTTTTAACGTTACTTTTTTTTATCTCTTTTGCTTACTCATAATCGGCACGGATCACAAGTCCGAGCTATCGGGTTTTTTCTTTACAATTTACTAATGCCATAATTAAAGATTTGTATAAATGCTATGTCCTTCTTCTATAAATTCAATACCTTTTAAATTAGCCTCTTCACAGCGTTTTTTAAATTTTTCTGTAACTATTACATAGGAATTATGTTCTTCCATTCTAATTATATCTAAATTATTTAATGAGTTTGGAGTAAATACTAACTTTTTAATTTTAATAGTACCATATCTTGTCTTTTCTGTTACGGATTTTTCCATATCCATACAAGAAATAATATTCAAAATATTTAGAGCAAAAAAATTATTATTCTCATTACCCTTTTCATCTTTTATAATTGCTGGGATAAATTGGAGTTCCTTATCTGACAATTCTAAAAAAGTGTTTTTAAACTTTTCACTAACTAATATCGCTCCAATAGTTGGTAAAATATCATAAGAGCTTATATAAGCATCTATTTTATCTACTAGATATAAAATATTTTCTTTAATGTTTATTTTGTTTCCTTCATTGAAAACCGAATACTCAATGTCATTGTTTTCATCGTCGAAAACAAAACTTACATCTCTTTTATAAAAATCTGAAAATTGATAGTACATTATTTTATTCTTTTTTAATGACATTTTACCCTTCCTTTTCTCAAGTCTTGTCTCGTATCGGAACTTAACGCACTAACTGCATCATTGTATTGTTGTTTATTCCATTTATTAGCTTTACCAATTTTATCTATTTCATCAAGCTCAGCTCCCATATTTCTATTATAAGCAGCGTGTTGCTTATTCCAACCTTTATGTCTACTTCTTGTTGGATGTGTGCCTTCTTCTTTTGGCAAATAAATAAGATTACTTGGTTGATTTACATCAAAACCAGCTGCTTTAATCGCAGGATGATTTGCTTTTGATTTTGGAATAACATGATGGTTTTGATAGCCGTCTATTGCAGGCATATTACCATAATTCCATCCATTACTAGGCATGCTTTTTCCTAGTGCTAAACCTAGAGGGTCAATATATATATTTGAATCATTAGCGTAACTATAAATATTAAAGTTTCCACTTTCAAGCCCAATAGGATCCTGCGATATGTAGGTTCCTGTATCAGGTGAGTAATAACGGAAGCGGTTATAGCAAAGTTCAGTCTCAGGATCGTAGTATTGCCCTTGGAATAAGAATGGGCAAAATGTATTATCACCTTTTCTAACTTTACCGTAAATATCCAATTCCCGTTCCCAAACTTTGTTACCTTGTTCGTCAAAAGACAAAATTGGTGTGCCTAGATAATCTGAGATTATACTAAAAGTACCTTTGTTGGTAATTTTAGCCTGTGGCACAAATGTACCTTCATCGAATACCCAGGTTATAAGATTACTTGTATCTTCTTCTCTATCTAAAGATAGCCTTCCTAGATCGTCTGCTATGGTTTTTGGTCTGTTTTTTACCTCATAACGGAACTCATGTAAAAGAACGTTTCCGTCGTAAATATAACGGTTTATTTCTTTAGTGGCAACATTTATTTTTGTAGTACGCCTGCCAAGCGCATCGTAAGTAAATGTTGTAATTTTTCCTTTGGGGTCTTTGGCGCTGGCAAGCATGCCGTTGGCCTGCCATGTGTATTGCCATTCGCCATACTGCCATTGGTGTGCATTGGTTTGAGGCATAAAATCGGGCTCTGGCGCTTCTTTATAACCTATAAGTTTATCGAACCAGGTAAGCTTAGAGGGCGGGTTGTCTTTTTGTTGTTGCTGGTAAGCTTGTTGCAGTTGTACTGTATTGTTTTTGCTTTTCTTTATAAGGTTGCCTTCTGCATTGTAAAAGTAGTGCCAGTGTTTGTCTTGCAGCAGTTTACCGCCTTTGCCGTATTGGCATTGGTTTTTTTCTTTTGTTTTATAAAGGTTGCCTACCGCGTCTGGTTTTATAGATGAATTAAGAAATTAAAAAACCACAACATCTCTGTTGTGGCTATATATCTATCTAGATTAGATTACCCTACACCCCTAGCAAATCGCCTGCTTTACGTAAAGCTTCTAATTGTGCTACGGTGGGTTGCCCTCCAAAATCTTGCTGCGCCTCGTTATATAAGCTCCTGCCGTGACCATCTGGAGAACCTTTACTACCCGTGTGTTTTTTATGCGATTTCTCCGCACTTTTACTCCCTGCGGCTTCTAAAAGCGCCTTGGCTTTGTTGTAATTTCTATCTTTAATTGGCATATCTTTGGTTTTAACGTTACTTTTTTTTCTCTTTTGCTTACTCATAATCGGCACGGACTACAAGTCCGAGCTATCTGGTGCGCTAGCAGGGCTGTAAACACGCTGTTTTAAGTCTAAAACGACGTGTTTCCAATCTTCAAAAGATTCAGATTCTTCCCAAAGTTCATAAAGTTCATTATTGCTTTTCTCTAAAATACGATTGATACAGTTTATAGATTTATCATATAATGGACGATTGAATTGATTCTTTAAAACATCAAAATCAATGCTTTCTAATTCTTCTTCATCCTCTTTCGAATTACCCATTATTAAAGTAATGGCTTCAATTGCTGATAGTGCTTCCGAAGCTATATCAGAATCTAAATATTCTTCTTTAAAAACTGCTTCTAAAGTTTTTTTTAAAAAATCTTTTGTTGGGTTTTCCTCAAACTCATATAACCAATCTCCAGCAGAATCATTTTCAAAATTTCCTATTCCCCAAGCTCCCATAGTTTATTCTTCTTCTTTTAAACGCTTGATTAACTTTGGGCTATTTGGCGGTAATAATTCCTTTAGTTCTTCTGTCGTATAATCTTTGAGATATTTTATATCATCTCGCATTTCTGCATTAGGTAAAAGAAATTCTTCTAAATAATCATCCTTAAAATAACCATCCCAAGGAAATAAACCAAAATAAGATTTTAAAAGGACTTTTGGATTAGTTGAAGTACCATCAATATAACCTTCATTATCCAAGTTTGATAATATTGTATTTTTATTGCATTCAATATTTTTAATCTTGATTAATTCCCAATCATATTGCCAAGGTGCTCCACTTGAAGTAATTACTGAATAAGGCTTTTTTAAATCTAAATCATCAATACTATTTACTAATTCAATCTTATTAGAAAATCTGTAATTAAAAAAGATATAAGTATCAACAGATAAATTCTTTTTTAATGGATAATGATTTACTAATTGCCCAATAGTATAACTTTTGTCAGATAATGGAATAGCATATATCTGACCTTCTTCTAATGTATGTTTTTTACTCATAATTATCCACAACTTATTTTCTTTCCTAACTTATCCATATCACCACCTGCTTTTTTATATTTAGAATCTGCTTGACCGTGTATTTTATTTTCTAATGGACCTCCATCTTTTGCAATACCTCCTTCTTTACGAATATTAGTTTCTTCTCTAAATGCAAGATTATCTTTTCCTACTATATCTGTTTCTAATTTCTTAAACTTATATTCAGTATCTAAATCGCCTGTAGATTTTCGCAATTTTCTATTATGAGCATATTGTCTTTTTTTGAATGCTTCAGGACTTTTAGATTTACCAACATATTCCGCACCTGTTACTGGGTCAGTTCTTAAATAAATGATTCCTGTAAGTCCAAAAGGGTCTATCCAATAGTTTGTATCATGTACATAAGCATATACGTTAAAGCCACCCCCAATAGAAATTGGATCTTGAGATATATACGTTCCAGTATCGGGGTATTACCATTCATTAAAATCAAAGTTTAATTCTATCAGTTCTTCCAAATGTAAAAGCTCTTTCCTAATGTATTCTACACTTTCATTTTTTAGATCTTCACTTCCCGAGACTATATTACAAGAAATTAAATAATTTACATTCTTAATTACAGTACTATCTTCCTTAAAATAACTATTTCCAGAATTATCATGGATAGTAAAATTATCTATTATAGGAAAATTACTTTTATTATTTCCTTCAAGAATATATAATTCATTATCATAAACATTTTCTGAATCTAGATTTATTCTTAATTTTTTTTCAATGAAAGCTACTGCCTTATGTATGTCTTTTGATAAAAACCCATAAGTTAAATAATATCCTTTTTTCATATTTTAATGACACGCTATTTTATAAGATTTACCTTTAGCTCTTACAGATGCTTCATTATCGAAAATTCTAAAATTAACTTCTCTTCCAAAACGTTCAGATAAAGAATCTGCTAAATCTCCAAAACCTAACTTTCTCATGTCGTCCGCTTTCAATGGCATAGATAAATTTCTTCCGGGTTTTCCTAAATCAAAATCTTGAGCTTTCTTTAATAAATCTGAATTAGTTATTGCAACATCAAAATCACTAACTCTACCAACATCAAAAGGAACACCCGTACTATAACTACGTCCTGATACAGAACTTCCTTGCATAAATACTCCTGAATCTTTAAAACCACCTCTTGCTAAAGTTCCTTGAATTTGTTGACCAAATTGTTTTAATTGTCCGAAACTCTTAAATCCTAAAGGTAAGCTGCTTAGACCTAGGGAATCTATATATGAGTTAGAGTCCTCTACGTAAGCATAAAAATTTGGATTACTTCCAGCCAGCCCAATAGGGTCTTGGCTTATATAAGTTCCGCTATCGGGCGAATAGTATCTAAACCTGTTATAAGCTAGCTCCGTTTCCTCATCGTAATATTGCCCTTGAAAAAGGAATGGGCAAAACGTATTATCACCTTTTCTAACTTTACCGTAAATATCCAATTCCCGTTCCCAAACTTTGTTACCTTGTTCATCAAAAGACAAAATTGGTGTGCCTAGATAATCTGAGATTATACTAAAAGTACCTTTGTTGGTAATTTTAGCCTGTGGCACAAATGTACCTTCATCGAATACCCAGGTTATAAGATTGCTTGTATCTTCTTCTCTATCTAAAGATAGCCTTCCTAGATCGTCTGCTATGGTTTTTGGTCTGTTTTTTACCTCATAATGGAACTCATGTAAAAGAACGTTTCCGTCGTAAATGTAACGGTTTATTTCTTTAGTGGCAACATTTATTTTTGTAGTACGCCTGCCAAGCGCATCGTAAGTAAATGTTGTAATTTTTCCTTTGGGGTCTTTGGCGCTGGCAAGCATGCCGTTGGCCTGCCATGTGTATTGCCATTCGCCATACTGCCATTGGTGTGCATTGGTTTGAGGCATAAAATCGGGCTCTGGCGCTTCTTTATAACCTATAAGTTTATCGAACCAGGTAAGCTTAGAGGGCGGGTTGTTTTTTTGTTGTTGCTGGTAAGCTTGTTGCAGTTGTACTGTATTGTTTTTGCTTTTCTTTATAAGGTTGCCTTCTGCATTGTAAAAGTAGTGCCAGTGTTTGTCTTGCAGCAGTTTACCGCCTTTGCCGTATTGGCATTGGTTTTTTTCTTTTGTTTTATAAAGGTTGCCTATCGCGTCTGGCAGTTTAAAATCGAAACTAGCATCGGCATATTGTGCGCTGGCAAGACTGCCTACGGCGTTGTATGTAAACTGCGTATTAGTATTGGCATTAATATCTAAAATTTGTTGCAACTGGTTGTTAGGGTTCCACAGGTATTTGGTGTTACGGTGGCTACGGGTTTTGTTGTGTACTTGGTGTTTGCACTGGCGGCCTGCCTCGTCGTAACTGCGTTTGCTTGTTATGCCTCCGGTTACCAAACGTTCTATTTCTTGCCCTAGCGGGTTGTAGTGCATCTGGGCTTGGTAAGGCGTATTGCTTTGGTTGTTTTGGGCTTGGGTGGTTATGCATTGCCCATAGTTGTTGTAGGTATGCTGTATGTTTGCACCTAGGCTGGATGTTATTTTACTACGGTTGCCGTTTTTGGTATAGCTGCTTTGTATACTGTAGCCTTTATCGTTAGGAATGCCAGTGGTTTGTGTTTCGTTTACCACACGCCCCATGGTATCGCGTTCTAAAAACACAGCGCTATTGGGGTTGCGGGCTTCTATGAGTTGTCCGTTTTTATTATAGGAGAAGGTTTCCCAACTGCCATCGCTGTATTCGCTACGGGTTACTTGCCCTAGGGCGTTGTATTCGTACTCGGTATACTGGTTGTTGGGGCGCTCTAGTTTTACCACCTTGCCTGCTCTGTCTCTATGGTAGTGGCGCTCTAGGTTATCGAAGCCTGTTTCTGTTACAATGTTACCATTTTTGTTGCGTGTAAAACGGTAGGTTTCTCCATGTTCGTTTTTTATGCTTTTTAGCTGTTCCATTTTATCGTACACAAAATGTACTTTATGGTCTTTTTCTTGGCGGCTAAGCAGACTGCCTAATGGGGTGTAGCTAAAGTGTACTTTATTTTGGTTGGTATGGGCTTCTATAACTTCGTTATAGGCATTGTATTTTAGGTGTGTAGGCTCTTGGCCATTGGCATCTATGCGTGTTACACGCCCTAGGGCATCGTAGCTAAAGCTTTGTGTGGTTTTGCCATTGGTGCTAATGTTTGCCACTTTTCCCATGTGGTTGTACAGCCAACTTGTGGTATTGTTATTGTGGTCTGTTAGGCTGCTTAGGTTGTGCTGTGCGTTATAGCTTAGGGTGCTTTTTTTATCTAAATGCCGTACTTGGCTTACCAGTTGTTGCGAGTTGTAGTCTAGTACGGTTAGGGTATTGTCTGGCTCTATTATGCTGTTTATAAGGTGGGGGTGCTGTTTTTTGTAGGTGTAATTACGGGTGTTGCCTTCGGGGTCTATACTAAGGGCTAAGCGCCCTGCATCGTTATACAAAAATTGGGCGGTACTGCCATCGGGGTACACTATACTGGTTTGTTGGCCTTTGGCGTCGTAGGTGTATCCTGTTAGTTGGCCTTCGGGGTCTATTTCTCTATAGACTTCCATGTGCTCGGTATACTCGGTATAGCTGCTATGGCCTTCACCATTTTTAATTTCGGTTACCAGTCCTTCGGGGGTAAAGTAATAGTAGGTTGTTATGCCGTTGGCATCGGTAACTTTGGTGTAGCCTTCTTGGGTATGGTATGCCATCCAGCCTTCTTGCCACCCGTTATCGCCCCAAGTGTGTATGCATTTGGCTTTTGTACCTGTACCTTGGTATTCCCAATAAAAGTTTTGCCCGTTGCGGTCTGTTTTTTTTACCATTAAATGGTCTTGGTAGGCCATGTGTGTGGTTTGCTTTAGGGCATCGGTAATGCCTGTCATGTTACCTAGTGCATCGTAGGTATAGGCTACCAGAAGCTGCTTGGTTATTTTTGTTTGTAAAATAACTTCGCTTATAAAGCCTTGGGGGTTGTAGTGTATAAGCAGGGTGCGGTTAGAGGCGTCTGTAATGCTATGGAGTGTGCTGTTTTTGTAATGAAATTGTATGTTAAAACCGCGTAGGTCTTCTATTTTGGTAAGCTTGTATTGTGGGTTGCCATTATGGGTGGTTTGGTGCTCGAAGTGGTAGTAGTATTCTTCGTTGTGCGCATAGGCTATAAAGTAGCCTTGTGGGGTGCGTGTAAGGCTTGTTTTTTCTTGGCGCATGTAGTAGGTTTCGCCACGGTCTAGCATTGGAAAAGCAAGCATTCTGCCATCGCTAAAACGTAGGCCTAGGATGTCTTGTTCTGGAAAAAAATCGACAGAGCGATCGTATTTTAAGCTTACGCCATGGCCTAGAAGTCCTATAAAATCGGAGTCGGAGTCCCAGACACGTTCCCAAGCAAAGGGTATTGGCCCTTGTAGCTCGAAATCGACACCTTCGTAGGTTACAGCGCCTGTTACAAAGTTAATGGGCTCGAAGCCTAGTTTACACAACCAACGGCTCATTTTATTAGAGCCTTTGCCTGTTTTTTTTGCTATTTTTTTTGCAGCTTTATTTAGCGCACGCCCCAATTGTCGCATTATAGCACCAAAACCAAAGCTAGCTGCTAGGCCTGTTAGCATACCTACTAGGTCTGGTACGTAAGGTGGGGCTAGTAGTACAGGTGGGCCTGTGGGGGTAGATATGGAGAAGGATGTGGGGGCAAATAGTGTGGGTATTACTTTCCAGAATTTCTTTTTTCCGGGTTGTAGCGATAAGGGTATGCCTATATCGTTACAGGTCATTACCATATGTCCTTTAGGGCTTAAACGGGTGCCTTCGGCAAAGACGGTTTGGCTGGAAAAAAAGTTCATACTTTCGTGACCTATAATGGGTGCCATAGCAAAGGGCCCTACTATAGGAATGTGAAATAGTGTTATAAGCACGCCGCTGGTATCGGAAACACCGCGTTTTATGCCATTAACATGTACGGTGGCACCTATAAAGGGTATGTAATCCATGGGGTCCACTATCATGCCTATAAAGGGCTGAAATGGATTAAAAGGGGGTGCTGTTGTAAAGTGTATGTCTACACCTACTATAGGGGTAAAATGCGAATCTGCTAATAGCGACATAAGGGTTTAGTTTATAGGGGTTACAACGTCTTCTTCTATATTTTTTATCTTTTTTATAAGGGCTTTGCCTTGTATTTCCCAATCGTTTCCAAACAAGGTGGTAAGTAACTGGTTTACGGCTTGTATCTCTTGTTCGTCTTGTTCGGTTTGGCTGTTTTTTCGCAGCATATCGATGTATAGTTTTGCGATATAGGGAAACTCTGTGTATTTTAAGGTTTCATGGTTTAAACTGGCACAGTAGGTATAGGCTTCTGGCACGTGTTTTTCTACCTCTAAGTGTTTTTTCTTTTGTTGTAATGCTATAAAGGCGTTTTTATAGGCGGTTAGTGCAACTAAGGGTTGTTGGTATGTTTTTGCCAGTTGGGCTTGTTTTATAAACCAGTCTTGGGCTAAGGTGGTTTGTCCTGTAAAACTGTAATAGGCGGCTTTGTAAGCGTAAAGTTGTAACGTAACACCTTGTAGATTTTTATTTTCTGGTGCGTCTTGGCTTATGTTTATGCCTTTGTTTAAGAGTTGTTCTATACGTTCGCCATCTTTAAAGCCAAATAAAAACCCTGCATAGATTAGGTGTGCCGATGCCCAAAATGCCAGATCGTTGGTGTTTTTTGTTATGTTTAATCCTTTTTCGCCCCATTTTATAAGTGTATCTTTTTGTGCGGCTTTGGTGGCTTCGCCCATTTTTAACATGCATTTTCTAAATGCCACTTGGGGGTCGTTAGGGTTGCCTTGCGTCATTAAACTAGCATAAGCCCCCATCATGTCTTGGTCTTTTAGTTTTAAGCTTTGTGCTGTAAAGTTGGCATTTTCGTTTTTAAATACAGGCTCGTAATAGAGGTGGTCTTTATAGTCTGTTACTAGGATGCCTATGTTTTTGGGTAGTGCTTTTATAAGGTTGCATATCCAGAGGCTTAAGGCATTATGGTTGCTTACTTTTCTTGGGTTTATACCTAAAAACATTGGGGTGCTTTGGCCTTCGAAGGTTTTAAATTGTGTAAGCAGTTCTACGAGAAAGGCATTGGCTTGTGCTGTGTTTGTTTTGGGTATTTTTTCTAATTTATCTGTTAATGGTTCTAGGGCTTCCCATTTTAGTTCGGGGTATGTTGCTGTATCTTTTTTAAAGGCTTGCAGCCAATCTTTGGCGAGGTAATACGAAAAGCTATCTATATCTTTAAAATCTGTAAGCATTACAACAATGGTTTCTTTTATGCGCCCGTAGGGTGTAGATTCTAGTTTGTAAAATCCATTAACCAAGGGTAAATCTGCTTCGCTAATAAGCCACCGGATAAACTGTGCTTCTGGCTTAAGTGCTCTTTGCTGTTCCCAGAATTCTTGTAAATGGGTAATGCGCTGCGCAATGGGATTGTGCTGGTTACTCATGTTTTAATTAAGATTTATTGCGGTGGTGCCTTTTATGTTTGTTATTTGTTTGGCTTCGATGTTTACGATTTGCTTGGCGTTTATAGACGTTGTTTCGGACGAGGTGCTTATTTTAGGGGCATTTAACTCTATAGAAGAGTCGCTTTCTTTGGAAATAATATCTGTACCAACCATGGTTACATTTTTACTTTCTATATGCACTTTATCTTCGCCTAGAATATTAATTTCTTTAGCATTTATACTCACACTATTTGGTGCACTTATTTGTATGCTAGAGTTTGCAGTATCTATAAGAATTATATTGTTGCTTTTATCGGTTATGGTAATTTTTTCGGAGCGGTTGGTATCATCGAAAGTAACGGTATGCCCCGAGCGTGTTATTATGCTTTTTTGTGTATTTTCTGTACTGCCGCCTGCGCCGTTTTGCCCATGAAACATGCTGCCCATTACAAAGGGGCGGTTGGGGTCGCTGTAGCGAAAGCCTACCATTACTTGGTCGCCTACCTCGGGTATAAATACGAGCCCTCTGTTGGTGCTGTGCTGCTCGCTGGATCCTGCATCGGGAGTCATTACACGTATCCAGTTGGTTTTTTGGTGGGATTGCATCCATTGGAATTGTACTTGCACACGGCCTTTCTGTTGGGGGTCCTCATTGCTTACCACTTGCGCTATTTGGGCATGGGCTTGGGGCAAGCTTACCTCTGGCTCTGGGCATACTTTTACCCCACTGGGTATGGCTTTAAAATGGCAGCTGTAGGTGGTGCTTCTTGTGGCTTGGTGTTGTATCTCGGTGACGAGGTATTCGCCATAGTTTTTTATATCGAATTTGTCTTTGCCATCCCATTTGGCAGAGCTTACTTTTATTACGCTGCCTACCGTAAGCCCTTGCCAACTGCAATCGGCCTCTAGGGTGTTTAGATTGGCTACAGCTGCGGCTTGTTTTTTTTCCACATTAGCATCCAACTCACTTTTGTCTCTGGTTCTTGCGTTGTTGTGGGTATTTGGCACTTGGTGAAATAGGCCTAAGGAGGTATCGAAAGCATGCATGCCTAGCTCGTTAAGCCCTTGTACATTGGCTTTGCTTTTGGAATTGCTTAGGGTATCTTCTAGTGCATTATAGGAATACGTGCTGTAGGTATTGGCCTTGGCATCTATACCTATGCTTATGTTGGCGATGTCTTTGCCGTATTCTAGTTGTATTGGCTTTTCTAATAAAGGCTTGCCAAAGTGTAGTTTTATGCCGTCCCAGTACAACCATTGGTTGTGTTGTTTAGCCAAACGTTTTAAAAAGGTAAAATGGCTCTCTCCGTATTGGGCTTGGTAAGGTATTAGCCCTTTATGGTCGCTTTGTAATTGGGTTTCTAGGTTTACCGTGTCTATAACATCGCGCACTATGCCTTCTAGGCTTTTCTCGTACCAAGAGGTGGTATGTAAGCCTTGTTCTAATAGTATGGTTTTGGAGTAGCCTGATACCACTACATAACCTTGGTGGTGAAAGCCTTGGTGTTCTAGCTTTACATTGGTAATTACGCCTAAAAACTCAGTCTCATTAAAGGTAATTACTATGGAGGTGCCTAGCCAGGCTTTTGAGTTTTCTATGGTATGGCTGCCCCATTCTTCGATAGTATCGTGGTCTATATGTACTTCGAAATCGTGGTGCTCGTTAAGCTTTTGGTTAAGGGTAACACGCTCGAAGGCGATACGCTTTCCGTTTATGGCTATTTGTGTGTTGTATTCCATAGTATTGTGTTAATAGTTTTATATTGAGAGTGGCTTTTTGGCTTCTAAAAGCCAAAAAAAGCGGTGTATTAAAAACAATATGTTGCTTTTAATAACCGCTTTACTTGTACCATTTTGCATGGTGTACTTATAATTAATTTAAAATTAATTTATACGTTTTGCATTTCATTTATTAACTCTAACATTATAAGTGTTTTTAACAGCTTATTAAGCCGAAGGCCAGCGGTTATCTATAGATGCATTGCCTATTTCGATTTGCTCTGCAGATACTGTAAAACGTAAAGACATTGGTGTTTCGCCATTAACATCTAATACTTCTTTAAAATAGACCACATAGGCATTTTTAAATTTAAGCGACTTTAAAGACGCATCTTCGTTGGTTTTCTTAAAGGTAATCTCGCCTTCTACGGGCTTAAATTGTGAGTTTAACATCGCCTCTACAATAGAGGTATCTTCTGTAGATTCTACCTCGATAGTTACACGCCCTCCGTAAACATTAGAGGATACTTTTCCTTTTTTGTCTGTGTCTCTGCTAAATGCGTATTCTGTGTATAATACGTCGTAATCTTTGCCTCCTAAAGCAAGGCTAGCTCTAAATGAACCCATGGTTTAAAATTTTTAAAAATTAATAAAATATTGATTTTAAACGCCAGGTAATTTTTTTCTGATACTGCTAGATATTTACAGTAATACCGAAGAAGTTTATCAACAATTCTCGAAAGAAAAAAAGGATACCTAATCGTTAATTATTACACAATAGTAAGATTAATTTTTAATTATTGAAAATATTTTCGATAAAATGCATGCTTTGTAAAAATAAATACGTACAACTACTTATGTAATATCGTGCTATTAACTTACACAAAAACAAATCTTATTACGATTTTACAACGCATGCCTTAACCATACCTAAACTCTTTTAACTCTCTAATTAGTAATAAATATTCTCCATTTATTACTAATAATGTTTAAAACTAAATCACTATGGACTTAAAGTCCATAGGTTTCTAAATCTTACTAAAGTCAGGAGTACGGCATAAAACCTGATTACTCGATACAAAACTATCATCATCATTACTTGAGTTTCTATAATGTGTCTAATAATCATTAACAATTTCATCTGTTATGTCTCCTGTACTCCAACAATCAAATCCTATAATCTAGCAAACACTATGACCATTGACACATTGTACTTACATTTTGCTATGGCAGGTATTTTTAGAAGCTAAAGCGAAATGCACTAAAGTGCATAGTTTAAATTACACCTGAGACCAATCAAGAAATCTTTTAATTTAAAAATTGTTTAGGACGCTATTGGTTTGGCACCATAATAAGCCAGTGTGGCATTAAAGTCTTTATCATTAACATCCATAACAGGAAAGTCAACTTCAGTTTCGTTAACAAGTAAAGCACCAGTAGCGCCAAAAACATTAGCAGAACTACCTACTTCGGGCAAACCTCCACCTTCTTTGCCGCTAACCCATTTTGCTTGTACAGCAATAGCATTCTCTTTTTTAGGAGGAAGGGCATTAGCACGCAGTTGTTTCAATTCATTTAATAAGGATTCTTTTTTGGGCTCGTTTTGTCGTTTAGAGGCATAAACTACATTTTGCGCACCTTGTTTTAAAATAACCATATCTTCTTTGGTTATTGGACCATAAATGCCTGTGGTTGTCATTAATGGAATGCCTTCTGCGTTAGATCGAATAACCACAGCGTCGTTTAAAAACGAAAAGTTATCTTTAAGTACAGCATCTGGAATACCAATTTTGGTGTATTGCCATCTGTGCGTTTTCATAATAGCAGCCATTTCTTTTTTAGAAATATCAGCTTTTTCCGTGTCGTGTCTCGAAGGACTGTGTACGTGACTCATTGTAAAATGTGTGTTTTAATTTGGTTGGTAACTAATTTTAATGGGCTAACCTTATACGAAACACCTATACAGTAACTTAATTTAAGTAGATGTGTTATATGCATTAGGTAAAAAAGCATGAGAAGGGTTAAACACTCATGCATTAGCACAAAAACTAAAATACGAAAAAAGATATCTTGCGATAAGAATATATATTCTTACCGCAAGATAAATAGGATAAGATGAGAATCTGTTACTGCTACTAAAATTGTATTAAGACGTAGAGATTACCCCTAAAGTATACAATTGTTCCATGGTAGGTGTTTTGCTACCTCCTTCAGGCTCTAAAGTAATACCAAAAGCTTCGCTTGCATTGGCATTATTAATTTCGAAAATCTTATTAGCGTCTGTAGCAAAGTTATCTATAGTTCCTAAACTTGTTGGTGTTAAAGGATTTAGAGTTAAAGACCATACTTGGTATACTTTTCCTTTTGGAGGTTCTGGTAAACCTTCAGCATCTAAAAAGATACGTTGAGACGTTTTATCCCAATAGACTTTGGCATAGGTGTTTGCAAAGCTTCCTTGACCGTTAAGAGGTACTTTCAATATCGCATCGTCTCTTAATACAGAAATAAGAGTGTTGGCTTCAGCTAAGCTATTTTTAGAATACTCAATTTGAGTTTCTAGAATGTCATTTTGAGTATTTACAATATTAAGAGTAGACTCTAATGCATTGTTTTTATAGGTTTGGTTAAGTAATCCAGCGGCAAGCAGTATAGCAGCAGCCCACCCCGTATACGTAAACCAATTGTATTTAGATTTTGTTGTGTTTAAAGGTATTATTTTGGAGCTTATAGCTTGTTTTATTTTGTGGAAACTAAGAGGTACTTTTCCGTTAGACGCGGCTGCGGTAAGTTTTACAACAGCACTTTCTATCTCTAAAACTTCTTTTAAAAGTTCAGGATGTTTCCGTAATAAAGCGCTTATCTCTGTGTTTTCCTCGTCGGAAAGTACACCAGCAACGTAAAGCTCTAAAATACCAGACGATATGTAATTGTTAATATCCATAACTTAATTTAAAACTAAATCTCTAAGATCCTTTATGCAATTTCTGTTCCGTGTTTTAACAGTACCAATGGGCATGTCCAGTTTTTCGGAAGCCTCACTTTGTGTGTAGCCTTTAAAGTAGAGAAGTTCTATAACATCTTTACATTTTTCGGCAAGCTTGCTTACAAACTGCTTAATACCTATGGCGTCTGTTTTTATATCGAGATTGTCTTCGGTTTCTATTATATCTACGAAAGAATCGGTGTTAAGGTTTTGTTTTTCTGTTTTATAAGTTTTAGAACGGATAGTATCTATAGCAGCATTACGCGAAATATTTAAAATCCAAGTAAAAAAACGACCTTTGTCTTTGGAGTAAGATTCAGACTTATTCCAAATTTTTACGAAAACATCTTGCATTATTTCTTCTGCAATATCGTGTTGCCGCACTATGTTGTAGATAACACCGTATATACTTTCTTTGTACATTTCGTATAATTTCTCGAAAGCAGTCATGTTTTTGGCCTTAAACTGGTCAACAAGTGTTTCTAAATCCATAATTGCAATAACGTTTTTGTTTCGAAATTAGGTAATAACTTTTTAATACACTAATTATACACCATCATAAATTTGACCTCTATGTGGTTTTAAAGCATCTCGAATGGGGCGCATTTGCTCCTCATGTACTACCATGTAGGCTATAGCGTGCATATCTGTAAGGCGACTAACACCTGTAATATTTAATTCTAATTGCTTGGCTAGAATATATTCTTTTAAATGTATTTCGTGGTGTTCTGCAATTTTTTTGGAATCAGGTCCTCTAAAATCCCATATTAGTTTTAAACGTCGCATAGTATTTATCTTTCCTGTTTCAAAGGTCTTAAAATTAGTTTTAAAGTTTAAAATAAAACCACTTAATTTGCGTTTGCTAACACAAACTATTTAAAAAACATAACATTAGTATTTTATACTTTTTTAAAACGAAAACAATAATTATGAAATTTAAATTACTTGCTTTAAGTCTTACTTTGTTTTTAAGTGCCTTAGGTTCTAGCCAATCTCTAAAAAAAGAAGTTTTGTTTAAGGTTGAAGACACGCCGGTTTATATGTCGGAGTTTATTAGAGTTTATAATAAAAATTTAAATTTAGTACAAGACGATTCGCAAAAGGACGTGGATGCGTATTTAAAATTATTTATAAATTACAAGTTAAAGTTAAAAGAAGCCAGAGCTAAAGATTTACATAAAAAAGAAACTTATGTTAAAGAGCTGAAAAAGTATAAAAAGCAACTTACCAAAAATTACATTACAGACCATAAGGTTACAGAAGCGTTGATAAAGGAAGCTTACGAGAATGTAACACACGATGTTAAAGCAAACCACATCTTAGTACGTGTAGACGACAACGCAAAACCAGAAGACACTTTAAAAGCTTACAACGCTATTGTAGCGTTAAGAAATAGAACTTTAAAAGAAGGTTTTGTGCCTGTACAAAAAGAAATCCATAATGGTACAACACGTTTTGGAGAAGAATTAGGGTGGTTTTCAGGGTTTAGAATGGTATATAATTTCGAAAAAGTAGCATTTAGCACTCCTGTAGATAGTATATCTCAACCATTTAGAACGCGATTTGGGTACCACATCGTTAAGGTTTTAGACAAACGTAAAGGTAGAGGTAAGCGTACAGTAAAGCATTTAATGATTAAAAAGAGTAACGATAGTACAGATGCTGCAAAAACACGTATAGACGAGTTATATAAAAAAATAGAGCAAGGTGAAGAGTTTGAGGCTTTAGCCAAGCAATTTTCTGATGATGAAATATCTGCACCAGAAGGTGGCCTTATAAAACCGTTTGGCAGTGGCGATTTAAGTGTTCCAGAATTCGAAGAGGCTGCTTTTTCTTTAAAAGAAAAGGGAGAAATATCTAAACCCGTTAAAACCCAATTTGGATGGCATATTATTAAACTGGAAGACATAATACCTCTGTCTTCTTTCGAAGACTCGAAATCAAGTTTAGAGAATAAAGTAAAAAGAGACACACGCTCTAGCCTTATAGAGGATGCGTTAATAGATAAATTAAAGCGTAAGTATAAGGTTGAAACACCAAACCTAGACTATTTTACGTCATTGTTAAATGAAAACTTTTATAAGAGACAATGGGCACTTCCAGAAACTTTTAAAGCTAAAGACGTTTTTGTTAGCCTTAAGGATAAAAAACTTTTAAATGAGGATTTTGGAGCGTATTTAGAGACCTACCAACGTAGAAACTCAAAAAAATCTTCTTTTAGTGCTATTGTTAAAAAGGCCTACGATCTTTACATTGCAAGAGAACTAAAAATAGCTGAAGAGGAAAATTTAGAATACGAAAACGAAGATTACGCACACATTTTAAACGAATACAGAGAAGGCTTGTTATTATTCGATTTAATGGAAAGTACAATCTGGCAAGCTGCTAAAACCGATTCTGTGGCTATAAAATCTTATTTCGATGCTAATAAAGCCCAGTATTACTGGCCTGAGCGCGTTGTTGCAGAAGTAGCATCTTCCTCTTCAAAAAAGAATATTAAAAAAGCAGCAAAATTAATGAAAGCTCATACAGCTACAGAAGCAATTAAAAAGCAACTTAACAGCAATGGCAATATAAATGTAATTTTTACAAAAGATACCATGAGCTTAGCGCACCAAGCCTTGCCTAAAGATTTCGACATAAAAGCTGGTGTGTCTAAAATATACAAACATAACAAAGGTTATATTGTAGCAAACGTGGCTCAGGTGATACCGAAAAAACAAAAAGCTTTCGAAGCGGTAAAAGGTGTTGTAATAAACGATTACCAAAACCATAAAGAAAACATGTGGTTAGAAGAATTGAGAAATAAATACAAAGTTGTTATAAATCAAGACGTATTGGCAAAAACCAAGACCAAAATTAAAACAGACAGTGCTACTAAATAAATTGTTCTTAATTGCAGCCCTAATAGTTACAGTAACATCGTGTAATATTTTTAAAAATGAAGACGAAAGAATACCTATAGCTAGAGTAAACGAAAACTATTTATACGAGGAAGATTTAAGTGCTATTGTTTTAGATGGTATGTCTAAAACAGACAGCACGTTAGTTGTGCAAAGCTTTATAAACAAATGGGCTACACAACAACTTCTTGTAGATGGTGCCCAAATAAACTTAAGCGAGACAAAACAGGAAAACTTTAAAAAATTAGTAACCCAGTACCGAAAAGACTTATTAAGTAAAGCGTATTTAGAAGCTCTGGTTTATAAAAATTTGGATACAGTGGTTTCTAACGAAGAGGCAGAGCTGTATTACAACTCACATAAAGACGTTTTTAAACTTAATGAAGAATTGATAAAGTTTAGATACATTCATGTAGATAAAACAATTCTTAATTTTGAAGCAATTAAAAGTCATTTTAGAAATTTTACGACAGAAGATCAAGATGCGCTTGAGTCTATGACTATCCAATTTAAATCCTACTCTTTAAACGATTCTATTTGGGTAAGGCTACAGCAGGTAGTAGCAAAAATACCACCTGTTAACTTAGACAATAAAAACGAACTGTTAAAAAAATCTAATTTTATACAGCTCAAAGATTCATTAGGAGTATATTTGATGCAAATTAAGGATGTTTTAAAGCGAAATGAAACAGCCCCTTTGGCCTACGTAAGACCTACAATTCATCAAATTGTAATTAATAAGAGGAAGCTGGAATTCATTAAGAAATTAGAAAAAGATATCACAAAAGATGCTATTAAAAATAAACAATTTGAAATATACAATTAATCTAAAACTCGTTGTTTTTTTTCTGTTTACAGGCTTGTTTACAAGTTATGCACAAGAAATTATTGAAGAAGAAGTAGTAACCACAGAAACTTTAATAAATACAGCACCTAAAGACTCTGTACAAGCATTTAAAAAATTAAAAGTAGATGCTGTAGCAGGTGTAGTGGGAGAGTATATTGTTTTAAACTCCGACGTAGATAAGGAATTTCTACAATTGGAAGCCTCTGGTGTAAATACAGAAGACATTACGCGTTGCCAAATATTTGGAAAATTATTAGAGAATAAACTTTACGCACACCACGCTATACAAGATAGTATTATAGTTTCTAATGCCGAAGTTAGGCAGCAGGTAGATTACCAATTACAGCAATTTTTGGCTCAAGTAAACGGAGATATAGATCGACTTTTAAAAATATACAAGAAAGATAGTGAAGAAAGTCTACGTGAAGAAATGTTTAAAACAAACAAAGATTTAATGCTGTCTCAGCGTATGCAGAGAAAAGTAATTAACGATATAGAAATAACACCAGAAGAAGTAAGGCAATTTTTTAATAAAATACCAGAAGACGAACGCCCAAACTTTGGTACAGAATTAAAAGTGGCTCAAATTGTTATAGAACCTAAAGTGTCTAAAGAAGACAAACAAAAGGTTATAGATAAACTAAACGAATACAAAAGAGACGTGGAAGAGAATGGCTCTAGTTTTAGATCTAAAGTAATATTATATGGCCAAGATCCAGGTATCAAACAATCAGACTACATTTACACCTTAAACAGGAAGAAGCCAAGAATGGTAAAAGAATTTAGAGACGTTGCCTTTGGCTTACAAGAAGGCGAAATTTCTGAGCCTTTTGAGACAGATTTTGGATTTCATATTGTATATTGTGAGAAAATTAGAGGTCAAGAGCACGATATAAGTCATGTGCTTTTAATACCTAAAGTATCATCAGACGCTGTAAAAACGGCCAGAGATAGAATTAAAAGTGTAAAAGAGAAAATTGAAGCAGGCGCTATTACTTTTGAAGAGGCAGCTAAAGAAGTTAGTGATGAAAAAGAGACAAAATTTAACGGCGGAAAATTAATAAATCCAGAAACTCAAGATTATAATTTTGAGTTAACGCGTATGGATCCAGAATTGTACGCTCAAATACAAGACCTAAAAGAAGGAGAGATAAGTAAGGTTATTCCAGAAAGAGACCGAACAAATAAACTTAAATTTAAGTTGTTAAAGGTTTCAGACCGTACAGAAGACCATAAAGCAAATTATGCCAAAGACTTTTTAAAAATAAAGAAACTGGCATTAAACGAAAAGAAAATCAAAGCTATAGAAAAGTGGCAAGCCGAAAAGATAGAAGACACTTATATTAAAATTTCTGGTGAAATGGAGTCTTGCGAATTTTCCAGTAATTGGTTAAAAAAATAAAAAATCTATGTCAGACGTTGCTGTAATAGAACAGTTTGTTACAAAATATAAAGCCTTAAGGCAAGAAATAGCAAAAGTCATCATCGGTCAAGATGAGGTTGTAAATCAAATTTTAATATCAGTATTTTCAGGAGGGCATTCTTTGCTTATAGGCGTTCCCGGTTTGGCAAAAACCTTAATGGTAAATACAATAGCTCAGGCTTTAGGTTTAAACTTTAAGCGTATACAATTTACACCAGATTTAATGCCGAGTGATATTTTGGGCAGCGAAATTTTAGATGAAGATCGCAATTTTAAATTTGTTAAAGGGCCAATATTCTCTAACATTATACTGGCAGACGAAATTAACAGGACACCACCTAAAACACAAGCGGCGCTACTAGAAGCTATGCAAGAGCGTGCGGTAACAGTAGCAGGCCATCATTACAAATTAGATTTGCCCTACTTTGTATTAGCCACACAAAACCCGATAGAGCAAGAAGGGACTTACCCTTTGCCAGAAGCACAGCTAGACCGTTTTATGTTTGCTATTAATCTTGAGTACCCTACCTTCGAAGAAGAGGTTGAGGTTGTAAAGGCAACAACGACAGACAAAAAACCTACAGTAAATGCTTTATTTACAGCTAAAGACATTGTAAATTATCAAAATGTAATACGCCGTATACCTGTGGCAGATAACGTTGTAGAATATGCGGTAAAAATAGTGGGTAAAACACGCCCTAAAGCAGAGACTGTAGCAGATTTGGTAAAGCAATACATAGATTGGGGTGCTGGACCAAGAGCCTCTCAAAATTTAATACTAGCTGCAAAAACACATGCTGTAATACAGGGTAAATTTTCACCAGATATCGAAGATGTGCAGGCCGTAGCTATAAGTATACTAAGACATCGTATTATAAAAAATTACAAGGCAGAAGCCGAGGGCATTTCCGAAGAACAAATTATTAAAAGCTTATTTTAGATAAGTTACTTTATACTTTTGTTAATACACTTTTGGGTGTTTAGATACAAAAGCGATGAAGCAATTAACGGTCTAAAACAATAAGCCCTTCCTGTAAATCTGCAATAACAATATACTCAGAGTTTACAGCGACACCTCTAGCTTGTCTTATCGCATTTACAGTAAGCCTACTTAAAGCATTAGTGTTAGGATTTAATATACTAACCACGTTGCTTGTTGTGCCTACAGTAAAAAGTAAAGTGCCATCTGTAGCAATATTAATGGGTTGGTAACCCAAATTTATAGTAGAAATGGCATTATCATTATTTAAGTCGACAACTTGTATACCATTAACAGCAAAGTGTGCTACATAAAGCCTGTCGTTTAAAAATTCACTTTCTAAAGGAAAATTAGCAGGCGCAATAAGAGAAAAACCTCCAGTAAATTGCTGCGAAGCCAATTCTATAACATTGGGAATATTAAGAACAGTACCATCAGCATTAAAATCGACAATTTGAATGCCCCAATTGGTAACCAAACCTAAATCTTGAGAATAAAAAGCGCGAATACCAGTAGCAGTTTCCACCACATGAACATCGGGGTTTCCTGTAACACGATCTACCTCAGTAATGCCATTATTTATCAGATTAAAATCTCCAGTATTAAAATTATAAACCTGAGTGTCGCTGGTTCTAGATCCGGCAGAAACAACAACAACGCCATTGGCAGCACCCACGCCAGAAAAAATGGCAAAATTAGTTTGGGTAGAAGCAATAAGGTTTGGAGCAAAAGGATCTGTGAGACTTAAGGCTTGCAAAAGTGTTCTCGATTGTACAAATAAATTTTGAGTGCTAGCATCTATAGCAATATCATCGGCAGCAACAGGTATGGCATTGCGGCTACCATTCTCTAAATTCACGATTTCGATTTGATCTCCACACGCACCATAAGCATAACCGTTAAAAATAACCACATTGGTACAGCCCTCGGTCGTAAAGTCAGCATCTCCAGAAGATAGAGGATTGTCATCATCATCATCATCTCCAGAACTACAAGATGTATTTAATAAAGTAAAACTGGTAAAAATGAAAAATAATAAAAATAAACGCTTCATAATATAAAAAGATAAACAGCAGTTAATGCATAATTTGTGTTAAAACATTAGTGTGCGGTTTTACTAAAAGCTTACTTGAAAACGGAAACTAAAGCGTAAAGCTCAATTATATACCAGTTGTAAGTACATTACAATTCAATACTTTTAAAACCATAGTATTAGTGTTTTAGAGGTGTTTTAAAGGTAAACAGGCAACGATTTTACAAAAAAGCACACAGTTTTAAATTGTTTGCAGTTAATCATGTTTTAATAGATTATAGTTACCAATTCGTTAGAAATCAGGCTGTACTTTTAGAAAAAAAACAAACATATGCAGTATTAAGAACACTATATATAAATACGTATTAATACGTAATTTTTATTTTGGTAATATTTTTAAATCTATCTTTAAATATCGTAATTTGCGTGGTTAAAAAAATAATATATATTTGAAAACTTTTAAAATTATAAAGTAAGATTGGAATAGAAAAAGCCAACATCTTACAAACCAAAAAGTTTTCCACAAGTTAAAACTATCGAAAAGCCTTCTATTATGAATATTTATAAAGATTACATCAAGGAAATTGAAGACAGAAAAGCACAGGGACTTCACCCAAAACCTATTGATGGAAGTGAATTATTAAGCGCAATTATAGCGCAAATTAAAGACGCTGACAATAAGTACAGGGAAGATTCTCTTAAGTTTTTTATCTACAATGTGTTGCCAGGTACAACAAGTGCCGCTAGCGTTAAAGCTAAATTTTTAAAAGAAATTATCCTTGGTGAATCTGTTTTAGAAGAAATAAGTCCAGCATTTGCGTTAGAACAATTAGCGCACATGAAAGGAGGTCCATCTGTAGAAGTGCTTTTAGATTTGGCTTTGGGAGAAGATAAAGCGATAGCAGAAGATGCTGCAAAAGTATTAAAAACACAAGTTTTTCTTTACGAAGCAGATATAGAGCGTTTAGAAAATGCGCATAATAGCGGTAATGCAATTGCAACAGAAATATTGAAAAGCTATGCACAAGCAGAGTTTTTTACAAAACTTCCAGAGGTTGAAGAAGAGATAAAAGTTGTAACATATGTAGCAGGTGTAGGAGATATTTCTACAGATTTATTGTCGCCAGGAGCAGATGCACACTCTAGATCAGATCGTGAACTGCACGGCCAATGTATTTTCGAACATAACCAAGACATGCAAAAAGAAGTGCTAGAGTTAAAAGCACAGCACCCAGACAAGCGTATAATGTTACTTGCAGAAAAAGGCACAATGGGTGTGGGGTCTTCAAGAATGTCTGGTGTAAACAATGTTGCCTTATGGACGGGAGTATCTTCAAGTCCCTACGTACCATTTATAAACATAGCACCGGTAATAGCAGGAACAAATGGTATAGCACCAATATTTTTAACTACAGTAGGTGTAACAGGAGGTATCGGCATCGATTTAAAAAACTGGGTGCAGCAAAAAGATGAAAACGGTAATACCATTGTAGATAAAGATGGAGAGCCTATTTTAAAAGAAGTATATTCTGTTAAAACAGGAACAGTATTAACCATTAATACCAAAACAAAAAAATTATACAACGGGGATACAGAGCTTAAAGATATTTCTACAGCATTAACGCCTCAAAAAATGGAATTTATTAAGGCTGGAGGGTCTTATGCGGTTGTTTTTGGAAAAAAATTACAAACTATAGCCTGTAAAATTTTAGGGATAGACATTCCACAAGTATATGCACCATCAAAAGAAATTTCTATTGAAGGCCAAGGGTTAACTGCTGTTGAAAAAATATTTAATAAAAATGCTGTTGGAACTACGCCAGGTAAAACCTTGCACGCAGGTTCTAATGTTAGAGTAGAAGTAAACATTGTAGGTTCTCAAGATACTACAGGGTTAATGACGTCTCAAGAATTAGAGATGATGGCAGCAACAATTATTTCTCCAATAGTAGATGCAGGTTACCAATCTGGTTGCCACACAGCTTCTGTTTGGGATGACAAATCGAAAGCCAACATACCACGATTAATGAAGTTTATGAACGACTTCGGATTAATTACGGGTAGAGATCCTAAAGGGCAATACCATGCTATGACAGATGTTATACATAAGGTGTTGAATGATATTACTGTAGACGATTGGGATATTATTATAGGTGGAGATTCGCATACACGTATGTCTAAAGGTGTTGCTTTTGGAGCAGATTCTGGAACAGTAGCATTAGCTTTAGCCACGGGTGAAGCTACAATGCCAATCCCAGAATCAGTTAAAGTAACTTTTAAAGGCGACATGAAATCTTATATGGATTTTCGTGATGTTGTACACGCCACACAACAACAAATGTTAAAGCAATATGGCGGAGAAAACGTATTCCAAGGGCGTATAATCGAAGTTCATATAGGAACGTTAACAGCAGATCAAGCCTTTACATTTACAGATTGGACTGCAGAAATGAAAGCCAAGGCCTCTATTTGTATTTCAGAAGAAGAAACATTAATAGAATCCTTAGAAATAGCAAGAGATCGTATCCAAATCATGATAGATAAAGGTATGGATAACGAAAAACAAATGCTAAAAGGTTTAGTAGACAAAGCAAACAGTAGAATACAAGAATTAAAACTAGGCACTAAATTGGCTTTAAAACCAGACGCAGATGCCAAGTATTATGCCGAAGTAGTTATTGATTTGGATGAAATTGCAGAACCAATGATTGCAGATCCAGATGTACATAACGAAGATGTTTCTAAGCGTTACACACACGATACCATTCGTCCTTTATCGTATTACGGTGGTACAAAAAAAGTAGATTTAGCCTTTGTAGGATCTTGTATGGTACATAAAGGCGATATGAAAATTTTAGCCCAAATGCTAAAAAATATAGAAGCCCAAAACGGTAAAGTGGAATTTAAGGCACCACTAGTTGTTGCGCCTCCAACATACAATATAGTAGACGAGTTAAAAGCAGAAGGCGATTGGGAAGTATTACAAAAGTATTCTGGTTTCGAGTTTGATGATAGCGCACCTAAAGGTTTAGCAAGAACTAAATATGAAAACTTATTGTATTTAGAGCGTCCAGGGTGTAACCTATGTATGGGTAACCAAGAAAAGGCAGAACCAGGAGATACAGTAATGGCAACATCTACACGTTTATTCCAAGGCCGAGTAGTAAAAGATTCTGGCGAGAAAAAAGGAGAATCTTTATTATCTTCTACACCAGTAGTGGTATTGTCTGCCGTTTTAGGTAGAACACCAACAATGGCAGAATACGAAGCTGCCGTAGAAGGGATTGTATTAACAAAATTCAAGCCCTCTCAAAAACAATTAGTAGTAATGTAATTTACATACGGCATTAATAAACTAAAGAAAAGCCCGAGCATTACAGCTCGGGCTTTTTCTATATAACTTGTTTTTTGGAGCATCCATATCCTTAAAAAGGCCAAAATAGTATTGGCATACAATTTAAATTCAGAAATAATAAAAGAAGCCGTAGATCTCAGCTTTACGCAAGAGCGATAGTTCTGTTATAAAACATAATAAGCTGAAAAATGGCCAGTGTAGAAATGCAAAATATTTAAAGAAAAAAGTGTAAGTGCCAGTTAGCAATACAGACAAAAAAAGCATAACAATTTAAGGCTTTTAAACCGATAGCCAATTTTGTATATTAGACCACTAAGTAATCAAAAATAAAAAGTAACCTATGGCATTCGATATTGACATGATTAAAGGCGTTTATGCTAAGATGGCAGAAAACGTAGACAAAGCTCGAGAGGTAGTTGGTAAACCACTTACGCTTTCAGAAAAAATACTGTATAACCACCTATGGGATGGTGCAGCAACCAAAGCATTTACGAGAGGTAAAGACTATGTGGATTTTGCACCCGATAGAATTGCATGTCAAGATGCTACAGCCCAAATGGCACTGTTGCAGTTTATGCAAGCAGGTAAAACAAAAGTAGCAGTGCCTACAACGGTACATTGCGATCATTTAATACAAGCCAAAGAAGGTGCAGCAACCGATTTAAAGAATGCAAATAATGTAAGTAGCGAGGTATTTAAATTTCTAGAGTCTGTATCTAACAAATACGGTATTGGGTTTTGGAAACCAGGAGCAGGTATTATACACCAGGTCGTTTTAGAAAACTATGCATTCCCAGGAGGTATGATGATTGGTACAGATTCTCATACTGTAAATGCTGGAGGTTTAGGTATGGTAGCCATAGGCGTAGGTGGTGCAGATGCTGTAGATGTTATGGCAGGCATGGCCTGGGAACTTAAATTCCCCAAATTAATAGGCGTAAAATTAACAGGGAAACTGTCGGGATGGACAGCTCCTAAAGACGTTATTTTAAAAGTAGCAGAAATTTTAACAGTTAAAGGCGGAACAGGTGCTATTGTAGAATATTTTGGTCCTGGCGCTACGGCAATGTCTTGTACAGGTAAAGGTACTATTTGTAATATGGGGGCAGAAATAGGCGCCACAACATCTACATTTGGTTACGACGCTTCTATGGAGCGTTACCTGCGTGCTACAGACAGGGAAGATGTCGCAGATGCAGCAAATACAGTAAAAGCACACTTAACAGCAGATGCAGAGGTTTACGAAAACCCAGAGCAGTATTTCGATCAAGTTATAGAAATCAACCTGTCTGAGCTAGGTCCATTACTTAATGGCCCATTTACACCAGACTTATCTACAGAAGTTGGGCAAACAATGACGGAAAAAGCCAAAGCAAACGATTGGCCTATAAAAGTAGAGTGGGGGCTTATAGGGTCTTGTACCAATTCTTCTTACGAAGATTTATCCAGAGCCTCATCTATTGCACAGCAAGCTCTAGATAAAGGTTTAAAAACTAAAGCAGAATTTGGAATTAATCCCGGTTCTGAAAAAGTACGCTATACAGCAGATAGAGATGGCATACTTGCTGTTTTCGAAAAATTAGATGCTAAAATTTTTACTAATGCCTGTGGCCCATGTATTGGGCAGTGGGCAAGATACAGCGATCCTAAAAACGCACCGAAAAATAGTATTGTACACTCTTTTAATAGAAACTTTGCCAAACGTGCAGATGGTAACCCCAATACGCACGCTTTTGTAGCATCTCCAGAGTTAACGGCAGCCATAGCCATTGCTGGACGTTTAGATTTTAATCCACTAAAGGATAAATTGATTAACGAGAACGGAGAAGAAGTTATGCTAGACGAACCTACAGGGTGGGAATTGCCACCAAAGGGTTTCGAGGTTAAAGAGAATGGCTATTTAGAGCCAGAAGCAGATGGCAGCCATGTAAACGTAGTAGTAAAAGACGATTCTGAACGTTTACAACTGCTAACGCCTTTCCAGCCTCTAGGTGCTAATATAACAGGCGCAAAGCTTTTAATTAAAGCCTTTGGAAAATGTACTACAGACCACATATCTATGGCAGGACCTTGGTTACGCTATAGAGGGCACTTAGATAACATTGCAAACAATACCTTAATAGGCGCTGTTAATGCCTTTAATAAAAAAACAAACTTTGTAAAGAATCAATTAACAGGCGATTATGGCGGCGTGCCAGACGTGCAACGTGCTTATAAAGCAAAAGGTATTAAAACTATAGTTGTGGGCGACCATAATTATGGCGAAGGATCTTCGAGAGAACATGCAGCCATGCAACCAAGACATCTAGGTGTCGCAGCTGTAATTGTAAAGTCGTTTGCCCGTATACACGAAACAAACCTTAAAAAACAAGGCATGTTAGGATTAACATTTGCCAACGAGGCAGACTACGATCTAATTCAAGAAAACGATACTTTTAATTTTATAGATTTAGACGGCTTTGCACCAGAAAAACCACTAACGTTAGAAGTTGTACATGAAGATGGTACTAAGAATACCATAACACTAAACCACACTTATAACGATGCTCAAATTGCTTGGTATAAAGAAGGTTCTGCGCTTAACTTAATAAAAAAGCAGAATAAAGCATAGCTTAAATTAAATTCTACATTTAAAGGCTATCTGTAAACTCTTATTACAGATGGCCTTTTTAGTTTTACTTCATATAGTACACCTTTTACAGTCTTTTATTTCGTATAAATATGTTGAATTGTGTTTTGCTCGTCGTGACATTATCTTACTTTTCCAATGCAATAAGCTATACAGTTGCTTATCCGTGATTCGTAACGCTATTAATGCATTATATCATGTTACAAATTGATTGATTTTTTTATATAAGAATTTAAAATTATTTGAAACAAAAATAGGTTTGTTGATAATTTTATATTTCGTTTTTTATGAAATTTTGAAAACATCAATAAATGAATTTTATTTTGGTTTTTGATTAGATTTAGGTATAAATTTTGTGCCTGTCAATTACAAAAAAAAATGAAATTATGAAAAATTTAATGGTATTAGCATTTTTTGCGCTTTGCACAGTATTTTATGGCGCTAACTCATCTACAACTACTGTAGACACAACAACAAGTACATCACAACGAGTAAGGGTATGTGGTAGAGTTGTTAGAACAAATAATCTACCTCTTTGTCAAGGTGGTGGTTGTAGAATGCTTACAACATCTTGTGGAGCATGTAGAACGAATAGAGCTGCATTTAGATGTGTTAGAAGATAATTAAAAACACGCAACACACTCTCAAAAAACACATCCCTACTTTATTTAGTATAAGTTATAGGGATGTGTTTATTTATAAGTGTTTTTTAGATGTAGTATTTAGTACTATAAAAAACACAGAAAAGTTCAAAATTTAATGGAACTTACATTTATACCACAAAGGTCTAGATGTAAAAGGCTTCTAGCAATTGCAATGTGTAAAAGCAATGGGTTAATGTTTAGGTGTGCAGGGCAAAACAGGGCCAGATAAAAGTCTACTTTTAGCATGTTAAACAAGCTTATCAATTTTATTAGCATAGAAATATAGAACAAACTACCCTGTCTAGAATAGTTTACCTAGTATTAGCAATACCTCACACTTTGATACTTGCCGTACAGTTTATAAAAATTTTATAATTACAATTATGACATTACAAAAAAAGAATTTAAGTTTAGGATTATTAATTTTCCTATTAGTAGCTTTAGTGTTTTATGTGTTTCGTTACAAACAACTGGTAACAGACTTTAATAACCTAGCCTTAAAATATAATACACTTAATGATAGTATTTCTGGACAACAACAAGTAAAGCTACAAGAAGAAAAAGTAAAGCTAGAAAAAGGGCAGTTGTTTACTACCGTAGTGGGCATAACCACAGACGGAAAAACTTTGCAAGTACCCAATAAAGACGCAAAAGCTAAGATGATAGTATTTTCCAGTAGTACCTGTCCAAACTGCGATACTTTCCATCCGGTTTTAAGCGATTTTGCAAATACCCGAGACGATGTAGATATTGTAGTCCTACAATACGACGCTACACCAGAAGAGCAACAAAAAATATTAAAAGATAAAGGTTATAACTTCTCTTTAATGGGGACAAAATCGAGTGTTTTAGACAGCTTAAACGTTATGTACACGCCCACAACAGTTATTTTAGACAAAGCGAATAGAGTAGACACAGTGCTACTGGCTAGTCAAGACCTAAAAACACTACACACAGTATTCGATAAATTGCATTTATAATTACACTGTTTAGCAGAACAAACAACAAAGCGATAAGTTTAGAAACCCATTAGGTAAAACCCTAAAGGGTTTTTGGGTTTTATACAGGAAGCATAAAATTTAGTTGAGCGTTTTGAGTTTAAATATAGAAGCATCATCCTTTAGTTTCTCACAGTTTTCAAAGCCTAAATAGTCAAGATCACCATGTTTTTCAGACCAAAAGCCTTTAAGTGTATGTAACGTTTCATTAAAATGGTAAACCACAATACCTTTAAACAGTTTGCCTTCGTGTTCTGCTTCCCCTTCATAATAAAAATTAATAACAAGAGTGTTATCGTGAAAAAAGCCAGACCCTTTTAAAGTTTGGCTGCCATTTATTACCCATTCGGCATTGACCCTATGAGGATGTGTTTGGTTTAAATGTAAAAACCCCGAATAGGATGCTCCTGTAGCATCTTGATTCGTCCCTGTTAGTTTATAAGTACCTTCTATATGCGTTTCCATGCGTTCTATAAATTGTGCAGTATCAAAATTAAAGCTTAGATATGGTATCTTTTAAAAAAAAGATAAAATAAATGTTCTAAACTTTCAATAAATTTTGAAAATATAGAAAAAACCTATATATTTGTACCATGGAACTAGAGGAAGCAAAATTAAAATACATTCAAACATGGGGGAGTTTAGCCACTTCTTGGGGCATTAATAAAACCATGGCTCAAGTGCATGCGTTGCTTTTAGTTGCAGCAGCCCCACTTTCGGCAGATGCCATTATGGAAACTTTAAAAATTTCCAGAGGCAATGTAAATATGAATGTACGTGCTTTGATAGATTGGGGTATTGTAAAAAAAGAGTTTGTACCAGGAGAACGTAAAGAGTTTTTTGTAGCAGATAAAGACATTTGGGAATTGTTTAAACAAATTACCAAAGAACGTAAACGCAGAGAAATAGAGCCAGTTCTAAAAGTGTTGAGTGAGCTTCAAAACGATGTAAAGGACGATACCGAAGACGCCAAACAATTTAAAACGCTTATGAAAGACTTAACTACTGTTACCACTACAGTAAACACCATTTTAGAAAAAGCGATTAAGGCCGACGAGCATTGGTTGCTGTCTAACTTTACCAAACTGATGAAGAAGTAAAAAAATTTGCAAACAAACTTTCAAAATTTATTGAAAGTTTAGAATATATATAACAATGAATACGCTAACTTATATTGTATATACCTTGATTTCGAGTACAGTCATTATCTATATTGGAAATGCATGTTATACTAACGGAAAAATATATATAAGCAATTACTTTTATAATGACGAAAAATTTGCAAATAGCATAAATATTACATTGCGTACAGCCTATTACCTCTTAAATATAGGCATGGTGGTATGGAGCCTAAGTACTTTTAAAACAATACCCAACTACGAGACTTTGGTTATAGAAATAGCTTCTCGCTTAAGTTTTATGTTTTTCAGTATTGCCCTACTACACAATATTAATCTAATAACCATATATAAATTACATAAACATTTTAAAAACAGAACATTATGAGCACATCTTTAACACTAATAGCATACGCAATTTATTTACCAATAAGCATTGGCCTTACTACTTTGGTAGCGCAACATTTATTTAAAAATAGTAAAATATTTATGCTAGATATTTTTAACCAGAAGGCAGACATCGCAATGGCCACAAATAAGTTATTCAAAATAGGGTTTTATCTCATCAACTTAGGTTTTGCACTAAAAATCATTAGAGTTTATGGCTTAAATACTTATAAAAATCTAGTGGAGGTATTGAGTACAAAAATTGGCGGATTTTCAATATATCTTGGAATTGTTATGATAGTTTTTATTGTGTTTTTCCTAAAAGGAAGAAAAGCAAGTAA
Source organism: uncultured Flavobacteriaceae bacterium (assembly GCA_947489085.1). GTDB lineage: Bacteria > Bacteroidota > Bacteroidia > Flavobacteriales > Flavobacteriaceae > Jejuia. The sequence continues at coordinate 85,275 of CANLCJ010000001.1, forward strand.
AGCTAATAATCTTAAAGCACAGCAGCATAAAACAACCCAAACAGAATAACAGTTTTAGGAAGCCTATACTACAAATAGCACTATTATGAAAACACTTTACCACCACACTTTACTTTACGATACAGCATGCCCCTTATGCTGTGCTTATACAAGCAGTTTTATAAAACATAAGATGTTAGATGCGCATGGAAGACAACCTTTTGAAACGCTGGCTAACTTCGAACAGAATTTTATAGATGTAGAACGTGCAGCAGACGAAATTGCTTTGGTAGATACCAAACATCAAAAAGTTTATTACGGCATAGACAGTTTATTGAAAGTTATAGGGAATGCATGGCCTAGGGGTGCTTCTATAGCAAAAACGAAATGGATGTATTGGATGCTTAAAAAAACATATGCATTGATCTCTTATAACCGAAAAGTAATTGTGCCTTCAGCTACAACAACGCAAGGGTTAAGTTGTACGCCTAGTTTTAATTTTAAATACCGTCTCATATACATCTTGTTATCCGTTTTTATGGTGGGGTATAGCCTATATCGTTTTTCGAATTGCATTATGGGTTTGCCTCAAACCAATTGGTACAGCGAATTGGGCATTGGTGTTGGGCAAATTGTATTTCAAAGTGCATTTTTATTACGAAAAGATGTAGAAACGAGATGGAATTATATAGGACATTTAATGACGGTTTCACTAATGGGGAGTGGCATATTAGGGCTAATAATTATACTGCACAATAGTGTTGGTTGTTCTCAATGGCTTCTTATTACACTTTTTGCAGCAGTGGTAGGGGGGGGGATGTTCTATGAACACAAACGCAGAGTCGCGATTTTAAAATTACCGCATTACATAACATATACATGGGTACTGTACCGCTTATTGGTACTGGGCGTTTTAGTATTTATATTATAATATCGAAATTATGAAAATAGTTATAGCAGGAGGAACAGGATATTTAGGAACTTTACTTATCGCACATTACAGTAAAGACCCTTCGAATAAAATCTTTGTTTTAACAAGAACACCACAATTACATAAAGCGCATGTTAATTATATAAAATGGGATGGGAAAACAAAAGATTACTGGTGTAATTTTATGGAAAACACAGATCTGCTAATCAATCTTACCGGTAAATCTGTAAATTGCAGATACACAGAAACCAATAAAAATACCATTTACGAAAGTAGGTTGCAAAGTACAGCGGTATTATGCAACGTAATACAGGGTTTAAAACATCCTCCCAAGGTTTTTATACAATCTTCGTCTGCGACCATTTATAAACATTCTGAAACACATTTAATGACAGAAGATAGCGGGCAGATAGGTACAGATTTCTCTATGGATGTGTGCAAGAAATGGGAGCAACTTTTTGAGAGTTATGCATTACCAGGCACCATAAAAATTATAACACGAACATCTATAGTAATGGGCAGTACAGGAGGTGCATTACCCATTATACAACGGTTAGCAAAATTAGGTTTTGGGGGCAAACAGGGTTCTGGTAAACAATACATTAGTTGGATTACAGAAAGAGACTATGTAAGAGCCATAAGTTTTTTAAGTACTCAGGCTGCTGGTGTTTATAACATTTGCGTACCACACCCTATTAAAAATAAGGTGTTTCAAAAACTATTAAGGGAAAAACTGCGCATAAGTTTTGGTTTGTCTACACCCAGTTGGTTGTTAAAAATAGGTGCTAAGTTTATAGGAACAGCACCAGAGTTGGTTTTAAAAAGCAGATACGTTTATCCCAAAAAACTGTTAAGTTTAGGCTTTAAGTTTACTACAGCACAGTTTTCTGAAATAAAACTTGAAGATAAAATTATATTTTAATTTCTATAAGAAACACTATATATTATCAATATTAGAAACCCTATTTTTACAAAAACATCTAAAATGAACTCCAGAGAAAATCAATTAAAAGCTTTTGATAGGTTATTAACCATAATGGATGAGTTACGTGAGCAGTGCCCTTGGGATAAAAAGCAAACCATGGAAACCTTACGCCATTTAACGATAGAAGAAACCTACGAGCTTGGAGATGCTATTCTAGATAATGATTTAGAAGAAGTAAAAAAAGAACTTGGAGACGTACTGCTACACATTGTATTTTATTCTAAAATAGGAAGTGAAACCAAAGCGTTTGATATTGCTGATGTTTGCCATGGCATTTGTGAAAAACTTATTAATAGACACCCACACATTTACGGCGATGTTAAAGTAGAGAATGAAGAAGACGTAAAACGCAACTGGGAAAACTTAAAGCTTAAAGAAGGAAATAAAAGTGTTTTAGGCGGTGTGCCCAAAAGCTTACCAGCACTAGTAAAGGCAAATAGAATACAAGAGAAGGTAGCTGGTGTTGGCTTCGATTGGGAAAAACCAGAACAGGTATGGGCTAAAGTAGAGGAGGAGTTAAGTGAGTTTAAAGCAGAGGTGCAAGCAGCAGATACCGATGCAATGGAAAGCGAATTTGGAGATGTGCTTTTCTCTATGGTAAACTATGCCCGTTTTTTAAATATAAATCCAGAAAATGCTTTAGAACGTACTAATAAGAAATTCTCTAAACGTTTTCAGTATTTGGAAGCTAAAGCCAAAGCTCTAAATAAACCTTTAAGTGAGATGACATTAGCCGAAATGGATGTATTTTGGGAAGAAGCAAAACGATTATAATGAAACGATTTTTTAAACGGCAAATTAAGAATATCTTGTTTTTAATTCTGCTAGCCTTATTGATTATACCGCAAACAAGACAACCAATTCAAGTTTTTTTAAACAAAGGTTTGGCTCTATTTGCGCCGTCTGTAGTAGATGCTTCTAAGCAAAAGCACCTCACAGACTACACTTGGACTTTAAAACCGGTACAAAATACTACCACTTTTAATTTTGAAACTACTAAAGGAAAAGTTGTTTTAGTTAATTTTTGGGCAACTTGGTGTCCGCCTTGTATAGCCGAAATGCCAAGCCTGCAAGCACTTTATAATACACACAAAGATAATATAACCTTTGTATTTGTATCCAACGAAGATACAGACGTTATTTCTAAGTTTATAACTAAGGAAGGCTATACGCTTCCCGTATATCAGCCCCTAACCAATACACCAAAAGTATTTGATGTTAAGCAGATTCCAAGAACATTTTTAATTGATAAGAATGGCAATATAATAATAGATAAAGTAGGAGCTGCAAATTGGAATAGCGATAGTGTAAATAAAACGATACAATCGCTATTGCAAGACTAAGTTTGTTGTTTTAGCGCTTTAGTCCATTACGTATTTCTTGGCGTACTAGCTTAATTGCGAATAGACTTTACTATCTTAACTTCGGGACTAAAAACAATCGTTTTATTTTTTTCCTGCGCCTTTAAAATTATGAACGCTGTTTTTAAATAAAACATTAAATGTTGTTAAACTGCCGTAAATGCGTGTAATGTATTGCTGTAAATCGATCTTGTCTTGATCGTCTAAAGTTTTAGAGCTGTTTATTTTTTGCTCCATAACGCGAACACGATCTCTAACCATTACAATTTTATGAAAAAAAGCGTCTATTGGAATATCTTTACCTTGCAAATTGCTATCCGCTGGATGTAATGTAAGTGTGCCACCTTTCCATTTATCTGCAATAGGAATAATTTCAGAAATGTCGCTGTATGTATTTAAAAGTTGTTTAAATATGCGTTCTACCTCATAAAAACTAACACTATCTACAGCGTCATTAACAGCTTCTACAATTTCAAAATCGTCATCAACGTCTATAGTTTCAAGACCATTCTCTATAAAGGTTACCCAGTACAGTTTAGATGTTACATTTGTAACAACACCAATACCAAAAGCATCGTGTTTAATTCGAGATCCTATGCCTAATACCATAATTTTAATTCAAGAGCTTTATTGTTATTCATTCTCAAAAATAATCGATGCTTCTTTTAAAAGCAAATTAGAAACTACATGCTAAAAACCTATTTAAGCGCCTAGGTAAACCTAAGAATTAATCTAATTTTTTTATACGCCTATATTTTTTGATTTACAGCGTTTTAAAAAAGGCCTTTACAAACCGCCAAGACAATAAGGACCACATAATTTTTAACTCTTCTTTAAAAGAAGATGTTTCGTCTAAAAACCGAAACATAGAGGTTACATCGTTTTTATTATAAAATTGCTCGAAGAGCCACTCACCCTTATCATTTTCGTCTTTTAAAACGCTTAAAAACACTTTGTCGTAAAACCTATATTTCTTTTTAAATAAATTTGAAGAAGGGTGTTTATCACGTTTTATATTTTCGATAATTGTACTTACTTTGAGTTCTGTATGTTTAAAGGCATATCCTGTAGAGGCTTTTACCCACCCTCCAGCCGTTCCTATTTTGGTAATATTTTCGGTGTTATAATCGCTAAAAGGAAATGTTGTCATAGGGATAGCACCCATCTCGGTATTTAAAATGGTGTAATTTTCAATTTTGAGATAATCCTTAATGTAGGTCTCGATATAGCTGTCGTAAACCGCTTCTTTTACCTTTGCTGTTGTAAAATAAGTAAATTCCACGAGGGCTTCGTTTGCTGTAAAAGGAAGTACATAGGTAAAGGTGGTTTGTGCACCATCTTTTAAGCGATAATCCATCATCGTCATTGTTAGCGTATCGAAAACAGGTTGCTCTGTTTTAATAACAATACCTTTAAAGTGCTGTATAATATTTATACTTTTTTTAGACGTAAAAAACGCTTTTGGTATTCTACTGTCAAAAACATGATGTGCTTTATAAATAGAAGATGAGGTAATAACGTTTACACCAGTTGCTGTGTCTTGCGTTTTAGTAACAGGTGCTTTAATAAAGGTTACATTATCTATTTTGCGTAGCTTTTGTTTCGAGTAGTTGTAAAAATCTATAGCTTGTATAGACTTGTAGGAGTAAGGCTCTAAATCGAGTTTTATGTGTTTGTTAGAAGTGTATATATTGGCTTTAGGCCAAGTTGCATGTATTAAGGATTCCCATTTGGTATTGGTTTTCTCTACTTCCCAAAAACTCCAAGTCCTGTCGTTACTTGTTTTGCTATCAGGATCAATAAGCGCAATAGTTTTAGTTTTAAAAAACGGGTCTTCCACCATAGCGAGTGCCAGTTGCAAACCAGCCATGCCACTGCCTATTATTATATAATCAAATTGAGAGCGTACAGCCATCTCATCTTACTTCTTTTTGAAGTATTTAAAAGGCACGAAAAGCATACCAAAACATTCGCTGTCTTCTTTGCCTAAATGCTTGTGGTGCATTTTATGAGCTCTTCTAACTCCTTTGGCGTACCAATTATTAGCATTTCTAAATAGCTTAAAACGTTGATGTATAAATATATCGTGTACAATAAAATAAGATAAGCCATAAGCAAAAATACCTAAACCTATAGGTAATCCTAGCCAAAAGCCTTGGTATTTCCAAGCTAGAAAAAAACCAATACTAACTACTGCATAGAATATAAAAAATGCATCATTACGCTCAAACCAATTGTCGTGGTCTTTGTGGTGATGGTCTTTATGTAAACTCCATAAAAAACCGTGCATAACGTATTTGTGTGTAAACCACGCCATAAATTCCATAAAACAATAGGTGCTTAAAAAAACTAATATCCAAAGTAAAATATTCATAGCTTAAAATTACATTAAATTTAATTGGTACTTTACATAGCTGCGCATTAATAATTCTATCTTTTTAGGGTTAGATACTCTAATGCGGGTATCTTTAATTTGTAAAGCAGGGGTTTTCTTTAATTTCTTGAGCAATTGGCTGTAATAGCGGTAGGCAATAAATACACCAAACTTTGCTTCAATAGGTAAGCGTTTAATACCGTTTAAACCCTTTTCAAAGTCGTTTTCAATATCGTCTATTATAGCTTGTTTAGAATTTTCGTCTAAGTTATCCAAATCGACATTGGGAAAGTAACTGCGGTTCAGCTCGTCGAAATCTGCTTTAATGTCTCTTAAAAAATTTACTTTTTGAAACGCAGATCCTAGCGACATAGCGCTGTCTTTCAATTCGTTATATTTTTGGTTGTCGCCCTTAACAAAAACTTTTAAACACATGAGTCCAACCACATCGGCAGAGCCATAAATATAATTCTTGTATTCAGCATCAGATAAATAAGTGGTTTTGCTTAGGTCTAAACGCATACTTTTCATAAATGCATCTACCATGTCTTTATCAATATTATGTTTGTGGTATGTGTGTTGAAAAGCGTTAAGAATGGGGTTTAAACTTATTTTGTATTTTAAAGCATCTTCCAAATCTTTAGCAAAGCTATCAAATAATACCGTTTTGTTATATCCGTGAAAGGAGTCTACAATTTCATCAGCAAATCTTACAAAACCATAAATATTATAAATATCTGCCCTAATGGCATTAGATAGCATTTTAGTAGCTAAAGAGAACGATGTGCTGTAACTTTTAGTAACTAGCTTACTGCAACTGTAGGATACGGTGTCGAATAATGCTTTCATAAATTAAATTTTATGGTATTTTTATAAATAAGTTCAGATACGAGTTTTCCTGAAATTAAAGCAGGAGGTACTCCCGGACCTGGTACAGTAAGTTGTCCTGTAAAATAAAGATTGCTTACTTTTTTACTTTTAAGTTTAGGTCTTAAAAATGCAGTTTGAGACAGTGTGTTCGCCATGCCGTAAGCATTACCTTTATATGAATTGTATTCTTTTATAAAATCTTTAATACAAAAGGATTCTTTAAAGATAATATTATTTTTAACGTCTTGCGCTATTAGTTTTTCTAATCTACCAATAATTAAATCGAAATAGCGCAATCTCAGTGTTTCTGTATCCTCTATGCCAGGCGCAATAGGTATTAGAAAAAAACCTGTCTCACAATTTTCGGGAGCCATAGTGGCATCTGTTACAGAAGGAAAATTGGCATAAAATAGAGGATCTTTAGGCCATTGTGGACTATCGTAAATTTCTTCGGCGTGGGTTTCAAAATTTGTGTCAAAAAATAAGTTGTGGTGTTCTACATTCTTTATTTTTTTATTAAAACCTACGTAGAATAATAAGGAGGAAGGTGCAAATGTTTTTTTGCTCCAATAAGCTTCAGAGTATTGTCTGTGTTCTGGCGGAAGTAAAGTTTCAGAATGGTGGTAATCTGCGCCACTTAAAATAATATCGAATTGGTGTATCTCGCCATTAATTTTTAAGGATGTTGCTGTTTTATTTGCAACAGCAATTTTTTCTACATTAGAATCGGTGTTTATATTTACACCAAGCTCCAAAGCCAAGCTTTGCATTGCTTTAATAACTTGGTACATGCCGCCTCTAGGATGCCATGTGCCCAAGCCAAAATCCGCATAATTCATAAAACTATAAAATGCAGGCGTGTTGCTTGGTTTTGCTCCCAAAAACAGAACAGGAAATTCTAATGTAGAAATAAGTTTAGGATTTTTAAACTTACGTCTTACCTCTCCACTTATAGTTTTAAAAAACTGTCCAACCCTAACAGCTGTTTCAGGTGTTACAAGCTCAAAGGGAGAAATACCAGGTTTTAAAACCACTTTGTTTATAGCAATATCGTAATTTTTAGCAGCCTTGTCTATAAAGTTTTTTAGAGGTATGGAACTGCCTTTTTCAATACGTTCAAACTCTGCACATATTTTCTCCATTGTATCACCAATGGTAATAACTTCGTCCTTGAAAAATATCTTATAGGCTGGGCTTAGCTTGTCTAAAATATAATAATCGGCTGGTGTTTTGTTAAAGTCGTTAAAAAACTTTTCAAAAATATCGGGCATCCAATACCAACTTGGTCCAATATCAAAAGTAAACCCTTCTTTTTTTAACTGTCTTGCTCTACCTCCTACAGTACTGTTTTTTTCAAATACAGTAACATCGTAACCGTATTTTTTTAAATAACAACTTGCAGATAATGCAGAGAAGCCAGATCCTATTATGGCGATTGTTTTATTCATTGTTTAACAAATATAAATAATTGTTAAACAAAAATAAAATGATTTAGATATCTTTTACTAGATTTTCTATGGTATCGTATAAAGTGACGTGCTCTGGTGGTGTAAAGTCTTTATCCAGAGCAGTTAGCTTAGGCCCTAGTAGGATAAGGTCTGTTTTATTATTTGTTAGAAGTAGCGATTTAAAATCGTTTATATATTTTGGTATTTCGTTTGTTTCAGGATTTATTGTAAAATAGGAAACAAAAGTTATTTCGTTAAAAAACTCTAACACGCTAGATAAGCTATCCATGGGCACACTTTCTCCTAAAAAGATGGTGTGATACCCTTTGCTTCTTAATTGGTAGTTGATAAATAAAAGACCAATATCATGAATCTCGTTATCTGGTAAAAACAGAATAAACGTTTTAGAAGCAGGTTTGGGTTCTAAACTTTGTAGCCTCTCAATATTTAGTAGTATTTTTTGTTTGATGTGCGCCGTAAGAAAATGCTCGTGCGCAGGAGTTATAGTGTCTGTTTGCCATAATAAGCCTACTTCGTTTAAAAGCGGCATAAATGTGGTATAGAATATTTCATTAAAAGTTTTGTTTTCAATGAGGTTATTATAGGTATTATAAAAAAGAACCTGATCAAAGTTTAGCATAGATAGTTTGAAGGCATTTATAGCATGGTCTTCAACTCTTGCTCTAGATGCAATTTCACGAACCTTTATAGGGATTTCCTCGTCCTTAAGTTGCGCTATTTTCGATATTTTATAACCGTTATTATTAAGAAAAGAGATGTTAAGCAGTTTTTGTAAACTTCCTAAACTGTAATTTCTAATATTAGTGTCGCTTCTATTAGGCTGCAATAGGTCATAACGCTTTTCCCAAATTCTTATGGTGTGCGCCTTTATACCTGTTAGGTTTTCTAGGTCTTTAATACTAAACTTTACTTTAATATTGTTCATTAAAAAACATTTTTTGTTAAACAAAAGTACTAATTAGCAAGCAGAATACCATATTAATTGTCTTAAAACTTTAAAAAATATAAATATTAGGTTGTTAAAGTGCTAATTATAGCCTCTAGATAAGCCGTGTATGGTAATTTTTTAATCTCCAGAGGTCTTAAAAAAAGAGAATTTTCTATTTGAACTATTGTTTTGTTATATAATGCGCAGGAGAAGATTAGAACCTTATTTTTAATCAATTCTATTTATGCTGCAAACGCTGTAATCAAAGGCTTTAACAGTGTATTTCGCAACACAATTAATTCCCCCTAATTATAATTAATCAAATGAAGAGGTAAACATAATAACAGAATCCAAAATTGTTTCACTACAGCTACCTGAATAACTTGGAAATACTGTTTACATTTTGTGCGTTAAAGATGCCAAAATAACTATAGATCTAAAGGAGCTGTATTTAAAAAAGATGGCGAAGACATTTAAAAATAGATTAAACTTTAATAGAGAGTTATATTATGTAAAACAATTATTTTTCATACTTTAGTTAAGTAAAATACTTTCATTTAAAAAATAAGATAGTACATGTCCTTTTTATCAGCACAGTTTATTTCATCTAAAAGTATCTCCTTAAACCTTATTAAAAGTGTTTACGAACGTAAATATACTTTTTCGATGGTATCATCTGTAGTAGATAAGGATAAGACTGTCTACGATACTATAGAACGAGAAATTTTTATCACTTTACAAAAAAGTTACAACCCAACAAAAATATATAGCATTGATACTGGTGTTAAAAAATTAAAACTCGATTCTACTAAAATTAAACAAGAGAAATTTAAACAACGTTTACAAAAATTAGTAAATAAATTAACTATAATTACTAATGCAACAGGGGCTATTATTTCCATAAATAATCATAATGAAGTTTTAAAACAGTGGTATCAAATTAAAGCATCTGCTTTAAATACTTTTAAGGGCGCTACTGTAGAAAAGTATCTGCAAAAACTAGAAGAAAAAATTAGTGATGAGCAAAAGTTAATTGCAGATTTAAAACAGTACAGATTATTAGGCTTTTTGTTTAATGGGTTATATCAAGACTATACGGCTATAGTAAAAAAACAAAAAACACATTTACAAGCTATTAACTACTTTCCATTAGTAATTGACGAATCCTACAAATGGTTAGAAAAGAACAAAAACAACGAAGTACATCTAGCAATTACAGGAATAATTAATGAAACACAAACGCCTTTAAAAAAGATAAATACCTATTTTCAACGTAAAGGCTATTCTAAAGGGAAATTAGAATTAATTGAATATGGAGGAAACTATAAAATAAATTCTGAAACTGGATGGATAAATCAAGCTAACTTTACTATGGCGTTAAAATGCGGAGAGGATTATTTAAAGTCTCAAACCATAAGCATAAAACAAATCTAAAAATGGCCGATAATTACGTATGTGATGGAGCAAAAATAGAATGTCAACTCTGTACCAAACCAGAAGGACAACTAAAAGTAACCTCTAATGAAATTAAGTTACAAGATAAATTATTTGCCAACTCTAAAGACAAAGAAAAGGTAAATCTTATTTTTCAAGGCAATTGTAAAAAAAGCTCTTTTCAATCATCTCCTTGTCAAGCCGTTATCACTACACAGAATTGGCAAAACACAGCGGATTTAATTGTACAGGATGCTCCAGCACTATTAGCAAGTTCAACCATAATGTGTGCTTATGGTGGTACTGAAATTAAAATTACAGACGACCTCCAAAAAAGTGTCCTTACAGAACTTACTCCTAGTGATACCGACAGCATAACACCCGATTTTCAGCCTAAAATGCTTGTTCAAAGTGCTACTATAATACCTAAAAAGAAAACACAAACAACGCTAAAAAGGAGGATTCGTAATGCAGATGAAACCCAAGAAGATTGTTACGCTATAGAAGAAATTGAAATTTTAGACCTAGATGAAGGCTCTGACAATAATGGAAAAGGCGGAACGAAAGAAGGAATGATTTATGGCAAAGAATACAAACTAAAAGTTAAAAAATATTTTGATAACAAAAAACCAAAAGACTTAAAAATTATTAATTGGGAATACAGCTATAAAGCAGATGACGGCAAACTTATAATTGAATCTATTGAAGATAAAGGCGATGAAATTTCTTTTAAAGTTGATAATTTAGATTTATGTAAAAAAACAATAACATTTTATGCTTATATAGAGAGCAATGAAGATGAAGGAAAAATTAAAAAACACGTAATAACTTATCCTAAAATTATTTTTGTTAATGGGCATTGGAATAAAGTTGCTCATAAATTAGGAATGTCTCCAGGTATTCCTACCGAAGGTTACTGGGAATTTTTTACTAATAAGGATTATTTTGAGCAAAAAGCTAAGTCTTATTTTGGTGCTTATAATGCAGAGCCTGAATATATTGATGGCTCAAGTTTATTGGGAATAGACCAAAGTGGAAATGAAAGAAAGAATAAAGGATACAACTATACTAAAGAAAACTACGAAAAATTCATATATGGATTAGGAAATGAATCTGTCTTTCTAATTTCTCATAGCGAAGGAGGAGCTTTTGCGGCAGGAATAGCTAAATATTTAATCGAAAAAGGATTAACAGTAAAAGAATCCATAATGTTGTCTGCTGATGAAGGTGATGAATTTTCTGTTGAAGGAAATTATCCTTGCTATCAAATAACAGCGGGATATTTATCTGAAAAAATATTGTCTAGTAAAAAATATTTTAATGTTGATCCTGTTGTTGGCGATAATAAAATTAAAGGGATTACCAAATATGGTATATATATAGAAAATGCTGAATTTGCTACAGTTCATGGAGCAACAATAAATTCAAAAGTGTTTTCATTAATTGAAATGCTTAAAAAAGTTAAAACACAGGAAGCATGGAATAGTAAAGGGCGAATAGTTTATGTTACTAACCCTAGAAATGATATTTGGTACAGAATTAATGACAAAATCATAGATAATAAAAGGATAGACTATTATCCTGATATTAATAATGATATGATAACTCAAAAATATAAACCTAGAGAATGAAAATAAATATTAAATGGTTGCTGATTTTTTTATTAATAGGAACAATACTTTTTTTTGCTCTTAATCCATTTTATTGGTTAATGGCTTCTAGTGCAGAAAAACAACCTGAACTTACTAAAGCTGAAAGTTATTTTATAAGTAAATGGAAAAGTAATTGTGAGTGTGAAATTGAAAGGTTTTTTGAATTTTTAGATGATAAAAAAGAACTATTTAACTATAGCCTATCTTTTAAAGGAACAAGTAAAAACATTTTGAATAATAATGATGATGATAAAATTACAAGAATAGTTTTAGATTCCATTTTAAACCAAAAAAAAGAACATTTACAAGAAATTGGAATTTATAGAAGATTTACGGAAAAAATAGACAATACAATGTCTCGTGCTAGAACAAAATCAAGTTTGTATTCATATAATAAAGTTAAAGATTCCCTTATAAACATTACAAAAGAGTAGTCTTGTGAATATGTCTCTGGAAAATAAATCGATATGAAATACAAAACATTTATAACTTATAGTTTAAAATTATTTAAGGTAGAAATCTTTTTATTTTCATTTTTTATACTAGTTGCCATTCTATTTAATATTGATACTAATGCACATAAATACTTTAATGAATCGGATATAATCTATAGTTTTCATGGCTTTTTTGCCTTATTAGCAACGTTTTGCTTTGCTATATTCTTTTGGGTTTCTATTTGTTTTCCAATTTTATTGTTAGTACAATTAATAGTTTTAATTCGTGAAAAATATTTTAAACAGTATTGGAAGCTATTTTTATTAATTACAATACTTTATCTATGTAGTCTAGTTGCTTGGTTTTCTTTACACTCAATAAATCAACGTAATTCTTTTTTAGAACGAAGAGAGCAAAGTCAACATAAGGTAAGTACAATAGAACATTATAATTTATTATTTTTTGAAAAGTAGCATATTACATATAGGTTTGATTATTTTGATGTATGGACTCTACGTTTATTTGTGGCTTTTAACATCTATTTCAAATAATAGAAATATGCACTATACTGATTCTGCTCTAGGGGTTGCGATTATGTTTATTTTTTCAATTCCCATATATTTTTTAATCCATGTATTTTTCATTTGGCGTTCAAAGAAAAAAGGATTGAAAAAGATATTGATTATTCATTTAACTGGAGTTACCCTTTTAATTATACAAATAGCAACATTTTTATTTAAAACAAACTTTTTAAGTTAATATGACATTACCCTTTGAACAAGACGAGTGGGTTACACTAATAAAATTAAGCGGAGAGGGCTTTACAGATTACTATATAAATGTTTATGGTAAAGACAACCTAAATGGTGGTAGTAAAGTGTTAATACATACATCAAAAAAATACACACTTGGTAATAGTAATGAATTTGATATTGAGTATAAACTTACGGTAGATTACCTATTCTATAATGAAACGGCTAAACGTATTGCCAAAAACAGCTCTTTACCAACTCAAATAGAATTTATATTAGAGTTAGTTGTAACCGTAGAAAATGAGGACGGAGAAACAGCAACCGAACAAGAAGAAGTTGAGGAAAGTCTAATCGTTCATTTTGTAAGATATATACCTAGATTAATGAACATACTGGGCTTTTCTAATGGTGAAAGGTTACAGCGAATGTGGTTTAATAATGGTAATAATGTAGATATGGATTCTGTTGCTCCCAAACTAGAAGCAGTTAGTTGGAGTTGGTTAATGTCTGAATCATCCACTGTAAAAGGCGATTATAAAAATTTTAAATCACGAACATGGTCGCACCTAAACGATAATATGTTTATAACAGGAAATAAAATTAGAGATTCCTTGAAAAATGAAATAAACAAAATGCTTAATGATGGTTTAGTAAAATTGCCAACAAAAGATAACCCTAAAAGCGCCTTTGGAGTTATAGACACAAAAATAGTAACCAATAAGGGTGAAAAAATTCCAGAATTTGAAAAACACTATTTTAATAGTGAGCCTTTCGATGCTGGTATTGGGTCATTTGATTTAACATTACATTTTTTTAAAGAGGGTCTGGATGATTTTGTAGCAGCGATAGGCTCGTTTAAATTTCATGTTTTAGCTATTGGAGAACTTGAATATAAAGAAAGTCTTTTTTCGAATAGTATTAATATAAACATACAACAACTAGGGTTTTACGCAAAAGATAATTACGATTTTAAGCAAGAAAAAGAATCTTTAGGATTTTGGAAAATTATAAATAAAACCACCATAGAGGTTGAACGCGAACCTTCTAATAAAAACGGGTTTTATGCGGTAGAAAACAAACTTTATAGAGACTACAGAGATGCTCATACAGAGTATGAAGAAGGCTATAATTACCATCTATATTCTGATATTCATTATGAAGATGTTGACTTAAATGTAACACTAAAAAGTGTATAACTAAATGAGTAAAAAAACGAAATATATATTATTAGCGGTATTTGCAGTGGGAGCAATAGCAGTTTTGTATGTAAAATTTAAACCAAAATTTTCATATTATAAAACAGAAAAAATTCCCAACACTAACTTACATGCTGTTATTTATCTTCAAGATAATTTTAAAAGCCTATCAATAGGCAGTAGCGATGGGGCTTATGCCTTGTCTTATATTGAGTTACAGGATTTAAAGGGCAACACTATAGCAAAGCAAAATTGGTTTACCAGATGCGAAGTGCAAATAGGAGAACTCCGATTTAGTTTAGAAAAAAACAAACTATATTTTACTAAATTTAGCTACATAGATTTAACGGATTACAAATACTATTGCTTTGGTAATGGAATGTAAATATTAAACATAATGGCAGAACAAAAATTAATACCAAAAGAATTTATTAACGAGAGTTCTACAGTGTTTAGAAACACTAAAGAAATAAAAGCCGTATTAGATAAAATTAAGCGAGAGGTAGCTAATGCTAATTTTGTAACTCCTGTTAATAATAGTAAGCCACCTAAAAAGGACACCTCAGGAACACACTTCCCGTTAACAGTACAAGGCCCAACAGAAATAAAAGCCAATACAGAAGCCGTTTATACAATAACCGAATACCAAAAAAACAAAAAGGCATCTACCCCCGAAGACGCCGATAAAAAATATTTTAAATGGGCGTTTTATATCGATGGTGTAAAAATAGAAAAAGGGCATATTAACTATTTAAGACTGTTTACGGTAAAACGAAAGGGAGCGGCTAAAGAAGAAAAACATGAGGACTTTATGGCTATTACAGATGCCAAAGCACGTACTGCGGAAATTGATGGAAAAGCCATATTGTTTAAGAAAAACGAAATAAAAGACGGCGTAGTTACCCTTACCGTAAAATTTTCCAAGTGGCTAGATGGGCATAACATACATATAGAAGCCTTTAGAAACAGCCCTGATTTAAACCCCAAAAAAGGCTATGTGGTAACCACAGCAGTAAAAGCCACCCCCGAAATAATAGAAGGCCATTGGGTAAACCACCAACGCGAAACCATAACAGGCAAAACCGTAGGCTATAAAGATACCGTGTACATGTACCTAAAAACCTTAGGCATGAAAAACAAAAAAATAAGCACTGCACTCTGGGAAGAAGGTGTTACTTACATGGGCAGCTACCAAGGTAACGACAACGAATTGTGTATGAACGAAAACATACAATGGCAGTTAGACGCGCGAGACAGCTACAAAAAACTAGAGCTCCCAGACCAAGACAACGAAGACTATAAAAAGCAACGCGAAGGCATCTGGGAAAGCGACCCCCTAGAACTCTATTTTGCCCTACCAAGCGAAAAACAAACCACAGGCTACCAAAACAAATTTGGGCAATTGCTATACCTAACCACCAAAGAACGCATTACCGATGCCTATTTTGCAAAACAAGACAAGCAAGAAGCCATTAAAGACGGCACTGTAAACCCCAAGCCAAAACCAAAACCCAAGCCAAACACACACATTGTAAAAGATAACGAAACTCTATCGCGTATAGCACCAAAATACGGCATAAAATGGAAAAAGTTGGCAGACCACAACAACATTAAAGCCCCCTACTATCTTACCATAGGGCAAACATTAAAACTGCCCGATAACGCCGTAATGCCCAAGAGTGAAACCACAAAAGCAAAAAAAACAGACCCTAAATCAGAAGCCAAAACCACCGAAAATAGCTATAAAAAAATAGACAAAGACAACCTAGGCAACGAAGTGCACCTGGTTATAGAAACCGCAAATTTAAAAGGCAAAACCGTAAATATAGAACTGTTCGATAACGAAGGGCTAATGGCAAAAGATGCCGATACACCACTAAAACTACTTATGGGCGATACAGAGCTAACAAAACTAGAAAACATACCCATAGACGCCAAAACAAGTAAAGCCACTGTAAAAGTAAAACTACGCCCTAAAAGCGACGACGACTTTAAAAAACTAAAAGATAAGTTTAAAGTAAAAAACACCTATAAAAACAAGAACACAGGAAACGAAGAACTGCTCTACCCAGACGACCATAACCTTAAAACCTGCCCCGACGATTATACCCTAGTGAAAACTGGCGAAGAAAAAATAGCCAAGCTTAATATAAAAGTAACATGCAAAGGCGAAGAAAAAGCCAATCATAAAGCTATTTTTGAGGAGTGTTTGGAGGTCGAAGTTGGGAAAGATTGGCGTCCACCAATTGATAATCCGCAAATAACAATTTATACTGCTGGGGGCAATAAAAGGCCTTGGAGATCTGCCTTTGGTGATGTAAGACGTGATATTCGAAGTGCTGGGTTGAACCACAAAGGTTTAGATTTATTTGCAAATATAGGTACAAATGTTTTTGCTTGTTTACCAGGTATCGTCACCACCATTGGCTATCAATCTGGTGGAGCTGGACATTATATTAAAATTAAAGTATTAGACGATTATGTCGCTAAATTTCATCAATTAAGAAGAAACTATAGCCCTTATTACGTTAAGTCTATTAGAAGTTACGATAAAAGCAAATATGATATTGACAATTTTCCAGATTTTATAGAGCAAGTTGGCGTTACAAATAGCACAGAAGTTCATTTTGTTTATATGCATTTAAAAAGCGGTAGTATCAATGTTAAAAAAAACGAAACAATTTCAGAATCAGATTATAAGACCAAAGTGATAGCACAGACTGGAGATTCTGGAGCAAGTGAAACAAAAGGACCTCATTTACATTTCGAAATTAGAGGTACAACATCTGGCTCAAGATTTAATCCTGCATATTACGTAAATTATAAAAATGAGACCGAATTAACTAATGCAGAAAGAAAAGTCCAAGATACTGCTGCAGGCAAATAGAAATAATACATTTATATTATGATAAATAAAATTATCACTTTTTCAACTTCCTTATTTATATTTCTTTCATTCGGATGTAAAAGAAATATTCAAACAGAAAATACGAATAGAAGTTCAAAAATTATTACAACTATTCCTTCTTACTTCAATGAAGTAAAAGGATTTAAAATCAATTCAAATTATAATTTAAAACAGCCGATACAAAAACTAAATTTGAAATATGAATCTTTTACTGTAAAATTAAATTATATAGCTGACAGAGCATATGTTTCTATAAATAAGGAAAATAATACATTTCTCGATTGGAAACCAATTAATATAAACTTTAATTATGATGTTTCTTTTGAAGACACTGAAAAGGACATACATCTTTTGTTGCAAAAAAATAATTTTACAGAAGGATACTTATTGTTTCCTGCTCCTTCAAATGAGTCTGTAAAATATACTTTCTACTATTTTACCAGAGAAAAACTAGAATACATAGGAGAATATGAATATTATCCTTACAAAGAAGGAAGTTTTATCTATAATCAAAATAAACAAGAGCTATATATTTCATCCGATAAAGAATATCAATTGACTAAAAAAGAAGTAATAGAAAAAAATAGTTTCTCAACAAAAGTTATAGAAAAAGATTTACAACTTATAGATGCATTGATTTCTAAAAATGATAAAGGAGAAGTTTTGGAAGTATATAATAAAGAAATTAATAAAGGCTCTATAGTTTCACCTCAAGTAGAAACCTATTTAAATGTAAGGTCTGCACCTAGTTCTAAAGGAGCTATCGTAGCAGAGGCCTATCCAAAAGATGCTTTAACGGTGTTAGAAGTTTTAGATGGTTGGCTAAAAGTAAGTTTAAGCGGTATAGAAGGCTATGTAAGTAGCGATTATGTGAAGTAGTAACGCTACACCTCATTAAAATTACTTAAATACAACGCAGAGCTAACACAACTAGAAAACATACCTATAGACGCCAAAACAAGTAAAGCCACTGTAAAAGTAAAACTACGCCCTAAAAGCGACGACGACTTTAAAAAACTAAAAGATAAGTTTAAAGTAAAAAACACCTATACCAACAAGAACACAGGAAACGAAGAACTGCTCTACCCAGACGACCATAACCTTAAAACCTGCCCCGACGATTATACCCTAGTGAAAACTGGAGAACCAAAAATCGCAAAACTTAATATAAAAGTAACGTGCAAGGGAGAGGAGAAATCGAATCATAAAGTTATTTTCGAAGAGCAAATGAAAGTGGTACTAGAAAGGAGAAAGTATAGGTGGGCTCATAGTGACTTTGCTAAACTCATAGGTAAATACGAATCAAGAAACAATTATAATTTATGCAACAAGACTAAAGGCGGTTTAAGTGTTGTAAAAAATTTAGTACTAAGTGATTTTACTTTAGGAGAGATACAAAAAAAGCAAAAAGATCGAGATCTATTTGCTGTTGGTCGTTATCAGATTATACCTATAACCATGAAAGGAGCTGTTAAAAGTCTAAATCTAAAATCAAATATGCAATTTGATGAAGACTTGCAAGATCGAATATTTGAAGAATACTTGATAGATATAAAAAGACCTAAAATCATAAATTATTTAGAAGGTAATGGTAGTATTGAAGACGCTATGTATTCAACAGCGAAAGAATGGGCTAGTGTAGCTGTTGAAAAAGGAAAAAATATTAGTAAAGGTCGAGTTGCTGTAGGAGGTCAATCTTATTATGTTGGAGATGGATTAAACAAGGCACATATCAGTACTGAAGAAATAAAAAAAGCCTTAACTAATTCAAAAAAGAATAATAATTAGAAAGTTGATTATGATAAGAATAATTTTAATTATATATAGCTCATTGTTTTTTTTAACATCATGTAAATTTGAAAAAGCTAATAATATTAGCTATATCAAAACAGGTGATAACAAAAGTTATACTGAAAATCAAACTGAAGTAAATAGCGTTGATTGTGAAACTCGTTTGAAAGAGATGATAATGAGTTGTGGTTCAGGTTGTGCTTTAAGTCTTAAAGAGAAAAATATTGAATTGATAAAAAAAGACACCTATAAAGTTGTTTTTTCGCAAGAAATGTATATAAATGAACAAAAGTCTGACGAAGATATTCTAGAATATTATTTTTTATGTAAAGGAAAAATAATTGAAAAAATATATGATAATGAGACAGCTAATTACTTAGATGAGAATCAATCAGTTCCGACTCAAAAGATGTCATTTGAGAAATATGGAAAAAATTTATGTAATTGTGTTAATTGAGGTATTTCTTTTTGTCTCCATTATAAATCCGCTAGTTTATATCTTAAATCCATAAGTCTCTATTAAAATATGAAATATTTATTTTAAATGGTTTAAAAAATGGTATTGTGCACACGAGAAGATTCGAACTTCCACATCCTAAAACGGATACTGGCCCCTCAAGCCAGCGCGTCTACCAATTCCGCCACGTGTGCTTTTTTTTTTGAAAGGAACAAAAATAAAAAAAGTTAAGCAGAATGCTTAACTTTTTTCTTGTGACCGGGCTGGGGCTCGAACCCAGGACCCTCTCCTTAAAAGGGAGATGCTCTACCAACTGAGCTACCCGGTCTTGTTTTTTTGACTAACTATCATTGCTGTTAGCGGGTGCAAATATAGAATGTTTTATTAATTAAACAATACTTTTTTTATAATTTTTTTTGTTTTTTTGCGGCATGATAATCTATGTTTTTAATAATCAAATAATAACAGAAAAATGAAAATAGTTTTAATAGGGTACATGGGATCTGGAAAATCTTCGATAGGAAAAATTTTGTCAGAAAAATTAGCTTATAGCTTGGTGGATCTAGATGATTATATTGAAAAAAAAGAGAATAGTACTGTAAAAACTATTTTTAAAACCAAAGGAGAAATTTATTTTAGAAAAAAGGAGAACGAATATTTAAAAGTACTATTACGGACAGAAGGAAACATGATTTTATCGTTAGGGGGGGGGACACCTTGTTATGGACAGAATATGGATTTAATAGAAGCTGCTGAAGATGCGACGTCTATTTATCTAAAGGCCTCTTTGCCTAAACTATCTAAAAAACTATTTAAGAAAAAGGCAAAACGCCCTTTAATAGCTCATATTGCTTCAGAGGAGGATATGGCAGAGTTTATAGGTAAGCACCTGTTCGAGCGTTCTCATTTTTACAATAAAGCTCAAATTACGGTACTTACAGATGATAAAAATAAAGAGGAGGTTGCAACTGCAGTTCTAGAACAATTATTCTAGAACTACACTGTAATTATTCTCGGAAAAATTAACCGATACATGTTCCTGTAAAGATGTAGATAAAGAAATACCTTTAAAATCTGCCTTTACAGGATATTTTTTATGATTTCTATTTACTAAAACAGCCGTTTTAAACTGTTTTAGCGGTACGTTTAAAAAGTGTTTTACGCCGTAAATTAATGTGGTTCCAGAATTTAGAACATCATCGACCAACACTATAGAAGCATTCGTGTATTCTTCTGGTGTTAAACAAGTAGAAATAGGTTGCCAAGGCTTTTGCTTATTTACGGTAACCTTACATAGTATTGGCTCTATATCAGAAATATGCTTTAGAGTATCTCTTAATTTTTCAGCAAGCAAATACCCGTTGCTATCAATACCAGCAATGATAACTTTAGATTCGTTTACATTACTTTCATAAATTTGAAATGCGATACGTCTTATTTTATGTTCAATCGCGTTATGATCTAGAATAATACTATTCATAAAACTCATTTTAATATTTAAAATTCGAAATCTAAATTAATCATTTTCAGAGTTAAAACCATCAATATCTCTTCTATCTTTTTTAGTAGGCCGTCCAGTCCCTTTTTTTCTGTAATAGTCCTTCGAATATTTTAACAATTCTTGAGCCTCAAACTCAGTTTTAGGCGTGGTATCAACTCTATAAATGTCTACCAATTTGGCAGAGACTCTATTTGGTGGTATATCGTTTACAGTTAGGGTATAGTTTATCTGGTTTTTTCGTAACTCTACTTTGTCTGTAGCATAAACCTCTCTACTGGGTTTAACAGAAGCACCATTTACTTTTACATGTCCCTTTTTACAAGCCGTAGTGGCCAAGCTTCGGGTTTTATAATACCTTACACACCACAAATATTTATCTACACGCATACAAATTCGTTTAAAACTACGTTAACTATTACAAAACAAAAATATATTTAAATTGTATCTTGCAAGCCAAAAATAAGTAATAATGAATTTAAGAAAAATAAGCTTTGTAATTTTAGGTGTTATAACAAGTCTTTATTCTTGTGGAAACGATGATGATGGACCACGCTTATCGCCTCTACCTAGTTTTGACGCACAGCAGGCAGAAGACGAAATGGCTATAGAGACCTATCTTAGAACACATCTTTACAATGCAGCAGATTTTAATAACATAGATTCTACTGGGGTTGGAATTGGAGATTTGGAAATTATAGAATTTAGCATATTGGGAGAACCACCCGTTGGTTTCGCTAGGTTGTTTGACGATGCTATAAGAGGAACGCTAGTTTTAGGCGAATCTGTGGTTAATTATTATTATTTAAATTTAAGTCAAGGTGGAGGTGGTAATAGACCTACATTTGCTGATAGAATACGAGTGCAGTATCAGGGTATTACACTGTCTGACGAAAATGTTTTTGATGATAGAATAGCAAACCCTACCACGTTCGATCTTACGAATACTATAATAGGGTGGCAAACCGTTTTTCCTAATTTTAATGCATCAGAAAGTTTCACGACAGCTCAAGATGGTTTTGTAACCTTTAGCAGACCTGGCATGGGTGTTATGTTTATACCTTCTACAATAGGATATTTTAGCTCAGATCAAACAACACCACCAGAAATAATACCCCTAGTTAGAGAGCCATTATTGTTTAAATTTGAATTGTTACAAGTGTTTGAGAATGATTCTGATGAGGATGGAATACCTTCTCATTTAGAAGATTTAAATAATGACAATACATTTAGTTTAACAGGTACAGATGATAACACAGATGGAGATCTTAGCCCTAATGTGGACGATCCTGATGATGATGATGATACTGTTATGACTATAGATGAGATTACTGTTAGCTTTATTGAAGCAGAGAGTAGAGCCGCTGTTTTAGCCTTGGCAGAAGATTTAGATGACAATCAGGTCTTGGCTAACTTTATAGAAGAAGAAAGAGGTGCAAGTGGTGAAATAATTAACTTTAGAGGCAGAGTAATTACCTTTTTAGATACAGATAGTGATGGTGTATTTAACCATTTAGATACTGATGATGATGGCGATGGGGTTTTAACAGAAGATGAAGACACCAACAACGATGGAGATCCTACAAACGATCTAAGTAGTAACGGTATTCCTAGATATCTTGATGCTACCGAATAGGAGGTAGTTATTTACCGATACTAATAATTAAAAAGTCATTTAAGCGTTGTTTTAAATGGCTTTTTAGTTGTTTATAGCGCTCCATTTTTGCCAACCACCAGAAAAATTATATACTTCTGTAAAACCTAGCTTTAATAAAATTTTACCAGCTTTTTTACTACGTACCCCACTGTAACAATACACAATTACTGGTTCTTGCTTGTTAAAATTAGCTTTAGCAGTGTTTTTAAAGTGTTTTCTTTTAGCTATAGGTAAATTTATGGCATTTTTAATGTGACCTTCTTGATATTCTTTAGCAGTTCTAACATCTAAAAGCAGGAACTGTTCAGTGCTATTTTTTAGTTTTAGCTCTTGAGCTGTAATTGTGTTTATTAGTACTTTTTTTTGACAAAAAGCGCTAACAGATAGTGTGAAAAATAATAATACGGCACAAACTTTCATTAACTTTTAGTATTTACAAGTGCAACGGCTCTCCGCAATTGTAGCAAAACTCTGCTTTGTCTCGATGGTCGTTAGCCATACAATTATCGCAAGACTGAGAATTTAAATGTGTTTTAGGCAACACTTCGGGCGTGTCTTTTTTACTTTGCGCGGAGTATTCGGCAGATACTATACCTGTTGGTACAGCAATAATACCGTAACCCAAAATCATAATTAAAGCCGCTATAAATTGCCCTAATGGCGTAACAGGTGCAATATCTCCAAAACCTACAGTGGTTAATGTTACAATACACCAATATACACTAACGGGTATACTTTTAAAACCACTTTCTTCGCCTTCCACCAAATACATAATAGTGCCACAGATTACACATAAAATTAATACGGCAAACAAGAATACAGATATTTTCGCTCTACTCGCTTTTAAAGCGCCGCTAAGCATTTGGGATGCTCCTAGATACCGCCCTAATTTTAATATTCTAAAAATACGAAGCAACCGTAAAGCCCTTAATGCTGCCAGAGCGTGTATGCCCCCAAATAATAAAGAAATGTATTTTGGTATGGTAGATAAAAGGTCTATAATACCATAAAAACTAAAGACGTATGCTAACGGTTTTTTTACTGTAATAAGCCGAGCGATATATTCTATAGTAAAGAGTATGGTAATAATCCATTCGAATGTATTGATATAGGTATGGTACTTCGCATCGAAACTTTTAATACTTTCGAGCATAACCAATACAATACTAGTAAAAATAACAACAAATAATATAACATCGAAAAGCTTACCTGCAGGCGTATCTGCCTCGTAAATAATTTCGTGTATTTTTTTACGCCAATTGCCTTTTTCTATTCGTTCCATATGATTACGAAATTACTAAATTTAAAGTTTCTTTTTTAAAACTAAAAGCGGATTGGTTTGTATGTTTATAACTTCGCTCATAAATGTTTTTAAATAGGGGTAATACTCAGGCGGATAAGCGGAATGGTTAAAACTAACATCAAAAAGTATATTTACAATGTTTTTGGAGATAGAAGTAGACGATAATCGTATAGTTCCAGCATTGTTAGGCATGGCCATGTTTATACTTTCAGGGAGCTCAACGACCTCATAATTATCGCCCAAATTTAGCTGTATACTTGTTGTGTATTTATTTTTAAAACCAAAATCTATGGGGTAAGATCTACTTTGTAGCTTAAAGGGGTTTTCTTCAAAAAAGGGCATGAGAAAAGGATTGAAATAGATTTTATCGCCTATACTTTCTAAAGCTAATTCTATATTGAAGGCTTCAGAAAACAGATCGCTGGTTTTAGTTGTGGTTTTCGTTTTATAATTGGAAAGGTCTGCTTTAGGCAATTCATTTTTTAAATTGTCTACATAATCTTCTGGATTAGAAAAGTAATTTTGTTTTTTAGACAAGGCATGGTATCCAGAATACCTTGCTTTTATATGTCCTTTAGCTGTGCCTGTCTGGTCTAGGTTTAAATTGATTTTATAAGCTATGGTAGATTTCTTTTCTGCTTTAATGGTTACCCATTTGCTTTCGTCTTTAAAACGTATTGATCTGCCATAACCATTTAAACATCTAAAAGGCAGAACACCAAAAGGCAAGTAGTCGTTTGTTGCATCTAAGAAATAGTTTTTCCCTTCTATATTAGCTTGCACTATAAAATAATTAAAATCTGTAATAACAGGATATAGCTTAGTTGCAAATCCATTACGTCTGGTAGACAATATAACTGGGTTAACAGAAATTTCATGTTGTTTTAACAGGTTGTGCAGTAATATATTTATAGAGGTAACGTTCCCAGTTTTGTTTTTAATTAAATCTTTTACGGATATGTTTCTGTAAATACCGTAATCCTCGTTCCATGTGTACTGCTCCTGTACAAAATTATAGATAAGCTTTGCTTTTTTTAATGTATTGGTTTCTTCTGTAATGGTTTTAGGGAGTAGTGTTTTTACATCTACAATCTTTTTTAGTTGTTTACCAAAATCACCTCTAAGCTCTTTATCAACATCTTTCCACGTTTTGGTGTAATGCTCTACAGAGCCCTCCATACCTTTAAAAGTTTCTAACTCATACTCAATTCTAGAAAGATAGTTGTCTCTAGAGGTCATGTAATCTTCGTCTATAAAGGCAGGAATATTTTTCATTACATAGGTGCTTTTGGTACAATCTGCACTTGCACCGTTTCCCATAACAAGGCAATTCCTTTCAATTTCATTAGTGTTTGTGTCCAGTTTTTTAGCACCAATCAGTTTAATGTGGTATTTCCAATTTGCAGGTATACTGGTATGGTATTCACTGTGAAGTTTTGGTAGGTCTCCTTGAAATTCCCAACCATGGTATTTTCTCATATATGGAGAGCGTAACGTATAACTATACGTTATTACTGCGCCTTCTTTAATATTAGGTAATGTAAAGGCAACTTTAATGTAATTTTCCTTATAATCTGTTTTATAAATATGCGTTTTGTCTAATTGCGTTTTTAAAACCTCTCCATTCTCAAGGGTATAGGTTGTAGCTATTATATCTTGTATGCTCTCAAAAGAATTATTGTTTTTTCTATATAAGAACATCGTAATATTGGCATTATCGAAACCTTCTTTATTAAAGATTTTAATTTTGTGTTTTAGCTTTGTTACAAGGTCGAACTTTTCGTCGTCTACATAACTATTACCGTATTCGTAAAGCACCAAGGCATTGGCGGTTGAGTCTTGGGGATAAGATTTTAATTTAAGTTCGCTTAGCGAAACATTAAAAACGTGTTTATTATCTTTTGTTTGTGCCGTTAGCGTAAAACTTACCAGACCTATAATTAGATGTATAAACTGTTTCATTTTTGCAATGTAATTTTAAGAATCGAAAATAATTTGCTTTATTCTCTTATGGCGTCTTAAATAGCTTTGTATAATATGTTGGGTGTCTCTATTATTTTCCATAGGCGTAATAATAGATTCTAAAATTTTAGGATTGTTTATTTGATGGTTCAAGCTAAAATAGCCTAATCCAGCAAATACGCCGTTTTTTATCCAAATGGCACTGCGCTCTTCAATGGTTCTTCCTTTATCTACAATTACCATATTTTTGTTGCTGTAACTGTTTTTTGTTATCAAGGCATTTACGCGTTCGTTATAAGTAGTATGCTCCTCTTTACCAATGCAAGCCCCATCGCAGGTGTTTATATCATAGTTAAAACAACTTGTTTTGGTTTTATATAAACCAGTTAATTTTTGGCATAGCTTGTAGTCTTCAACAGCTTTATTCATAAAACTATTGCCACTTTGTTTATTAGAAAATGTAGTAATGGGAGTTTTGGCTGTATCTGTAGGAGCAACCTCTAGGTTGATGTAATGGGCCTTGTCTATAAAACTATACAATGCGTGTGTAAAACGCGCTCTTTTTAAAGCAGTATTTAACAGAGGCTTATTTTTTTTTATTTCTTCATTTTCTTTTAATAGTGCAACAAGTTCGCTCCCTGTAGCTTCATAAGTTACTGTAGCGACTAAACTTTGTATTTTCCTGGATTTAGGATTTGTACTTGTAAAATGCTGGTTAATGCGTTTTTTTATGTTCTTACTTTTACCAATGTATATAATTTCTCCATCTGCCTTATGTATATAATACACGCCTGTTACAGTTGGTAGTTCTGAAATAATATCTAAATGTCTAGGTTCTAATTGGTTTTTAGGGTTAAGCCTAACAGCATCTTTAATAATATTTTTGGAGGTATCTTTATCTAGTAGCAGTTGAAACAATTTAACAGTAGCCTGCGCATCTCCAGAAGCCCTATGCCTATCTGAAACAGGAATGCCAAGAGAGCGAACCAGTTTGCCTAAACTATAAGAGGGGAGGTCTGGAATTAGGTATTTAGATAGTTCTACTGTACATAGAGATTCTCTCTTATATTCAAAACCAAGACGCTTAAATTCTGTGCATAAAATTCTGTAATCGAATTGTGCATTGTGTGCTACAATTATACACCCTTCTGTGATCTCTACAATACGTTTGGCTACTTCGTAAAACTTAGGCGCAGTACGCAGCATTTTGCTGTTAATACCTGTTAGTTTAACAACAAATGGTTGTATCTCTCTTTCAGGATTTACAAGACTTATAAATTGATCGACAACTTGATGGCCATCAAATTTATAAATAGCAATTTCTGTAATGCCTTCCTCGTTAAACTTACCTCCGGTAGTTTCTATGTCTAGTATTGCGTAAATAGTATTTTAATTTATAGGGGCTAATTGTAATTTCTAGAACCAAAGATACTACTTCCTACGCGAACCATGGTGCTGCCACAAGCAATGGCTTCTTGATAATCGCCACTCATACCCATAGATATTGTTTTTAGATTGCAATTATCAGTTTGTAAAGCTTGTAGCGTATTAAAAGTTGTTTTTAAAAGTGTAAATTCTCGAGTTATTTGCGCCTTATTTTCGGTAAATGTAGCCATTCCCATAACTCCTGTAATGTTAATGTTTTTAAGCTCAAGAAAAGCATTTGAAGATAAAATACCTTTAGCGTCTTCAGGAGTCATACCAAATTTACTGTCTTCTTCTGCAATTTTTATTTGTAGCAAGCAATTTATAACTCTACTGTGTTTTTGTGCTTGTTTGTCTATTTCTTTTAGCAATTTAAAATTATCGACACCATGTATAAGGTGAACAAAGTGTGCCATATATTTTACTTTATTACGTTGCAAATGCCCAATCATGTGCCATTGAATGTCTTTCGGCATTTCATCGTATTTGGTTGCCATTTCCTGAACTTTATTTTCGCCAAATATGCGTTGTCCAGCATTGTAAGCTTCCATGAGATTAGAAACAGGTTTCGTTTTAGAAACGGCAACTAAAGTAACATGTTGTGGTAATTTATTTTTTATAGCTTTAAGCTGTTGCGCAATGCTCATAATAAGATGTAATTACTTTAAGAATTGTTTGGAGACAAATTCTGCTTTTTTAGAGTGGTTATAATCGTAAAATCCTTCTCCAGATTTAACACCAAGTTTACCTGCGTTTACCATATTAACTAACAATGGACAAGGTGCATATTTAGGGTTTTTAAAGCCATTGTAAAGTACTTCTAAAATAGAAAGGCAAACATCTAAGCCAATAAAGTCTGCCAATTGTAAAGGGCCCATAGGGTGCGCCATCCCCAATTTCATAACAGCATCAATTGCTTTTACACCAGCTACTTTATTGTAAAGGGTCTCTATGGCCTCGTTAAGCATGGGCATTAAAATGCGGTTGGCTACAAATCCAGGATAATCGTTAACCTGTACAGGTGTTTTTTTTAATGTTTTTGCTAAGGCTGTAACGGTGTTAGCTGTTGTATTAGAGGTGTTATAGCCTTTTATAACTTCTACCAACGGCATTAATGGTACTGGGTTCATAAAATGCATACCAATAACATTTTCTGGCTTAGTAGTTACTGCGGCAATTTGAGTAATAGAAATAGAAGATGTGTTTGTAGCCAGTAGTGTAGAGGGGGTACAAAGTGCATCTAAGGCTTTAAATAAACTGAGTTTAAGTTCTAGATTTTCCGTAGCAGCTTCGATTACAAGATCTACATGTTTTACACCGTTTTCTAGTGTGTTAAATGTAACGATGTTTTGTAATGTGCGTGTTTTATCTAGAGGCTTTAATTGTTCTTTAGAGACCATACGGTCTAGGTTGTTACCAATTGTAATTAAACCTTTGCTTAGGTTTTCTTTATTATTATCGATAAGGTTGACTCTAAAGCCATTTTGAGCACAGACATGTGCAATACCATTTCCCATTGTACCTGCTCCAATTACGGCTATAGTTTTCATAATAATTGGTTTTATATTTTGTTACAGCAAGATGTACAAATTTAAGCAGCAGGTTAGTTGTTAATTGCGGTTTAAAATTGATTGATAATCATGTTTGCTACACGTAATGCCTCTGTACCGTCATGTAAGGTTACAATTGGTGTTGTATCGTTAGTTATGGCGTCGGCAAAAGTTTCTAATTCGTCTAAAATCGAATTGATTTCAGGAATTTTAGGATTATCGAAATAGATTTGTTTTTTTGTGCCTTCCGCATTTTGCAAAATCATATCAAAATCGCCAGGTTGCTCAGGAGCATCCTTCATTTTAACCACTTCACACTTCTTTTCTAAAAAGTCTACAGAGATATAGGCATCTTTTTGAAAAAAGCGGGCTTTACGCATTTTTTTAAGTGAAATTCTACTGGCAGTAAGATTAGCTACACATCCGTTTTTAAACTCAATACGTGCGTTAGCAATATCTGGTGTATCACTTATTACAGCAACGCCACTTGCAGAAATGTGTTTTACTTCAGATTTTACAATGCTTAATATAATATCGATGTCATGTATCATTAAATCTAAAACCACAGGAACATCTGTACCTCTTGGGTTAAACTCGGCTAGCCTGTGCGTTTCTATAAACATTGGAGTGTTTATATCTTCTTTAACGGCAACAAAGGCAGGATTAAAACGCTCCACATGGCCTACTTGGCCTTTAACACCGTGTAATGCTACCAGAGCCCTAATGTCTTCGGCCTCTGCAACAGTATTGGTAATTGGTTTTTCTATAAAAATATGTTTCCCCTTAGTAATGGCTTTTATAGCACATTCGTGGTGAGAAAGTGTAGGCGTTACAATATCGATAACATCTACAGCAGCAATTAAGTTGTCTATAGAGTCAAATAACTTATAACCAAATTCATCTGCAACAAGTTGAGCTGTTTCTGTATCAGCATCGTAAAACCCAACCAAGTCGTATTTTGTTGATTGGTTAAGTAGTCTTAAATGAATTTTTCCTAAGTGACCAGCACCTAGCACACCTGCTTTTAGCATAATTTTTTACGTTTTAAACAAAAATAGTACAATTCGTAATTTTATAATGATAAAATACTTCTAAAAATAAGCAACATACCATTTGTAAATTAGATGTTGAAAGATAGCAAAATTAAATTCTGAATAAATTGTTTTTCGCTTAAAAATCTTTGTTTAATTTTAGCACAAATAACTCTCCAGCATTTGAAAGATACATTTAAACACCAAGGCATGCGACAGCAATTGGTTCGCATTTTAGAATCTAAAGGCATAACCAATGCTAATGTGTTGAATGCTATAGGTAAAATACCTAGGCATTTGTTTATGGATTCTGGATTTTTAGATCATGCGTATCAAGATAAAGCCTTTCCTATAGCTGCAGACCAAACAATTTCGCAACCCTATACGGTAGCGTTTCAAAGCGAGTTGATGAAGATTTCAGCGGGAGATAACGTTTTAGAAATTGGTACAGGTAGTGGGTACCAAACTGCTGTTTTATGCGAATTAGGCGCACGTGTTTACAGCATAGAACGCCAGCAAGAGCTGTTTAAAAAAACAAGTAAATTTTTATCTAAAATAGGATATAGGGCAAAGCAATTAATTTTTGGAGATGGCTACAAAGGTTTGCCGGAACAGGCGCCTTTCGATAGTATAATAGTTACGGCTGGTGCTCCTTTTGTACCAAAACCTCTATTAAGCCAGCTTAAGCAAGATGGAGGCCGATTAGTTATTCCTGTTGGAGATAAAGCCCAAATAATGACATTATTTGTACGCAAAGGGCCTAAGGAATTTGAGAAGTACGAATATGGCGAGTTTAAGTTCGTGCCGCTTCTGGAAAACAAAAATTAGGCAATAGCCAACTTAAATACGCTGCTTTAAACAGAGGTTTTTTTCTCAAAAATACCAAACAACTCTCTATCCATTCTTGGTGGTATAGAATTATAACAGGTTTCGAAAGTTTTTATGTGAAATAGAGGTTTAAAATATTCAGTATATTCTTCAATATTACCTCCAAATGGACGCTTTTCCATATCGTTAGATAAAGGAAAGTTAAACCATAGCCCAACAAGTTTAGCGTTTTCCTTAAGTAGCTCGTGCATTTTTAAAGCATACTTATGGCGACTTTCAGGGTAAGGCGGGAAGGAGCAAAAAAAGGTTTGTTCCACAATAAGGTCGTAACGGCCTTTATGCGTAAAAAAATCGTCGTGTATAATATGTGCTTCTGGAAAATTAGGAATCCTTTTTTTAAAAGCCTCTAAAGGCGCTTTAGCAATATCTAGAATAAACACGTTTTTAAATCCTTTAAAAAATAAATATTCAGCTTCGTAAGCGTTGCCTGCTCCTGGAATTAAAATAGAACTATTTTTATTGTTTAATTGCTCAAAGTAGGTTTTTAGAGGTGTAGAAGGCGCTCCTATATCCCAACCTGTTTGGCTATTAGTATAGCGTGTAGTCCAATAGGTTTCTGTAGCTTTAGAGTCTTTGGTGTTGGACATATTTAAATGGCTTTAACGATGTAGAATTGATAAAAAAAATATTGTTATGCTATTACTTTTTTCTAGGTAAATAGGCTTTAGGTATAGGGTGTTTTTCCGTTTCTTGGGCCCAATACAGATTTAAAATCCACCAGCGTTTGCCATCGTTTAATAGTTGTATACTATTTATGCCACGCATAAAAGGTTTTTTATCCTTGGTGTCGTGGTAGCATTGATATGTTGAGAACACATGTGCAATGTTACCAAATGTATTAACGTCTCTATGAATTTCCTTTTCGATAAACCCATTTAATTTTAACCAATTCTCAGAGTTTTTAATATACTCATCAGGGGTTAAAAATTTTGTTTTATAAACCCCGTCTTCGTTATAACCAGAAGGTATCAGTTTGGCACTAGGATAAAATAAAAACCTAAATTGTTTCCAATTACGATTCTCTTTTTTATTAGCAGAAATAACTTCATACAAAGCTTTTACTGTTTTGTGTAGCGTTAGTACTTTAGAGCTATCTATAACAAAGGTCTTTTTTGTTTTTTCAGTTTTAGTTTTAGGTTTTTTTTGTGCATTTAAGCACAAACTAACACTCGTTAAAAGCAAAAAGATGAGCCTTGTTTTCATATAAAATATATTAAACGAAATAGTGTAAAAGCTAACTGTTCGTAGCTTGTTAAGCCGTTTATTTCAGTTTTAAAATAACTCATACTTTATAGCGTATGGCCAAACTTAGTACGAGTATTGTTAATTATAAATCTTCTTAATGCGGTCTAAATTCCGTTTGTTGTCTCTGTCCTTCATGGTTTCTCGCTTGTCGTAAAGTTTTTTTCCTTTTGCAAGCGCAATGTCCAATTTTGCATAACCCTTATCAGTAATATATAAGCGCAGAGGTATTATTGTAAGTCCAGAATTCTGTACCTCTTTATTTAGTTTTTTAAGTTCTTTTTTATTAAGAAGTAGCTTTCTAGTAGCTTTTGGCTTATGGTTGTAATAATTGCCATAGAGGTATTCCTCCACAGTCATATTTACCACGAAAAGCTCATTATTATCATTAAATTCACAAAAACTTTCGGCGATAGAGGCTTTACTATTACGAATAGATTTTATTTCTGTACCCGTTAATACAATACCAGCAGTATATTTGTCTAGTATTTCATATTGAAATCTTGCCTTTTTGTTTTGTATATTAATGTTCTTTTGCATGATGTAAAATTACATAATTTTGTTAGGAAATGAATAGGCGACGTATTGTAAACGTTAAATTAAATGTAATTAGAGCTAAAATTTTACAAATACGCTTACTTTAGATGTCAAATTTTTCGGATTCTTATGAGAAAACGTATTTTTTATTTGCTCATTTTGCTCATCAGCATGTCTTGCAGCAGTATAAAACGACACAACGAAGCAGTTACAAAATTACATAGTGTAACAGCATTACATAGCGATGTGGATAAATTATACGTACAGCTGCAAAAACACCATCCTAATTTATACCAATATACCTCCAAAGCAGATTTAGAATTTAAGTTAGATAGTTTAAAGCAATATATAACCACACCATTAACATCCAGAGATTTTTATAAACAGCTAATTCCTGTTATAAAACATGTGCGTCAAGGGCACTTGTCTATACGTCCGCTTGGTGTAAGGTTGAATAAAAAAGAACAAAAAGCACGGGCTAAAACCAAATTCGATTTTTATGCTTTAGATTTCGAGTATCTTGATGAAAGATTATTGGTAAAGCGTACAGTTGGAAAAGATTCCACATTGGTAGGTGCAGAAGTTTTAAAGGTAGAAGGAGAACCTGTAAATGCACTGGTAGATCGTTTTAAAACACGATTTACCTCAGATGGATACAACAAAACATTGTATAACAGAGCGATAGGACGATCGTTTAAACGACTTTATATAAGAGATAAAGGACGTTTAGACAGTTTAAACGTAACTTTTAAGCTTAGAGATTCTGTATTCGATAAGGTATTTAAAAGAGAAGCCAAGGCTTTAAAAAAGACTAAAAAAAATGATTCAGTTGTTAAAAAAGATACTGTTGCTGTTAAAAAGAAAACAACACCCGAAACACTTAGCGCAGCTCAAAAACGTATTCGCCGAGCAGAGCAAAAGCAAAAGCGAGCTTTAAAACGTAAAAGAGGATACATAGCTAGAAGCAAAGAATATACGAGAAATTTCGATTACATAGGAAAAGATAGTGCTGTGGCCTACATGAAAATAAGAAGCTTTACCAATGGAAAATATAAAAAATTCTATAAGGAGAGTTTCCAGAAATTAAAGGCTGCACAGACCAAACACCTTATACTCGATTTGCGCGACAATGGCGGCGGACGTATAGCAGAAGTAAGGCACCTGTACAGTTACCTTACGCCAAAAGCATTTCAATTTACAGAAAAGAGCAAGGTTACAAATCGTATCCCCGTTTTAAAAGCACTAATGAGTAATACAACACCTTTACTTGTAAAAGGCGCAGTTGGTGTATTATCACCTCTACTAGCTGTACATAATTTGATAAAGGTAAAAAAGAGAGACAGCACTTTATACTATAATTTAACTGATGCTAAACTTAAAAAACCTAATGCTATAAATTATACAGGTGCATTATATGTTTTAATAAACGGAAACTCTTTTTCGGCCTCTTCCTTAATATCCACACATTTAAAAGCTACAAAAAGAGCCACATTTATAGGAGAAGAAACGGGAGGCGCTTATAATGGATGTGTAGCAGGATATTATAAAATATATCAACTCCCAGAAACTAAACTTTTGGCTAGAATTGGTATTCTACAAATAGAGGCACCTTACAAGCAAACCCCAGATGGATATGGTATACTACCAGATGTTGCAATAGCGCCAACATTTAAAGATCGCCAAGAAGGTAGAGATCCAGAAT
Organism: uncultured Flavobacteriaceae bacterium; assembly: GCA_947489085.1. Classification (GTDB taxonomy): domain Bacteria; phylum Bacteroidota; class Bacteroidia; order Flavobacteriales; family Flavobacteriaceae; genus Jejuia. Next base: position 119,592 of record CANLCJ010000001.1, read on the forward strand.
TAGAATGGGTTTTGAACGAAATTGAAAAAAATAACAATTAGATTATTAAAAGTATATTTTTTAGTTTCTTTTTTAGTGAAAATCTTTAAAAGGCTTACTGTTAAATTTGTATTTTTGAGACGCTAAATAGCTGAAAGTTACAGTTTATTTGGTTTGTATTTTTATAAAAATAATAAAACACTATGAAATCATATGATGTAGCCGTTATCGGTTCTGGTCCAGGAGGATATGTAGCAGCCATTCGTTGCGCACAATTGGGTATGAAAACTGCCATAATAGAGAAGTACAGTACATTAGGGGGTACCTGCTTAAATGTAGGGTGTATACCTAGCAAGGCATTGTTAGATTCTTCGCATCATTATGAAGATGCTGTAAAGCATTTTGAAGAGCACGGTATCGAGCTTCCAGGAGATGTTAAAGTAAATTTGGAAAAAATGATAGCTCGTAAACAAGCTGTTGTAGACCAAACAACTGGAGGTATCGATTTTTTAATGAAAAAAAACAATATCGACGTATATCATGGCTTAGGGAGTTATAAAGATGCAACTCACATAGCTATAGAGGGCGAAGAAAATGTAGAAATTGAAGCAAAACAAAGTATTATAGCCACAGGTAGTAAGCCGTCTACATTACCGTTTATTAGTGTTGATAAAGAACGCATTATAACATCTACAGAAGCATTAAAACTTAAAGAAATACCAAAACATTTAATGATTATAGGAGGTGGTGTTATTGGTTTAGAGTTAGGGCAAGTTTACAGACGTTTGGGCGCAGAAGTTACTGTTTTAGAATACGCCGACAGAATTATACCAAATATGGATGCTGGTTTATCTAAAGAACTTAATAAAGTGTTTAAGAAAGCCAAGTTTAAAATGCAAGTATCTCATAAAGTGAAGTCTGTAGAGCGTGTGGGCGATGAGGTTATTGTTAAAGCAGATAATAAAAAAGGAGAAGAGGTAGAGTTTAAAGGCGATTACTGTTTAGTATCTGTAGGCCGTAGTGCATATACTGCTGGCTTAAATGCAGAAGCAGCAGGCGTTAAACTTGATGACAGAGGTAGAGTAGAGGTAAACGCCCATTTGCAAACAACAGCCAATAATATTTATGCTATTGGAGATGTTGTTAAAGGTGCCATGCTAGCACATAAAGCAGAAGAAGAAGGTGTATTTGTAGCAGAAACTCTAGCAGGACAAAAGCCGCACATTGATTATAATTTAATACCAGGGGTTGTATACACTTGGCCAGAAGTTGCAGCAGTTGGAAAAACTGAAGTACAATTGAAAGAAGAAGGTATTGCCTATAAAACAGGACAATTTCCAATGAGAGCCTTAGGAAGAAGCCGTGCCAGTATGGATTTAGATGGCTTTGTTAAAATTTTAGCCGATGCTAGTACAGACGAAATTCTAGGTGTGCATATGATAGGCGCTCGTGCTGCAGATATGATAGCAGAAGCTGTTGTAGCTATGGAATATCGTGCTAGTGCAGAGGATGTGTCTCGTATGTCTCATGCGCATCCTACGTTTACAGAAGCTATAAAAGAAGCGGCGTTAGCAGCAACAGAAGATCGTGCGCTACACATATAATTTAATATACTGGTAGAACACAGATTTACCAGCATTAAAAATCCCATTCTTAAGGCAAATTGCTTAAAGAATGGGATTTTTTCTTGTTGTACTAACACAACTATTGTTTGAGTAAATGTTCTAATTCAGTGCATTGTTTTTTATGCATTAAACAGCATAAAAATAAGCTAAGCACCAAAAACTGGATACTCTTCTAAGATAAAGCGTCTAAAATGGCTTTTGGCTCTGCGCGTTCTGTGTAATCTTCTGGAACAAATGCATAAGTAATAGTACCATCTTGTGCCACAACGTAAGTAGCAGGCATTGGTAACTCATAAGCGGTATCTCCATTATGTTTTGGTACATCTATACTAAACGCATGGTACACTTCTCTTAAAGGCTCTGGCATTTGAAATACTAATCCCATTTTTTTGGCAACAGTATTACCAATATCACTCAAGATACTAAATCCAAGTTCGTTTTTTTCAGAAGTCGTTAAAGAATTATCTGGTGTTTCAGGTGTTATGGCAATTAAGTTTGCTCCTTTTGCTTTAATTTCAGGCAATACGGCCTGTAGTGCTTTTAATTCTATATTGCAATAAGGACACCATCCTCCTCTATAAAAGGAAATAACAACAGTGCCTTTATCTAAATGCTCGCTTAAAGTTTCGGTTTTTCCGTGGGCATTGCTCAAAGAAAAATCAGGCAACTTATCTCCTGTTTTTAAAGCCTTATCCGATAGATTTGCTTTTAATAAAGCTTCTGTACTTCCCAACATAATCTCTAGTTTATCTTTAGGGATGTTTTCTGCAGATTTATCTTTAATTACTTGTAATTCTTGTGCTAAACTCATAATCTATATTTTATTTATGGAAATATAATTGATTTATTATTTTCTTACAAATTACCTATTAAAGGAAACTCTATACTATTAGGTAGCACGATATCGAGATCTATCTGTGTATTGCAATTGTTATTTTTATTGAATATACTCTGTCCTGTTACCTTTTTAGAGATAAAGCGTTTAAAATTTGTATTTAAGATTTTCATTTTTCCTTTACTTAGCAATTTTTAGATATTGGTCATATAAAAGAAATGAACCTAACAATTGAAACGTCTAAATTTCAATCTCAATAAAAAAATCCCTTCCATAATATATGGAAAGGATTTTTAAGATGTAGAATTTGTGTTATGCAAAAGTAACCAACCAAATTTTAACCCTAACTTATAGTCTCTATTGCAAACTATGCACTCTACATCTTTTAATTAAGAAACCTTTAGTAATAATTCTTTTTCATTGTATGAATTGTAATGGAGTGCGAAGCGTTCTCTGGCTCTTTTTACTCTCATTTTAACGGCGCTGCTTTTTATGCCAAGTAATTCTTCTAACTTTTTTACAGAAATATTCTCTTGATATTTTAAGATTAAAATAGATTTTTCCTGAGGTGAAATCTGACTCAACGCATAATTAAATTTTTCATTAAAGTTATCTATAGTATCATGTTTTGCATCGTCTTCGATATGCTCGTATTCATAGAATGTAGAATACCGCTGTTCGTATTTTTTATTTTTATTCCTAGTAACATAATTTATACAATAATTATATGTGAAGGAATACAACCAAGTAGAAAACTTAGCGTTACCCTTAAAACTGTCTATTTTCGTATATAATTTTAAAAAGATATCTTGTGTCAAGTCTTTAGCTTCATCTTCATTGCGAACAAAAGAGTAACACTTGTTATATACCATTTTAGAAAATCTATCGTAAACTTCTCCAAAAAGCGCTGTGCTTTGTGTGTTTTTAAATTCTGTAATTAATGCTTCGTCTGTCAAAATATACATCGTTGGGGTTAATACTGGTGCAATATTAGTGACTATGTTATATTTTGAGTTTTATAGGATAAAACAGAATTAAAAATCGATTAAAAGCAAATAAATAAGATTAAAAGTAAATTTTAGTATAGGTTTTTTCTTTCAAAACTACTTTTTAGAGGTAAATGTAGTTTTAAAATGGAACTATACAGATTATCAAGTTTGCTAATTTTTGCGTAAAAGTTGTAACGGTAAAGCTTTAGTTAGCGCTTTTTTAGAAGATTTATAAACACGACAATAAAATTTATTGCTTTAATGAATAAATTATAAACTATGGAGTGCAATAAACATATCGTAAAGCTTAGTTTCTCAATGAATTTGTAAGTCCCTCTTATGGGCTGTGAAATAGCTCACGTTAGCAACATATATTGTAGAAGTTATATAAATTTTAATCCAGTAAGAGGCCTCTTCTATAGCTTCTAAGCTAATAAATCACTTTATTATAAAAAAGTAGAGAGCCGTTTTGGCGCACAGAAAAGTAACCAACCAAATTTTAACCCTAACTTAAAGTTAATCCTGTACACGTACTTGACTCTCTACAATATCTTTAATAGGTACGACTATTTTACCCTCTTTGGTTTTTAGGGTTACAGAAATACCATTAATAGTTTCTATTTCTCCACGAGTGTTGTTAAATTCTATAATTTGTCCAACCTCATATATTTTTCTAGTGTAAAACGTTTTTAATAGATCTCCTACTACTTTTTGAGCGCCTACACCAAAGGCTAGAGCGAAGGCTAATAAAAAAGATGCCAAAATCATGGTAATGTTACTCGTAATGATTTCTGTGTTAACACCTGCTTGATTTAAGGCTGTAATTGAAGTAAAAATTACAATAAGAAAAAATACGACCTGTCCAATAATTTTAGCTCCAGATAGGTCCATAGACTCGAAAAAGGATTGCAGCCCTTTTTTTATAACGTTGGCAAGAATAAGACCAATGGTAAAAATTACCAAAGCAGAAAACAATTGAGGTAAATAACTTAATAGATTGCTTATTTGCTGAGAAATCATGGTAAGATTAAGCACGTCTGATATCATTATAAGCAACATGATATACATGAGCCATTTTATAAATTTTGAAACAATTTTTACGGTATCAAAATTTAAATTTTTACCTTCTACCAATTCAATTTCGTTTAGTTTGTCGTCTAAGCGGTTTGCTTTAGCAATTTTCAATGTTTTCTTTACAATGCGAACCACTAATTTTGTTACAAACCAACCTACTATTAGTATAACTAAAGCGCCTAAAACATTAGGAAATATTTTTGTAATTTCTATCCACATCGTGTTTAAAGAAGACAAGGCTACGTCTTTCCATTCTATTGCTTTATCCATAAGTAATTAAAATTTGTTAGGGTTATACTTGGTTTATTTTTTATCTCTTTTACTTATAACTGTTTCTATAACGTGGCCAATATTATAAGAAAATAAAGCAGCAAGTTCCATAATAAGTTTAGCCATTGCAATATCGCTCATTACTTTTGCCTTTAGTTCCTTTGGAACTTCCTTAAGTGGTCGGTCTATTTTTGTAAACGGATTTTCCATGGTTTTAAAGGTTATTAGCGTAAATGTCTATTAATTTATCTTTAGCTCTTTTTACTCTCATTTTTACGGCACTTTGCCCAATATCTAAAACAGTTCCTATTTCTTTAATTGTTAGATGGTCTTGATATTTTAATAATATTATCATTTTCTCGTCTGGCGCTAATAAATCCATTGCTTTTTTTAGCTTATCAACACGCATGCTGAGAAATTCATTGTCTTCTAATTCTGTATCAGAAACATTTTCTATATCTGTATAATCTACAGATTTTTTTTCAATTTTTTTGGCAGTATTTCGAGTTACAAAATTTACGCAATGGTTATAAGTAAATGCATATAACCAAGTGGAAAATTTCGATTTCCCTTTAAAACTACCCAGTTTAACAAAAAGCTTTAAAAATACATCTTGTGTTAAATCTTTAGCTTCGTCTTCGTCTCTTGCAAAACCATAACATTTATTATAAACTAATGTTGCATACTTATCGTATAAAACCTCAAAAAGTAATGTGTCGTTACTTTCTACTATAGTTTTTACCAGATCTTCGTCTGATCTTTCAGCAATGTTATCGAGGGTTTTCAAGTAGTAGTCTTTACTAATTTAACAGTTGATAGTTTTAAGACACATAACTATTTGTATAGTCACATCTTTTACAAAAGAAAATAAAAATTAGTGAAAAAACCTTCTGAGTTAATAATAATTCAACTTTGTTAACAAGTTAAATCTTTCGGTTGTAATAATTGTATTTTAGCGCTATTGAAAGACGTAGGTAGTTCTCACGACTTGAGACAATCTAAAATAACCAAAGGCATAATTATCTGGATTAGAAATATTGATACAATTACCTCTTAAAGATGCAGGGATAGTTCCAAAGGGATTGGCTGCACTTTCAAATTGATCTATAAGTATTTCTAAATAATTAAAGTTTTGGCGCGAAACACCGTGAAACTCTATAAAGGCAACATCTCCGGGGGCAAATTCTCGAATGTTATTGTCTTCATCGTCTTCTTTTTCGAAAAATACTTCTAATCTGTTACCGTTTGTAAATTCATCAGAGAATGTTAATAGTTCGGGGAGAAGGTCGCCTTGGGCTTCGAATCTAAAAAAATAGAAGTTATCTTCATCTGGAGGATCTCTAAAAAAGAGGTCTACGGCAAGCGCTTCGTCATTAAACCCACTTTCTCTGGACTGGCTAATTTCGTCTATATCTGGTACAGAAGTCATGGTTTCTTCAGCTCTGTAGATTTCTCCTAAGTAGTTTATTTCTAAAGTGTAAGTGTTATTTAAAACAGGTGTAAAATTAGAGGTTGTGTAAGTGCCGTCTTCTTGATCTGTAAAAACAATTGTTTCGCCAGAGTTAGTGTTGGTAATTTGTACAGAGGCGCCAATTACACTGGTATCTGATAAGTTATCGAAAAAAGGGGTGGATGTACTTAGTAAGATAACTTGTTCGTTACCTAAAGAACCCTTTTCCCAGTCTATAGAAGCCTCTACCACTAATCTTGGTGGGGCAGTAGGTACATCTACATCTACCACGTCTGTACATGAAAACGTTACCATGGAGAGCATACTTAGTATTATGTAATTAATGATACGCATAAGTTAAAATTTAAAATTATAAGATACAGAGGGTACAATACCAAAAATAGCAGTACGAGTAGCTTCGTTTGCACCAGTTTCTCTGTTTTGACCAAAGGCAATCGAAGCTGCATTTCTTCGGTTATAGATATTGTAAATACCAAAAACCCATTCGCCTTTCCATCTATTATCTGGTTTTTTATTGGGCACGTATGTCGCTGAAACGTCTATTCTGTGATAAGCTGTTAATCTACTTTCGTTTCTACTAGAAAAATTAGGTACATTAATACCTTCAAAAACAAACTGCCCATCTGGGAATGTTACTGGGCGTCCAGTTTGATAAATAATATTAGCTCCAAAATTCCATTTTTTGTTGAATTGGTAACTTCCAGTTAAGGATATGTCGTGTGTTCTATCGTGTGCAGCATAGTACCAATCTCCATTGTTAATTCCTGGGCCGCCAGCGGCACCTCCGGGGGTTCTTTGTTCTGCTCTAGAAATAGTATAAGCTAACCACCCTGTAAAATCACCTTTAGTTTTTTTAAATAAAAACTCTAAACCGTAAGCACGCAGTTCGCCATTTAAAATTTCGGTTTCTATAGTGTTTTGCCCAATTAAATCTGAGCCGTCTACATAATCTATTCTATTAGCTACTGTTTTGTAGTAAGCTTCAATTTCTAAAGAGTAGGTTTTAGCTTTAAAGTTTCTAAAATAACCAATAGCGTATTGATCGGATAATTGTGGCTTTATAAATTTACCGCTAGGTGCCCAAACATCTAAAGGGGTTACAGAAATAGTATTAGATAGCAAATGGATGTATTGTGCTGTTCTACTATACCCTGCTTTTACAGATGTATTATCGTTAAATTGATATGCCATTGCTAACCGTGGTTCTAAATTATTAAAACGTTCTATGGTTTCGTTAGTATCAAAATCTGTAACGCCAATAACATTACCTTCTTCGTAAACGCCTAGAGTTTCGTTGTAAACCACGGGTTGGTTGTTTTCGTAATTAAATAGCGGTTGCCCACCAAGTCTATTAAAATTGCTAAACCGCAACCCGAACGTGGCGGTTAATTTTTTAGACACTTTATATTCTGCACTTGTGTATATACCACTTTCTAAGGCACGTTTTGGATCTAATATCAGGCGATTTATAGACGATGCGGGGGAGGTAGGGTTAATTTCTCCAGGATTGAAATCGTAATAAATTGAGTTTAAACCAAAATTAAGTTTTAGCTTATTGCTTTTAAAATAACTCAAATCGTACTTTATATTATAATTTATAATTTCAGAAAGCCAATCGAAGTCAAAAGCTATGAAATCTAGTTGATAGTCGTAATCGCTATATACTAAAGACAGGTTAGAAAATAACTTATCGTTAAAAATATGATTCCACCTTAAACTACCAGAAGCATTACCATAGGCACTAAAAAAATTGGCACCAAAATTAAAGTCATCTCTGCCAAAGTAACCAGATAGATATAATTTGTTTTTGGAATTAATGTTATAATTGGTTTTTAAATTCAAATCGTAAAAAGAAGCGCTGTTATCTTGATTTGCGGCTTGAAGAAATAAATGTGCATAAGATGCTCTACCTGCAATTAAAAAAGAGCCTTTGTCTTTAAAAACAGGACCTTCCGCAGATAACCGACTGGATATTGCGCCTATACCACCGTTAAGCTCGAAGTTTTTACTATTACCGTCTTTTTGTCTAACATCTAAAACGGAAGAGACACGACCTCCAAACTGTGCGGGAATGCCACCTTTGTAAAGCTTAACATCTTTTATAGCATCTGCATTAAATACAGAAAAGAACCCAAATAAATGCGAGGTGTTGTATATAATGCCTTCGTCTAGTAATACTAAATTTTGGTCGGCAGCACCACCTCTAACATTAAACCCCGCAGAGCCTTCTCCTGTATTGGTAACACCAGGCAAGAGTTGTATGGATTTTATAATATCTACTTCGCCCAGCACTACTGGTATTTTTTTTATGGTTTCAGATTTTAATTTTGAAACACTCATTTGTGGACTTTTTATGTTAACCCGTTCAGATTCTTCTGCAACAATTACAACCTCTTCAAGCTCGGTAGAGGCCGCTTTAAGTTCTATATTCAGTTTGTTGTTATTTTGTAGTGTAATGGTTTTAGTAAACGTGGAGAATCCTATATAAGATACAATTATATTATACGTGTTGGCTTTGGCGGTTAGCGAATAAAACCCATACTCGTTTGTAATGGTTCCTGTGCTGGTGTTTTCTAAAAATACAGAAGCTCCAAAAATAGTTTCTCCATTTTCAGCATTTGTAATTATACCACTAATAGTGTGTTTGTTTTGGGCAAAACTAAGGCTTACAAAAAGTATAAAATAGCATAATCGAATAGTATTCATAGAAGCAATTTAAGTCCTACAAAACTAAGCAATTATATGGCCTTTAGTTGATTGAAAATTATAAAATAATCAATGTTTAACATAGTCTTTGTGTGCTAAAGAAACTATGTTGCGATTTAGGTTTAATTTTTAGAGTTTAGGCAAATACTAATCGCATGCCATGCATTTTAATTTGAACACAAAAAAAGCCTACCGAAGTAAGCTTTTTAAAATTGAAAGTAATATGTTATTTTCTAAAAATAGTTTGTTTTCGATCTGGTCCTACAGAAACTATGGTGATTGGAATTTCTAACTCTTTTTCTAAAAAGGAAATATAATCATTTAATGCTTTAGGAAATTGAGAAGCCTCGCTCATTTCTGTTAAATCTTCACTCCAGCCTTCAAATTCTGTGTATATAGGACTTACGTTTTCAGGCTCTATATTGTAAGGTAGGTGGTGTATAACCTCTCCTTTATACTTATAGCCAGTACATACTTTTAAGGTTTTAAAACCAGAAAGCACATCGCCTTTCATCATCATTAACTGTGTTACACCGTTAACTTGACATGCGTATTTTAAAGCGATTAAATCTAGCCAACCACAACGTCTAGGACGTCCTGTTGTGGCACCAAATTCGTTACCAACTTTTGCCATTGTAGCACCGTCTTCATCAAACAACTCGGTAGGGAATGGGCCAGAACCTACACGCGTAGTGTATGCTTTAAATATACCAAATACTTCTCCTATTTGGTTTGGCGCAACACCTAAACCAGTACAAGCTCCTGCGGCGGTAGTATTACTTGAGGTTACAAATGGATAAGTACCAAAATCGATATCTAATAGAGACCCTTGAGCGCCTTCTGCTAAAATGGTTTTCTTTTCTTTTTGAGCCTGATATACGTATTCTTCAGAATCGATAAACTTTAAAGACTTTAAAACGTCTATGGCTTCAAAGAATTTTTGCTCTCTCTCTTCTAAATTGTAATCTATATCCACGTTGTAATAGGCTATCATAGATTCGTGCTTGTCTGCAAGGGTTCTATAACGTTCTTTCCAATCGCTTAATTCTAAATCTCCAACACGCAAACCATTTCTTCCAGTTTTGTCCATGTAAGTGGGGCCAATACCTTTTAGTGTAGAACCGATTTTAGCTTTTCCTTTAGAGGCTTCGCTAGCGGCATCTAGTAAACAATGTGTTGGTAATATTATATGTGCTTTTCTTGAAATGAATAAGGTTTTTCTGTAATCTATACCTTGAGCTTCAAGTTTATCTAATTCATCTTTAAAAATAACAGGATCTATAACCACGCCGTTACCTACCAAATTGATGGCGTCGTCGTGGAAAATTCCAGAAGGAATAGTATGTAAAACGTGTTTTTTACCGTTAAATACTAAAGTATGTCCTGCATTGGGACCACCTTGAAAACGTGCTATTATATTGTAATTATTAGTTAATACGTCGACAATTTTTCCCTTGCCTTCGTCTCCCCATTGTAATCCTAGTAGTAAATCTACTGCCATTGTAATATAAAATTAGTTAGTCTCCTTATCGTTTTCTGGAGATTTTCGATTTCCGTAAAAATAAAGTGAATGGTTATTTATTTCAATATTGAAGATGTCTTCAATAGTTTTTTTTATAGACTGTATTCTTGGGTCGCAAAACTCAATAACCTCTCCTGTATCTGTAAGGATAACATGATCGTGTTGCCTATCAAAATATGATTTTTCGTAATGCGCTTGATTTTGTCCAAATTGGTGCTTTCTAACCAAGCCACACTCCAAGAGTAATTCTATGGTGTTGTATAATGTTGCTCGAGATACCCTATACTTTTTATTTTTCATATTAAGGTATAGCGATTCTATGTCAAAATGCTCATCGCTATTGTATATTTCTTGTAAAATAGCGTAGCGTTCAGGCGTTTTTCGATGTTTTTTCGTTTCAAGAAAGGTTGTAAAAACCTTTTTTACAGTCTCTTGATTTTTATTTTCTGTAGTCGAATCCATAATTGCGAGGCAAATTTACACTTTTTTAAATTCTGGAAACCTTATCTATACCATTAATTTTTTTAAGTTTCTCTAATATGCGTTTTAAAAGGGCTTTATTTTTAACAACAAGCTTTATTTTACCTGAAAATAAACCATCGTCTGTCTCAAAATTCAGGCTTTTCATGTTAACGTGCATGTTGTTAGAAATAACTGCTGTAATATCGCTAACCAGACCCAATTGGTCTATTCCAGAAATGGTAATTTCTGTAGCGTATTCTTGTTGTGTGGAATCTATCCACTTAGCTATCATAATACGATAGGCGTAGTTGGAGCGCAAACTTAGCGCATTAGGGCAGTTGTGTTTGTGTACTTTTATGCCTTCGGATACGGTTAGGAAACCAAAAACATCGTCTCCAGGTATGGGGTTGCAGCAATTGGAAAGTTTATAATCGAGTTTTTCTTCTTCTTTACCAAAAACAAGAGAATCGTAATTAGATGTAATTTCTTCTTTATCGAGCTCTTCTTTAGAAATAGACTGTTTTCTAGAAATCTTGTTTTTAATAAAACTCATTAAAACGTTATTTCTAGACGATGCAAAGTCTTTTAGCATGGTATTGTCTATAGAGCCAATGCCAACGCGATAAAATAAATCTAAACTTGTTTTTAAGTTAAAATGGCGTACCAAATCGTTTACGGAAGACTCATTAAGAGTAATTTTAAGTTGTTTTAGTTTGCGTCTTAAAATTTCTTTGCCTTCTTCTCCAACAAGTTTTCGGTCTTCTTTTAGTGCCGATTTTATTTTTACTCTGGCTCTAGCTGTAGTGGCATAATTTAGCCAGTTGGCATTTGGTTTTGCGCTGTTAGAGGTTACTACATCTACTTGGTCTCCGCTTTGTAGCTCGTGGCTTAGCGGTACCAATTTGTTATTTACTTTAGCGCCTCTGGTTTTCATACCAATTTCGGTATGGATGTGGAATGCAAAATCTAATGCTGTAGCTCCTTTTGGCAACGATTTTAGTTCGCCTTTGGGGGTAAATACAAATATTTCTTTAGCATAGAGATTGAGCTTAAATTGCTCAACAAAATCTACAGCATTCATAGTTGGGTTTTCTAAAGCTTCTTGTAACCTGTTTATCCAAGTTTCTAGATTGTCTTCTTTTTCACCTTGTTGCTTGTATTTGTAGTGCGCAGCATAGCCTTTTTCGGCAATTTCGTTCATGCGCTCACTACGAATTTGTACTTCTACCCAGTTGCCTTTTGGCCCCATAACAGTAATGTGCAAAGCTTCGTAACCTGTGCCTTTGGGAGAAGATATCCAGTCTCTAAGCCGAAGCGGATTGGGTCTAAAATGGTCGGTAACTATAGAGTAAATTTTCCAAGCTAAAAACTTTTCGTTATAGTCTTCGCATTTGTAAATAATTCGAATGGCAAATTTATCGTAAACCTCGTCGAAAGCAACACCTTGGTTAAGCATTTTTCGTCGTATGGAAAAGATAGATTTTGGACGTCCTTTTATGGTGTATTCAAAATCTTCTTTATCTAAAGAATTTTTAATAACGCCACTAAACTGTTCTATATACAAATCTTGTTCTTCTTTACTTTCCTTAATTTTATTAAGGATGTCTTTAAAAACTTCTGGTTCTGTATATTTAAGTGCGAGGTCTTCTAATTCTGTTTTTATGTTATAGAGCCCTATTCTATGAGCTAGAGGGGCATAAATATATAAGGTTTCAGAGGCTATTTTAACTTGCTTATCTGGACGCATGGCATCCATAGTTTGCATGTTGTGTAAGCGGTCTGCTATTTTAATAATAATAACGCGAACATCATCATTTAACGTTAATAGCATTTTACGGAAATTCTCTGCTTGCAACGAGACATCCATGTCCTTTTCTTTGCTTAAAGACGATATTTTGGTAAGGCCGTCTACAATTCGGGCTACGGTTTCACCAAATAGTTGTTCTATATCGTTAATGGTATAATCATCGCAATCTTCAACAACATCATGTAAAAGTGCAGCAGCTATAGATGTGGCATCTAAACCAATTTCTTCGGCTACAATTTTAGCAACTGCAAGAGGATGAAATATATAGGCTTCTCCAGATTTACGGCGCTGTGTCTTATGGCCATCTAGAGCGACTTCGAAAGCTTTTCTAATGAGTTTTTTATCCTCATCGGAAAGTGTAGTATAGCTTACCTTTAAAAGCTGCTTGTAAGCATTAGCAATTGCTGCATTTTCTTTTTCGATGTATTCTTCAGTCATCTAATAAAAGTAAGATAATCGCCTGTAATAGGCAATACTGTTTTAATAAAATTTGTTAAGAAAGGAAATGAGTTGTGCAGTGGCTTTGCCTCTATGCCCAATACTATTTTTAAGTTCTAAAGCCATTTCAGCAAAAGTAATACTGTGGCCTTTAGGTTTAAAAATGGGATCGTAACCAAAGCCTTTATCACCGTGCTTTTCCTCTGTAATGTGGCCTTCGCAAATGCCAGTAAATTGATGGGTTTGGCCTTGTAAACTTAAGGCAATAACGGTTTTAAATTGTGCTGTTCTATCGGTATGAGGTTTTAAATTTTCAAGAAGCAGGTTCATATTATCGGAGGCTGCTCTTTGCGGTCCAGCGTAACGTGCAGAGTATACGCCAGGAGCACCATCTAAAGCGGCAACTTCTAAACCCGTATCATCGGCAAAACAATCGTAACCATAATTGGTCTTTACGTACTGGGCTTTTTGCAAAGCATTACCTTCTATCGTATCCTGAGTTTCTGGAATATCTTCTAAACAATTGATGTCTTTTAAACTTAAGAGTGTTATATGCTCTGGTATAAGAGCTTGAACTTCTTTAAGTTTATTGGCGTTATTGGTGGCGAAAACAAGTTGCATGGATTAACATTTTGCTTCCAAAAGTAATTCTATTTTATAAATGAATTCATCTTGACTTTTTCTATTTCTTAAAAAATGGCTGAAATTCGCCCGTATTTCGTTACTTTTTTTGTCCGTAGCGCCACTATGAGCTTCAAAAAGTGCCTCTTCTGGTTAGATTTCAACTCATTTTCAGTTAAAAATGAAAAGTTAAGATGGGTTCAATGCTAAAAACTAATACTACAACTCCTTGATTTTCCAAACCATTTTAAACGATTTTTAGAAGCCGTTTTATAAATAAAGTCGCGTACCAAACGTGGTATAAAAGCCAATAAGGCCGACACACGTTGCCATTTAGGGATTTTAGAGGTTATTCTTAAAAAACCGTCAGAATGTGTTTTTACGCCAAATTGATCTATTAAAATAACAGTATCTAGTGCCTGCGTAGGAAAACCGTGTTGTTTTAGCAGTTTTTGACCTTCTGGCGATTGAAATGGTATAAAGTGAAACAAATCTTTAGGTGCAAATTTTAATAACCACCCTACAACACCGTTGCACAGGTTACATTCGCCGTCGAAAATAATAAGATCTTTAGTGGAGGGAGATGTCATAATAAATTGATTTAAGTTACTTTAACAGACGTATTTATGTTAAAATACTTTCTAAACGTTAAATATTTTAAGGTTTTTTTATGATTTTAGCCTTTATACAAGCAAGGCTAAAATTGTATATTAGACATGTAGTTAAATTTTAAATACAGACCAATTATGACAGTAAATTTCCAGTATGTAGGCGTAGATGTAAGCGAATCACTTTCAACATTTACAAAAGAAAAGTTAGAGAAATTATTTAATCGATACGAATTTTTAATTAGTGCTATGGTCTATTTTAAACAAGAGGGGAGCGACCACGAAGCAGGAAAAATATGCAACATAGAATTGAGTTTGCCTGGGCCAAGACTATATGCCACATCTAACGAGCATAATTTTGAAGTTGCGGTAAGAGAAACCATAAGCGATTTAGAACGCCAGTTAAAAAAACGTAAAGAAGTTTATAAGGTATACTAAATTTTTAACGGTGGTGGTAGGGTTCGTTTTTTAAAATAGTAAACCCTCTATACAATTGTTCGATAAAAAATAAACGTACCATTTGATGGGAAAATGTCATTTTAGATAATGCTATTTTCCCATTTGCTTTTTTATAAACCTCGCTAGAGAACCCATAAGGTCCGCCAATAACAAAAACCAAGCGTTTTAATCCAGAATTCATATGCTTTTGCAAATACCCAGAAAAGCCTACAGAATCGAAAGTTTTACCATTTTCGTCTAATAGAATAAGTGTGTCCGAAGGTTGAATTTTTTTAAGAATAAGAGCACCTTCTTTCTGTTTTTGTTCTGTTTCACTCAAGTTTTTCGCTTTTTTTAAATCTGGAATCACCTCAAAATCAAACTTTACATAATGTGAAAGCCTATTTTTGTAAACCGTTATTAAAGTGTTAAGTTCCTTATTATCAGTTTTGCCAACCGTTATTAGTGCTATTGTCATGGCGTAAAATTACAATTTCCTTTTTTACGATATTTGTATTTAGAAGCATTAAAACTAAAAAATTCGTAAATTAATATTCCATTTATTATTTTTGCTCAAATTTCCTTAACATGATTACTAAAGACTATTTTGAAAAAGAAGTAACCTACATTATTGAAAATGCCATTAGGGAGGATGTTGGAGATGGAGACCACAGCTCGTTAGCTTGTATTCCAGAGAATGCGAGAGGAAGAGCAAAACTTCTTGTAAAAGATAAAGGTGTTATAGCAGGTGTTGCCTTTGCGCAGCGTGTATTTAACTTCGTGGATAAAAACCTGAGAGTAGATGTTAAAATAGAGGATGGTACAGCGGTGTCTTATGGTGATGTTGTTTTATATGTTGAAGGGTCTTCCCAATCCATACTAAAAGCAGAGCGCACAGTATTAAACGCTATGCAGCGTATGAGTGCCATAGCTACAAAAACAAGAAACTTTGTAGATTTACTAAAAGGAACTAAAACAAAAATTTTAGATACACGTAAAACCACACCAGGGATTAGAGTTCTAGAAAAATGGGCGGTTAAAATAGGCGGTGGCGAAAACCATAGGTTTGCATTATACGACATGATTATGTTAAAAGATAATCACATCGATTTTGCAGGAGGTATAACCAAAGCTATAGATTTAACTAAAGAATATCTGTCTGAAAATGAAAAAGATTTGCGAATAATTGTAGAAGCCAGAGATCTTACCGAAGTAGAGGAAATTTTAAAAAGTGATGGTGTGTATCGTATATTAATTGATAATTTTGATTATGAAGATACTAAGAAGGCTGTGGCTATGATTGGCAATAAGTGC
The DNA here is from genome assembly GCA_947489085.1 of uncultured Flavobacteriaceae bacterium. Taxonomy (GTDB): domain Bacteria; phylum Bacteroidota; class Bacteroidia; order Flavobacteriales; family Flavobacteriaceae; genus Jejuia. The sequence continues at coordinate 135,751 of CANLCJ010000001.1, forward strand.
TTAACAGAGTCTTCTGGAAACATAAACGAGGCTACTGTACGGCATTATGCTGAATGCGGCGTAGATTACATTTCTTGTGGCGCCTTAACACATTCTGTACACAACATGGATTTAAGCCTAAAAGCCGTTAACTAAACATTTTATTTATACCAAAAACGAGACCTAATGCGACTTATTTTTTAACTTGCACTTAAGTAAGTAAATTAAAAGCATTAATGACGAAGCTTATAGAAGACAAACTAGAAAAAATACCAATATTACGTATTCTAGTTAGGTTTTTAAAACGATTTAAGTTACCAGGTTTAGAGGGGTTATCTTTTTACGATTTAATAGAGTTATACGTTATAGGGATTGCCAAAGGCGCATTAACAGCTAGAGCAAGTGCTATTGCATTTAGTTTTTTTACAGCGCTGTTTCCCTTTTTACTCTTTGTTTTAATAATTATACCTTACATACCTATAGAAGGCTTTAAAGGAGAGTTTTTAGAATTTCTAGAGTCTTTTTTACCTCCTACAACTTCAGATTTTTTCTTTGATAATATTTTTGGAAACATAGACCAAAATAAACGGGGTGGGTTGTTATCTTCTGTATTTGTGCTGTCTATAGCACTAATGGCCAATGGTGTAAATGCTGTGTTTTCTGGATTTGAGAGTTCTTACCATGAACAATTAACCCGAAACGTTTTCAAGCAATACCTTTTTGCATTAAGTATAGCATTGATACTTGCTTTTCTGTTAATTGTTACCATAGCCGTTTTGGGCTATTTTGAAATTTACGTTATACAAGAAATACTTGAAGCGCTAAGACAACACGAATACGGTATAGGTGCAGACGATGTTTTTTGGTTTAACATTGCCAAATATGTGTTTTTTGTACTTATGGTATATTTAGCCACAGCAACATTATATTACTTTGGTACTACAGAAGGGAGGGATTCTAAATTCTTTTCTGTAGGAGCATTATTTACAACGTTTTTAATTATTCTAACCTCATACTTATTTGGGGTATATATAGAAAACTTTAGCCAGTACAATAAGCTCTATGGCTCAATAGGAGCGCTTTTAATACTGCTATTGTATCTTTGGTTAAATGCTAATATTTTGCTTTTAGGCTACGAGTTAAATGCATCTTTAAATAAATTAAGAAAGCAATAATAGTATGGGGTATTTTATAGATGTAATATTACCAATACCATTACAAAAGCTGTTTACGTATAGCATAACAGCCGCCGAAGCAGAATACCTAAAACCCGGTATGCGCGTATCTGTACCGTTTGGTAAATCTAAAATGTACACAGGTTTGGTATACCAAATCCATACCACAGCCCCTGTAGTATATGAGGCCAAAGAGATACATCAAATTCTAGATGAAATTGCCATAGTAACGCCGTTACAATTAAAATTTTGGGAATGGATATCTAATTATTACATGTGTACCATGGGAGATGTAATGCGAGCAGCTTTACCTAATGCTTTTATTTTAGAAAGCGAAACCATGCTTACCAAAACAGAGGTAAAACTGGATGAAAGTGATTTTAAAGACGACGAGTTTTTGGTTTACGAAGCCTTGCACCACCAATCTTCTTTAAAGGTGCACGACGTTATGGCAATTTTAGATAAAAAAAGTGTGCTGCCAGTTATAAAACGTTTAATAGATAAAGACGCTATAGCTGTTAAGGAAGAAGTTTTCGAGAAGTATAAGCCTAAATTAGTGCGTTACGTTAAATTAAGTGATAAGTACACGTCTGAAGCTAAGTTACAACAACTTTTAGAAGATTTGTCTAGAGCGCCAAAGCAACGCGAAGTCGTACTTAACTTATTTTCTTTAGCAGCAAAAACTCGAAAACCTGTAAAAGTAACAGATTTAAAATCTGCTAGTAATACGTCTTCAGCAATTATTAAAAGTCTTATAGATAAGACTGTTCTAGAAGCGTATTTTATTCAAACAGACCGTGTAAACTATTCTGGAGCAACAACCGAAAGTTCTAAGGTTTTAAATACGCACCAAGAAAAAGCGCTTTTAGACATTAAAGCCACATTTAAAACACACAATACAACCTTACTGCATGGCGTAACATCTTCTGGTAAAACAGAAATTTACGCTAAATTAATAGAAGAAACTTTAGCGGCGCAAAAACAAGTATTGTACTTATTACCTGAAATTGCATTAACAACACAGTTAGTGGGGCGTTTGCAAAATTATTTTGGTGCTCAGGTCGCACTATTTCATTCCAAATACAGTTCTCACGAGCGTGTTGAGGTTTGGAATAACGTATTGCAAAACGAAAAGAAAGCGCAGATTATATTAGGGGCACGCTCTTCGGTATTTTTACCTTTTAAAACATTGGGGCTTATAATTGTAGACGAAGAGCATGAGCAGTCTTTTAAACAGTTCGACCCTGCACCACGTTACCATGCCAGAGATTCTGCTATAGTTTTAGCGCACATGCACCAGGCAAAAGTACTTTTGGGTTCGGCAACGCCTAGTTTAGAAAGTTATTTTAATGTACAACAAAACCGTTATGGTTTTGTTGCCTTAAAGCATCGTTATAATGCGGTTTTAATGCCAGATATTGAGTTGGTAGATATAAAAGATAAGCACAAACGCAAGTGTATGAAAGGACATTTTAGCGATAGGCTTATAGAAGAAATGGCAGAAACTTTAGATGAGGGGCACCAAATTATTCTGTTTCAAAATAGAAGGGGATTTTCTCCAATTATAGAATGCAATACCTGTGGCCACGCCACACAATGTCCTAATTGCGATGTAAGTTTAACATATCACCAATACCGAAAGCAATTGCGTTGTCATTATTGTGGGTACAACACAGTAATGCACAAGCAATGCGAAGCCTGTGGCAGTCCAGAACTCGATAATAAAGGCTTTGGGACAGAGCAAATAGAAGAAGAGGTAAAAATACTATTCCCTAAGCATAAAGTAGTGCGTATGGATTTAGATACTACCAGAGGCAAATACGGTTACGAAAAAATAATTACGGCATTCGAGCAGAAAGAAATAGATATTCTTGTAGGCACCCAAATGCTAACCAAAGGTTTAGATTTTAGAAATGTAAAATTGGTAGGTGTTATGAATGCAGACAATATGCTTAACTTTCCAGACTTTAGAGCACACGAGCGCAGTTTTCAGCTTATAGTACAGGTAGCAGGTCGAGCAGGCCGTACCGATAAACGTGGTAAAGTTTTGGTGCAAACCTATAATCCCTATCACAATATTTTACAACAGGTAGCAGCTAACGATTACGAGTCTATGTACAAGGAGCAAATGGACGAGAGGTACAATTTTAATTATCCGCCAGTATATAAGCAAATAAAAATTACATTGAAACATAAGGATTATAATAGGGTAGAGCAGGCTTCGAATTGGTTGGCCAAATCGCTGCGCCAAGTGTTTAAAACAAACGTGCTTGGCCCCGAATCTCCATCTGTAGGTCGCATTAGAAATCAGTTTTATAAAAATATTTTAATAAAAATACCAAAGCAACAATCATTAGGAAAAACGAAAAAAGCTATTATTAAGATAAATAATAGCTTCTCTAATGTAAAAGAGTTTCGGTCAGTACGAATAGTTTTAAATGTAGATAACTTTTAAAATGTATCCAGAGTATGTACGACAGTTGTTAATAATAGCGAGTATTTTTTTGTGAAAAACTAAAGGGGTTTATTTATAATTTGGAGTTATATGTTATTTAACGCATCTACAAGCTGCGTTTTTTTGTTTCTACTTAGAGGTATTTCGTAAGCACCAACCTCTACGTTTTTACTGTTAAAACGATCTATTTTATCAAGATTTACAATATAAGATTTATGGATACGTAAAAATTTATTCTCCGGCAACTCAGCCTCAAAGGCTTTCATAGTAGAAAGTACAACAAGGCTCGTTTCTTCTGTAACAAGCTTTACGTAATCTCCAAGAGCTTCTATCCATTTAATATCTTTTATATAAACCTTACGTTTTTTAAGATTACTTTTCACAAATATATGTTCACCTTCTTCCTCGTGGTAATCCATTGTTAATTTGTGTTGTTCTAAAGCCTTTTCTACAGAGGTATTAAAACGATCTCTTGTAATAGGTTTATGTAAATAATCTGTAGCATCGTAATTAAATGCTTTAAAAGCATATTCAGTTTTACCAGTAACAAATATTATTTGTGGTTTTTTGTTTAACACATCTAGAAGCTCAAAACCATTTAGCACTGGCATTTCAATGTCTAAAAAGATTAAGTCTACTTGGTGTGTGTTTAAACCATTTTTTGTTTCGAGAGCACTGCTATACTCAGCAATTAAGTTTAGCGAAGGATGATTTTCGACTAACTTAACTATGGAGAGACGCTGTATTGCTGAATCGTCTACTACTACACAATTTAAAGTCATAACATTTTATATTATTTCGGTTAAGATATCGACAATAGTACAATAAATTCCGCTAAAAACCAAAAATCATCGGTAAACTGTTTATTTTAACATATTGTTAACGCCTATAGATTTGTTAATTTTCGCTAGTTAAACATTGTATTATAATAAAAAATGATTACTTTTGCAGCCAATTTTTAATAATTAAATAGATTTTTTATGAATCATTATGAAACTGTTTTCATCTTAAATCCCGTTTTATCTGACGATCAGATAAAGGAAACAGTAAAGAAATACGAAGATTTTCTTGTTTCTAAAGGAGCTAAGATGATATCCAAAGAAAACTGGGGGCTTAAAAAGTTAGCTTACCCAATTCAAAACAAAAAAAGTGGTTTTTACCATTTATTTGAATATCAAGTAGAAGGAGACGCAATAGAGTCTTTAGAAGTAGAGTTTAGACGTGATGAGCGTTTTATGCGTTACTTAACAGTGTCTTTAGATAAACACGCTGTATCTTGGGCAGAGAGAAGAAGAGAAAAACTTAAAGTAAAAGCGTAATCATGGCAACATCTATAGAGCAACAATCTAAAGGAAAAAAAGACGGAGAAATTAGATATTTAACTCCGCTTAACATAGAAACAAACAAGCAAAAAAAATACTGTCGTTTTAAAAAGTCTGGTATCAAGTATATCGATTATAAAGACCCAGATTTCTTATTAAAGTTTGTAAACGAGCAAGGTAAAATTTTACCAAGACGTTTAACAGGTACTTCTTTAAAATACCAAAGAAAAGTATCTGTGGCTGTAAAAAGAGCACGTCATTTAGCTTTAATGCCTTACGTGGCCGATTTATTAAAATAAAACAATCATAGCAATGGAACTTATATTAAAACAAGACGTTGAAAATTTAGGATTTAAAGACGATGTTGTAACAGTTAAGAACGGTTATGGTAGAAACTTTTTAATTCCTCAAGGGCAAGCTGTATTAGCGACACCTTCTGCTAAAAAAGTTTTAGCAGAGAACTTAAAGCAACGTGCTTTTAAAGAGAAGAAAATAGTAGACGATGCTACTAAAATAGCAGAAGCTTTAAAAGCTTTAGATATTAAAATTGCATCTAAAGTTGGTTCTGGAGACAAATTATTTGGCTCTGTAAACAATATTGATGTGGCTGCTGCCTTAGATAAAGAAGGGCACGCTATAGACAAGAAATTTATTACTGTAGCTGGTGGAAATGTAAAACGTTTAGGCAAATACAATGCTGTTGTTCGTTTACACAGAGAAGTGTCTGCAGATTTAGAATTTGAAGTTGTAGCACAAGCTTAATACTTAAAATTCAATACAATTTTTAAGAACCGTTTAGACATGCTCTAAACGGTTTTTTACATTAATAAAGATTATACCCTTAGCTCATGAAGTACAGAAGATTAACAAAAGAGCAATTTGAAGAGTTACACCAAGAATTTATAAACTTTCTAGCAACGCAGTCTATAACAGCAGACGAGTGGACAAATTTAAAGCAAAACAAACCAGACTTGGCAGAAATGGAGCTAGATGTATTTAGCGACCTTATCTGGGAAGGCGTTTTAAACTCGGCTCAATATTTAGAACATTTTGCACCACAGCACATGTACCTATTCCATTTAGATGAAAATAACATGCATGCCATTGTAATAAATGTTAAAAATAAGGCTATAGATATTACAACAAAAGCAGGGTACAATTGGTTGCGCGAAAATCTAATGGACGAAACTGTAGAGTTTCTTCAGGCCGATAAGGAGTATGGAGACGATAAAAATGCCGATAAATTTAAAATGATAGAGCAAGGAGCATCTATAACTAAAGGCGAATTGTACCACTATTTTAACGCACTTATCAATTAATAAGATTGGCTAAATACGCTCAGCAAAAGAGACACTACAAATTAATTAGAAACCGTTATTTTTGTCACACCACTTAAAATCTATTCAATAATTATTAAAACACTATCCTTCTATTTAAGGAAGTTATTATGGCGCAAAAACCAAGTATACCAAAAGGGACAAGAGATTTTAATCCAGAACAAGTAGCAAAACGCAATTATATATTTAATACCATTCGTAGTGCGTTTCAAACCTTTGGATTTCAACCTATAGAAACACCAAGTTTTGAAAACTCGAATACCCTTATGGGGAAATACGGAGAAGAAGGCGACCGTTTAATTTTTAAGATTTTAAATTCGGGAGATTATCTTAAAAAAGCAGATGAAAAAGCATATAGCGGTAAAAATTCTAATGCACTAACATCAAGTATTTCAGAAAAAGCATTGCGCTACGATTTAACAGTGCCTTTTGCGCGCTATGTTGTGCAACATCAAAATGAGATAGAATTTCCATTTAAGCGCTACCAAATACAGCCCGTTTGGAGAGCTGATAGACCACAAAAAGGACGATTTAGAGAGTTTTACCAATGCGATGCAGATGTTGTTGGTAGCGACTCACTGTGGCAAGAGGTAGAGTTTATACAGCTTTACGATACCGTGTTTTCTAGTTTACAGCTAGAAGGCGTAACTATAAAAATAAATAATCGTAAAATATTATCTGGTATTGCAGAAGTAATAGGCGCAAGCGATAAACTTATAGATTTTACGGTAGCCTTAGATAAGCTAGATAAAATAGGAGAAGACAAAGTAAAAGCTGAAATGCTGGATAAAGGCATACCGCAATCTGGAATAGATAAACTACAACCTTTGTTTGCCTTATCAGGAAGTTTCGAAGCACAAATTGAAGCCTTAAAAACAATTTTAGAATCCTCTATCGAAGGAAAAAAAGGCATCGAAGAGTTGTCTTTTATAAATGAGGCCATATCAACATTAGGGCTTACAACCGCAAATTTAAAGTTAGATGTTACATTGGCTCGAGGCTTAAATTATTACACAGGCGCTATTTTCGAAGTAGCCGCCCCAGAAGGTGTAAGCATGGGGTCTATAGGTGGTGGTGGTCGTTACGACGATTTAACAGGTGTTTTTGGTATGAAAGGGGGGAGCGGTGTAGGCATAAGCTTTGGTTTAGATCGTATTTATTTAGTATTGGAAGAGTTGCAATTATTTCCAGACACTATAGCTAAATCTATAGATGTTCTCTTTATAAATTTTGGAGATAAAGAAGCCTTGTTTAGTCTAAAAGCCATAAAACAACTAAGAGCTCAGGGCATTCGTGCAGAATTATATCCAGATGCTGCTAAAATGAAAAAACAAATGACACACGCTAATAAGCGTCATATTCCATACGTAGTTTTAGTTGGAGAAGAAGAAATAAACACTCAAACTTACACGCTAAAACAAATGAATACAGGAACACAAGAAAAAGTATCCTTAGAAGCACTTATAAAGACTATAGAGTCTTAGCTAGTTTTTGGAGTAAATATATAACACTTTGAGAAAAAAAGAGGTATCACATATGTAATTGGACGCAATTATTGCAGGATGCATGATGCATCAGAACAGTTATTTTTCGTTTTAAGGTTAATTTGCGTTACCTTTAAATATTCAAAAAATAATGAACAAATTATAATTTCTCAAAACATAGTTTGTAGTCAAGTATAACATACAATAGATAAAAAAATATTAAGGACACAAGAATGAAAAACATTTTAAAATTCAATGTATCAATTTTAATGCTGTTACTTACTTTAACCTCATGTAGTAAAGGAGCAGCAATAGGTACTACTGATGGTGAGACAGTACGTACAGTCTACAATTTAAATCCAGATTGGAAATTTATTAAAGACGATGTTAATAATGCTAACAAAGTGTCTTTAGACGACTCTACTTGGAGCACTGTAAGCTGTCCGCATACGTTTAACGATATAGATACTTTTGACGATTTGAGTCACGGCCACCACGATGGCGAAGACAACCATTGGAGAGGCACTGTATGGTATCGTAAACATTTTAAATTAGCACCAAAAGATGCTGATAAAAAAGTATTTTTAGAATTTGAAGGCGTACGTCAAATTGCAGACGTATATTTAAACGGTAAACATTTGGGACAAAACCAAACAGGGTTTATACCATTTGGATTCGATATAACACCATATCTTAATGCAAACGGGGATAATATTATTGCCGTAAAAGTGAATAACGATAGGGGAGACCACTTTAGAAAGAATTTTCCATTAGTGTGGCACCACGAACATTGGCACCCTAATCATGGTGGTATTTATAGAAATGTTTTTTTGCACGTAACAGATCCCTTACACATAACATTACCTATTTACGATAATTTAAAGACTGTAGGTACCTATGTTTATGCCGAAAATATAAGCAAAGAGAATGCAGATGTTACGGTAACTGCAGAAGTGCAAAATGAATACCCTACAGCTAAAGATGCTACATTAGTGGCTCAAATTTTAGATGCAGAAGGTAACGTTGTAGCCACGTCTCAAATAGCACAAAGTATAAAAGCTGGAGCTAAGTTAGTACTAGAAACAAATACAGCTGTTAAAAACCCAAAGCTTTGGTACACTAGATACCCCTACATGTACACTGTAAAAACTATTTTAAAAGTAGCAGGAGAGGTTGTGGACGATTACACTACACCCTTAGGTATTAGAAATTTTAAGTTTGATAAAGATTCTGGGTTTTCAAATAATGGCGAACATGTAAAATTACACGGTTGGGGACAAAAACCAACAAATTCTTGGGCAGGCCTAGGCTCTGCATTACCAGATTGGCTTAGAGATTACACTTATATGTTAATGGATGAAGCTGGTGGTAATTTTATACGTTGGGGGCATTGTGCAGGATCGCCAGCCGAAATTGAAATGGGCGACAAGTACGGATTTGTAACTTTAATGCCGGGCGTAAGTGGAGAGTCTGAAGATGAAGGTGAAACGTGGGACATTCGTATAAAAGCGTTCAAAGACATGATTGTGTATTACCGTAATCATCCCTCAATATTTATTTGGGAAGGCGGTAATTGGGCAGAGACAGAAGCCCACTATAAAGAAATTTTGGAAATTATTGATACGTTCGATCCTAAAGGCAAGCGCCTTATGGGACACAGAAGAGCTGATGTGAAAAACGATTCTGAAGGTTATGTATCTATAGAAATCGGTACAGAAGGTTGGGAACGTGAATACCCAGACCTACCACTTATAGAAAGTGAATACAATAGAGAAGAGGCTCCAAGACGTATTTGGGATAAATACTCTCCAGACGACAATTTTTATAGCCATCCAAATATAAAGAAGAATACCTATAAGCTAAATTCTGAAGAGTTTGCAGTATCTCAAGCAAAACATTGGTGGGATAAAATGGGTAGAAAAGCCTACCATGTAGGTGGTGCAAATTGGATATTTTCAGACGGGCCACATGGAGGGCGCTGTCCAACAGAAGTTACCAGAGCAAGTGGAGAAGTAGATGCAGTTCGATTGCCTAAAGAGGCATTTTATGCTTTAAAAGCCATGTGGAGATCAGAGCCCCAAGTGCATGTTGTAGGGCATTGGAATTACGAAGCAGGAGTTAAAAAGGATATGTATGTTATTTCTAACTGCGCAGCAGTAAAACTTTATGTAAACGGAAAATTGATAGGCGAAAAAAATACGCCTGAAAAAGGTTATGTATTTAAATTTGATAAAGTAGCTTGGGAAAAAGGAAATGTTAAAGTAGAAGGTTACGTAAAAGGAGAACTTAAAGCTACGCAAACCAAAATTACAGCAGGTGAACCAGTAGCACTTAAGCTTACGCCCATAACAGGGCCAAAAGGATGGCAAGCCGATGGTTCTGATATTGTTTTGGTAGATGTAGAAGTGGTAGATGCAGAAGGACAGAGATGTCCATTGGCCACAGGTCGTGTGGATTTCGAAATTACAGGACCAGCAGTTTGGCGCGGTGGTTATAATAGTGGTAAACCAAATTCAACAAACAATATGTATCTGGATATGGAAGCGGGTATAAACCGTGTAGCCATAAGATCGAAATTAAATGCAGGTACAGTAACTTTAAAAGCAACACAGCCTGAATTAAAAGTTGCTAGTATAGAATTGAAGAGTTTACCAGTAAATATTAAAAATGGCTTATTAGCAGAGTTGCCTCAGGTTTATGAAAATGTTATAAAAGAAGAACCACTACCAATACATACTCCTAAAATTCCAGAGTACGTGCCAGGTATAAAAAACAGGAGTAAGCTATTTACTAAATTCAGTTATACAGGAGATGGTAAAGCAGTGCTGAGAACTAATATGCATTGGGGTAAAAAGTCTCATACAGATTTAGAACATAATTACACGCATTTGCCTAAATATTTAAATGGATCGGAATATGTTAGAACACCAAATTCTGATAAAAAATACTGGGCAAGAGATCAACTACAATTTATAGCAGGGCAAAAAATGCATATTTATGTACTGCATGACGATAGAGTACCTAGACCAGAATTTTTATTAAAAGATTATAAAGACACGGGAGATGATGTAAAGTTAGACAAAGCAGTAATGTCTGTTTTCCATCGTATTGCAGAAGCAGGAGAAAGTATTATTATGGCAGGGAATAGTGATGGCGATGTTCCAGACAATGCTAAAATGTATACTGTAATGGCAAAGCCATTTAAATAAAAGCCATACGTTGCATAAACAAAAGCCCAAGTACCTCTAAAGTATTTGGGCTTTTTAAGTTTAAAGGAAATGTACTTTGCGATACATTAATGAGGTATAGTTATATTTTACAACCAATTTTTTGAAGATAATGACACAATGCAGTGATTTAAACTTTTTTGATTCTAGCGAAAATTCTAGATTTTTTGTTCAATTGAAGTATTTTTTGAAGTTCACAGCAGTGCCATGGACTGAGAAAAAAGACAAAAATGGTATGAAAAAGAAGATTTTTATAGCGAATTGGAAAAAGTTCAAATGACTTCAATACTAATCTTATGACTAAATTTTTAATTTTTGTGAGCTTAATTTTAACGCTTAGTGCCCTGTTTCTTGGTATAAAGGACACTGTATTTACAATTAATGTTCACGATACTTATTATGTAATTAGACATATTGATCTTATTTTGAGTACCATTGGTTTGCTGTTAAGTTTTATCTTAATTCAATGTTTTTTTAAAGGTAGACAAGGTTAAGCCTTAAAGAAAACGATACTAACAATAGTCTATTTGTTATTACAGACGGAACACCCTACATAATGTGCCCTATGAAGTAAAAGCAAAGTACAGCTAATAAAAGGATGACTTATTTCGATTGAGAAGTAGAAAGTTTTGAGTTGAAATTTGAAGATTTTAAAACAAAGCCTCCGCATTAAACGGAGGCTTTATAAGTGTAAAATGGTTTGTGCAAAAAATAAATAATTTAAGTGCAGTTTCCTTGTGTCTATGGCACTCAAAAAAATACCGCACATTGGATTTATAAACCTTAATTCACAATAATTTTTTTAGATAACTTACCATTTATAGAATTTACTGTAACAATATAAATACCAGAACTAATTTTGGGTATTGTGTTACTAATAAGCGCTTTATTATTTGAAATAATGGTTTTATTTACAAGTTGTCCTACGCTGTTAAAAGTTTCAATAGAATTAATGGCTATACCATTGGGGTTGTGTATTACTAAGTTTTTAGAATCGTTTAAGTAGTTAACTTGTAAATTCTCTGTGTTATTAGCAGTTGTGCTTAATGTAGCAGGGCTATTAAATGCAAGTTCAAAACGTTCGTTATAAGTACCACGATCCAGAAAAATTTCAAAATCAGACGCTCTTAAGTCATGATAGTTGTCTGTTTCGGTATCATGAATAAACAGAGGTAAATTGGCACTCACATTATTTAATTCATCCAAGGCAATTACAGCAATGCCTGCTCTGTTTATTTTTAAACCTAAAGGTAAAGCTTGGGCATCTCTAAAACTATTAGTGGCTTGAATTACAAGATTATCAGTAGGGATTACCCAATACATATCCTCCAAGTTGTCTTCTATTAAACGCGCATCGTAACCTAAGTCGTATTCGGGAGTAGAAATACTATCTTCGCTAACTAAAATTTGGCGGTGGTAACCATCTGGAGAATTTAGCACTAGCTTTATTTTTTGTCTGAGGTCTTCAGTATTAGTACTACTCAAATTTTTGCCTTGTTGCGTGCTTTTAGCAAAAACAGAGGCAGAAGTGCCTTCTTTTTTAAAGGTACGTTGGCTGTTTTTAAAAGCTACATTACCACCCTCATCAGCAACTACAAAAAAGCCTTGACCTACTGGAATATATCGTCCAGGCACTTTTGTTCCTAATACACCTGTGGCATTTATTCTCACATCGTTATTTATAGCAACAATACCACCAGCAAGTGTATAAGTAGCATATCCACCTTCGTAACTAGAAAGTCTGTGAGAGCCACCTCCAAAATGGTCCCAGAAATAGAGTGTGCCATCTATAATATTACCTGAGGCGTTACCACCATTAGCGCTTATATTGTCTAATATAAAAGCATTAGCGTCTATGGCAGATGCGTATGGATTACCTACTAAATAGTCGTTCCCAGCAGAAAGGGGAAGCGTAACGTTGCCGTTATTGGGTTTACCGTCGAAAACATAATTTTGAGTTTGCGATACCTGTCCTCCCGTGTCTTCTACACCTTTCATAGTAAAGCCCTCTCCAACATTAATAATACCATCGCTTCTTACTTGCACCCAAGCTGTAAAATCGTTGCTGTTAGCATTTGTAAACTTCCATACCCAATAATCTGCTATACCAATGACGTTACCAGAAACATTACCATTAAAAGAGTTTCTAATAAAGTTTATAGTAGTAGGGTTCGAAGCATCGGTACCATTTTTTAAAATATCATCATTGAGTCTATATTGGGTATTATTAGTAGCGCCATTAACAAAACCTACAGGTGAACACCAATAATTATAGGTGTATAAATCTCTGGTGCCTTGTTGGTCTTTTTCTAAAGTACCTGTACTTGTTACATCTAGATCACTGCCTTCTTCTTGTATAAGCTGAGATTCCCCTTCCAAATCGATAACCCCGTCAAGTTTTAAGTAATGCGATATAGTAAGTGCATAACCAGCATGAGAGGCATTATCTCCTGTTACGGTTAGTTTACCACCACTATTTACGGTTAGTCCTAACAAGGTACGGTTTCCATCTCTACTATTAGGAATTAAAGTCGTGTTGGCGTTGTTCATAGTAATTTCATGGTTTATAACAGCAATATTATAGTCTATGGTTTCAGCGGCATCTAAATAAGAATCTATCCCGGGCAAGTATTGTACATTGCCATTTAGCCATGTGCTAGGGGTATCCCAGTCTCCGTTTTGTGTGGTTTGGTAAGGAATAGGAGCTGTTTGCATATCTATATCGCTAAAATTTATCATAGAGGCATCGTTATTGTATTGAGAGGCATCTTTTATGCTACCAAATACAAAATTACTCATGGGGTAATACGCCACTAAATTTGCCCAAGGTACAGGGTTGATATCGTTTCGTGTAATGGCTGTAGGGAGTAATTTACCATCAGCAAAATTAGAGTTATTCTCTATTTCTTGGTTCATGATGTAACGTATTTGGTTGGGGGTTAAAGCTACGCTCCATACCCGAACCTCATCTACAGTTCCTCTTGCGCGTTGTTGTCTGTTAATATGGTGTGCTGCTCCAATTAAGAAATGAGAATTTGAAGGCGTGTTCATAGGGTTTAATGTATCGTCACTATCCTCTTCAAAACCATCAATGTAGAGGCGTGTTGTATTAGTAACAGCATTGTAAGAAGCAGCAATATGATGCCACTCGTTTTCGGGTATGGTAGCAGAGGTTTGTAAAACATTGTTAGACGTGTCGTCTGGATCTCTCCATACCATTCTAAATTGACCATTGGAGTTTATTCTAAAAGCATAACCATGCGTATAAAAACCATCAGGATTTGTAGGAGAGTTTTGATTGAAATAATTACGTTTAGAAATAATATCGAATGTATCGGCACCAGCGTTGCGTTTTACCCAGGCACTTATGGTAAAATCGGTATTTGCTAGGTCGTTAACATTACCAGCGGTTAAATACTTATCTGTACCATCGAAAGATACTGCTCTGGAGAAGGCTACAGATTCTTGTGTAGCTCCAAAAGTAATGTATTTTGTGCCTTCAAAATAAAAGTCTACTTCTAGATTTGTGCCAACAGTTTCCATTGTAGCAGAGGTTACATTGCTTGTAAAAGCAGGATCGTCTGCAACAATCATAATATAAGTCTCTCCACCAGGATTTGTAGCGGTTACCATACTTTCAGGAATAGACAATTTTACAGTAGGCACAGAATCGGTAACAACCAATTTCCATGTTCTAGAAATAGGGGTTGCACTTAAGTTGGTGGTTATGCCAGTATTTGCTCCAAAATCTTTAGTAATAGCTGTCCCAGCAGTAGTAGCCCCGTTATTATGCCCCCACATTAAAAATGTTTTGTCGGCAAAAAAGTTGGTTGTATTGTTTGTGTTAGTATTTGCTATTGTTGCAATTCCAATGGTAATATCGTCTGTTGTATTGCTGCTTCGAGATTGCTTTTGTAATAATTCTGAAGCATCGTCTCTACCTATGCCTGTAACATTATAATTGTGTCCGCTATTTAAAGCCTGATCCCAAATCACAAATCCATCAGAATCTACATAATTTTGAGACGTACCGTTTGTGCCTAACGTTATCCCGTATTTTAAAGCCAAATACGATTCTATTCTATGGCGTTCTGTTGCTGTAATAGCACCATTATAAATTAAAACTTCTGCAATGCTGCCATTCCAACGTCTGGAAGTGTTTGTTGGGTGACTACCAATTCCAGCAGTTAGAGTTGCAGATAATGTATTTGCATTTGTCGCGGCTGTACCTTGGGTTACACCGGCATTAAAAAGCTGAGAATTAGAACCCGCTACAAAATCGTAATTTAAAAGAAAAGGGACGCCATCTGCCACAGTTGTACTTACAACACCAGTTGGAGCACTACCATCAAAATACCTACTCTGTAATGTAGTAGCTCCTGTTTGTTCTAGTGTAACAGCGCCATTACCTCCACCATTAAGGTTTAAAATGTTTCGCGTAGTACCAGGGTAAGTACCTTCGCCAACAGCAAAAATTGTCATGGTATTGTTGGAGGGTATATTTGCAGCCATATCATGATTAACCCCATCAAAATCTATAACAGGATTAAAATTAAGACCATTATCTGTATAAATGGGTTGATGCGCTGTAGTGCCTTGCGTAGCATTACGATTATTGCCGCTACTATCTAACCAGCTTAAAACAGTGTCTGTGTTTTCAGCAGTATTTCCACCTGTGTCTACTACACCAGCATTAGCTTTAAGCCAAAGATTTACATTTGCTGTAATAGCAGCAGGACCTTTTATAGGCTTTACAAAATTGACAACTTGTAATTCCGTACGTATAGTCGAAGACAAGCTCCCAGAACGGTGCGTCCAAACTTCTACCTCTGTTGGAGAAGTAAAACTATAGTTTTTCCATCCACGTCCATACCCTTGTCCACTACCACTATGAAATGTAGAGCCCATAACCATGGCTTGGTTAACATCTGTTAATCCAGAGGATGTTATATCTATCAGTTCACTTTTACCAAAACCTGTATCTGTATACCTACTTACTGTAATATCGATATTATTTAATACATGCACAAAGTGTCTGTTGGTGCCGTCTGAATCGTGAGTGCTAAAAAAAGTCCAATCTACAGTGTTGTTGGAAGTACCAGGTACTACAGTTGGCCAGTTGTCTGAATGTGAGTCGTTAGTGCCCAATGGATCTGTATCACCTCTGTGCTGTGCGAAAATAAAAGCATTAGACCAATCGCTAACACCAGTTGAGCTTCCAGAACTCCCGTTAGCACTACTATTTAATGTTATACTGCCACTATCAGCAGCTACGTTATTAGAATCGCCATGTAAAACAGTCCAATTGCTACCTGTAAACTCTACCAAGGTAATGTAAACACTAACGTTTGGAATTATTGAGCCTCCTTTTTCAACTCTTAGGTTGGTATTACTTGTTAAGTAGGCTATTGCTGTACCAGAATCGGCATCGTCTATACCAGAACTGTTTAAAATTCCTGATATAAAAGGAATACACTTATCTTGGTTAACAATACCAGAAACGGTTTGATTAGCCGTATAAGTACTGCCATTTAAACTTACAATGTAGCGGCCGCGTACAATCATTTCGTTTGGGCCACCAGGAACACCTGTATATTCCCAAACCGATGTATTAAATCGATTATTTTCTGCTGTAGAGCCAGCCTCTCTGTAATACGTAAGTGTATTAATACCTGTAAGCACACGAGCACCAGACATATCGTTACCCTCTTTGCTGCCATCGTCTCCATCTGGACCAGCATGAGTTTTTCGATTATTTGTTGGTATTGCAAAAGCAGTGTTAAGGGAAGCAACAGGAGATAATGCATTGTTTGTGCCTCCAAGATTATCAATATCGTCTTCGATGTGTTGTATCCTAAAGTCTTGAGATGTACACAGTAAACTATGTACAGCAAAACATAAAAAGAGAATAGTTTTAAAAGGGTTAAATTTAGTATTCATACGAGATGATTTTGGTTTATAAAGCGGATTATCTAGGTCAAACTTAAAGAATTATTCTATAAAACGCAAGAAAATACGACGAAATACATTATATTTTATATTTATATTCTTACAAAATTTAATATTCTAGCTCAGTTATATTAATGGTTAAACATATGTTTATCCCTTTGTATGCGTGTATTTGCGCTAAATAGATTCATATACAAATGCTTGAAGAAATGCTATTTTTTTCGGCTAATCTATTTACAACATGTGATTTAAATACTACTAAACATGTAATTTTTTAAGAAAATTCTTTCTATATTGCTATGTTTAATACTCTAAATCTATAAACATGAAAACAACCAAAAATTTATGTTTGTTGCTATTCTTACACATTTCTCTCTTCATTTTTTCGCAAAACCCTAACGTTATTGTTATTATAGCAGACGATATGGGGTGGTCTCAAATTAGTACAGGACTAACTAATTTGAACCATCCTAGTGATTTTTATGAAACTCCAAATTTGGATGCTATGGCATCTCAAGGTATTGCATTTCCATTCGGCTATGTAAATGGTGCTAACTGCGCCCCAACCCGATCTGCTATTTTAAGTGGACAGTACGCTTCGAGACCTACAAATAATATTTGGGCGGTAGATAATTTAAATAGAGGTGGTAATAATACATTATTAGTTGGACCGTCTCAAGGGTTGCCCTCAGGCATTGACGAGTTACCTGCAACAGCGATTACCATTGCAGAAACTATGAAAACAG
The DNA here is from genome assembly GCA_947489085.1 of uncultured Flavobacteriaceae bacterium. Classification (GTDB taxonomy): domain Bacteria; phylum Bacteroidota; class Bacteroidia; order Flavobacteriales; family Flavobacteriaceae; genus Jejuia. Next base: position 153,425 of record CANLCJ010000001.1, read on the forward strand.
CAGGGTATGCTACTGTGCATCTCGGAAAGTATCATGTTGGTGAAGACGAAAGTACTAATACAACCAATAATGCAGCGACAGACCAAGGTTTCGATTTTAATTATGGAGGAGGTACAAAAGGTAATCCAGGGAATTATTTTGCCTCATCTAGTGCCCCCTACACATTTAACGCAAACATTGGGCCTGAATTAGATGTATATGCAGCACCGTATACAGCTGCAGAGTCTATGGCCTTGGCTGGAAATACTTCTTTAACGGGTACAAAAAAACACGTTACAGATGCTATGGCAGATGCTGCTATAGACTGGATGGAGCTCAATAAAACAACCCCCTTTTTTATGCATTTTAGCAATTATGCTATCCACGGCCCTTTTAATACGGCTAATGGAAGACCAGATTTAGTGGCAAAATATCAAGCTAAAACACCAAGCCAAATAGGACATAACAACATAGGCCAAGCTGCCATTGCAGAAGGGATGGACCAAACCATAGGCCGATTGATCGATTATTTAAAAACCACAGCAGATCCTAGAAATCCGGGAGCTACGCTATCAGAAAACACTTTGGTCTATTTTATTTCAGACAATGGTGGTGCAATAAGTTCGAACGATAGCGGCCCATTACGTGCAATGAAAGGTGAATTATACGAAGGGGGGATACGCTCAATTACCATAGCATGGTCTGAAGCGCCTTGGTTAGCTAATAAAGGCACAATTAATACAACGCCCGTTATGGCTTTCGATTTATATCCTACTATAGCAGAGCTTGGTGGCGCGACTTTACCTAGCAATGGCTACGCTATCGATGGGGTAAGCCAATGGCAAATGCTTACCAATGGTGCAGCATTAAATAGAGATGCATTGTATTGGCATTTTCCGGGTTATTTAATAGATAGTAAAAGAGATCAACGCCCTGTTTCAATTATTAGAAAAGGCGATTACAAATTAATTCACAATTACGAAACAGCATCTTACGAATTGTATAACTTAATAACAGATATAAGTGAAACTACGAATTTGTTGTCGGGAAATCCAGATCAAGCATTATTAACTATAGCTAACGCTATGAGTACAGATCTGCAGAATCATTTGGTAGCCATTTCTGCACCGTTACCAACGTTTAGGAGCAATGGGCAAACGGTACCATTACCTTACATTATTACTAATGAAGGAGGAACACCAAATACTACTGCTGGTTGCCAAGCAGTAAGTGGTTACCAGGCCTATTGGAATTTTAATAGCGCTAGTGGCGCTAATGATGTTTCTGACAACGCGCATCATCCAACAGCAGCAATTGCGACTTCAATTACTTTTGATGTGACAGACTTTAAGGAAGGCGATCAATCGGTTGTTTTTAATGGTACAGATGCCATTCAATATGCAACCAATTCTACAGTGCCTAATACCTTTTTAAATTCGGAAACAAATTCTCGAACAGTTATGGCATGGATTAAACCTAGTGGATTGTCTGGCATACAGAATGTATATGATGAAGGTGGAAAAAATCGAGGCATTGCTATAAGGCTTAATGGTAGCAATTTGGAATCTATTGTAAGAGAAAATAACGTGGCTATATCCAATCAACTTACTGCCAGTTTCCCTAACGATGGTAATTGGCACCATATTGCTTTAATATACGATGGTGTAAACACAAGCCATACACTTTATCTTGATGGTGTTCAGGCAGCTACAAGTAATACAGCACCTTCTAGTATTGCAGATCATTTTAGTTTTGGGGGAATAGGAGGTAAGCTAAGCGGTAACGATAGTTTCGAAAATTCTGCTGATGCTTATTTTACAGGGAAAATGGATGCTTTTGCAGTGTACGATACAGTGTTAACAGCTTTAGATGTACAGATTTCAGCATGTGAAAACCAGCAAGTCGTTGCCAATGCCGGGCTAGACGTTACAATATGTGAAGGAGATAGTACTGTGTTATCAGCTTCTGGCGGCAGTACTTATTTATGGAGCACAGGAGAAGCAACAGCCAGTATTGTGGTAAACCCCAACGTTAGTACAACATACGTAGTTTCGGTTTCCGATGGTTCAATTACAGATACAGATGAGGTTACGGTAAATGTAAATACACTACCTGTAGCCAATGCGGGTCCAAATGTAACCATAGATCAAGGCAACTCAGCACAATTAACAGCTGCCGGTGGTGGTGATTACCTTTGGAGTACGGGAGCAACAACGGCCAGTATTACAGTAACCCCTTCGTTAACCACATTATATACTGTTACTGTTACAACAAATGGTTGTAGTACAACCGACGATGTAGAGGTTACTGTTAACCAAACAGGCGGTTGTATGTATACTGTTTTAAATGCCGAAGGTTTTGAGTCTGGATGGGGAATATGGAACGATGGCGGATCGGATGCAAGTAGAGATAGTACAGCTGCATACGCTACTTCGGGAACTTACAGTATGCGTTTACGCGATAATACCTCCACATCTGTTGGAACCACAGATAATTTATATTTATCTAATTTTAATGAGATTAGCGTAGATTTTGGATATTACTGCCGCAGTATGGATAATAGTAGTGAAGATTTTTGGTTGCAATTGTCTACAGACGGCGGTGCTACGTTTACCACTGTGGAAGAGTGGAATAGAGACGATGAATTTGTAAACGATGTATTTTACACAGATGTTGTAATTATTCCAGGGCCTTTTACGGCGAATACAAAATTGAGATTTAGAGCAGATGCTTCTGGAAACCAAGATTGGGTGTATATAGATGATATAGTAATTAGCGGTTGCAGTACGTCAGGCAGTGCCAAAGTACTTTCCATATCGACCCCCAAAGGCAGTACTGTGGCTAACGAAAGTGCAGAAACAGCTAAACTTATAAATAGTACATTATATCCGAATCCATTTGTAGATAAAATTAATATTAGCGTAGACGGTAATTATAATGTTATAGACATACAAGTGTTTAATCTTCTGGGGCAAGTTGTTTTTAGTAAACAATTTGTAAATAATGCACCTATAGAGATACCAACGCAGCAATTTAAAAGCGGACAATACAATATAAGAATTAGTGTAGATGGCAAACGCGTCTTAAAGCGAGCAGTTAAAAATTAAAAAGGGTCTATCTTACCCTTTAAGACATATGCAAATTAAAAAAGCCACCCGAGTTAAGGGTGGCTTTTCGCTAAAAATCAATTCTTCTTTTTCGTATTAAGAATCTATAGAGCCCATAACACGTTGCATAAACGTATTTAAAGCTTCTTTTTTTGTTGTGCCATCTTTAGTCATTTTATTAACTTCAATAGCACCATACATATTAGAGATGAGTTCGCCTATTACATCAAGCTCCTCGTCTTTTAGCGAAGGTACTTCTGTAAGCGCTTCTAGAGTTTCAATGGTTTCAACGATATAGTCTTCATCATTGGCTTCTATAAAATTTGTTAAATGCTTAATTACTGGTAACTTCATTTACTAAATTTTTTAAAACGTCGAACTTATTTGTTTGTACTTGGTTGATAAAAGCACCACCTTTAAAAGTGGCAAATGTTGGTAAATTATCTACAGTAGCTAATTTTCTGGATTCAGGAAATTTTTCTGCATCTGCTATAATAAAGGTAACGTCTTCAAGCTCTGAAGCTAATTTTTTTACCTTAGGTTTCATTATACGACAATTACCACACCATGATGCAGAATATTGAACAACTACAGTATCATGCTCTGCAATTAAGTTTTGTAAGTTATCTTGATCTAATTCTTTTACCATAAGTACTCAATTTTTATAATTAAAAAATGTGTTAAGAAGTGCTTTTTAAACGTTTGCTGCTAAATATTCAGCAACGCCTGTTCTGTTAGCATTCATAGCATCTTTACCTTCTTCCCAGTTTGCAGGACATACTTCTCCTTTTTCTTGTACGTGAGTTAAGGCATCTACTAAACGTAAATATTCTTGAACGTTTCTACCTAAAGGCATGTTATTGATACTTTCGTGTTGTACCACACCATCTTCGTCTATAATGTAAGTAGCTCTATATGTTACATTATCTCCTTCTACAGTTACAACACCGCTTTCTTCATTATAAGTTTCGTTTGTAATGTCTAAAATACCTAAAGTAGAAGCAAGGTTTCTGTTAGAATCTGCTAAAATAGGATAGGTTACACCTTCTATACCACCGTTATCTTTTTCTGTGCTTAACCACGCAAAATGTACCTCAGGAGTATCACAAGAAGCTCCAATTACTATTGTATTTCGCTTCTCAAATTCACCTAAAGCGGCTTGAAAAGCATGTAATTCCGTTGGACATACAAAAGTAAAATCTTTTGGATACCAAAATAACACTACTTTTTTCTTGTTTTTTACTGCCTCGTCCAAAACATTAAGTTTGAATGTATCCCCTAAATCATTCATCGCGTCTACACTTAAATCTGGGAATTTTTTTCCTACAAATGCCATAATAATATATTTTAAAATTTATTTTTAAATCTAATTTGCTGCGAAATTAATGTATGAACTGGTGTGTGAAAATAGATTGCAATTATTAATTCTTATTAAGTGATAGTAATTGCGTATCGATAAAAAAAACAAGTATTGTTTTTTAGAATATTGAAAAAATAATCAGCTAGAATAACTAATTTGATAAAGCTGTGGTTTTTATTGTTAGATGTTTTGGAAAATCTAAGATCTCATTAAAATTACTACAGAAATAGATGCTTAGCGCAATTTTATAACTGTATGTCTTACTTAATTTAAGTTGGAGTGTGCTCAAATTTTAAGTAATTCATTCACTTTAAGGATACTAAATTGTTTTACCTTTAGTATCTGCGGCCAATTGCTTGATTTTTATGTTTAAAGCGGCATATAGTAATGTAGTTAGCGGACTTAACCAGTTAAATATGGCATAAACAAAGTAATCGCTAACGTTAACACCAAGCACTCCAGCTTGATAAGCGCCACAGGTATTCCAAGGAATAAGTACCGAGGTTACTGTTCCAGAATCTTCTAAAGTTCTACTTAAGTTTTCTGGGGCTAATCCTTTATCCTCGTAAGCTTTTTTAAACATTTTACCAGGAATTACAATGGCTAAATATTGGTCTGAAGCTATAATATTTAAACCTAAACAACTCAATACTGTACTTGCAAATAAGCCAAAAACAGATGTTGCAACTTCTAATAGTAGCTTTGTTAGTTTAGAAAGTGCGCCTATAGCGTCCATAGCGCCTCCAAAAATCATAGCTGCAATAATTAGATAAATTGTAGACAACATGCCTTTTACGCCTCCAGAAGAAAATAGATTGTCTAGTATATCATTATTGGTGTTAAATGCCACATCGCTAAACACAGCAGTAAATAGGGCATTAGGGGCAGAATGAGAAATATGTAATAAACTGTTTTTTTGGAATATATAAGCAACTATTAATGCAAGCACAACACCTGTACCTAAAGCAAATAAAGGTTTGGTTTTAAAAAAAATTAATACGATAACAACTGCAGGTACAATAAATAAAAAAGGCGTAATGTAAAATGTTTGCTTTATTTTAATTAAAAGCAAGCTAACATCTGTAATGCCGGCGCTGTCTATATTGTAATTTATAATGCAAAACACGACAAGGGTAATACCTATAGTAGGTATTGTGGTTAAGCTCATATACTTAATGTGTGTAAACAAATCTGCTCCAGCCATGGCAGGGGCTAAGTTAGTAGTATCACTTAAGGGAGACATTTTATCTCCAAAATAAGCACCAGAGATTACGGCTCCAGCAACTATGCCAGTAGGCATGCCTAAGGTTTCCCCTATACCAATTAATGCAATACCTACAGTTGCAGAGGTTGTCCAAGAACTGCCAGTAGCAACAGATATAATAGCAGATATAATTAGGCATGCAGGTAAAAATATAGTAGGATCTAAAATTTTGAGACCGTAATACACCATAGAAGGTATAATACCGCTTACCAACCACGTTCCAGAAAGCGCACCAACTAAAAGAAGTATAAGAATAGGAATACCTATGCTTTTAATATTTTGCCAAACTTCTAGTGCAATTTCTTTCGAAGTTACTTTTCTGTAAATACCCATGCTAATAGCAATGGCCGCTGCGATTAATAGAATAATTTGGTTAGAGTAAGAACCGAGTAACTCACCGTTTTTAAATGTTATATTCCAAAACAGTGTTACAGTAAGGAAAAGTACAGGTATTACAGCTTCAATAATTGTAAGCTCTTTTTTTAGGGGCGTTTTTACTTTCGGTATCATACAAGGAACACTATCTGTTATACAACTAATTACCATTTGCCAACAGAACTAATTCTAGCAAAACGTTTTTCCTTTTCAACTTTAGAAGCAAGAAACTAGTAGTTCCGTTAAGGTCGTTTCAATTAGCAAACGGTATTTAATAGTAAAGGTATTAAAATAATATTGTCCGCAATACCTTTGGGTCTTATCTAGACTTGAAAGCGATTTTTAGACTATCAACCTCGACTTATAAAATTTATGTAGCTTAATACAGAGTTAAAATGTTAAAAAAGACCTTTAAGCAAGCAATGTTTACATTTAAACGAAAATTAATAAACAAAATGTAATGAAAAACATTTTTTTCGATCTAACTGTTGTAATTAATTTTAATAGTAATGTTATGAAGCTACCCTCGGCACTTAGATATACTTACAAAAGTTTTTCCCTAATTAACAAGGTGTTATCCAAAAACACAAAGCATTTGTATAATTGTATACATTTCATTTCAGGACCTAATCCAACAAAAACTACAGAACAATTAACAACAAGAACTACATCTCCAAACTTTGAGGTTGAAACAATAAAAACGAAATTAGAAGATTATAATTTTCAATTGAACAGAAGTTTAAAAACTCTAGAATATGTTCAGCTTATGGAAAACAGCACAAAAAATAGTACTGTTAAACATCATTTTGGGGAGCTATTTAGTCTAAAAACAAGGTTGGAAAAACAAATCTTAAAAGCAAGTCAAAAAATTTCTCATTACAAATTATTATTAGAAACTTCTGTTGCTTAAGCCAATACTCTAGACATTAATTGTATTTTTATCCATTTATATGGATTCTCTTACTCAAATTATTTTAGGTGCAGCGTGTGGCGAAGCTGTACTTGGAAAAAAAATAGGCAACAAAGCATTACTCTTAGGCGCCATAGGTGGTACCATTCCAGATTTAGACGTTATTCTGGGTAATTTTATTTACAACAACCAGATAGACGCAATGCTATTTCATAGAGGATTCATGCATTCTATATTTTTCTCGATTGGTTTTACTCTTATTTTTGGTTGGCTTTCCTTAACGTTACATAATTGCAAAAACCTAACTGTTACAATTACTTTAAAACGCTGGTTTTTATTTTGGTTTTTAGCATTATTTACACATCCTGTTTTAGATTGTTTTACACCCTACGGCACACAGTTGTTTGCCCCTTTTTCTAATTACCGAGTAGCATTCAATACTATAGCAGTGGCCGACCCCTTGTATACTTTGCCTTTTTTAGTATGCTTATGTGTAGTAATGTTTTATAAAAAAACGTCGTTTAAGCGGCAATTGTGGTTAAACATAGGTTTAGGTATAAGTTCTTTGTATCTGCTTTTTACTGTGTTTAATAAGTTTTATATAGATTGTATTTTCGAAAAATCGCTAAAACAACAGCACATTGCATATTCACGATACACTGTGCAACCCACTATTTTAAATAAAATACTCTGGTATGGAATTGCAGAAACTGAAACAGGATACTACAATGCAGAATATTCGTTTTTAGATAGAGAAGTTGTATTTAAAGACTTTGTGTACCTTCCAAAAGTGCGAGCCTTAAAAAAGGACAATTTTAACGACCTTAAACAGCTTTCCTGGTTTAGCAATCACTATTACAATTTGTATCCAAAGGCCAATGGTTATTACGTTTATAACGATTTAAGATATCCTATGTTAGACAAATCTAAACCCAACACCTCTGTGTTTCGTTTAAAATTATATAAAGAAGGTAATAGATTGAATATGCAACCTTTCGAGCCCCAAACAGATAATTTGAAAAATCTATTTCAAAATTTATGGCTACGTATTAAAGGCATTTAAAAAATATATAGCTTAAAACCAATTTAAAAACGGATATTAACAACTTACTACATTTAAGGTATGCCTAAAAAAAAATTATATAATAGATATATTGAGTTATTAATAACTTTTGTCATAATACCAGTTAGTTACGTGCTACCTTACCCAGTTGGCGTAAAACTTTTAATTGGAGGCATAGGGTTGCTATATATTGTATATGTACTTTTCAAAACACAATGCTCAACTGTAAAGTATGTAAAAACTATAGATTGGAATGTTTTTTGGCGTGAAACAGCTATAAAATTTGTGGTAATAGCTATAGTTACTACAGTGTTTGTCTTTTGCACAGATAGATTAGCGCTCTTTAAAGTTGTAATGCAGTATCCTTTAAAGTGGGTAATGTTTATATGTATTTATAGTCTTTTTTCAGTATACCCTCAAGAGCTTGTTTACCGCACTTTTTTCTTCAGAAGGTATCAAACATTATTTAAAACCAAATATGCTTTAATTTTTAGTAACGCGCTTTTGTTTGCGTTGGCGCATCTGTTTTTCGAGAGTGTTTTAGTACTTGTATTAACGTTTATTGGGGGGCTTTTATTCGCTGTTACTTATTTAAAAACAAAATCTATAGTATTGGTGTGTATAGAGCACGCCATCTATGGCAGTTGGTTATTTACCGTAGGAATGGGGCAGATGTTAGGTTTTCCCGTATAAAAATCAGAGATAAAACGCACGCAATTAAATCTTTTTGTTATTTTTAGCCCAGCTATTATTAATTAAACTCATTCGTATGAAAAAAATCGGGCCCACACTATTGGGCATAATCATTGGTGCATTAGGAACTTATTTTGGAGTACCTAACTTAACAAATACAACACCTAACACTCCAATTGAAACTGCTCTAGAAGACAAAGGCAAACCAATGGATACTATAACTATAGCAAAAGCTATAAAGTTAAGTGATAATTGGACAACATTTAGAAAACCAGCAGTAGACTCTTGTGCGCAAGCTCATGGACAAAAAGTAGACGACCGCTCTGTAACATGGGATTTAAAAGGCTTACAACGTTATTTAAGGTATGCCAAGCGAGAATCTAAAAAATTAGGTTATGAAATGACTGGTATATGCGTACACTTGGGCGTATACGGCCCTCATGAAGTGCCTGAATGCAGAAACTTAACAACTATGTTTATAGAGCCTATTGGGCACCAAGTTATATCTAAAGCCAGTACCTTAAATTTTGGCATGTTTAGCCGAACTGGAATTCCACTTCCTCCTTATAATAATGGTGAGGGCAGTAATCGCCAATACAGGTAGCTTTATAATTCAATGAAAGATTTTTTTATAAATAACTATATTATTTTGACGCACTCTGTAGAAATTGCGGCTGCTCTAACTGGTGTTTTATCGTTAAAAAAATATAGGCACACCAATATAAAATATTTTGTATATTTTCTTGTAATTATCACAGTTTGCGATATCATAGGCGGATACACAATGTTTGTATATAAGGGTAAATTTTTAGAATGTTTAATAGGTACTAAGATTGCTGATAATTATTGGTTCTCAACGTTGTTTTGGAATTTGGGTGCAATAATTTTTTTTGCTTACTATTACAAGACTCTTTTGAGAAATGAAATATTCAAAAAAATCTTAAATTACAGTACAATCCTTTTTCTTGTTTTCTCTCTCATATATATAATAATTCATTGGGATGCTTTTTTTATCAGTTATTTTCCTATAATTAGTGTTTTAGGAGCTGTTATAATCTTTCTGTGTTCTTCTTTTTATTTTTATGAAATTTTGAGTGGTGAAAATATCTCGTATTTTTATAAATCTATAAATTTTTATATAAGTGCTGCCATTTTTATATGGTGGTTAATCATAACGCCAATCGTTTTTTTTGATGATTATACCTTTTATGTAGTAGGTAGTCCTGTAATAGATTTTGAGTATATTAATCTTAGAAGATACATTTATCTGTTTTCTAATATATTTATGTATTTAACTTATACCTTTGCTTTTATATGGTGCAAACCGGAGAAAATTTAGTCAGTACTGCATCCGAACGCTACTTGTTGGTGTACATGATAGTAGTACTTATTGTTATAACCAGTTTAGTAGTTTTATTCTTTGTGGTTTTTCAAAAGCGAAAAAACAAATTGCTTTTAGATAAAATGGAACAACAGCGCGCTTTCGAACAAGAAATAGTACAGGTGCAAACAGAAGCACAAGAGCAAACCCTAAAGAATATTGGCTGGGAGTTGCACGATAATGTAGGCCAACTGTTATCTTTTGCAAGCATGCAATTAAGCATTTTAAAAATGCAGTTGGATGCAGACATGAAAAATAAATTCAAAGACACATCAGAAGCATTAAGTAACGGTTTAAAAGAAGTTAGAGCCTTATCGAAGACTTTAAATAATGAAGTAATTTTAAATATAGGCTTCGAAAAATCCATCACCAACGAGTTGGACCGCTTAAAGCGCATGAAGTTTACAACAGCCGAGCTTAAACTTACAGGAGATAAAGTAGGCTTTAACGATAAGAAACACGAGATTATCATTTTTAGAATACTTCAAGAGTTTTTATCAAATTCTGTGAAATATTCTGAAGCAAAAAATTTGAATATTACTATTACTTATCAGAGCAATCAGATACTAATAACGGCTAAAGACGATGGTAAAGGTTTTGATACAACATCGGTAGAAAAAGGTTCTGGTTTGATAAATATGAAAAGTCGAGCAACACTTATAGGTGCAAATTTAAAATTAGAATCTGAACCCAGCGAAGGCGTTACCTTAGAATTAAACTATCCTTTAAAAAGCACTTGAAGATGAAATTTGAGATTTTTTACCTAAGTGCTTGAATTTATTTTAAGTCATAACGCTTTTCTAATATGGTTATTAGAAGTTACAGCAGCTACAACAGGAATTTACTTTTTAAAGAAATATAAGAGGAATTCTGAAACAGTATACTTTGTTTATTTTTTGGTATATATTGTTGTATTCGAATCTTTATCTAGTTACGTAAATTACGTAAAAATAGATAGGCCATTAAGCTTTTTAATAGGCACTAAAATAGAAAAGAATTATTGGTTAACTACCCTGTTTTGGGATGTAGGCGCAGTATCCTTTTTTTCATTTTATTTTTATAAAGTACTCCAAAAACCAAGCTATAAAAAAATAGTGCGGTTTTTAGGTGTAGTTTATACTATTTTTTCAGGGCTATACATACTATTACATCTGGACCTTTTTTTTGCACATTTTTTAATTGTTCTTAATTTATTGGGAGCGCTAGTCGTTCTTCTTTGCTGTGCGCTTTACTTTATCGAATTATTACTTTCTGAAACGATACTACGCTTTTATTACGCTTTTGAATTTTACGCCGCTACTGTGATCTTTATCTGGTGGATAGTAACTACCCCACTAGCTTTTTTTGACGTATACTACACTTATGAAATTGTGGAGCATTATAGAGATAAAGAATTTGTGTTTGTTAGGTTTTTAATCTTTCTGTTTGTAAACATACTAATGTATTTAACCTACACTTTTGCTTTTATATGGTGCCAACCAAACAAAACAAATTGAATATGCAAAATACCAAAAACAAATTAGCATTAACTAGGCTTAATTATTTAAAGGCTTAGCAAGCATTCCAGAGGGCATCGTTTGGTAAGGCAGCTGTTATATTTACAGATTCATTTTTAACAGGATGTACAAAAGAGATGCATCTGGCATGCAAATGTATACTAGCATCCTTATTACTTCTATTAAAACCATATTTTAAATCTCCTTTAATTGGCGCACCAATGGTAGATAATTGCGAGCGAATTTGGTGGTGTCTCCCAGTTTCCAACTGTATTTCTAGTAAAGTATAGTTGTCTAATTTTTTGAGTACCTTATAATGTAAAATAGCTTTTTTACTGTTTTTAACTTCCGCTACAAAAGCTTTAGATTTATTGTTTTTTGGATTTTTTTTCAACCAATGCACCAAAGTATCAGCTGGTTTTATAGAGCTATTTTTTACAATGGCCCAATATGTCTTTTGTATAGTCTTATTTAAAAACAGTGCATTGAGTCTGGTAAGTGCTTTGCTGGTTTTTGCAAAAACAACAATTCCTGTGGTAGGCCTGTCTAAACGATGTACTGTACCAAGAAAAACGTTTCCGGGTTTATTGTATTTATGCTTAATATAGGCTTTTACAATATCGTTTAAAGGTGTGTCTCCTGTTTTATCTCCTTGTACAATATCTCCTGCACGCTTATTAACAACAATAATATGGTTGTCTTCGAAAAGTATTTGCAAGTTATTTGGGTTAGAAATTATTTTTCCAGACACTGTAAAAGTATAAAAGTATTAAACAAAGCGTACGTAAACCAAACACAAATTAGTACTGTTCGTTTTCGTTAGGAAAATCTTTAGACTTTACGTCGGTAACGTATTGCGAAATGGCAGAGGTCATTTCTTCATATAAATTAAGATAACGTCTTAAAAACCTAGGATGAAATTCGTGTGTCATACCAATCATGTCATGGAGTACTAAAACCTGACCATCGACCTCACTTCCCGCTCCAATACCTATTATTGGAATATTAACGCTATCAGCAACCTTTTTAGCGAGTTTAGCAGGTATTTTTTCTAACACAATAGCAAAGCAACCTATTCTTTCTAACATTTTAGCGTCCTCTAATAACCTTTCTGCCTCTTGTTCTTCCTTGGCGCGAACGGTGTAAGTTCCAAACTTATAGATAGATTGAGGTGTTAGCCCCAAATGTCCCATAACAGGAATTCCAGCATTGATAATACGTTTAATAGAATCCTTAATTTCTTTTCCACCTTCAAGCTTAACAGAATGCGCTCCACTCTCTTTCATAATTCTAATCGCAGAACGAAGTGCTTCTTTAGGGTCGCTCTGGTAACTTCCAAAAGGTAAATCTACGACAACCAATGCCCTGTAAATGGCTCTAATTACAGAAGAGGCATGGTAAATCATTTGGTCTAAAGTGATAGGTAAAGTAGTTTCATGCCCAGCCATTACATTACTAGCAGAGTCTCCAACTAAAATAACATCTATACCTGCACCATCCACAATTTTAGCCATGGTGTAATCGTAAGCAGTAAGCATAGAAATTTTTTCACCAGTAGCTTTCATATCAACTAGTGATTTTACAGTAACACGTTTGTATTCTTTTTTAGCAGTAGACATTATTTTACATTTAGATTGTGGGTAAAAGTAATAAATAAACGAGATACAGATTAATTTTTATACCATTTAGGTTTTACAGAGTCAGATTAAAAGCAGTATCAACCTTTGCAGATACAACTAAAAGTTAATTAAAGCCCGTATAATTAAGATGATAAATCCTTCGATAATATTGAAATTCTATTGTAGCATGAGGTTTTATTTTTTGAAAAAAATAAGATAACATTACGTGTAGTGCAATAGTTGTTTTACTGTTTTAGAAAAACATCGCCAGAGTTTTTACTGGTGTTTTTCTGTTTTTTATAAAACTATTTCTCATCGTTAAAGCCCATAAACAATTCAATAACTCCAATTTTTTCAATTCAATAAATTGAGCTTTAAGATAAATTTACGACCTATTTGTACTTGACGAAATGTTAAAATTTACTTTTTAAAAGAAAAAAAAGGATTTATAAATAATTGACTGTCAGAAAAATATGTTAATTCTTATAAAAATTAACATTTTGAAATCCTGCAGCTTGTAAGAAATAGAATTAGTTAGACACTAAGAGTTTGTAAATGTTATAGAGCATTATTCTCTAGTCTTTACATTGTAAGTTTGGCCAAAACTAACAAAAGTTGAATATAGAATTCTTAACAAGAATTAAAATAAAAGCTAACGTGTATTCAATAAAAAATTAACCTTTAAAAAATTGAAATGAAAAATTTAAAAATAAGTGCTTTAGCACTATTAATGTCTGGCTTTTTTGCAGTGTCTTGTGATGACTCAGACGATAATCAAGAACCAGAACAAGAACAAGAAGTAGCACCTTCGGCATCAGTATTACTGTTAAATAGTATTAGAGAAGATGGAGGTATACCATACAATGTAAACAACCCAGTGTTAACGTTTACAGATGCTCAGAATGTATTTTTACCTAGTGTGTTAGGTATCGATTTTAGAATAGATAGAACTGTTGTGCCAGAAGGGCCTACAGCCAGATTCCCTTTATTTCAAGGTTGGGAAACATTAGACGATGGTACAGTAAGAGAGCTGTATTATGTAATTACAGAAGCATCAGATGCAAATTTAGCAAGAGAGTTAGGTGTCATCTTTTCTCCTAGAATGGAAGCTTCTATAGGTTCTGGAGGAGAGCAATCTTCAAGATGGACACCAGATGGTAGATTAATTTTTGAAGGTTCTGTAGATTTTTCACCTAAAAGGTCTTTAATTGCAGGAGAGCCTTCAGATGACGGTTTATTGTTAGGTTTCCCTCCAATACAAGCAAATCCAGGCGCTATTGCAAACGAAGATTGGTCGTCTTATGTTGTATTGCCAGATACAGATATCGTAATCAATGCACAACCAATGGCTAACAGTACAGGTATTCACGATAGAATCCCTCATCCAGATGGAAATGGTCCAGAACAAGAGGACGATTTAAATAACCCGAATTTAGCAACAGACCAAGCTTCTGTAGTATTACAGTTGTTAGATGGATGGCACGCTGGAAGGCCATATTACTTCCACATTGTTACAGATACGTCTGATCCAGGACCAGCAACAATAGAATTAGGTGTATATGCACCAAGGTTAAACAGCCTACCTACGTTTGGCGTATTTCCTGGAGGTTCTATGTTACCATTTAGCCCAACAGCAAATGGAAGAACAACAGATACAGATGGTTTAGGAGTACAAGGGCTTAATACAGCGTCTTTAAGCGACCGCCAAGTACAAGATCCTACAAACACGTTCCCAATAGACCCTTCAGATACAAGGTATGCACCAATGTGGGATGCACACGTTACAGAGTTTACTGTACCAGAAGACCAACGTCCTATTCTTACAAGCTTTGGTCAAGTAAATCAATTATTGGAAGAAGGTATACTTATTCCCTTTAGAGGTAATGGTAACCTAACTCCATTACAAAACGAATTATCTAGTTTGTTAACAGCAACACGCGCTATAATTAACTGCCCTGTAATTACACAGCCAGATGCAAGTGTAATTAGTGCAGGTATGCAAATTGGGGAGCCAAGAAATAGATAATTTCTTCTCCCAAACTTAAAATAAAATTCAAAGGCTATTAAATTTAATTTAATAGCCTTTTTTATGTAGTAAAATTACTATTTTTTAGACAGCACTCTTGTCAGGATCGTTATTTTAAATCAATTTTAAATGTTAAATTAAGGTTAAACCAGACAATGTTGTTTTAAGTTAAATAATTGATTTTTAATACCTTGTGTTTTTTGTTTTTGATTGAAACAGATTTGTAAAAAAATACGCCATGTAAGTTACAAGTGCATTGCCTCACTAATTTTCTATTAAAATGTGAGTTTTAAATAAACATTGTTTTGGCCAAACCGATGTGACTAATAAAAAGAGACAATCAACTCAAAAATTAATACCAAAAAAACGCAATGAAAAATTTAAGACATAGCCTTTTAGGGCTACTAACAGTGGCTAGTATAGTATCGTGCAGTGACGATGACGATAATAATTCCGTTCCCGATCAAGAGCTTCCCGTAGTAGGAGCCGTTTATGCCATGACAAATGGTGATGGGCAAGTAGAAGGTAACATACAAGGACCGAATAACATAATAGCCTATGGAAGGCGAGCAGATGGAAGTTTAACTCCCATAGGCCCATTTGCTACAGGGGGTAATGGTGGCGATTTCGATGGAGGAGAAGGACTAGATCCCTTAATATCGGCTTATGCACTTACCAAAACAGACGATAATACATGTTTACTGGCAGTAAATGCAGGAAGCAATACTATTACATCATTTAATATAAATAGTGACTTTTCGCTAAGTGTTGCAGGTACACCACAACCAACAGGAGCAATAGGCCCTAACAGTATCGCGTTTTCAGAGCGTAACATTGAAGGGCGAAAAGGATTAGTATATGTTACAAACATATCACGACCAGAGTTTTTAGCACAGGGCGAACCTGCCCAGCAAGGCACAGTAACAGGATATTGGTTGTTAGAAGACGGGACGCTTTCTCCAATACCAGGATCTACAAGAAATTTGCCAATTCGTCCTTCTGGAGTACAATTTTCTCCTAACGGAAATTGGTTAGTGGTAGGTGCTATAAATTCTGGAGCAGCAGCATTAGCATCTGGAAGCGAAGATGAAATTACACTATTTAGAGTAGAAGAAAATGGCATGTTGAGCGAGCAACCCACAGACGTTGCCACATCGACATTGAGAGATAATGCAGAAGAAAGAAACCTGCCTTCGGCAATTGGTTTCCAGATAGTTGGGAATAACTATGTTGTGGTTACAGAAGCACGAGAGTTTAGATCAAATGGTATGCCACCAGCATTTACAGCACTTCAAGACGGCTCAGTATCTACCTGGCAAATACAACCAGACGGTACACTAACAGCAATAAGTCAAGATGTTAGATCTGGAGAAGGAAACACAGGCCGTACAGCTTGTTGGTTAGATTTTACAGCAGATGGAAGTGCATTTTTCGTATCGAACGCTATCGAAGCAGGCTTAGCCTCGTTTAGTTTTAACAATGGAGTTGTAGCTTTAATAGATCAAAATGCAGCTACGGGAACAGGTACAGGGCCTACCACAAACCCAGCAGAAGGATTTGCAAATACAGAAGGTTGGATAGACATGTGGATATCAGACGATGGGCAGTTTCTATACCAATTGTACGGTTTAGATGGTACAATAGGCATTTTTAGAATTAATGGTACCTCTCTAGAGCCTTTAGGCGAAGAGTCTGGAAATTTACCAGAAACAAACACACAAGGTATAGTGGCTATTTAAAATTAACCAGTACTACATATAGAAAACGCCAAGAGTATTTTGCTCTTGGCGTTTTTTGTGTATGACACTGTGTCATGCATATTGTCTTGGCACAATGATTGACAATTGTTACATGAAAATAGAAAATAATATTCAACACAATAAATAAAAATAATTATGAGTAAAATTATTGGAATCGATTTAGGAACAACTAACTCTTGCGTTTCAGTAATGGAAGGTAACGACCCAGTGGTTATTCCAAATGCTGAAGGTAAACGTACTACGCCATCTGTAATCGCATTTGTAGAAGGCGGAGAAATAAAGGTTGGAGATCCTGCAAAGCGTCAAGCAGTAACAAACCCTACAAAAACGGTTTATTCTATTAAGCGTTTTATGGGGAACAAGTATAGCGAGTCTACTAATGAGGCAGAACGTGTACCTTATAAGGTAGTTAAAGGAGATAACGATACACCAAGAGTAGATATCGATGGCAGATTATATACGCCACAAGAATTATCTGCAATGATTCTTCAAAAAATGAAGAAAACTGCAGAAGATTATTTAGGACAAGACGTAAGCAGAGCCGTAATTACTGTACCTGCTTATTTTAACGACAGCCAGCGCCAAGCTACTAAAGAAGCAGGGGAAATTGCTGGTTTAAAAGTAGAGCGTATTATTAACGAGCCTACTGCTGCGGCATTGGCTTACGGTATGGATAAAAAAGGTACCGACCAAAAAATAGTAGTTTTTGATTTTGGTGGTGGTACGCACGATGTATCTATACTAGAATTAGGAGATGGTGTTTTTGAAGTATTATCTACAGATGGAGATACGCACCTTGGAGGAGATGATGTTGATGAAAAAATCATTAACTGGTTGGCAAACGAGTTTAAGGCAGAAGAATCTATGGATTTACGTGAAGACCCAATGTCTTTACAACGTCTAAAAGAAGCAGCAGAAAAGGCTAAAATAGAATTATCGTCTTCTGCACAAACTGAAATTAACTTGCCTTACATTACAGCTACAGCTAGTGGTCCAAAACACTTAGTACGCACACTAACACGTTCTAAGTTTGAGCAATTAATTGACGATTTAGTAAAACGTACCATAGAGCCATGTGAGTCTGCTTTAAAAGCTGCTGGTTTAAGTAAGAGCGATATCGACGAAGTTATCTTAGTAGGTGGTTCTACGCGTATTCCTGCAGTACAAGAAGCTGTTGAGAAGTTCTTTGGCAAAGCACCAAGCAAAGGTGTAAACCCAGATGAGGTAGTGTCTTTAGGAGCAGGTATACAAGGCGGCGTATTAACAGGAGATGTTAAAGATGTATTACTTTTAGATGTAACACCGTTATCATTAGGTATTGAAACTATGGGTAATGTATTTACAAAACTTATAGAAGCAAATACAACAATTCCTACTAAGAAATCTCAAGTATTCTCTACAGCAGCAGACAACCAACCATCGGTAGAAATCCATGTATTACAGGGAGAGCGTGCTATGGCTGCAGATAACAAAACTATTGGACGTTTCCATTTAGATGGCTTACCACCAGCAAAACGTGGTACACCACAAATTGAAGTAACGTTCGATATTGATGCAAATGGTATTATTAAAGTATCTGCAGAAGATAAAGCTACAGGTAAAAAACAAGATATTAGAATTGAAGCCTCATCTGGATTAACAGAAGAAGAAATCCAAAAGATGAAGGCAGATGCAGAAGCAAATGCAGAATCTGATAAAGCTGCTGCCGAAACAGCTCAAAAATTGAACGAAGCAGATTCTATGATTTTTCAAACAGAAAAGCAATTAGAAGAGTTTGGGGATAAATTATCAGACGATAAGAAAAAACCAATAGAAGCCGCTTTAGAAGAGTTGAAAAAAGCTTACGAAACTAAAGATTTAGCTGTAATTACTCCAGCTTTAGATAAGATTAATGAAGCGTGGAAAGTAGCCTCAGAAGAAATGTATAAAGCACAAGCAGAAGGGCAACAACCAGGAGGAGCACAGCCAGGACCAGATGCAGGCGCAGGAAATCAAGCTAGTTCTGAAGGCAGTGATGTCGAAGACGTAGATTTTGAAGAAGTGAAGTAATTACGATTAATATCAATTACTAAAACAGTAGTAAAAAGCAGTAAACTAATGGTTTACTGCTTTTTTTTTAAATTTTAATAGACTTAATTATGGGTATTTATTAAAATGTAAGTTCTAAAAGATGATTTCACTTTATTATTTTAAATGTTTCTCTTTGCTTAGTAGCTAAACTTTCGATATATGTTGCTATAACTTATTACACTAATAAAAACAGCGTATACTACTTTAGTAAAAGAAAAAAATGATTTAAAAGAAGGTATTAATAGTACAAATGATTTTTCTCTAAAAACCCAAAAACGGAAGCCTATTTTAAAGATTGGTTAAAGAAATAAATAGACATTAACACATTTATATAAATACATACTTATGGCTTTATGTTTTTGTAATTATATACACTTATAACTTTGTATATTTATACAAATGCACATTTATACTTTTGTATAAGAAGACAAACTATACATTACGCCTGCCGCTAGGGCTCATTTTAAAAATAATCTGATTTTTTTAGTATTGCTATGAAGAAAAAATCAAATTATTTTAAAAACGGAAAATACAAGAGTAAAATTTACTCTTGTATTTACTACAGAGGTAAATTTTAACTATATTTACCCTCGTTAATAAAACGTGAGTAATTATTACCCTTGCTCAAAATGACAGATTTTAATAGAGATACGCCATACAATAGCTTACCGCTATTACCTCCAAGTATAACGTTAGAAACGACAAAAGTTTTACGTAAAACTATTGACGCCAGTAGAGCATTAGCGCAGCTTAATGGTATGCTAACTAATTTACCAAATCCAACGTTATTTTTAGATACAATCCATCTACAAGAAGCAAAAACAAGCTCCGAAATAGAAAACATTATTACAACTAACGATGATTTATATAAATCTTTAGTTGCTGATAAAAAGTTTGATAACCCAGCTACAAAAGAAGTACTAAGCTATAAAGAAGCACTTTGGAATGGCTTGCATGATATAGAAAAACGCCCTTTTATAAGTACAAATTTATGTATAGATATTGTACAAAGCATTAAAAAAAACACCGCGGGTATTAGAACAACTCCAGGAACTACTTTAAAAAATACCAAAGGAGAAATAATATATACACCACCAACAGGAGAAACTATAATACGTGAAAAGTTATCTAATTTAGAAACTTTTATTAATGAAAACAACACCATAGACCCTTTAATAAAAATGGCATTAATGCATTATCAATTTGAAGCCATACACCCATTTAGTGATGGTAATGGTAGAACTGGGCGTATTTTATTATTACTCTATTTAAAAATAGAAAAACTATTAGATATTCCTGCAATTTATTTAAGTGAGTATATCATAAGAAACAAAGCAGATTATTACAAAAAGTTGCGAGAAGTTACTGAAAGCAATAATTGGGAATCTTGGATATTATATATGCTTGAAATGGTAGAATATACTGCTAATAAAGGGTTGCAAAGACTAAAGGAAGTAACAGCGCTAATGGATAAAATTGGAGCAGAAATAAAAGAAGCTTTACCTAAAGTATATAGCAAGGAATTAATTGAAATTTTATTCAGATTACCATACACCAAAAAACAATTTTTAATTGATGAAAAATTAGGAACATCTAAAACAGTAGGTAATTATTTAATAGCCCTAGAAAAAGCAGGTTTTCTAATTTCTGAAAAAGTAGGGAAAGAAAAATTATACCTTAATCATAGATTAATGGCTGTTTTAGAACAAGCATAAGTATTAAAAAAGATTAAAAATAAATGACAAGCAACAACCAAAGAGCCGAATTACAAAATCAAATTTGGAAAATAGCCAACGATGTACGTGGTTCTATCAGGGCAAACGCATTAAACTTTTATAAGATTTAAGACTTTTATTAAATAGTGATTATCCCATCCAGCCTTAAGTCTTCTGCTTTTGACTCCTACTTTACTTGATTTTTCATTTTTAAGTAGATTCAAAGCAATTTTGTTGAGTATAGAGAAATTTTGAGCAGCATAATTAGTTCTTTTTCTAGAAGCACCTTCGCCAAAGGCAACATCCAAAGTCCAATGTAATTTATTTTCAATATACTTTCAATGGCATTGTTAGTAAGTATAACGGGAATAAATATGTTCGACATTTTACTTATTGGAGTTAATTACGTTGTATGCACTTTGGACAGCTTACAAACTGTAATATCTAAAATAAACTCTTAAAACAATGTTTTCCTACTGTTTTCTTAGAATAAGTAAACGCTGAGGTTAAGAATAACCAACAAGTTTCCTTACTCTTACGTGAATACCTTTAGACAGTAATTAGAGTTATACAAAAAATACAAGCCTAATGTCAAAAATAAAGACGTTTAAAACCACTATCCATTTAAAACTGAAGACACACATTTTAGAAGTATAAACCGTTAAAAATTTACGCCATCACACGCATTAATTCACATGACTTAATAGTTTTATAAAAATGTCTGAAAAGGATGTAAGTCTAAAAGTTTTTTAGAGACTACAAGCTTACCAAACACAAAATTAATTAACGACCAAAACCACATACAAAATGAAAATTGCAATTAACGGAATGGGACGCATCGGAAGAGCTGCGCTCAAAGTAATTTTAGAAAATCCAGAATTAGAACTAGTCGCGGTAAATGATATTGTTGCTATCGAGAACGTAAGCTATCTTTTGAACTATGATACCGTGTACGGAAAATATGAGTACAAAGTAACACACACTGATAAGGCGTTAGAAATAAATGGAAAAACCATCCCATTTTACAGCGAGCGTAGCCCAGAAGAACTGCCTTGGAAAGCACATAAAGTAGACTTAGTTATAGAAAGTACAGGTGTTTTTACAGGCTATGAAGATGCAGAACGCCATATTAAGGCTGGAGCAAAAACAGTTATTATTTCGGCACCTACAAAAAGTGTTGAAGCGCCTACGGTTGTACACGGTGTAAACACGGAGGCAGGACATACCTCTGTATTCTCTTGCGCCAGTTGTACCACGAATAACATCAGCCCAATTGTTGAAATTTTAGGAAGACGACTTGGAATCAAAAAAGCCATAATGACAACTGTTCACGCCTATACTGCATCGCAAGCAGCAGTAGATGGTCCTAGCAAAAAGAACTTTAGAATGGGACGTGCTGGAGCGGCAAATATCATCCCAACAACAACGGGAGCAGCAATCGCTACAACAAAAGCATTACCAGAATACGAAGGAAAATTTGATGGTATTGCCATTAGAGTTCCTATTCCTGTAGGCTCTTTATCCGACATGACTTTCGTGATGGATAAGGCAGTAACTATTGAACAAGTAAATACCATTTTAGAGGAAGAAGCAAAAACAGATCGTTATAAAAATGTTATCGATACAACCTATGATCCTATTGTATCTTCAGACATTATAAAAAGTCCTTTTGCATCTACTGTAGACTTAAGTATGACTCGCGTGGTAGATGGAGATTTATTAAAAGTAATGACTTGGTATGATAACGAATGGGGATTTACAAACCAAATGATAAGACAGATTATTGACATTAAAAATAATAAGTAATGCGTTAAGGGGAGGTTTTAAACGAGCAAATCACTTTTCTGTACCATAATATAACAATGATGCTGCAGAAAAGTGATAAAAAATGTAACGTAAGACAGTCTTAATAATGAAGTGATTTCAACTTTTTTCAATTCGCTATAAAAATCTTCTTTTTCATTCAATTTTTATCTTTTTCTTATTCCATAGCGCTGCTATGAACTTCTAAAACACTTCAATTGAACAAAAAATCTAGAATTTTCGCTAGAATCAAAAAAGTTTAAATCACTTCAATGCTACAGAATTATTTATAAAAAGAGAGTCTAAAGCTGCACATTCTTGAGCAATGTGCAGTATTTTGACACTAAAACATGGTGGTTGGCCTCTGCGTTTCACTTTGCATTCTAATACAACAGAAACGTTTAATGCGCCATCAGATTAACTCAATTTTAGGAATCCTATAAGCGCTAATACGGCCATTGAGAAAGGGCACACCGCATGAAATATTTAAGCTAAAACAATACGTAATGCGTGTAACGCATATGTAATACTTGTTTCTCGGAGAAAATCAGCCTACTTACTATAAATATTCCATATTAATTTTCAAATTATTCTCATTAAGAAACTACTCATAAATATGCTTTCGAAAAGGCATTTGAAGCACTAAAAAAATACTATTTAAAATACAATTTATGGTAGAGGTGCTTGAGCAAAAACTAACTTAGTACAATGAAAAATCTTATTAAAATCATCATTTTCTTGCTCGTAACAAGCGTTGTGGCACAAGAAAAAAAACATGTACAACCCTTAAAACGTGTTATACCTGTAAACATCTCTTCTGCAGAAAGAAGTGTAGCCACTGTTTACGAAAAAGCATTACCAGCAGTAGTAACTATATTTACATCGAGTACAGCGCCTTCAGAAAAAGGATTACGTAAAGGTAACGGTTTGGGCTCTGGTGTATTAATTTCAAACGACTGCCACATCCTTACAGCAGCACACGTCGTAGCTGGTAATTCAGACATCTTGGTAAAAACTCAAGACGGCAAAATGCGTAAAGCAATCGTGCTTTTTAGTGAGGAAAACGCAGATATTGCTTTACTTAAACTAGACATACCAGATAGTACACTTGTACACGCAACCCTTGGGGATTCAGACAAGCTAGCAGTGGGACAAAATATTTATGCCATAGGCAGCCCTTATGGAATGGAAAATTCATTTTCGTCAGGTATTATTTCTGCTTTTAGAGGCTTTAATAAAATTTATGATGGTACGGTTAAAGTAGAGTTTATACAGACAGATGCGGCTATAAACTCAGGTAATAGTGGTGGGCCACTTTTTAACTCTAACGGAGAAGTTATAGGTATTGCTTCCAGTATCCTTACCGTTTCAGGCGGTTTTCAAGGTATCGGTATGGCTGTTACTATTAACACGGCTAAAGATTTATTGTCTTTTGAAAATAGACCTTGGATAGGTGTAAACGGTTTACTGCTTGTGCGTAAAGAACTAGAGCACCTCTTTAACCATTCCTTAGAAGGAGGTGTACTAGTACAAAGTGTAGCTATAGGCAGTCCAGCCCATAAAGTTGGACTTAGAGCAGGAGACATCAAAGCAGTCGTAAATGGTCGCGAGTTGTTTTTGGGAGGAGATCTCATTGTGTCTATAGAAAACCATAACACCTGCCATATAGATTGTATGGAAGCTACAAGACATTTACTCCAAGATAAAGATAATCTGGAAATCAAGTATATGAGAGACGGCCAGATGTTAACTGCGGTTCTGGATGTTTCGGAATCTCGTAAAAACTTTTTAGAAAAAAAGTAAAATCACCATTGTAAAACCAAACAGATGCATACTGCCCAACAAAGCAACATTACTGTTGGTGTATATATGCACAGTAACAGAGGAGCTAGTTTCTAGTTTGTAACTAGTATCGAGTTGGAGTAAGCAAGCAGAACATCTATAAGAAACACTTTTACATAATTGTAAAAGTGTTTTGTGTTTTACACGGCCTTTGTTAGGAAATTTAGCAATACCGTTAAGCCCTTTTAGTATTATTGGGGCTTTTAGAAGCTCTCTATCTTCCGTTTCTCCGAGTTAATAGCCGCCAGTAGCCTCCAATGCCTCAGTCCGTTTTTTAATCATATCAACATTAGGTTGTACTTCATCTGGTTTTAAAAATTAATTGTTACGATATATCGATTCAAGCAATCAAGGAGATTCAAAGATAAAATTACATGTTAATATTAAAGGACGACTTAACGACTGTTTAGGAGTCATTTTTTTGTGATAAGATCTAATAGTTTTAAGGTATGTTTTGACATTTAAGCTCAAGCAAAACAAATAATTTTTAACTGTAATGTGCTGTAGTTTTACGAGATGTGTGTTTTAAGAAAACTGTAAAATACGAACCCAATCAATGCATATAATGTAGCGTTTCGCATAGTAGTTTGCAATATATTTAGCATTTGTATCTAAAATAAAAACAAGTACTTCGGGAGATAACGTATTGAACATCGTAATACAATAAATTTTTGGTCCTTTAAATTGTAACAGGTGCATACTTTAGTGGTATGACATCAAAAAAACAATTCTGGACAGGTATAGCAATAGGAGTATTAGGAGTAGTACTCTTTTCTTCAAAAGCAGTTATGGTAAAATTGGCATATAAGTACAATGTAGATGCCATAAGTATTTTATTATTAAGAATGCTCTTTGCGTTTCCTTTCTACGTCGTAATAGCGCTATATCAAAAAACAAAAACACCAAAGCAGAACACAATTACAAAACGCGACTACATGTGGTTGGTGTGCTTTGGTGTTGTAGGCTATTATTTGGCAAGTTACTTCGATTTTGTAGGGCTAAAGTATATAAAAGCGAGTTTGGAGCGTATTATTTTGTTTTTATATCCCACCATTGTATTGCTGCTTAACAAAATTGTTTTCAAACAAAAAATAAATAGATTACAAACCCTAGCTATAGGTTTAACTTACGTAGGAATAGTTAT
The DNA here is from genome assembly GCA_947489085.1 of uncultured Flavobacteriaceae bacterium. Lineage (GTDB taxonomy): Bacteria > Bacteroidota > Bacteroidia > Flavobacteriales > Flavobacteriaceae > Jejuia. Next base: position 179,032 of record CANLCJ010000001.1, read on the forward strand.
TGCGTTTTGGGATGAGTTAAAACTATCTGGAATACAATCGCTAATAGGAGGTGCTTTTATTGTATTAAGTGCATTTACCTATGCATCTTATTTAGTAGGCAGTGGTTGGCTAATACCCAAATTTGGTGTAGTTAAGTTTACAGCCTATGCCATGTTAGTGTCCTGTTTATGCGTATTTATACATTACAGTATTATAAGTACATTAAATTTATTTAACCTAGAAAAGGAAGTCTATATCTTAGGCTTTTTAATAGCTGTTTTTGCAACTGTTATACCATCGTTTTTGGTATCAACATCCATAAAAATGATTAATTCATCCAATTTTGCTATTGTATCAGGTATGGGACCTATATCTACCATTATTTTAGCTTCTATTTTTTTAAGTGAAACCTTAACACTGTTACAATCTGTAGGCGCATTAGTTGTAATTGCAGGCATACTTATTGTGTCTTTAAATAAGTCTGAAAACTAAATCTAAGCACCTTAATACACGATTTTAAAAGGTATTGTTAATTACTTTGTAAATCTGCTTTTTTATTTTTTAATTGGTTGTGCTATATTAGCGTACAATCCGCAAACCTACATCTCTTTATGGCAGAACAAACAAAATACACCGAGGATAATATACGTTCATTAGACTGGAAAGAGCATATTAGAATGCGGCCAGGAATGTATATAGGAAAACTTGGTGATGGATCTTCTCCTGATGATGGCATCTACATTCTCTTAAAAGAAGTTTTAGATAACTCCATAGACGAATTTGTCATGGGAGCAGGAAAAACAATAGAAATTTCCATCCAAGGCAGTAAAGTAATTGTTAGAGATTACGGGCGGGGGATACCATTAGGAAAGGTTGTAGATGTAGTATCTAAAATGAATACAGGTGGAAAGTACGATTCTAAAGCCTTTAAGAAATCTGTAGGACTAAATGGAGTAGGTACAAAGGCCGTAAATGCACTTTCCAACTATTTTAGAGTAGAATCTAACAGAGACGGAAAATCGGCATCTGCAGAATTTGAGCAGGGTAACCTTACTAACCAAGAACTTTTAGAAGACACATCGCGTAGAAAAGGCACAAAAGTAACCTTTGTACCAGATGAAACTATTTTTAAAAACTATAAATACCGTAACGAATACATCGTAAAGATGCTGAAAAACTATGTGTACCTAAACCCAGGGCTTACCATAGTTTTTAATGGCGAAAAATATTATAGCGAAAACGGCTTAAAAGATTTATTGGCAGAAAAAATAAACGAAAGCGATTTACTATACCCAATAATACATTTACGCGGCGACGATATAGAAATAGCATTAACCCATAGCAAAACACAATACAGTGAAGAGTACAACAGCTTTGTAAATGGACAAAATACAACGCAAGGAGGTACGCACTTAACAGCCTTTAGAGAAGCCATAGTAAAAACCATAAGAGAATTTTATGGAAAAACCTACGATGCCTCAGACGTTAGAAAATCTGTAGTTAGTGCCATAGCAATAAAAGTTATGGAACCAGTGTTTGAGAGCCAAACCAAAACAAAATTAGGCTCTACAGATATGGGAGGCGAATACCCCACAGTAAGAACCTATATTAACGACTTTGTAAAAACCAATTTAGACAACTATTTGCATAAAAATGCAGATACAGCAGAGAAGTTACAGCGAAAAATATTGCAAGCAGAGCGCGAACGTAAAGAACTATCTGGTATACGAAAGCTTGCCAAAGACCGAGCAAAAAAAGCAAGCCTACACAACAAAAAATTAAGAGACTGCCGTGTGCATTTTGGAGACACAAAAAACGAGCGTAATTTAGAAACTACATTGTTCATTACAGAGGGCGACTCGGCATCAGGAAGTATAACAAAATCCAGAGATGTTAACACCCAAGCCGTGTTCAGCTTAAAAGGAAAACCCTTAAATTGCTACGGTTTAAGTAAAAAAATTGTTTACGAAAACGAAGAGTTCAACCTTTTGCAAGCCGCTTTAAATATTGAAGAATCTCTAGAAGACTTAAGATATAATAATGTGGTAATAGCCACCGATGCCGATGTAGATGGAATGCATATTCGTTTATTGCTCATTACCTTCTTTTTACAATTTTTTCCAGAAGTTATAAAAGAAGGCCATCTTTACATTCTGCAAACACCCTTATTTCGTGTACGTAACAAGAAAGAAACTATATATTGCTATACCGAACAAGAACGTGTTAATGCTATAGAAAAATTAAAACCTAAGCCAGAAATTACAAGATTTAAAGGTTTAGGTGAAATTTCTCCAGACGAATTTCAACATTTTATAGGAGACGATATAAGACTAGACCCTGTAATGTTAGACGATAACATGTCAATAGACGAATTACTGGCATTTTACATGGGCAAAAATACCCCAACGCGACAAACTTTTATCATAGATAATTTAAAAGTAGAGTTAGATTTAATTAAAGAATAAATGATATTAAAGCAGTACAAAATAATAACTCAACTTTACAACCTGTTTAACAAGAAATATTTGAAACATAATATTCCCTTATTTAAAAAATATGGCTTAGATAAAAAATACTACTCTTCAATTTCAAGCCAAGACTTTAAAGGGCTTCAAGAAGATTTAAATATCTACGATGTTAACAACTCTAAGGATTTACTGCATAAAGACCCTAATTTTATGCGTTTAGAAACGCATATTCAAAAAGCAATATTAAATTGGTCAGACAATGGATATGCTATAATTAGAAGTTTTTTTTCACGAGAAGAAGTAGATACTATTAACAACGAAATAGAAGATTTAATAGATACAGGAAAACTAAAGATAACTTACGATAAGAGCAGATACATGTTTGCCAATCGATTGTCTAAGTTTATAGACAATCTTGCAAAACACAGAATGCAACCAATATTAGAAGTTTTGTTGAAGAAAAAGATAACACTTTTTCAAACTATAAATTTCAAAACAGGAAGCGAACAAAGCACGCATTCTGATTCTATTCACATGACAACTTTCCCCAAAGGTAACCTCATCGCAGTTTGGGTAGCGCTTCAAGACATAACAGTAGAAGATGGCCCTTTGCACTACTATCCAGGATCTCATAAACTCGATTATATAATGAACGAGGATTACGATAATTCGGGAACACGCTATAAGTTAGGAAATAAAACATATTCCAATTACGGAGAAAAAATACAAGAGGTTATAGATTCAAGTAAAATTGAAAGAAAACAATTCTTGGCCAAAGCAGGAGATATTCTTATCTGGCATGCAAACCTTTTGCATGGAGGCGATAAGATTAATGTAGAAGGTAATACAAGAAAAAGTATGGTGTTTCATTATTATGCAGACGATGTTATATGTTACCATGAAATTACTCAAAGACCCACTTTAAAAGGTAAATTAAATCACAACTAAAAATTACAGGTTTACACAATAAATAATGATAGAAGAAGACAACGACGACTTAACAAACGCACAAAACGACGAACCACAAGAAACCATAACCCGTGTAACGGGTATGTACAAAGATTGGTTTTTAGATTATGCCTCTTATGTTATTTTAGAACGTGCAGTGCCAGCAATCGAAGATGGCTTTAAGCCTGTACAACGTCGTATCATGCATTCTATGAAAGATTTAGACGACGGACGCTATAACAAAGTAGCAAACATTGTGGGGCACACCATGCAATACCACCCCCATGGCGATGCTAGTATAGCAGATGCCATGGTACAAATAGGGCAAAAAGATTTATTAATAGATACCCAAGGTAACTGGGGTAACATACTAACAGGAGATAGTGCAGCAGCATCCAGATACATAGAAGCTAGGATTTCTAAATTTGGATTAGATGTTGTGTACAACCCAAAAATAACAGAATGGCAAGCCAGTTACGATGGGCGTAGAAAAGAACCTGTAAACTTACCAGTAATGTTTCCGCTACTATTGGCACAAGGCGGAGAAGGTATAGCAGTAGGTTTATCTACTAAAATACTACCTCATAACTTTATAGAACTTATAGAAGCCTCTATAAAGCACCTTAAAGGAAAGCGATTTACCATTTTACCAGATTTTCCAACTGCAGGGATCGCAGATTTTTCAAATTACAATGATGGTAATCGGGGGGGAAAGGTACGTATACGCGCCAGAATAGCACAAAAGGATAAAAATACCTTGGTAATAACAGAATTACCTTATGGTACAACCACCACATCTTTAATAGATTCTATTTTAAAAGCCAACGACAAAGGCAAAATTAAAATAAAGAAAATAGAAGACAACACCGCTGCAAAAGTAGAAATATTAGTGCATTTGCCATCAGGACTGTCACCAGATAAAACAATAGACGCCCTTTACGCTTTTACAAGTTGCGAATCTTCAATATCCCCTTTAGGCTGTGTTATAGAAGATAATAAACCACTATTTATAGGTGTTTCTGAAATGCTGCGCCGCTCTACAGATAATACAGTTCAGCTTTTAAAACAAGAGTTGGAAATAAAGTTAGGCGAGTTCGAAGAACAATGGCATTTTGCTTCGCTAGAACGTATTTTTATAGAAAATAGAATCTATAGAGACATAGAAGAACAAGACACTTGGGAAGGTGTTATCGCAGCTATAGACAAAGGGTTACAACCACATATCAAGCATTTAAAACGTGCAATAACCGAAGATGATATTGTGCGCTTAACCGAAATTAGAATAAAACGCATCTCTAAATTCGATATTGATAAAGCACAGCAAAAAATAGATGCTTTAGAAGCTCAAATAGCAGAAGTTAAACACCATTTAGAACATCTAATAGATTACGCTATAGCTTATTTTACAAGACTTAATAAAGATTATGGCGAAGGCAGAGAACGCAAAACAGAAATAAGCATTTTCGACGATGTAGATGCTACCAAAGTGATTATAAGGAACACAAAACTATACGTAAATAGAGAAGAAGGTTTTATAGGCACATCTTTACGTCGCGACGAGTATGTTGGAGATTGCAGCGATATAGACGATATAATCGTGTTTACCAAAGACGGTAAAATGGTGGTTACAAAAGTAGATTCCAAAACATTTATAGGTAAAGATATTATACACGTAGCCGTATTTAAGAAAAAAGACAAGCGTACCATATATAATATGATTTACCGAGATGGCAAAAAAGGCCCTTCGTACATTAAACGCTTTGCAGTTACAAGTATAACGAGAGATCGTGCTTACGATTTAACTAATGGAAATAAAGGATCTGTTTTATTGTATTTTACAGCAAACCCCAATGGAGAAGCAGAAGTTGTATCCATAAATTTAAGGCAAGCCGGAAGTATAAAAAAGCTGAAGTGGGACATCAACTTTGCAGATATTTTAATTAAAGGGCGAACATCTAAAGGAAACTTAGTTACAAAGTACCCCATTAAACGAATAGAATTAAAAGAAAAGGGCGTATCTACATTAAAACCAAGAAAAATATGGTTCGATGAAACTGTACAACGAATTAATGTTGATGGAAGAGGAGAACTTATAGGAGAATTTAAAGGAGAAGATCAACTTCTTGTGATACAGCAATCTGGAGTGTTAAAAACAGCCGTTCCAGAAGTTACCATGCATTTCGATAAAGATATGGTAGTGCTAGAAAAATGGAATCCTAAAAAGCCCATATCTGCCATATATTACAATGGAGAAAAAGAGATGTACTACGTAAAACGCTTTTTAGTAGAGCACGAAGGTAGAGAAGAACGTTTTATTCCAGAGCATCCAAACTCACAATTAGAAATAGTATCAACAGACTGGAGGCCTGTTGCAGAAGTTGTTTATGCTAAAGAACGAGGCAAAGACCGAAAAGAAAATCTAGAAATTGATTTAGAAGCATTTATAGATGTAAAAGGAATCGCAGCGCAAGGAAATCAATTAACAAAAGATAAAATAAACCAAATAAACCTTTTAGAACCTTTGCCGCAAGAGACAGAAGAAGAGGAAGACTCTAATATAGAAGCTGAAAACCAAATAAATACTACAGATACAGCAGATTCAAATCAAAAAGCCCAAGACGATCCATCAAATACCAACGAAGATCCAGAGGATGATGGGCAAACGGCATTATTTTAAATAGAACTCATCTTAACTTTTTGTTTTTAACCGAAAATGAGTTGAAAATTTAACCAGATAAGGCACTTTTTGAAGTTCATAGCAGCGCTACGGACGAAAAAGTAACGTAATATAGGTGAATTTCAGCCATTTTTTAGGAAATAGAAAAAGTCACGACGAGTTCATAGTATAGTATTGCCTTAAATGAATAGATTTTAAAAATATATTTCTCAGTACTAGGACAAATGCAACAAATATGTAGAATTTGAATCATTTGTTTTACGCCTTTTTTACTCATATACAATAGTTTAGCCAAAAGTAGTGTCGCAAAAATCACGTTAAAAAAGAGATTTTTAGTGGCAAACTATAATTAACTAAATACAAATCAATTAATATGAGAAAAATTACTTTACTAGTTTTAGTAGCAGCTACAACTTTGGCAAATGCACAAACCGTATTGTTTAATTACGAAGATGTAGGAACAGATTTTCAATTTTGTTTCGATGCTCCAGACCCAGACCAATGTACATCGAATGCGCCACAGGTAAATAACGATACAACTGGCGCAAACCCAACCGCAAATTTTTTCGAAACCACAGCCCCTACCACAGGGGGCGATTTTAGTTATGGTTTCCAAGCGCAACTTTTGGGAGGCGATTCAAACCAAGCAGGTTTACCAACTATAGACGGTAATGGCGCCTTTTTAACCATAGCATTTCGAGCAAGTTCCAACCCTACAGGAGATATCCCATTAGTGGCTCAACTTATAGGTCCGGATGAAGCTGCAAGAATAGATGCTTTTAATTCGTATACAGCCACAGATGGTTCTTGGCAACTTATTGAGTTTGATTTTACAGGGGGTATTATAGCCAATGGTTTTACTAATGCCACACCAATTCGTCGTGTCGGTTTTTTTGCCGCTCAAGGCGCAGCAAACGGTTTAACTTATGGTGTGGATGAAGCTATATTAAATACCGAAGCCACCTTATCCTCTAACGATTTTAGCATTAGCGAATTTACAGTTTGGCCAAATCCAGGAACATCAACATTACATATAGGCGGTAACGTTAGTAACGAAACAGTAAGTATTTATGATGTAAGAGGCGTGCAAATAAGTTCGAAAGTAATATCAGGACGTTTAAACACTGTAGATATAAGCGCACTTTCAGAAGGGGTTTATGTCTTAAAGTTTCAAAGCGGGACATCCTATAAATTTATAAAGCAGTAAACACAACCAGCTAAATAGCTAAAAGGGTAGTATTGAAATAACAATACTATCCTTTTACTTTTTATAAGATTTGGTGCTTTATTAAAACAGCATTGGGTACAGCACGTAAATTTACAAGCGCATAAAATGGGTTAAATTGGCAAGCACGAACACTTTTTGAAGCTGAGGTTTTATTTTGCTAAAATATGCTGTGCTTTTAGTTTTTTTATAAGGCTTAAACCTATACTTTTATGCGTTTATTTGCTAACAGATGTTATTTTCAGAAAACATAAAATGTGACTATACGCCAAAACGTTTGGCTGTAAAGCTAAATGCCAAAGGCGAGCAGTTTGTACTTAAAGGGCATCCTTGGGTATTTTCAAATAACATTGTAAAAATAAATGCTTCGGCAGCATCTGGAGATCTTGCTATTATTTTCAATAAAAATAAGAATAAGGTAATTGGTTTGGGGCTGTACGATGCGGCATCTCCTATTCGAATAAAAATGCTACACAGTAGCACCGAAAAAGCAGAGATTAATCAAGATTTCTTTCAAACAAAAATACATCTCGCTTATAAAAAACGCGAATCACTTTTAAAGACGCAGACTAATAGTTACCGTTTGTTATTTGGAGAAAACGATGGTTTTCCTGGAATGATAGCAGATGTTTACGATACTGTTTTGGTGGTAAAGTTATATTCTGAAATGTGGTTACCGTATTTACAAATGCTGCTGCCACTTTTACAAAACGAAACAAGGGCTAAAACTGTAGTAATACGATTAAGTAGAAGCCTTTCTCAGTCAAATACTCACCAATTAGAAGATGGCTGTGTGGTTTACGGAATCTTGGAAAACGAAGTTGTTAAATTTATAGAGCATGGCGTTCGCTTTTCTGCAAATGTTATTAAGGGCCATAAAACAGGTTATTTTTTAGACCACCGTGCAAATAGAAAACAAGTGGGATTGTGGAGTAAAGGAAAAAAAGTCTTAGATGTGTTCTCTTATGCAGGTGGATTTTCGGTACATGCCTTATACAATAGCGCCACAGAAGTTACGAGTTTAGATATAAGCAAGCAGGCTTTAGAAATTGCTTTACAAAACGGTAAACTCAACGCTTATACGGGTACACATAAAACTTTAGCTGGAGATGCTTTCCAGGTATTGCGTGCACTTATAAAGAAAAATACAGTTTTCGATGTTGTTGTTATCGATCCTCCTAGCTTTGCAAAACAAGCCTCTGAAATTGAATTGGCGAAGAAAAAATACGCACAACTCGCCGAATTGGGTGCTAAGTTAACTGCCAAAAACGGGCTTTTAGTTTTGGCTTCCTGTTCCTCAAGAATTGTAACCCAAGCGTTTTTTGATATTAATAGTACTGTACTTACTGCTCAATCTCGCAACTTCGATATGGTAAAAAAAACCTTGCATGATACAGATCATCCCGTAACATTTCCAGAAGGTGCTTACCTTAAGTGCGGGTATTACCGTTTTTTAGATTAGTCCTTATCATGTCATTTATTATGCATGCATAATATTTAGTATATTTGTTAGACAGGCAATCTAATTTTTGTGTCTATTTAATAGATATTACATTTTTTTGCCTTTTTAGCAATGCAAAATTATTAGACCTATGGATACCAAATTGACACAGCTTTTAGGAATTACCTACCCCATAATACAAGCACCTATGTTTTTGGTGTCTAACGTAGATATGGTAAAAGAGGCGATGCAAAGTGGTATTGCGGGCTGTATACCGGCGTTAAATTACAGAACTTTAGAAGAGCTAAGAGTGGCACTTAAAACGCTTAAAACTTTAAAGCCAGAACATGGCGCTTATGGCTTTAATCTAATAGTTAACAAATCTAACATTAAGTACAAAGATCAACTTGATGTTATTTGCGAGGAAGGTTGCGATTTTATCATTACTTCTTTAGGGAATCCTAAAGAAACAATAGAGAAAGCACATGCGGTGGGCATAAAGGTGTTTTGCGATGTTACCGATTTAATGTTTGCCAAAAAGGTAGAAACATTGGGTGCAGATGCCATAATAGCGGTTAATAACGAAGCTGGCGGGCATCGTGGTAAAATAGCCCCTCAAGATTTAATACAGACATTAAGTAAAGCATGTAATGTGCCTGTTATATCTGCTGGAGGAGTAGGGCACAAAGCAGATATAGACAAAATGCTAAGTTATGGCGCAGAAGGTGTTTCTGTGGGTAGTCCGTTTATAGCATCTGTAGAAGCTAAGGTAACGGAAGACTACAAGCAAGCTTGTGTGGATTACGGTGCTAAAGATATTGTAATGACGGAGCGTATCTCTGGAACACCTTGCACGGTTATAAATACACCTTACGTGCAAAAGGTGGGAACGCAACAAACTTGGATAGAATCTATTTTAAATAAAAATAGAACATTAAAAAAGTGGGTTAAAATGATTCGTTTTGCTATTGGTATGAATGCCACCAAAAATGCAGCAACTAAAGTTACTTATAAAACGGTATGGGTTGCAGGCCCCAGTATAGAACATACTAAAGCCATTCTTCCAGTTAAAACCATAGTAGAACGTCTGGTACGTTAATATTTACGGTAGCATTAGCGTTACTCTTGGGTTATAATTTCAACCTCAAAAAGTTTGTCCCAATATTTACCAGTTACAAAAATTGTTTTGGTATCAGGATTGTAGGCTATACCGTTTAGTACATCCAATTTGTCGTGTTGCGTTACTTTACCTTTAAGCGGAGTAAAATCTATTACACCTTCTATAGCGCCATTTTTTGGGTTTATTATAGCAACACCATTTTTTTGATATCTATTGGCGTATATTTTACCATTTATCCACTCCATCTCGTTAATTTCGGTAATCTTGCCTTTATGCGTGTAGGCTTGTATTTTAGAAGTTTCAGCAAGCGTTTCTGGGTCGAGTAACCAGATATTTTCTGTACCATCACTTTTATAAATGTGAGTGTCGTTATGGGTTAAACCCCAGCCTTCTTTACTTTTTCCATATTTAAAACTGCTTAACTTCTCTAAAGAAGCAGCATCGTACACAAAGCCTGTACCTTTTTGCCATGTAAGTTGGTATACTTTATCTTTAAAAACGGTTAATCCCTCTCCAAAATAGGCATCGGCCAGATCAATATTTTTTAATACTTCTCCTGTTTTGTAATTTATTTGTCTAAGTTTAGAGGCTTTGTACTGCCCTGTACTTTCATAGAGTATGCCGTTGTGAAATTCTAAACCTTGGGTATAAGATGTAATGTCGTGGGGGTATTCGTTTATTATTTTAAATTGAAACACTTTAGGAGTTGTAGCACTTAAAATAGTTATAGAAGACTGTACTGTTTGAGAAGTACCGTTAAAATACACCTGAGCTTGCAACGGCTGTTTGCCCAGCTTATGTGCGTTTAAATCGTAACCTGTAGAGATGGACTTACCATCTAAAGTGTAACTTACCGAGTCTATAACTTCATTTTTTTTATTGATAATATCTAATTCTAGGGCAGAAGCATTAGAAATATTTCCTTTTACAGCGTTAGTTTTTATGCTAAAAAGCGCTTTTTTTTCGTCCGATTTAGAACCGCAAGACGTAAGCGCCGCTAGTAAAAGTATGATGTTGAGTTGCTTAAGTAATTTCATTAGTTGTCTAATTTTATACCGAATATATTTATTTAAAATCGGTTAAAAAAATCATTGTGGAATTTTTAAAAGATTGTATCTTTGCACCCGGCAAGTCCTACACAACTAGCTCCTGTAGAATCCTCCAGGGCGGGAACGCAGCAAAGGTATATGGTCGTAGCAGTGTGATGTAGGTAGCTTGCCTTTTTTTAAGAAAGCAAATGCTATTTAAAAGATAGCGTAACTATAAAATAGAATTGATAAGATTTGTAACCTACTAAAGTTGCAAATCTTTTTTCGTTTTACACCTTTTTTTATTTATTTGCTGCTTTGCAGTTTACGGCAGTTAAAATAGCTAACTAATACAATTCAATATGGCATCTAAAGTAGTTTTAATAACGGGCGGTTCTTCGGGTATAGGTAAGTCTGTAGGGGCTTTTTTGTTCGATAAAGGGTATACGGTATACGGTACAAGCCGAAATCCTAAAAAATACCCGCAAAGTCCATTTCCTTTACTGGCTTTAAATGTTAAAGACAATGCTAGTATTAGTGATGCCATTGCAAGTGTTATGGAAAAAGAAGGGCGTTTAGATGTGCTTATTAATAATGCAGGTGCGGGTATAACAGGGCCTTTAGAGGAAATTCCAGAAGCTGAAATGAAGGCTAATTTTGAAACTAATTTTTTTGGCCCCATAAATGTTATTAAGGCTGTTTTGCCACAAATGCGCACGCAAAACTCTGGATTAATTATTAATGTAACTTCTATTGCTGGCTATATGGGCTTGCCATTTAGGGGAGTTTATAGTGCCAGTAAAGGGGCTTTAGAACTGGTAACCGAAGCCTTTAGAATGGAGCTGAAAGCATTTGGTATAGAGATGTGTAATGTTGCACCAGGAGATTTTGCTACAAATATAGCTGCTGGAAGGTATCATGCGCCATTACAAGAAGACTCGCCTTACCATGCGTCTTACAGTAAAAGTTTGGAGCTTATGGACAGCCATGTAGATTCTGGTAGCGACCCTAACATTATGGCAAAAGCTATTTTTGATATTATAATGACTGAAAAGCCTAAAGGACATTACAAAATTGGTGCTTTTATGCAAAAATTTTCCATTGTATTAAAACGCATACTTCCAGATAAGGTTTACGAAAAGTTACTAATGAATCATTATAAATTGTAAAGTTCTATCTGTACTTTTTTAATAGTTTTAAAGCTGTTTGTACATGCTAGTGCGTCTATAATTAAGGTCTTCGAAAACTTTTAGCAATTTTTTAGTAGATTTTACGAAAACTTAATTCTTCAAGCCTTATAATATTGTAAATTCGCTGCGTTAAGGATAGAAGCGGCATCCTTTTTTGTTATAATTGCTTGGTTTTTAAGCTTGAATTCTGTTTAAGTCTGAAATTTTATAGCTGATAGACAACACAAAAAAGATATAGCGTATAGCCTGACCCGATAGGGAAACGCCCCAATATTTTAGATATTTATAGGGGTTATAACAATAAACTTTTAAAACGTTTTAAGAATTAATACATACAATACATGAAATTTTTTATTGATACTGCAAATTTAGACCAGATAAAGGAAGCTCAAGACATGGGGATTTTAGATGGTGTAACTACCAATCCATCTTTAATGGCTAAAGAGGGTATTACTGGACACGATAATATTATGAAACATTATGTTGACATTTGTAATATTGTTGAGGGTGACGTTAGTGCCGAGGTTATTGCTACAGATGTTGAAGGCATGATTAAAGAAGGCGAAGCATTAGCTGAATTACACGAGCAAATTGTGGTTAAATTACCTATGATTAAGGATGGTATTAAGGCGTGTAAATATTTTTCTAGCAAAGGTATTAAAACAAATGTTACACTTGTGTTTTCTCCAGGCCAGGCGTTATTAGCTGCTAAGGCTGGTGCAACGTACGTGTCTCCTTTTTTAGGAAGGTTGGATGATATTTCTACTGATGGTTTAAATTTGATATCTGAAATTCGTCATATCTACGATAACTACAGCTTTAAAACTCAAATTTTATCGGCTTCTGTGCGTCACACAATGCACGTTATCGATTGTGCTAAAATAGGATCGGACGTTATGACAGGACCTTTAAGTTCTATAGAAGGCTTATTAAGACACCCTTTAACGGATAGTGGTTTAGCTAAGTTTTTAGAAGATTATAAAAAAGGAAACTAATTTATATTACAGTACTTTTTTAATTAAATCACTCTAATAAGAATAAGAAAGCGCCAAAATTATTATAATTTTGGCGCTTTCTGGTTTCTAGAATTATTGCGTGTTATTTTTTCTGTTTGTTAATTTCGTCCTGCAATTGGCGTCTTACCTTTTGCTCTCGCTCTAAAGCTATTTTTCTGTGCTCTTCAAATTCCTCTTCAATTTCGGCAAGGTTTTGTTTAGCGCGTTTGGTAATAGTGTTACTATTTTTAAACTTGTATATAAAGAATAACAAAAATACAAATAGCGCTGCTATAATACTCCACATAAGGCTGTTGTAACCAGATTTACTCATGGGTATGCCAAACAGCGACATGCTGTCTTTTTCTAAATTTGTACTGTCTAAATTATCCTGTGTAGCTGCTAGATTTGTTTTGAGTTTAGAAATCTCGTCCGATTGAGATGTTACAACGGCTTGTGTTTGGCTTAAATCTTTACGTATTTTTACCAAAGAATCCCTTACATGTTTGCGTAATGTAAGTAACCATCCTGTTTTTACAGCTTCGTATGGTTGACCGTTTGTACCTTTAAAATTACCAGATTTCTTTAATAAAAATTCAAATTGATTGTCTATCGTGCCACTGTTTAGAGATAGGCTTTCCTGCTCTGTGGCATTTTGAGAAAACGATAGATTTAATAAAAATATAAATACTAGGGTTAGGGTGTATTTAAAGGAATTCATCTAATTCTATTTTGAGGGTTTTAACTAGTAATGCGAATGTATAAAATTAAGTTTAATAATCGATATAGCCTTGTAAATATGCTTAGTATTTTGGTGCTGGAACGTAACTTCCAAGTAAAGCAAAGATTTGCAGTTTGTTTTGTAAGCCTATTTGTTATAGTTTAAGTGCTAATATTAACACATACGACAAATAGATCTTTATGGACGTTTAAAACTTAAATTAGGGCAAAAGAAATTATAAGTATGCGAAATTTTTGGTTGTAAATCGTACCATTTGTAAATTATTAAAACGTTGGTGTTACTGGTAAGGCAAATAGGAGGTGTATAGGGTATAAAAAAAGCCGTCTTTACAGACAGCCTTTTCTACTATAGTTTCTTTACTTAAATAAACTAGGGTTACCTAAAATTAAAGCGTTCTTTTTCTCCATACTTGTTTATAAGTTCAATACGTAAGGACTCGTTTTGAGATCTTTTTTTCAAAATTTCTTGTACATCGTCTACATTTGTAACTTCTTGGTCGTTTATAGCTGTAATAATGGCGCCTTTTTCAATACCATTTTTACCCCAGTAATCTTCGTATTTAGGATCGAATTGCGTTATTTTCACGCCACTCTTTATTTTAAGCTTTTTTAATTCTTTGGCAGTGGCATTTTTAATAATACCTACTGTGGGCAAGTTTGTGCTTATGTTTCTTATAAGCTTTACAGGAGTAGTTGTTATAGTGCCGTCTCTGGAATAGGTTACTTCTACAATATCTCCTGGACCTTTTGTGCGTAATAAGCCTTTAAGATCTGCAAACTTTAAGATTTTAACATTATTAATTTCCTTGATAATGTCTCCTTCTTTTAAGCCAGCTTTCTTTGCTCCAGAATCTTCGTCTACACCACCAACATAAAAGCCTTGAGTATCGTCTATATCTATTTTTTCGGCGGTAGCGCTATTTAAGGCCACACCTTGAACCCCAAGAATACCATTTTGTACGTTACCAAATTCTATAATATCGTTAACTACTTTTCTGGCAATATTACTCGGTACAGCAAAAGAATAACCAACATAAGATCCTGTTTGAGAGGATATGGCTGTATTTATACCAATAAGCTCGCCATTTGTATTTACTAAAGCGCCACCAGAATTCCCAGGGTTTACAGCAGCATCGGTTTGTATAAAAGATTGTGTGTTATCTGGGTTACCAGATAAATCTCTAGCTTTTGCACTTATAATACCAGCTGTTACAGTAGAGGTTAAATTAAAAGGATTACCTACAGCGAGTACCCATTCTCCAATTTTAGCAGTATCAGAATCTCCAAAAGTTACCACTGGCAAATCTTCTTCTGCTTCAATTTTTAATAAAGCGATATCTGTTGTTGGGTCTGTACCAACAATTTCTGCCTTGTAGGTCTTATTATTATTAAGAGTTACAGATAATTCTTGAGATTTATCTACTACATGGTTATTGGTAATTATATAACCATCTGGCGTAATTATAACACCAGAACCTGTACCTAATTGTGCACGCTGTGGGCGTCTGCCAAGAAATAAATCTTCGAACGTCATTTGTCCTGCGCTAAGCGTAATATTTTTTACGTGTACTACAGCATTAACGGTATTCTCTGCTGCCTTAACAAAATCTGGATTTTCGTAGGCTTTGTATACCGCGTTTGTTGCTGCGGTTGGTATTAGAGATGATTTTTGTTCAGTAGTATCAACAACTATAGTAGTATCATCTTCTTCCAAAAATTGCTTGTAAGCTCCTAGAGATATTGCTCCACCAATGGCAGAGGCTAGTACCAAGGTTAAAATCTTCTTCATAAATGTTTAGTTTAAGATGTGTTATTAACGATTAAAATTAAGTATTTATTGAACATTCAATTCAACTTTAACGACGATTTAACACCCAAAATTACCTGCAAAATTTTAAATTCTAGACACTTGTTTTTTTTCAGTGCAGTCTAGCAATAAGCATTTATAAATCGCTTTACTATTCTTATATTTGCTTCCTATATTATGCAACAGAAATTTTATAAATATCAAGGAACAGGAAACGATTTTGTGATGATTGATAATCGTCTACAAACGTTCGACAAAAACAATACCAAACTCGTGGCACACCTTTGCGACAGACGTTTTGGCATAGGTGGTGATGGTTTAATTCTTTTAGAAAACCATGATACTTACGATTTTACGATGGTATATTACAATGCAGATGGTAACGAAAGTACCATGTGTGGTAATGGTGGTAGGTGTTTGGTGGCTTTTGCAAGACAATTGGGCGTTATTAAAGATAATGCTGTTTTCGAAGCTGTAGATGGGTTACACCACGCTAAGATAAATGGAGACATTGTAGAGCTGCAAATGCAAGATGTTACGCAAATAGAGACCTTTAAAAGCCATGTGTTTTTAGATACGGGTTCGCCCCATCATGTACAGTTTGAAGATGCTATTGCAGAATTTGATATAAAAACAGAGGGTGCTAAAATAAGATATGGTGCGCCATATAATGCAGAGGGTACCAATGTAAACTTTGTAAAGCAATTAGAAGCGGATGCATTTCGTGTGCGAACCTACGAAAGGGGCGTAGAGAATGAAACTTTGTCATGTGGCACAGGCGTTACTGCTGTAGCTATAGCAATGCATGCTTTACAACATACACCTGCACAACGCATAAAACTGGAAGTAGAGGGCGGGCACTTAGAAGTGGCTTTCGATGTTGATTCGGGCACGTATAAAAACGTATGGCTAGTAGGACCTGCAAAACTTGTTTTTGAAGGCGCAATATGATAACCCTAAAAGGTGAACATATACAGTTACGCGCCTTAGAGCCTGAGGATTTAGAGTTTGTTCTAGATATCGAAAATGATGAAACATTATGGCATTTAAGCAATACGCAGGTGCCATTCTCTAAATTTATAATACGCGACTATATTGCGAATGCACATAAAGATATTTATGAGGTAAAGCAATTGCGTTTAGTTATTGAAGATAAACAACAAAACCCTCTGGGGTTAATCGATATTTTTGATTTTGATTTTAAAAATAAAAGAGCAGGCGTTGGCGTTGTAATCAAAGATATTGCTAACAGAACAAAAGGGTTTGGAGAAGAAGCTTTAAGGTTGCTTATTGCTTATAGTTTTAAACATTTAAACCTACACCAACTTTACAGTAATATTGCCGAAACAAATACCGCAAGCTTGGGCTTATTTAAAAAACTGGGATTTTTAGAGGTAGGCTTAAAAAAAGACTGGAATTATACAAATGGCGTATATAATAGCGAATACACGCTGCAACTTATAAATTATTAAATGTACATTAAAAAGATACTTTGGGTAATAGCAATTTTGGGCTTGGCTGTAGTTGGCTTTTTTGCCTATTACATACACGGCGTAATGTTGGCGCCTAATACGAGTTTTAGTAATAATGAAGCTTATATTTTTATAGCACCAGAAGACGATTACAATGCGGTTAGAACCCTGTTGAAGCCTTTATTAAAAGATATTAATACGTTTGATGTTTTAGCTAAGCAAAAAAAATATGTTTCGAACGTAAAGTCTGGAAAATATATTATTAAAAAGGGTATGAGTAACAACGATATTATCAACTCCATTAGAAGTCGAAATATAGCTGTTGCAGTGGCATTTAATAACCAAGGTTCTTTAGAGAAATTAGCAGGTCGTGTATCTAAACAACTAGAGTTAGATAGCTTGGAGCTGTTAAATGCAATGCAGGATACTACATTTTTAAGAGCAAATGGTTTTACTCCAGAAACTGCTTTAGGAATGTATTTGCCAAATACTTACCAGTGTTACTGGAATAGTAGTCCAGAAAAATTTAGAGCCAAAATGCTTAATGCCTATCACAACTTCTGGAATGCTACCAGAATGGCAAAAGCCAAAGCTATTAATTTGCTACCTAACGATGTTATTACTCTAGCATCTATAGTTTACGAAGAATCTAAACAACCAACCGAACAACCTAGAATAGCAGGAGTTTATCTTAATAGATTACGTTTAGGTATTCCTCTTCAGGCAGATCCTACTTTAAAATTTGCGGCTTATAAATTACCAGAATACAGTAACACGGTTATAAAGCGTGTACTTAATAAGCATAAACTAATAAACTCGCCTTACAATACGTATTTGTATCAAGGTTTGCCTCCTGGGTTAATTACCATGCCAAATATTTCTGCTATAGAAGCTGTTTTAAATTACGAAAAACATAATTACATCTATTTTGCTGCAGATCCTAAGCGTATTGGATTTCATAAATTTGCAAAAACTTTAGCGCAACATAATGCAAATGCTAGAGGGTATCAAAACTATTTATCTTCTCAAGGCATTAGAAAATAATGCGCTGTACAACACTACATATTATATTGTTCTTATTTTGTGGTTTAAATTACGGGCAAAATAAATTTAATAGATTTTTAACGCCTAGCGATACACTACATACAAAACGGAGAAATGCCGTTGTAATAACAGAAACAGCAGGGATAGGAACGGCTCTGGTAGGTTTAAGTGCTTTTTGGTATTCTGATTTCGAGCAGACTAAATTTCGAACGACCAATGATAATGCCCAGTGGTTGCAAATCGACAAAGCAGGCCACGCGTTTTCTGCGTATCAACTGGGGCGTTATGGCGCAGATGTGTTAAAGTGGAGTGGTGTTAGCGAACGCGATCAAATTTTATACGGCGCAACATTGGGTTTTGGATTTTTAACAGCTATTGAAGTTTTGGATGGTTTTTCAAGCGAGTGGGGCTTTTCTTGGGGAGATATTGCAGCAAATACATTTGGTACAGGACTGTACATATCGCAGCAATTACTCTGGAAATCGCAACGTATAGCCTTAAAATTTAGTTTTACTACTACAGATTTTGCTGCACAGAACCCCGATCAATTAGGCGCTTCGTTTCAAGAACAGTTGTTAAAGGACTACAATGGACAAACCTATTGGCTAAGTGTTAATTTAAAGTCTTTTTTTAAGCAAAGCCCTTTACCAAAATGGTTTAATTTGGCTTTAGGCTATGGTGGAGAAGGCTTGTTGTCTGGACTCCCAAGTACTAGTACCCAATTTATTAACGCGCCAGAACGTTACAGGCAGTACTATTTAAGTTTCGATATAGATCTGCAACGTATACCCACAAACTCTCCCTTTTTAAAGACTGTTTTTAATGTTTTTAACGCTATAAAAGTTCCATTTCCAGCGCTAGAATTTAGCAGAAATGGGCTTGTATTTCGTCCGTTGCGATAGTGAAAATTGCATTTAAGCGATTAATTTTGACAGTATTTAAAAAATATCTAATTTTGCACGCTCAAATTTTCAAGCATATTTACTAAGTATTTGTGTTGAAGAAATTTAAACATTATGGTGAAATATATTGCAAGTATTCTAGTAGTAGCGCTTACAATATCAATACTATTGTCAAAGCCTGTTTCGGCAAATAACGAAACGCTAGATTTAAGTAGGTATTCAACCGATGGTTTAGTGTTGCATTACACGGTAAACCAAAACGCTAACATTACAGAAAATGTTAAAACGTTAAACGAAGGATACGAAACGTATTCGCCTTATTTGGGGAAGTCGTTCGTAGGATTTAAAGAAGCATTAGCTTTTAGAGAGTCTGGAGGAAATTACGCCTCTGTTAACACTTATGGATATTTAGGAAAATATCAATTTGGAAAAGGCACTCTAAAGTTAATTGGAGTAAACGACTTAGATAAGTTTTTAAGCACGCCTAAGCTTCAAGAAAGAGCATTTATAGCAAATGCGCAGCGTAATAAGTGGATATTACGTAGAGACATTAACAGGTACGTTGGTAAGCGTATTAATAATGTTTTAGTTACAGAGTCTGGTATTTTAGCAGCAGCTCACCTAGCAGGTGCAGGAAGTGTTAAAAAATACCTTAGGAGTTATGGTTTAGATAACTTTGCAGATGGCTATGGAACAACAATAGCAAATTATATGGCACGTTTCTCAGGATACGATATGTCGTTTTTAAAGGCTAACAAGCGGGCAAAAGTAAGTACGCTTTAAATTATTAGCTTTTATGAATAATAAAAATGGTAGGTCTTTTATGTAGATCTACCTTTTTTTTATGCCATAGTTGGGCAGGTAAAGTTTTTATATACTCTGTGGGCAGGGTAATATCGCAAGCCACGCAGACATTAGTATCTGGTGTTACTGTTTTACAAATGTCCTCTAGCATTTTATTATTTCTGTAAGGGGTCTCTATAAAAATTTGAGATTGATTGTGTTCATAAGAAATGCGCTCTAAGCGTTTAATTTCTTTTTTACGTTCGCCTTTATCTATGGGTAAATAGCCATTAAACGTAAAGCTTTGCCCGTTTAAGCCAGAACTCATAATAGCCAATAAAATAGATGATGGGCCAACCAAAGGCACGACTTGAATGTCTTTTTCGTGCGCTAGTTTAACCACATCTGCGCCGGGGTCTGCAACCCCAGGACAACCAGCCTCAGAAATTAAACCGATATCAAAACCTCTCTCGCAAGGTTCTAAAAACTCAGGCAACTCGATAGGTTGTGTAAATTTGTTAAGGAGAAATAACTGCAAATTGGGTTGCGATTTTTTAGGACTGATTTTCTTTATAAAACGCCGTGCTGTTTTTTCATTTTCAACAATAAAAGTATTTGTGTTCTCAATAGTTTTTTTTACCGAAATGGGCAATACCTCTAAGGGTGCATTGTCGCCAAGTGTTGTAGGTATTAGAAATAGTTTACCTTTAGATGTGTTCATAGATTACGTGTAATAATAGCTTTTTTACAGCAAGTAAAAAATATTAAAATAAAATAATGTAACAGTGTGAGGGAAAGTTCTGCGAGTAATATAATAAAACTTTAGCAAATAGGTGTAATAACCTTAGTTTAAAATAGTTCTTTCAATATACTAGTGCAGGCTTTGTCTAACATTTGGTATACGTCTTCAAAACCTTGATCTCCCCCGTAATAAGGGTCTGGCACACTCAAATTTTCATCTTGAACAATAGTATTTAAAATAAGTTTTACTTTAGAGCGGTCTTTATCTGTACGCGCTAAACTGATAATATTTTTAAAGTTAGAGGTGTCCATGGCATAGATAACATCAAACGCATCAAAATCGGTTACTTTAAACTGTCTGGCTTTTAAGTGAGAGATATCGATACCATATTTATTAGCAACGGCTATAGAGCGTAAATCTGGAGATTTTCCTATGTGATAAGCTGCTGTGCCAGCAGAATCTACTTTTATAGTACTGGTGTTACTTTGTAGCTTAGCTCTTAAAATGCCTTCGGCTAATGGCGAACGACAAATATTGCCTAAGCATACCATTAGAATTCTAGTCATTTTTTTACAGGTTTATACAGAAAGTTTTTTTGTAATATCTTCTACATACTTTCTAAATTGCTTATCTGTAGATGATAAATTGTTTACAGTTTTGCATGCATGAAGTACAGTAGCATGGTCGCGCTTTCCAATTTGAGACCCTATACTTGCTAGAGACGCTTTTGTCATTTTTTTAGCAAAAAACATGGCCAGTTGTCTTGCTTGTACAATGTGGCGTTTACGGGTTTTAGATTGTAGTGTATCTACATCCATTTGGAAATAGTCGGACACTACTTTTTGAATGTAATCTATAGAAACCTCACGTTTGGTATTTTTAACAAATTTTTCTACAATTTGCTTGGCCAAATCTATAGTTATTTCTTTTTTATTGAACGAAGATTGTGCGATTAAAGAAATAATGGCGCCTTCGAGCTCGCGAACATTAGTTTTAATGTTTTTTGCCACGTACTCAACAATATCATCAGGCATAACAACACCATCTCGATACAATTTATTTTTTAATATGGAAACCCTTGTTTCAAAATCAGGATGCTGTAATTCTGCAGAAAGCCCCCATTTAAATCGAGATAGCAAGCGTTGTTCGATGTCTTGCATATCTACAGGCGCTTTATCACTTGTTAAAATAACCTGCTTACCGTTTTGGTGTAAATGGTTAAAAATATGGAAGAATACATCTTGTGTTCCAGATTTTCCTGATAAGAATTGAACATCATCAATAATAAGCACATCTATAATTTGATAGAAATGTATAAAATCGTTTCTGTTGTTCTTTTTAACAGAGTCTATATATTGCTGTGTAAATTTTTCAGCAGAAATATAAAGCACTGTTTTCTCTGGATATTTGTCTTTAATGTCTACGCCAATAGCATGCGCTAAATGTGTTTTACCTAGCCCTACACCACCAAATACCAAAAGTGGATTAAAAGAGGTGCCTCCTGGTTTTGCTGCTACCGCTAAACCTGCACTTCTAGCCAAACGGTTAGAATCGCCTTCTAAAAAATTTTCGAAACTGTAATTAGGGTTAAGTTGAGATTCTATTTTAACATTTCGTATTCCAGGAATTACAAAAGGGTTTTTTAATTCTGGACTTTTATTGTTTAATGGAATATCTACTTCTTGTGCTTTAACGTTTGTTCTGTTAGCACTAGGGATTTTTTCTGTAAACGGTTGTTTGTTGCCATAAGTGTTTTCCATTTTAATAATGTAAACCAGCTTGGCATGCTCTCCTAATTCTTTAGTTAAAGACACTTTAAGAATTTTAACATAATGCTCTTCAAGCCATTCGTAGAAAAATTTACTAGGGACTTGTATGCTTAGTGCGTTATCTTGAAGTTTAACTGCAACAATAGGTTCAAACCATGTTTTGTAAGCTTGCGGTTGGATATTATCCTTTATAAAGTTAAGACAGTTATTCCAGACCGATTGCGCAGTTGTTGCCATTTAGTTGAATTATTGTTAGCTTAATATATGTAAAGTTGCATTGATTTGACTTAGAGAGATACAACTTAGTTCCTCATTAAATCCTGGGCAAATATGTGAACAAAATTCTTAAAAAAAAAATGAAAAACTATTGAATTTCTGGAATTTTTTCGTCATGTTTAAATACATTTGAAAACTACAAAAAAATATCGAGATATTATTATGAAATTCGACGAAATACAGATTAGAGTGCGATATGGGGAGACAGATCAAATGGGAGTAGTGTATCACGGCAATTACCCATTATATCTAGAGATGGGGCGTATTGAGTGGTTGCGTAAACTAGGCATTTCGTATCGAAAAATGGAAGAAGAAGGTATTATGTTACCAGTAGTAGCTTTGCAGGTAAATTACAAAAAATCTATAGGTTACGACGATGTTATTACTGTAAAAACAATATTAAAAAATCGACCAACTGCAAAGATTGAATTTGAGTACGAAATTACTAATGAAAAAGGAGAAATTTTAACAACAGCAAATACTACGTTAGTGTTTTTAAGTAAAAAAACAAATCGGCCTATAAAAGCACCACAATACGTTATGGATAGTATTTATAAAAATTAATTTGTAGTTGTTATCTGTACGCCATAAATAGCACTGAACGCATTAAAAACAGATGTGGCATTATTTTTCCTTGTAGAAACAACTACAGTGCAATTTAATTCCAGATGTTGAGATATAATATTTAAGTTAAGCGTTTTAACGAGTCGCATAACCTTATTCATCGTTTTATATTCGAATACAATGGTATATAAAACGTTTATGGTTTTTTCTACAATAGTACTCGCTTCTAAAGTTAATTTTGCGGTAGTTTTATAGGCTTGAATTAAGCCACCAACTCCTAATTTAACACCTCCAAAATAACGCACGATAACAATTAGAGTATTGGTAACATCGAATGCCTGTAGTTGTCCATATATAGGCATTCCTGCAGAGTTACTAGGCTCACCATCATCATTAACTCTAAATGTTTTTGTGTTAGTACCTAGTTGGTATGCATAGCACCAGTGCCTTGCAGTATGGTGTTTGCCTTTAATAGCAGCTAAATGTTGTTTAATTTCGGTTTCGTTAGTTGTAAAAAAAGCGTAACCATAAAATTTGCTGCTTTTCTCCTTAAAAAGTATGGGGGTTTGTAATGTTTCGATTGTGTTGTAAGTATCTTTCACAAAGAATTATGCTAAAGTAATTAGTAGTATAGAAATTATAGCAGTAACAATGCCTATCCAATTCTTTACGCCTAATTGTTCTTTAAAAAAAAGCAAACCCACTAAAGTGGATAGAGTAACAATAGAAACATTATTTATTGTGAACAATGTAGAACTTTCTAAGCCCTTGTATTGCAATGCTTTTAGCAGTAGATATATGGAATAGTAATTTATAACCCCAAGTATTATGCCTCCACCAACGGTTTTAAATTCAATGTTAACTTTAGTTTTAAAAGCCTGTATAAGAATAAAAACAGCTCCTAAAATACCTGCAATAAAAAATATAGAGGCCGAAAATATAGGAATATCTGCTTTTGCAACATAAGTGGTTTCTAAATATTTTAATGTTGTATCTAACAGACCAGAACCAAAAAATAAAATAATAGGAAGCCAAATACTATTGGTATTTCGAGAGGTATTTTGTTTTTGAGATGTAAGGTAAACAGCTATTAAAGCGAGCAATATGCCAAAGCCTTTTAAAACGTTTAATTGCTCTTTATAAACATACAAACCAAAAATAATAGGAATAACCACACTCATTTTACTAGCTACAGAAACAACGGAAAGGCCATTGCGTTGCGCTGTTAAAGCCATAACGTTAAAGAGCGAAATAAATAATATGCCCAGAAAAGCAGCACCTAAAAACCATTTTGTTTCGATTATAGTAGTAATGCTTACAGTTCCAGAATAATTCAATAACCCTGTAAAACCAGCAATAAAATAATTGATAACTATAGCTTGCAGCGTATGAATTTTGTATTTTGTAAAAAGATTAAAGATTACAAAAATTAAGGTAGAAGCTATAATGCTAGAAATAAGAAAAATCAAAACAGGAGCGCTTTTACCGTAAATAAATCAGCAACATCTTCTTTATAGGGCGTAATATGCCAGGTTTTTATGTTTAACCGCTTGGCAGTAGCAATGTTATCGCTATTATCGTCTACAAATAAACATGTTTCTGGCTTTAAATGGTGAGTGCTTAACACAAATTGAAAAATAGCTTCATTAGGTTTTCTTAGCTTAATTTCATGAGACAAGTAAAAGGCATCAAAACACGCTTTAAACGCATTGTAAAAAGGGACGTGTTGTTTTATCCAATGGATGTGTAGCGTATTTGTATTGCTCAACAAAATGAGTTTGTATTTGCCTGTGGCTTTAAGTTGTTGCAAAAACTCCAAACGGTGTTTGGGAAATGTTTTTAAAATTAAGTTCCACAGCTTTATAAAAGCGTCTCTGTTTAAGTTTTTAAATGTAGAGGTGTAATGTAAAATAAATGCATCAGTAGAAATAGCCCCCACTTCGTAAGCTTCATTTATCTTAACAGTAGCAGGCGGTAAATTTTCTACACCTAAATCTTTTAAGGTTGTTTTGAGACCCTCCTCTAAGTCCAAATCAATAAATACGTTGCCAAAATCGAATATTAGTGTATCAATCATTTTTATAAATTTTTAAGACATCTGTTTTTATGTGTCTTATTGATTCTGGTTTAAAAGGAAAAACAGGAGCTTTAACACCATCTTCAAAATACGTGTTGCCCACAAATACACGCGCCTCATCCCATACACCTTCATCTATAAAAGTTTGTAGCGTCTTTGTGCCGCCTTCTATAATAACAGAGGTGATATTGCTTTTGTAAAGCAATGCGCTTACTTGTTCAGCTACAAGGGCTTCAAAATCAATAAGGGTGTTATCTATAATTTTAGTTTTAGCCTCATTATTAAAAACAGCAGCTGTTTTAGGCAATTTGTTAGAGCGGTCCAGTACTATACGTGTAGGGTGTTGCCCCGTCCAATCTCTAACTGTAAGGCTAGGGTTGTCTTCTCTAACGGTATTTGTACCTACCAGTATGCTTTGTTCTTCCATGCGCCATTTGTGTACCAGTTGTCTTGAATACGAATTGGTAATCCAAACAGGTGCTTTTTTAGTTTTGGTTTTTGGAGCAATATAACCATTGGCGGTCTCTGCCCATTTTAAAATGATGTATGGTCGTTTTTTGTTATGGAACGTAAAAAAACGCTTGTGTAGTTGTTTACATTTATCTTCTAAAACACCTACATGTACATTAACTCCTGCGGCTTTTAATTTTTGTATGCCTTTACCAGCTACTTGTATATTATCGTCAATACAACCAATAACTACATTAGGGATTTTACGGGCAATAATTAAATCGCTACATGGAGGTGTTTTACCATAGTGGGAGCAAGGCTCTAGAGTAACGTAAATTGTTGCTTTTTTTAGCAAAGCGCTATCTTTTACGGCTGTTATGGCATTAACTTCGGCATGGTTACCACCATAGGCGCTCGTGTAGCCTTCGCTTATAATTTTACCATTAACAACAATAACACAACCAACCATGGGGTTAGGTCTGGTTGAGCCTAAGCCATTTTTTGCAATAGCAAGGCAGCGTTCCATATAATGTTCGTGAGTAAGCAAGCTTAAAGTTTAATTTTTATGTTGTTGGTTTCGTCAAGATTATACGTGTATGTTAAGCCTAATGTTTTATAAATTATACCACCTTTGTATTGTACTTTTATTTTTTGACTGAACAGACTACCAATAAGGCCTCCAATATTTTTGTTACTAAAAATACTATCTACAGGCACCGTTGCTCTTAATGGTATAGAAAAATCCTTTTTTGCAGGCACTTTAAAAGCGTCTGTAGACACGTAACCCACCTCATTACCGTTAATATAAATTTTTATTTCATCTGTTTTTAAAAGCCCACCAATAGTATTAGGGTTTGTAAAAAGCGCATCTGCTGTAAGCGTAACTGTTTTAGACGTGGATTCTAAAACCTTCACATTTTTAACATCGACAAACAGTGGCTTCTCTTTTATTTTACAACCAAAACAGCAACAAACAATTGTTAATAATATTAAGATACGAGTTATCATCATATTTAGGATTTACAGTATCTTCACTTTAAAAACGAACATACTTTAAAACAGTAAATATACTACAGTTATTCTAAAAATAGGCGCACATTAAAACAATAGATATAAGCTTTTCGTTACGTGCTTTGGGATAGTAAATAGGTTATGAAAATAAAAGAGTTACAGCAACACTACCAAAATACATTAAAGAATATTTACAGCAAAGAAGAGGTAAATGCGCTTTTTTTTACATTAACAGCAGCATTTTATAAAATTAAACGTTTGGATGTAGCTGTAAACCCAGACTTAAAATTAACGGATAACACTGCGCTCAAAGATGCTTTAAAAGCTTTAGAAGCCGAAACCCCCATACAGTATATATTAGGTGAAACCGAATTTTATGGTTTACCATTTAAAGTTACAAAAGATACGTTAATACCCAGGCCAGAAACCGAAGCACTGGTCTCTTGGGTAATAGAGCAAGTTAAAGAAGAAAACACTGTTAAAATATTAGACATAGGTACAGGTAGCGGTTGCATACCTGTTACTTTGGCAAAACATTTGCCAAAAGCCTCCATATTTAGCTTAGACATAAGTACTAAAGCACTAGAAATAGCCGAAACCAACGCAGCACTAAATAAAGTTAATGTTACGTTTTTAGAGCAGGATGTTTT
The DNA here is from genome assembly GCA_947489085.1 of uncultured Flavobacteriaceae bacterium. GTDB lineage: Bacteria > Bacteroidota > Bacteroidia > Flavobacteriales > Flavobacteriaceae > Jejuia. Next base: position 206,392 of record CANLCJ010000001.1, read on the forward strand.
AACACTGTTGCCACAACAATTTGTGGAAACCTATGGAACATTCGATATTATAGTATCCAACCCGCCCTATGTGCGCAATCAAGAAAAAACAATGATGAAGGCAAATGTTTTAAATTACGAACCACATTTGGCACTGTTTGTAGACGATAAAACCCCTTTACTATTTTATAATGCGATTTGCAATTTGGCTTTACAAGCATTAAAACCAAATGGCAGTTTGTTTTTTGAAATTAATGAATACTTAGGCTCTAGCATGCTACAGTTATTAGAAGGTAAAAATTTTGAAAAAATAGAGCTTAAAAAAGATATTTTTGGAAAAGACAGGATGATTAAAGCATACAATTACAAATGAAAGATATAAAGCAAAACATAGAAAGTTTAAGAGCAGCATTAAGAATTCACAATCATAATTACTATGTTTTAGATGCCCCGACAATTACAGATTATGAATTTGATGAGCAACTTAAAACACTTCAAGCTTTAGAAGCAAAATATCCTGAATTTTACGATGCAAATTCGCCCACGCAACGTGTAGGTGGTGCTATTACTAAAAATTTTGAAACCATAGTACATACTTACCGAATGTACTCTTTAGATAATTCTTATTCCAAAGAAGACTTGTTAGATTGGGAAAAACGTATAAAGAAACTTGTGGATGGAAACGTAGCTTATACCTGTGAGCTAAAATACGATGGCGCTTCAATTAGTTTAACGTATGAGAATGGAAAGTTGGTTAGAGCAGTAACCAGAGGCGATGGAGTACAAGGCGATGATGTTACCGCAAACATAAAAACAATAAAATCTGTACCACTACAGTTAACAGGAAACTACCCTGATAAATTTGATATTAGAGGAGAAATTATCTTGCCTTTCGAAGGCTTTAATGCCATGAATGCAGAACGGTTGGCAAATGGAGAAGAACCCTATAGAAACCCTAGAAACACAGCCTCTGGGAGTTTAAAATTGCAAGACAGTGCAGAGGTAGCCAAACGCCCTTTAGAATGCTTGTTGTATAACGTAACAGGTACAGATTTAGGCATAGAAACGCAATATGAAAGTTTAGAGAAAGCAAGATCATGGGGGTTTAAAGTCCCAGAGGTTGCCACATTAGCAATATCTATAGACGAAGTTCTAGAATTTGTAACCTACTGGGATGTAAAACGCCATAATTTACCTTACGAAACAGATGGAGTTGTTGTTAAGGTAAACAGTTTGCAGCAGCAAGAAGAATTAGGTTACACCTCTAAAGCTCCCAGATGGGCAATGGCCTATAAATTTAAGGCAGAGCAGGTGGCTACTGTATTAAAAACCATAACCTACCAAGTAGGACGCACAGGGGCCATAACCCCTGTAGCAAATCTAGAACCTGTAGAATTGGCAGGCACAACCGTAAAACGCGCCTCTATACACAATGCAGACCAGATAGCAAAATTAGACATAAGAGAAGATGATACGGTTTTTGTAGAAAAAGGAGGAGAAATTATTCCTAAAATAGTAGGCGTAGATCTAAGTGTAAGACCATTAGATTCTACCCCGACACGCTACGCTACAAAATGCCCAGAATGTAACACGCCACTAGTAAGAACAGAAGGCGATGCAAAACACTATTGTCCCAATGCAAATGGATGTGCCCCCCAAATAATAGGGCGCATACAGCATTACATTTCCAGAAAAGCCATGGACATAGAAGGATTAGGAGGAGAGACGGTTGCGCTACTGGTGCGAGAAGGTTTAATTTCAAATTATGCAGACCTCTACACATTAACCAAAGAGCGCGTTATGCCTTTAGAACGTATGGCAGAAAAAAGTGCAGATAACTTAGTAAAAGGGATAAAAGCATCTGTAAACATACCGTTCGAAAGGGTTTTATATGCCATAGGTATACGTTATGTAGGAGAAACAGTAGCTAAAAAGTTAGCAAAACATTACAAGTCTATCGATGCAATTATAAATGCTACACAAGAAGAGCTGGAACAGGTTAATGAAATAGGAGTAAAGATAGCAGAAAGCGTAGTGCAATTTTTTGCTTTAGAGGAAAACAAAACCACAGTAAAGCGTCTGGAAGATTTTGGTGTGCAATTGTCTATGACGGAAGAAGAATTGGAAGGGCAAACCGAGCTGCTAAAAGGAAACTCTATAGTAGTAACAGGTGTTTTCGAACTCGTATCTAGAACAGCGCTTAAAAAACTTATCGAAGATAACGGAGGTAAAGTAAGCAGCTCTATTTCATCTAAAACCAGTTTTATTGTTGCAGGGGATAAAATGGGACCTAGTAAAAAAGAGAAAGCAGAGAAATTGGGCATTACACTTTTATCTGAAAAGGCATTTTTAGACAAAATTGGCTACCAAATTTAAAAGCTAAGGTTGCACCAATTAATACCATATCTTAAATATTCAATCAGACAAAGGTTAAATTCCAATTGATGCTACGGTATCAATTGGAAATACGTTTCGGCTTTAGTTTTTGTATTCACAAAAAAGTATAGTGATTTATGCTTATTAAATTCTCTTTTTTATGTAAATATGTTGAATTATACCAATTTAAATATTAAAAGTCGCATTAAAACTATTCAAATAGTGTTTATTACCCACAATAGATTTTACAGTTTCTTTATCCATGGTGTTGACCATCTGATAGAGCCATTTTTTAAGTTTATTTAAATTTTCAAAGCATTGATTTTTAAACCTTTGTTTGATGTATGCCCAAACTTGTTCGCAAGGGTTTAATTCTGGAGTATATGGAGGAATGTTTATTAAGAAAAT
>CANLCJ010000002.1 GCA_947489085.1 uncultured Flavobacteriaceae bacterium
AAGCGCAGTTGCACACGTAAGGGACTGTTTAGGGTGCTGGCATCGGCATAATTGTAGAGGTTTACAGGGGCGGGGGGATTTACTGTGGGCACTACATTTATGGGGAAGCGCTGGGCATTCATCCCAAGGCATACCAACAGGCATACTAAAACGGTATAGGTGTATTGTATTTGGCGCATACGTTTAGAGTTTTACGTGTTTGGGCTCAATAAAAACCAAAGCAAAAAATACTTATTTGGCATATTTGATTATTGTAGTCCGTAAATTAATGAACAAATTCGAAGTTAATGTTCCTCTAGAATCCAAACTTATAGTATTATTAGTATTAGTGCATTCATTATTTAATCCATCTTCATCTTTTAACAACAAAGTATAATTTCCTCTATTTCTCCCATCGAATCTTCCTGCAGATGATCTGCAAATTTTAAATTCTCGTATTAATGGGCTTCCAGTAACTGTAGAGTCTGTAATAGTGACATTAAAATCTTTAGTGACATTCACAGAGACTGGAAACCTAGTATTAAAGTCATCAGAAAAAAATGTACTTATAAATTTCCAATCACCTACAATGTCTGGATTTGATCTCAAAAAAATCTGTGTCCCAAAATCCCCTTCTGGTTTTGTACGAAAAATATAATCGTACTCTCTTTCTGTTCTGCCGCTTACAGAAAGGTTATTCAATACTTTATCGTCAGAAAAAACATCTACATAATAATCTCGGTCTTGCTCAAGCGGAATGTCACTTATAAAAATTTCGCCTGTATCATCAAATTTACCTGTATATATTGTATTTATCTCTGCTATCCAATCGGCTTTATTTGCATACACTCTAATATTCATATCGCTAAAACTGTATTGGTCACTAAATCTAGAGTCTAAGGGTTGAAGTATAATTGATAGGCCTTGGGTTGCTTCTTGTTCATCGTCTGAACAGGATGTAATTACCGCTAAAAAGCCAAGTAACATCAAAATGGTAAATTTTATAGTATTCATAGGGGATTGTTTAAAATTCATAGTATATATTTTTGCGTTGATTTTTGGTTCTTTTATTTTAAATTTCATGTTTCTATTGCTTTATTGGTTTTTAGTTTAGGTATTTCAATTCTACTGCGTTTTCTGTTTTTGTATGCTCTAAAGCGGCTTTACAATAATAATCTATAATTTGCTGTATCAAATACAACTGTATGTCTTCTTTAGATTTGCCTTGGTCTTGCATTGTATACATAATTTCTTTTTGCTTTTCCATAACTGTTTTTAATAATGCATCTGGATGTGCCACGTCTCCTAAAGTATTATACCCTTTTATTATAGGCAGCATCCATCGGTGTGCTACCAAACGTGCTTGAGCTTGTTTTTTTTGCTCTACACGATTGCTATAAGTGTTTTGCTGAGCCACGGCTGCTTTTTTACGTGCCTCTGCAGTTTTACTATGTAAGCCATGGTTTTCTACTGCTGCCAATGCTCTTATATAAGCTTTCTCGAATGTACGGTCTAAGCGTTCCATATCTTCTCCCAAAATTGTAAGTATATTGTATACCGTAGCATCGTAGCCCTTTACAAAGTCTTCGTAACTGTACAAATCTTCTAAAAATGCCAAAGCTTCTAGTTTAAAAGTATCTCCATTATTTATGCTTGTTAAAGCTTCTCTGCGTTGGGTTAGTGTTTCTTTTTTTTGTTGCGGAATGAACGCAAAATGGGAGTTGTTTTGCAATACATCCAACTGCTTTGCTACAGCAGCCTGAGTATTTCCGTAAACGGAGTCTCTATAGGTAAAAGTTATTGGTGCATCTTGAGATGGTTTTCGTTTGGCTCGTTTTAGTGTAGGTGCTATTTTATCGAAGGTATAGTTATAACCAAAAGTTGCTGTAAGATCTTGTACATTTGTAGCGCCTGTACGAAATTGAGCCAGTAAGGCTAAAGTGAAATTATGTTTTTTCTGCAAAGCATAAGCACTGTTAATGCGAAGATTTGTTATTTGAGCATCGGTTACACCGTTATTTTGGTTACTGTTATAACTCACTGCTGCTGTGGTACGTAAACTGTTCTCTAAAAACCCCTTGCTTGCCGATAAGGAGGGGCCTAAAGTAACAGTTTCGTCTACGCCTATAGTGTTAATAGTGGCATTAAAGTTACTTGAAAATGTTAAATGTTTTTTAGGAAATGCTAAAGTGTAGCTTGTACTGCCATTGTAAAATTGAGAATTGCCACTTGTGGCTGTAGCGCCTTCTTGACTATTATTTGCGGCTTGGTAAGACGCATTAAAACTTATGTTATGCTTTTTATGTTCTGTTGACTTTAAAGTGTAATTGGTATTGAACGTAGCATTTTGGGATATTTGTTGAAAATCTAGGGTATCTAGGATAGCAGTCTCTAAGCCTACTTCATTAACGCGGTCAAACTGGTTTTTTATATTGGTAAACGATTGAAAACTAGAATAACTCCCCGATAGATTTAATTTCTCATTAGGTGTATACGTAAGGTTTACGGCACTTACAACACGTTGCAACTGCGATTGTTTTTGGCTATTCAAATCGTCTCTTTGTATACCTCCATTTACGGCGATGGTTACTTTACTATTAAAAATGGATTGGGAGGCATTTAGGGTAACATGCTCCAAATCGTTATTAAAAAAATAAGCGCCAAACGTACGGTATTCAGGATCTACGTATTCGTAACTTGCCCCCACTGTACCTTGCCCTACTTGGTAGCTTACATTTGCATTGTACGCTACAAAACCTGTTGTACTGGCATTATTTTTTATAAATCCAGTTAGTGGCGAGTTTTCGTTATTTGTACCGCCTGCTTCGACATCTTCTGTTATAATGGAATTGGCAAAAACAAAAGCAAAACTCAATTTACTGGTGGGCTTAATACTAGCTTCTATACTGCCAACACTATTTTCTTTGGCTTGTAATTCTAAGGTTGTAGGCACAGGGTTTCTTAAAGATGTGGGATCATCTTTAGCATTAAACAGAATAAGATTTACGTTGTATTTTTCTTTTTTGTAGCCTAATTTAAAACCATAACCTATACGATTAAATGCTGGTTGAGACTGAGGATCTTCCGCATTAAATTCTGAGGCTTTTAATAAGCGCCCTAACATTATACTAAGCTGAAAAGATCCTTTGGGTGTTAGATCTGCTCCAAAACCTGTAAATTGATGCCCACTTAGTGTATATGGTGAGAATGTTGTGCTTACATCTCCTATATGGGTAGCAATCCATTTGTATGAAGGGTGTATGCTTAAACGGTTAAACGAAAATGGATTGCTGCTGTTAAATCTCAAATTACTATATGAAAATGATAATGGTATATCATACACACCACTTATATTTAAATTTACATTACCTGTTAATACATAAGTCAACGGAGCTCTATTAGCAGCACCATCGTACCATACAGCATTTGCAGCAACACCACCTGTTATAGTAAGCGGTTTTGCTTTTCCTATTTGCCCAAGATCTTGACTATAACCACGTGTATATCCTAGTACTATAAGGACTGCTATTATGCGAACACACCATGTTGTACGGCACTTTGTTTTTCTTCCTCTATTACTCAATTTACGCACTTAAGTTCTCTTATTGTATCACCAGTTTATGTACTTGGTCTCCAGATGCTGTTTCAAACAAAATAAAATACAGACCAGAGGGTATACGCTGTAAATTGTATTCTAGTTTGTAATAATCGGTACCGCTTACGCTCTTAACATCAATAGGTATATTGCTTCCAATACCGTAAATTTTCACACTAATATCCTCTACTTTTGGCAGATTAATTTCCATTGTAAAGATGCCATTGGGTGTTGGGTTAGGGTATGTTTTTAGGTCGATATTCGCATCTATACCATTAGCTGTAGTGGTACCATCTTCTCCTCCTTCTGCCACGAATGTACGTTCTACCACTATAATTGTTTTAGTTCTTGTTTCTTCACATAAGCCAAAAGTGGCATGCATACTTACAGTGTATGTTCCTGGACTATCAAAAGAGACTTCAGCAAAGTCGTTGTCTTGATGGTGTATTTCGGCGCCTTGAGAGAATTCCCAAAGTAAATTATCTGGTAAAGGATCGCTTATATCGAACAACAAAACGCGTTCGCCAACAAACACTTGAGAACTTCCTATAAAATCTGTAATAATAGTTTTAGTTATGGCTTCCACAAATATGGTGTCTGCTGCTATGCACCCTTTATTATCGGTTACTGTAACTGTATAATTTCCTGTTGTGCTTACCTCAATACTTGGTGTATTGGCCGTAAATCCATTATCACTAGTCCATTGGTAACTGGCGTTAGCATCGCTTATACTGGCATCCAACAATAAAGTTTGGTCTTTACATAAGGTTACGTCGTCTCCTAAATCTATAATTCGCTGCTCTGGATTTATCAAGGTGGTTTCGCGCTCAATACGGCAACCCTTGGCATCTGTAATGCTTACAGTATAGATGCCTGCACATCTATTTGTAATATCTTGGGTTGTTGCCCCTGTGTTCCATGCATAAGTGTACGGCGGTGTGCCGCCCTGAGCGCTTAAAATTACCGCGCCGTCGCAACTGTTGTAGCACACAGGGTGTACAGGCTCTAAACTTGCTAGTAGAGTAGGTGGAGGCGTTGTAGTTATCGTTGCTGTTGCGGTACAACCACGCTGGTCTGTAACTTCTAGTGTATAAGTACCCGAAGTTATGTCTTCTAAACTTGCTGTTCTCTGTCCAGTTTGCCACGAATATTGGTAGGGCGCTGTTCCTCCTGAAACAGAAGGTATTATGGTCCAATCGTTAGCGTCTCCACAGTTTATAAAATCGGCTGCTAGTTGCACGTCTAAGGGTTCTGGTTGCACTAAAGTGAATACAGTGCTTCGAGTTGTTGTGCCTAAAACATCGGTAACATCCACGTAATAGTTACCAGCACCTAATGTAACGGTAATAGCGTCTGTACCCACAGGGGTATTGGTATTGGCATTAAACCAAGCATAGTTATACTGCTTAGTGGCATTAAATGGAATGCCTCCTTGTACTACTGCCGTAAGTTGTCCTGTTTCTGTATTACCAGAACAAGATATCACACTAATTTGATCTATAAATGCTTCTAGTACTGGCGGCTCAAAAAGATCTACATCGTCGATTACTACTGTACAATTGTTGGCATCTGTTATAGTCGCGGCATATTTTTCAATACCAGTATCATTCAATATACTCTGGGTATTGGCTACTGCGCGTCCCGAGCTGTCACGCCATTCGTATTGGTAAGGTTCTGTTCCTCCAAAAACATTCAATGTAATAAACCCATCACTTAAACCTAGAGCAGACGGAAAAACACGGTCTACAGTTACTGCTAATGCTCTAGGTTGCATTACTGTTATAACATCTTCCAACACACAACCATTGGCATCTTGTACGCGAATATTATAACTGCCGGCTCTTAGCCCAGAGACATCTTCGGTGTTTTCGCCATTACTCCATTGGTATGTGTACGGAAGAACACCCCCGTTCACGGTTATGTCTATACGTCCGTCTGCATCGTTGTTACACAGCAAATCTGTTACGTTAGCGTTTAGTTGCAATGCACTTGGTTCTGCAACAGTATAGCTTACAGTTGCCTGATTTCTATTGGCATCGATAACTTGTAACTGGTACACCCCAGCCGATACCAAAGGTGTATTGGCTGTGCTGTATAATACCTCGTTTGGTGTGCTTTGGCGTGTCCATTGGTAGTTGTATGGTGGCACACCTCCTAGTGTTTCGGTTTCTAATGGTTGTTCTGTTACACCACCGTGGCATTGTACGCTTTCTTCTAGGGTTAATGGCCTAATATTTACAAGAAGTTCATCGGGTTGCGTTAATTCTTGTTCTAAAGTTATTGTACACCCATGTGCGTCTGTAACTGTAAGTAAATATGTGCCAATGGTTAAACTGTCTATAGCGTTTACGGTTCTAACAAAATTTGTATCGTCTTGTTTTGTCCATTGGTAGTTATAGGGTGCTGTCCCTCCTTCTACAATTACTGTTATGCTTCCGTTTTCGGTTTGGTAACCCGATAAATTTTCGAAAGTAACACTGGCAAAATTCAATGCCGCTTCTGGTTGATCTACTTCTATAGCATTAAGTGCAACTGTACAAGCATTAGCATCTGTAACCTCTACCGTATATAGGCCTGCTTGAAGGTTCTCAATAACTCTAGTATTGGCTGTAAAACTATTGTCTTCTTGTTTCGTCCAACTGTAACTGTATGGCAAATAATTGCCTGTACTTGGATCTATTGGTCCGCCTGTTACACTTATGGCTATACGGCCAGTAGCTTCTCCAAAACAAAGTACGTCGGTTACTTCTCCGTCTAAAGTTGCTACTAAATCGTCTGGCTGCCTAATCTCAAATTGGGTAGATGTGTTAGCGCCTTGACTGTCGTTAACCTCTATACGGTAAATTCCTGCTTGTAGCCCTTCTAGAGCGTTTAGAGTAACATCTGTATTTAGCGCAACTGCTGTGCCATTTGTTATGTTAAACCATCTGTATTCGAAATCGCTTGGGGTAGATTCTATGGGGTAACCTCCAGTAACAGTGGCTTGCAATAGCCCTGTTGCTGCGTTGTGACATAACACTGGTATTTCCATGGTTAATTCTACTTCCAAGGGCAAAGGTTGTCTAACTGTAAATGTACGTTCTGCGACACAGTTATTTTCATCGGTAATAGATATGGTGTAGACACCTTCTAATAAATCTGAAATTTCTAGGGTGTTTGCTGTAAATGTATTGTCGCCTTCTCGTGTCCAAAGCACAGCATATGTTCCAACGCCTCCAGATACAAATGTGGCTATTGCCCCATCGTTACCTCCTAATGTTTTTACATCCTCTAGTAAGGTTTCTGCAATTGTAATTTCATCGGGTTGCGTTAATGTTATGTTTTGTGGCACATTCAATTCACAGCCATTACTGTCTCTTAACCACACACTATAGGCGCCTGCTCTAAGCTGTTCTATATTGTTGTTTTCTATACTCGCTAAAGCTGTATAGGTTTGCCTGTTATCTATAGAAAAAACGTAAGGTGGCACACCTCCTGTGGGCTGCAGTGTTATGGCACCGTTTTCTCCGTTATAACAAGACACATTTGTTCCTGTTACATCTAGTGTTAGTAATTCTGGTTCTATAAGTGTGCCTGTTGTTCTTGCTGTTGTAAAACCATCGTTTACTTCTACTGTGTATGTCCCTTCTGTGAGATTTGAGAGTATTGCTTCGCCCCCATTTGCTATACGACGCCCTTCTATGTACCATGTGTATGTGTAGGTCTCAGAACCTCCGGTTGCACTGGCTATAAGTCCTCCTGTTTCTCCTATACATAGTATGCGATTGCTGTTTTCATCAACCGTTACTATTAATTCATCTGGCTCGTCTACGAATATCGGTGCGCCTTGAATGGTACAAATGCCTGTATTATCTGTAATTGTAGGTATATAAAATCCAGATCTTAAGTTTAAAATTGACAAACCTGTAGCAGAAAAAGATGCATCGTCTTGTTTTACCCAAGTTACATGATATGGCGCTGTACGTCCTATTACGGTAAGTGTAATGGCGCCGTTATTGTCTTGATAAATGGTATTGTTTGTTACTTCTACGTCATCTATAAAAAATTCTTCGGGTTCTGTAATACGGTATAGATTGGAAGGCTCTGCACTACAATCTGTATTATTTAATTGCCTTACTTGAAAACGATAACCACCAAACGAAGCTGGTAAATTTAAAATGTTAGAACTAGTCCATGTTGTAATGCCTCCGCTTGTATATCCATATTCGTAAGGCGGCACACCACCTTGTGCTCTCAGTTCTACTCTAGCTGTACCACCAAAACACGTTATACCTCTAACCTGTTCTGTAAATGTTATTGGAGCGGGAACATTATTAAACACTATATTGTTTTGAGATGCTAACCCCGAGCGCTCGTCTGTTATGCTTAAGCTGTAAGTGCCTACACCTGTTGTTAATATTTGACTAGTATTTGGCAATAAAACTCCGTTTCGGCGCCACTCTATAGTATAAGAGGGGTAACCACCTCTTAAATTTGTAATGCGTAACTCGCCATCGCTTGCATCGGCACAACTTGGTGGGCTTTGCTGCAACGTGTAAGTAATTGGTGCAGGATTGTTGATAGTTGGTAGTCCTAAAGTTCTAACACAGCTGTTTGCATCGGTATAGCGTATGCTGTGAGCCCCTGCTGGTAAACCTAACAATCTGAAACCGTTGGTAAGATATGCACGCCCTGAGATACCACTTGGCGTTGTGCCATTTAATAAGACCTGATAATCAAAGTACTGACCTTGTCTGTCTTCATTTGGTGTACCGCCTGCCAAACTGGTTATAGTAATTTCTCCATCTCTCGTTCCTGGTGCACCTGCATGTCTGGGGTTGTTGGTGTTTTGATTTATAGTATGGGTTATATCTTGTTTTGCTTCAATAGTTAAACGTTCTACTTTGGGTTGATCTGTTTCGTTTACACGGTCTAAACACCCGTTGCTATCTCTAACTTGTACGTTATAAGTGCCTGGAGGTAAATTGCCTACAGTAAATGGCGATTGTGCTAGAGTAAAATTTTGGCTGCTACTCCAATTATTTCCGTTTAGAATGTATTCATAAACGCCAGAACCGCCTGAGGCTATGATTTGTATTGCACCATCGTTGGTATCAAAACATCTTTGGTTTACTGATGTCGCTGAGAATGAAACTTGTTCTGGCGCTGCGATTTCAAAGAAATAGAAATATTCGCGGCATTGTAGAGAACCTCCACGGTTATCTCTTTCGAAACCCGCTATACGCATTACGTATTGTCCTGCGCCTATAGGTCGATTCCAGTGGTAAGTATTTTGCTCTGCATTATAGTTGGGATTGTCTATAGTTATTGCAGGATCGTTAGCTACTTGAATGGCATATCTGTTGTTTATGGTGGTTCTTAAAGGATTGTTGGCCAGTAAATACAAGGGCTCGTCTGGGTTTTCCATGACTGTCTGTCCCTGAGCTAATCGGTCTATAGCAATATCTAACTGCTCTGTATCGAATATAGGTCTATCGAACTGAACTGTAAAACTAGCATCGTTACTATAATTACAGGTAGGCTGGTTAATTTGTGGTGGGTTTGATATGGATGGTGGCTCAGGTAGGTATTGAACATTGTAACCATCCCCTGTATTATTACCATGTGTAGTTCGTACTCTAATATCTATGGGCTTATTAAGAAGCTCAAATCCTATTTCTTCATACAAAGAGAGATCTGTTATAGATAAACTAATGTCTTTTTGACCAATTTTAGAAGGTATTGCTCTCCAAATCGTAAAATCTTCTGCACGTCTATCAGCCCTAAAATTTGTTAGAATACCTAAAGGACCAAAAGGTCTATTGTTGTTTAAATCATCGCAAGGTGTTGTTCCTGCAAAAGGATCGTCTGTTGGGTCTACAAAATACACAAAATTAAACACTCTGTTTTCTGGAAAGGCAAAGTAATCTCTGTAAGAACGCCAAAGGTGCTCACCAAGAGCCACAAATTCGTCTGGATCTCTTGACGATTCTTCATACTCGAAAATAGCCTGTGTTAGGTTTTGCCGCATTTCTTGAAATGTATCTTCATCATCTGGTTCTTCAAAAGCTATTATGGCATGCTCATCATAACATATCAGTAATTCTTCGTAATACCGTAATACTTCATTTAGATTATTAACATACTCTCTGTTTACGCGTCTTCTTGGAGTTATATTATCATGGTATTGCCAATTGTAAATATTTCTTGGATTGCTAAAAGCTGTTCTAGAACCGTTACTATTGGTTTGTATTTCGATGCCTTCACTAACACAACCTATTGAAGTTTCTCCTCCATTAGGAAATGAGATATCAATGTTTGGGGTAATATTGATGGTTAAATTTGTCAGCCAAGACAAAGTTATATCTCGTACCGTTCTAGAAAATCGTGTATTAATAGAGCGTTCTCGTAAAGTTGTATAAATACCATTACGTCTATCATTAATATTATGACCACTGCATCCTCCTAGCTTAATTCCGAATGCTGTTTCATCTGCATCATTTTGAGATGATCTTGTAACTACTCGTGTAATTTCAAAATTTTCTCCAGTAACGTCAAAAGACTCCGAAAGTGTAGCCCTACCGCGACTACTACTTAGATCTATAATTCCTCCACTTAACATTATACTGGATTCTTCACCATCAACAGTATAATATAATACAACTTCAATAGCATTTCTACAACAAGGATGATAACTCCCTCTAGGGCTTACATCCAAGATAGTATTAACCGTATAAGTTTGGCTAAAACCTACACAAGACAAGAGGAAAACGATAATTAATAATAGCTTTTTCATATCATTTTTTTAATATTCAATTTCAATTTTTTTAAGCGGTGTTTTGCTTCCATTTGCTAATAAGCCTTGGATGGCATAGGTATAAATGGTATTTACTCGCAATTGTGTGTCTTTAAAATTTTTAGTACCAGCATCGAATATCTTATACACAGTTAGCGGCATATTTGCTTCTGCCTTATACATTGTAAATTCTTCGATAGGTTGTTGGACCTTCCACTCTAAAAACACATAGCGCTCTTCAGCATTACTTACCGCGGTAAAACGTGCTACAGGCAACGCTTGTAATCTTGCTGCTGTTACCGCCACAGGACGCACTGGAGGCGATTCCAGACCAGAATCGTCTACTGTTAACAGCGTGTACAAATACGTTTTATCGGCCTTTACTGTTGCATCAAGGTATTGACTTTTAGGCAAGCGCACTCCAGTTACTAGCGTCCAGTCTTGGTCTTTACCACTTTCTTTTCTGTAGATTAGCGTTTGTAAAGCATCTTCACTACTGCTTGATGTCCATTTAAGAGTAATGCCATTATTACCTGCCTTATAAGAGCGTATTACTGGTTGCGTGGGGGGTACAACATCTGGTTTTTTTAGTTCTATAACCTCTGAAAAATCTGAAGGGTTATAGCGCTTATCATAGGCTTTTATTTTATAATACACTTTACTATTCAAACTTTTTATTTTAACTGTATCCGTAAATATTGGATTGGCCACAGGTTCGAAAGTTATTTGGTAAAACTCTTCCCCTTTTAAGTTGGACTTAAAAACCCGGTAACCTAAAAAATCGGCTTCTACATTTTTAGACCATTTTAACCTAACTATGCCTGTAGAATCTATAACACCCGTAAGTGCCTTAGGCACTTCTGGTGGTGTATTATCACTTAATTGCACCATTTTAGGGAAGGATGTGCGTTCTTCTCCTTGAAACCCAACAGCAGTAACAGTAAAATAGTTTATTCCATCTAAATTATTAAGTATGTACTGTTGTGTATTTTTGCTTATGTTATCTTGAATGGTAGTATAAACGCCTTTAACTGTATTTGATTTTTTTAGCTTAAAATGACTTATATTGTGTAGGGCTTCGTCTGGAAATTCCCAGAATAGTTCTACCTGAGATTCGTCTTTAGATAATACCGCATTGGTTAAAGCAGGGTTGTGTATTAACGCTTCTCTTCCTGTACCTTTAACTATCTGAGATGGTGGCCCTATTTCTCCAAATGGTGAAATGCCTTTTACTCTGTAATGGTATTCGTAATTGTTTTGAGGCAAACTATCTATGTAAAATACACGATCTGTTTCTTGATTTTCTTTTTCGTTTAAATGAGCTACGGGTACACCCTGTAGCGGCGTAAATGTTTTGCCTTTATCTTTGGAGCGTTCTATTATAAAATTATTATATAAGCGCTTTTGTAATATAAAATTCCAACTTAGCATAACACTACGGTCGTTAAATATCCCTATAAAATCCAATGGCTCTGGCAAGGGTTGGTAATCTTGTAGACCAATAAATACGCCTCCATAATTTACTATTAGTTTGTCTTGGGGTATTACAGTATAAATTCTATATAAATACTGTTCTCCAGGCAACACGGTAGTATCTGTATATCCCAATCCTGAAAATTCAGCTACTTTATAGTTTTGATCTGCTGCAGATAACGCAAACGAAAAGCGTTGTTCTAATGCTTTAGATTGATTTACAATAGAAAGGATATCGTTTTTCCCTTTTTCGAGATTTACATCAAAGTTTTCCCCATATAGAGCTTGTGCTGCTACTGCTGCTTGATCGCTTATATTGGTAAACGCTTCCCATTCCTGCAAGGGTTTCGGTTTAATAGGCGCCAATGTAAGATCTTGGAATGTAGTATTTTTAAGTACTTCTCCATTTTTTACTATAGTTTTTCGCTTTATAATAAAACCATATCGATTTGCGTATTGCCATGCTAGTGGTGTTGTTACACCCCATCGTAATTTTATGGCTTTTTTTGTAGCTCTTGCTAAAACTTTAACTTCTGGAGTTATATCGTTTAATGCTGGCTGCGCTATACCTTTTAAGGTACATAGCAATATGATTACCTTTAAATAATATTGAATGCTTTTCTTATTCATAAAGTGGATTGGTATATCTATACGAATGTATGTTACTAGGCGTATTTTGCCCTGGAAGTATATATTTTAGCTCTGCTTTGTACTTTCCTTTCCTCATGAAAGGGAAAGCTTCCGTTACCAATTTACCAGTAGCGTTTTCGTATGTATTGACAAACTGGTAACGCAGGTCTAAATAGTCTTCGTAATAATATTTTGTTAGGTTATACCTATACGGGTTATAGTTATTAATATCTCCTGCAAACCCACTCTCAAGATCTGTTAAATACCAAGATAGTGGCTGTACAGCTTCAATTGGCGGAACGCCTACTTTATCGGTATCTCTTGAAACTCTAATATTTCCTCGAAGCGGGTAGTTTTGATAGAGTAATGGGTATATAATCTCATTATAATATTTGTCATCGAGAACAGCTACTGCTCGCACTAGCGGTAAGTTCTGTGTTTGTCCGTTCCCCGTTAATTCTACCAGATCGAAAGCTTCTAAACTTTCTATTTTTGATATAAGTGTCACTCCATAAGGAAATGTAGCTCGATTGTATAATTCATCTTCTTCATTTAATCGACGCATTTTCTTTTCGAAGGTTTTATAAGTACTTGTTCTAAAGCTAAACGTTAGCAGTTCTCGTGCATTAGCTACAACTTTTGTATCAGAAATAGTTTTTTTGGAAACTGTGATGGTGTTATCTCCTTCGCTTTCTAAGTTTGTTGTAACTTCAGTTTGCTTAACATTACTATCTATTGCAGCATCTGCAGGTATTAAACTTATTGTTGTATTATAGTTGGTTTGACCTTCTAATTCGGTAGGTATACTAAAAGACAATTGTTTCTCTCCCACATTATAGGTAAATGGTTTTCTAATAGCAGTTCCGTCTTCATCTATTAATTCTATTATTTTAGATAATTTCTGACTGGTTTCGAAGAGATAGTTTTGTCCTCGTTTAAGTTTTACGTATCCAATATTGTACTGTTCTCGGTAAAAATTATTTTGATTTGCCACTGGGTACATATACTCTACATTACGTAGAGGGATTGATGTTGGCGCTTCTCCTGTTTTAAATACAACTTCTTTTGTTTCTAAACTTGCTTTTCCATCGTCGTCTTTAATAATTTCCCAATTTCCATTTACATACTCCTCAAAATGTACTTGCACATAAAGTTTGAGTTCTGCTTCTGGTGGCAATATTTCGTGAGAATTAAATACCGCCACATCGTTTGAAGTATTCCATTCTATATCTCCAACTATCGAATTGTTATTTCTAGTAACTTTGAGTGCATCTAGCATAACTTTATATTTTCTGTCTCCAGATTCGTCAGGGATTTCGAAAACTTTATTTAATTGCACGTTAAATGCTACTTGAGGAGCCGTAAATACATCTACAGCTTTATTGTCTTTTTTTGGAGACATATCTCCTATAACCACAATGCCTTCTATGGGGCTTCCACCAACGATTTCACATTTATTCCCAAGTTCCACTTGAAATCTAAAACGGCCTTTAATTAAGCCTCCTAAACAACTATAATTACCACTCATATAGCCTTTAAACCAAGATGGATTGGGTAAACGGGCTTGTAATAATACTGCAAAACCTCCTTTTTTAAACGGAATTTTTCTTTTTTTACCAAAGAGCCTGAACCGTACTCCTATTTCGCCTTGAAGATAGGCATAGGCTTGCCCGCTAGCATACCATCCGTTTAATCCTATTTGCTCTGTAGACCCTTTACAATGTGCGTCGCCATAATCTTTTACCATTACATCCACTCCTGCTCCGGCTGAAAAACGTGCGTAGAAAATTAAGAACCTTAAATCTCCTGTATCTACAGATATTCTGGCTCCGAAAGCGAGTCCTCTTCCTGACTCTAATGCAGCTAAATCTCTATTATTATCCAATTTTGCTACATCAATGCCTAATAATCCTGCAAGAATGGCTGGTGGGGGAGGTATGGAAGGGATATCTTCTCCTGTCATAAAATAGCTGGATGTTTCTATTTTGAAAAACCCTAAATTTAGCGCAATACCGATAGGGTCTTTTGGTGTTCCTACCAACAAATGCCACTCATCTGGAGACACATAAAAGTCTAACCAGCCTGCTCTGCCCTGATTTCCCACTCCTTTAAGTACTCCAAAATTCACGTAAACTTCAGAAGAGGCTTGAAAAATGTCATTCACGAAATCGTAACTAATAAAGACATCTGCACTAATGGCTCCAGATGGCGGGGAAGATGAAAACTTTGGCCCTCCACCATCAACTAGTCCATCTAGCTTATCTAAAACTTTATCTGCAAAGTCTGACGGAAATGCCGATATTAATTCTCCTCTTCCTTTAAAGTAAACATCGCTTAAACCTCCAGAACGTTGAAACGTCATACCAAATTCCACAGAAGCACGGAAAAGATCTTCAGAGTTTTGAGTAGCGATACCCACCATGGCTTTCATCCCCATTCCAGACGCTTTATCAGGGGCATAGATTATCCCAGAACTTGAAGCTCCTATCAAACTGTGGGAGGCTTCTGGGTCGTTAGTAACACCAACCATTTTCATACGATTATGCATACCTCCTCCAAAAGCATTCATCGAGAAACCTGGGAATATAGGTATTCCAACGGGGGTTACCATTTGTGCATCTGCAAACCAGTATCTAAAATCTTCTGTTCTTCCAAAAAGCGCCTTGGCTTCTACTTCTAACTTTATGCCTTTTTTGAATTTAGCACCCACTGCACCTGCAAAACCAGTACCATAAGTGGGGTCGTCTTCAAAAATAAAAATAGCACCTTTTAGTTGCGTGCCTGCTATATCCATAGCTATGGATATACGTTCTAAATCTATGCCTTTAAATTTCCACTTGTCTCTGCCATTTTCATCTTCTAATTCGCTATTAATTATCAACCTTGTACCACCACCATTTCCACCATCTGCTGTTGAGGTTAGATTTACATTAAAATCGAATATTAGGTTGACTATTCCTGTATTTTTAGGAGCTTCCAAGCCTATCTCTTTTATAACAACAGGAAAATTTGCTAGTTTTTGTTTGTTTTTATATCCAAAATAATCTGCAGAAAACTTCGGAGATTCGCTTTGCAATAATAAATTTTGAAACTCTATCCCTTTAAAGTTCACGGTCTCTTTTTCTTTACTCCCCTCATCACCCAAACCTGACGCTATATTTATGCTTCCGTGTAAATTTGCTTTGGGTAGAAAATTACCATTTTTAACTCTTAGCTCTAAATAAGACTCTGGATTGAGTGTAACTTTAGCATTCCATTGATCGAAATCTAGAGTATCTACAGGTTTTACACTTAATGTATAATCATCTGGTAAAATTAATGCATCGTATTTTAGCCTATCTCTATCTGCTACTGGTAGTACAATCTCCCCGTTAAACTCTGCAGATTTTAAATGGTTTGCTTCTATATCTACTAAAAATAAATCTAACGAAAATTGCCATTTTGATGCTGAACCCTCATCTATAGATATAATGTTTTCTGCATAAAATTGACCTGTTACACCTTGAGAATCTATAATTAAGTCTGAAGCTCCAAACGTGATACGTTGGTCTTGATTTCTCTTTTTAAACTCTCTAGGTAGCACAACTTCTAACGTATTTATATATACGCCTCGCCATAATTCTGGAGCTTCAGGATAATACTCTGATAAATAGCCTTGAGGCATTGACGAATCATTTCTTAAATCGCTAAAATCTAAAACAGCATTATTCAATCTAAAGGTTGTGCCTTTGAGACCTTTTACTCCAAATTCTGGTAATGAAATGTTAATTACAATATCGTTCCAATCGCCTACTACTGTTTTGAAACTCGATTCTACATATCCTCCTGTTGCTTTACCTTGGGCATCTACAGGATGAATTAGACCTTTTGAAAACAATACATCTGCATCTATACCTAATTCTTTAAAGCCAGAGCAATCTATTAATGCGTATGTTGCCGGGTTTTCGAAACTGCCTTTTAATGTTACAACAACCTTCCCTTTGTCGAAATTCATGGTGAATTGAGAAATCAAGCTTAACTTAGCATCTCCGATAATACCTCCTTCATGAGATAACTTGATATCTTTACCTCCAAGTATCAACGTCCCTTTTGGAGTTTCTATCTTTAAAAATACTGTAAGTTCTGTATAGGCAGGTTTAAATACAGCTTTGGCCACACCCATAGTATACTTAATATTGCTAATGTGCAATGGTCTTGTAGCTACTGGAAGTATACCTAAACCGTCTGAAGTTAATACATCTAAATAATTTTGAGTTTCTTTTATTTTGGCAAATGTATTTTTTGCCATTTGCAGCCATTTTTTGCTTACAAGCGAGTCTCCCGTTTCAAATTTAAAACCTTCGGGTACTGTTTTAAGTGTGGCATCTTCTTTTAACTGATCTAAGCTCTTGTACTGTTCTAAAGACTCAAAATTCCTAAAGGCTTTAGTAGTAAGGTTTGACGAAGTTCTTGCACGGAGCGTCTCTAAAGTACTTAAAGAGTCTTTGGGTGTAGTACTGTTTATTTTACGTATACTGCTCTTGGTTAATTCACTAGATAGGTTTACAGCAGCATTAGTTTTTTGTAATGTGTTAAAAAAAAGACACATCAACACTAGTAGGCGTAATTTTTTTTTCATAAGCTATAGTCTATTTACAGGTAACTGGGGTATTACTTATAAAACTATTGTGCTCTAATTAGTAAAAATGAGGGAGTTTTTGAATAATTTAGAGAGAATTTTCATTTTTAACGATAGCAATATTACAATTTTATTTACTAATCCATACATAAAACTATAAAATTAACATTTTATAGTTCTGTAGTTTCAACTTATTGCTTCAATTTTTAACAAGTATTTTTCTAATAAAACTACAGATCACATTTTAGTATTTTAATTGTATCGCCACAAAAAAGCCCAAAACGCGTATGTGTTTTGGGCTTTTAAAGGCATCTATTATCAAACTCTAATCTACATTATCATGCAAAAAAGAATTGTTTGTTCGTAATTGGATATCGTCGTTATCGTCTGAGCTAACACTTGTACGCGATATATTCGTATCTGTAGCATGCTTGCCTTCTTCTAAGTTTACACCTTGACGCTTGTAGGCTGGTACTTTTTCAATGTCATCTATTTTAGAAGTGTTAAATTTATAATTAAAATCTTTCATTTTACGTCTGCGTTCTGCGGTACGTTGTTTTAAAATTTCAGAAATTGGCATTTCTGTGACTTCTCCACTGTCTTCTAGAGGCTTGCTTTCTACTTTCTTTTCGTCTTCCTCGGCAATAACTACCTTACGTTTAAACACTAGTTCTTCTTCTGTGTCTTCAAGAACTTCTTTAGCAACCGCTTCTTTATTGCGGGCATTTGGTGTCTCTTCTTCAATAAAATCATCTAGAACGTAACGCACATCTGCTGTTTCGTCTGTTTTCGTTTTCGATGACAACTCCTCAAACTCATTAACTGGCAAATTCTTTATGCCATCGTTGTCTTCGTCTAAATTATAGGTAATGGTTTCTTCTATAATTTCTTGAGCATCTTCCTTCTCTGGAGTTAACGGTAAATCGAATGTTAAGGTTATTTGTTGTTCTTCTTCTACGTTTGTAACCTCTGGCTTAACCACTTCCATTGTAGGTATGGGCTTAATTATAAAGTCATCTGTATTTACGACTTCAGGTTTTTTCTTTTTATCTATAAATGTGTCGTAATCTACATCTATATGCCTTATGGCTTCAGTTGTCGCTACAAGATCGGTTGAGTTTGGTGTGCTTAGGGGTTGTGCTTTTTCAATTGTTACTTTTTCTGCGAAAGTTAACGCTTCCTCTACCTCTGCTACATCTAAAGTGTGTCTTACAATTGGGTCTGGCTCCTTTACTACCTCTATTTTAGGTACAATTATTACAGGTTCTTTTTCTTTTACTTCTGTTTCTTCCTCTAATGCGTGTACTACTTTTTTAGTTTCTGTATTAGAGATTTCATCTTGCTGTTCTATATTAAAACCCGTAGCAATTATGGTAACAGAGATCGATTCTTCTAAGCTATCGTCCTCTCCTACTCCCATAATTATGTTTGCGCCATGTCCTGCTTCATTTTGTATATGGTCGTTAATTTCTCCAATCTCATCAATAGTAATCTCCTGTACACCAGAAACAATGAGCAGTAATACGTTTTTGGCACCTGTTATTTTATTATCGTTTAGCAATGGCGAATCTAAGGCTTTTCGAATAGCGTCTTGTGCTCTATTTTGTCCTGCCGCTAAAGCAGATCCCATAATTGCAGTTCCACTATTACTCAACACTGTTTTAGCGTCCCGTAAATCTATATTTTGTGTGTAATGGTGTGTTATTACTTCTGCAATGCCTCTTGCTGCTGTAGAAAGCACTTCATCTGCTTTAGAGAATCCTGCTTTAAAGCCCAAGTTGCCGTATACTTCTCTTAGCTTGTTATTATTAATTACAATTAAAGAATCCACAACATCTCGCAAACGTTCTATTCCTTTTTGAGATTGTTCTAACCGCATTTTACCTTCAAACTGAAATGGCATTGTAACTATACCTACAGTTAAAATGTCTTTTTCTTTTGCCATTTTAGCAATTATGGGTGCAGCACCTGTACCTGTACCACCTCCCATTCCTGCGGTTATAAATACCATTTTTGTATTGGTATCTAACATTTGAGAGATCTCATCGAAACTTTCTACAGCAGATTGCTCGCCAACATCTGGATTGGCACCAGCACCCAATCCTTCGGTTAAGTTTACACCTAGTTGAATTTTATTTGGCACACTACTGTTTTGTAGTGCCTGTGCATCTGTATTACACACATAAAAGTCTACGCCTTTTATACCTTGTTGGAACATGTGGTTTATAGCGTTACTACCGCCTCCACCAACGCCGATCACCTTAATAACATTTGATTGATTTTTAGGTAAATCAAACGCTATGCTTTCGAATTCGTTTTTGCTGCTCATAAATATCTTGTTTTCTCAGATTCTTAATGTTACTCTTAATAAATAGCTAATGTCTTCTACTCGGCGTTGTCTAAAAAATCTTTGACACGCTCGGTTAATTTGTCTAAGAACGACCTACGTTCTTTTACTGGTTTTTCAATTTCTTCTTCTTCTACAGTCTCATCGTTTACTTGCTCTTCGTATACTTCTTGGGCTTTTTGCTCAACTTTTTTACGCTCGTTGCGTTTTAAGCCATCTAAAACCAATCCAACTGCGGTAGCATACAATGGGCTTGTTACGTCGCTATCGCTATCTCCTGCTAAATGCTCGTTGGGATAGCCTATTCTGGTGTCCATACCTGTAATGTACTCCACCAATTGCTTTAAGTGTTTTAACTGGCTTCCACCTCCTGTTAATACAATGCCTGCGATGAGTTTCTTTTTTTGTTCTTCGTGTCCGTAGTTTTTAATTTCTGCAAACACTTGCTCCACGATCTCGACAACACGAGCGTGAATTATTCTTGAGAGATTTTTAAGTGTTATTTCTTTTGGTTCTCTTCCACGTAAACCTGGAATGGAAACAATTTCATTATCCTTATTTTCACCTGGCCATGCGGAGCCAAATTTTATTTTTAAAAGTTCGGCTTGTTTTTCTATAATAGAGCAGCCTTCTTTTATGTCTTCAGTAATTACATTACCGCCAAATGGTATTACTGCAGTATGGCGTATAATGCCATCTCTAAAAATAGCGAGATCTGTTGTACCTCCTCCTATATCTATCAGAGCTACTCCTGCTTCTTTTTCTTCTTGGCTTAATACTGCGTTGGCAGATGCTAGTGGCTCTAGTGTAATACCTTCAAGATTTAATCCCGAGCTTTTAATGCAACGTCCAATATTTCGTATTGAAGATACTTGCCCTACAACAACATGAAAGTTGGCTTCTAACCGCCCACCATACATTCCTATAGGTTCTTTAATTTCTGCTTGGCCATCTACTTTATACTCTTGAGGTAGTACGTGTATAATTTCCTCTCCTGGCAACATTACCAGTTTATGTACTTGGTTGATAAGGCTGTCAATATCATCATCGTCTATTACCGTTTCAGAGTCGGATCTGGTAATGTAATCGCTGTGTTGCAAGCTGCGAATGTGTTGTCCTGCAATACCAACTGTAACATCTTCTATTTTAAATTCTGCAGTGGCTTCTGCTTCCTGAATGGCTTGTTGTATGGATTGGATGGTTTGGGTTATGTTATTTACAACACCACGGTGTACCCCTAAACTTTTAGATTTTCCTATACCTAAAATTTCAAGCTTGTCGTATTCGTTTTTACGACCAATCATTGCCACAATTTTTGTGGTTCCTATGTCTAACCCTACTGCTAAATTATGTTCCATCTTTTATATTTTGGTACAGACCACTTGATTATCAAACTGCAAATTTACTTTAGTATATTGTTCTAAAGTACCTTCTTTCAAACTCTTTTTATAAAATGCTTTTAAATTATTTATCTTCTTATCTAAAGCATTTAAACTTCCTAAAAACACATCAAATTTGCACTTTCTTAACTTTAATGTTATGTTTTTGTCTCTATTTTGATTGATTTCTACAACGTGCTGTTTTAAAAAATCATCCAACTCTATTTTAGAGGCTACTTTAAAAACAGTTTCTAACTTATTTTTTTCAACGTAACCAGTAACCATTGGTACTCTAGCTGTGTAGTTTAGCGATAAGGGCATGAATTTACCGTCGTCGTCAATGTAGTAAGAAGCATTTGTACTTACTCTTGCAACGGGTCTTTTTTGTTTAATTTCTGCGCTAAGCGTGCCATCTACAGCAACATACACTTCAGCAGATTTAATCATGGGATTAGAATTCAGGGCAGTTTCTAACGTGTTCAAATCTAAAGTTTCTTTAGACAGTTTTTTAACAACCTGTTGATTTTGTATTAACAATTTACTAACAGCCGCATTGGTAATGAATAAGTTATCTTCTCCCAAAAAGGACACATTGGGTTTAGAAATGCTACGCGCATTGTTACGCTTTCCACTAAATGCATAGAGAAACACTACTAAAATTAGTAGTAAAATCATTTTTATGTAGCTCCAATTAACTCGCAACGCTTAAGGCTTTTTTTATACGTTCTACTTCTGCTCCTATATCTCCTGCGCCTAGAGTTAAAACAACTTGTGCTTTACTTTTTTGCAACTCATTTAGAAGCGCTTCTTTACTTACTAGTTTTTTATTTACACATTGTACTTTATCTAAAAGCCATTGCGATGTTACCCCTTCTATAGGCAATTCTCTTGCTGGGTATATATCTAATACTAATAGCTCATCAAACTGAGATAAACTTTTTGCAAATGCGTCTACAAAATCTCGTGTTCTGCTGTACAAATGTGGTTGAAAAATGGCTAACACGTTTTGTCCTGGATACATTTCTCTCACTGCTGCGTGCGTGGCATTTATTTCTTCTGGATGGTGTGCATAATCGTCTATAAACACAAGATCTTTTGTTTTTATATGGTAACTAAAGCGCCGCTTTACACCTTTATAGCTTTTTAAAGCTTCTACCAAATGATCGGGATGACAGCCATAGGTATTGGCCATAGCAAAGGCTGCTAGGGCATTGGACAAATTGTGCTGCCCTGGCAGGGAAAACTCTACATTATACACAATGGTTTCTGGTGTTTTTATATTGAATATATACACCCCGTTTTTTATTTTTATATGCTGGATGCTAAAATCGGCATCATCATCTATACCATAAGTTATTCCCTCTAGTGGCAATCCGTTTTTTACAAACAATTGCCCTCCTGGCCTGATTTTTTGGATGAAGGCTTTAAAGGCATCTTCTAGTGCTGATGCTTCACCGTAAATATCGAGGTGATCTGGGTCCATTGCTGTAACGCAAGCCAAATTTGGAGATAGTGTTAAAAACGACCTGTCAAATTCATCGGCCTCCACTACTGAAATTTCATCTCCATTTAAAATTAAATTGGAATCGTAATTCTCACTTATGCCTCCTAAAAACGCTGTTAATGGTGCTTTACAGTGGTTTAATAAATGGCCTAAAATACTGGTGGTTGTGGTTTTTCCGTGTGTACCTGCCACTGCCAAGCAATAAGTGTTTTCTGTTATTAAGCCTAGTATTTTAGATCGTTTTACAACGGTATAGGATTCCGAATTAAAATACTGTAATTGCGTATGTACCTCTGGAATCGCTGGTGTGTATACAATTAAAGTGTCTTTAGCATCCAAAAATGCTTCTGGAATTTGCGCTATACCATCTTCAAAACAAACATTAACACCAAGATTTTGCAAGGCTTTAGTTATCTCCGTTGGCGTTTTATCATAGCCTGCTACTTGCTTTCCTACGAAATGAAAATAGCGCGCTATGGCACTCATGCCTATGCCACCTATGCCTACAAAATACACCTTATGTATATTACTTAAATTCATGCGTTTAATACTTGCTCTACTTCTTTTACTATGGCTTTTGTTGCATTTACTAATGCTAATGTTTTTATATTCTCACTTAATGTTTTCTGTTTTTCTTTTGAAGCTATCAACTCCGAAAACACAGGTTCAAAATCAGCTTTCAGATTGTTTTCTTTTATCAAAATAGCAGCTTTTTTACTTACTATAGCTTTGGCGTTTTTTGTTTGATGGTCTTCTGCCACATTGGGCGAAGGGATAAATAACACTGGCTTACCTACAATACACAATTCTGAAACCGAACTTGCACCTGCTCTAGATATGATGATATCTGCAGCTGCGTATGCCAAATCCATAGCATTTAAAAACGCATGGACTTGTATATGTTTGTGTTGCTCCAAATCTTTGTATTTTTCGTAATACAGTTTTCCGCACTGCCATATAACTTGGATGTTTTTTGCCTCTAAAAAACTGCATTTTTCTGCTATCAATTCGTTTATGCGTCTTGCGCCTAAACTACCACCAAGCACTAAAAGTGTTTGTTTTTTAGGATTTAACTTAAAATATGTGTTTGCTCTTAACCGCTTCTGCGATACATCTAGCAAATCTTCTCGAACTGGATTTCCTGTTATTACAATTTTATCTTTCGGAAAAAACCGTTCTAAACCTTCGTAAGCCACACAAATTCTTTTTGCTTTTTTCGACAGGAGTTTATTAGTAATGCCTGGATACGAATTTTGTTCTTGAATTAGTGTTGGTATGCCTTTAGCCGCTGCTGCATATAATAAAGGCCCACTTGCAAAGCCCCCTGTACCTATAACTATGTCTGGTTTAAATCTTCTTATTATTTTTCGAGATTTAATTAGGCTGCTAAACACTTTAAGTGGAAACATCCCATTTTTTAAAGTTAATTGCCTTTGTAGCCCAGAAATCCATAAGCCTTCTATGGCATACCCCGCTTGTGGTACTTTTTCCATTTCCATACGATCTTTAGCTCCCACAAACAGAAATTCAGTTTCTGGGTTCTTAGATTTTAAAGCGTTTGCAATGGCTATGGCTGGATATATATGCCCGCCAGTACCTCCGCCAGATAAAATGATACGATATGGTTTTAATGTGCTCACTCTATTATTTTAATTCTACTTTTATATATTTTTTTAAATTCTTAAATAGCCTCAGATAGCACCTCAAGTGGATTATCTTCGTCTACTTCTTTCGCTTTAATTTCTTCTCGTTTTGCACTTACACTTAATATAATGCCTATAGCCATACAGGTCATCCATATAGAAGTTCCTCCACTACTTATAAGCGGTAGTGTTTGCCCTGTTACAGGAAACAACTCTACTGCTACTGCCATATTTATTAAGGCTTGAAAAATAATGGGCAGCCCAACGCCTAATGCTAAAAGTTTGCCAAATATGGTGTCTGCTTTTTGAGCCACAATAACGACTCTAAATAACAACCATAGGTAGAGCAGCATTATAAAAAACCCTCCTATTAAGCCGTACTCTTCAATAATAATAGCGAAAATAAAATCTGATGAAGACTGTGGTAAAAAGTTTTTTTGTATGCTTTTTCCAGGTCCTACACCTCTAATCTCTCCTGAGGCTATTGCTATTTTTGCTTTTTCTATTTGGTAGTCTGCCTCGGTATCTTCGCCATTAGCATAATTTTTAATTCTATTTTCCCAAGTGTTTACTTTTACTCTTAATGGCCCTGTCGTCATTTTTGCTACCAATACAAAAAGGGTTAAGCCTAGCATTCCTGATCCTAATATTACTGCTATATATTTTATAGGATAACCTCCCATAAAAACTAACACTAAAACCATAGTAAATATAATGGCCGTTGTAGAAAAATTAGAAGGCAATATTAATGCTAAAACCATGAAAACAGGCACCCATAACGGGAGTATAGACGATTGGAATGTAATGGTTTTGTCTTTTATTTTCGAGAGGTACCGCGCCACATACACCATTAATACAACTGATGCGAGTGTTGATGTTTGAAACGACATATTAACAAAGGGCAACCTTATCCAACGGCTGGCACTTGCGCCTTGTACTGTGGTACCTTGTAAAATAGTTATGGTAAGCAATACCAAAACAAAAGGAATCATTATTAGCGATAAACCTTTAAAATAGCGGTAAGGTATTTTGTGTACACCGTACATTATAGAAAAGCCTAATACCAAATGCACAAAATGTTTTACAAAAAATACGAAAGTATTACCACTACTGCTCTTATATGCTAAATTACTTGCTGCACTGTAAACCGGTAAAAACGATAGAATAGCCAATAGCGCCACTATTGCCCATATTAACCGATCTCCTTTTATATTTTTAAATATTTGCTGCATGTATTTTACTAATAAGGCTTACTTGTGTTAGACCCTGTGCTTTGTAATTGGTTACTCTTTTTTTACAGATTTCTTACCGCATCTTTAAACTGACGTCCTCTATCTTCGTAATTCTCAAATAAATCGAAGCTGGCACATGCTGGAGACAACAGCACACTGTCTCCAGATTCTGCTACCTTATATGCTATTTTAACGGCTTCTGTAATATGTTGTGTCTCTACGATAACATCTACCATATCACCAAAGGTTTCCATAAGTTTTTGATTGTCTACACCTAAACAAATAATGGCTTTTACTTTCTCGTTTACAAACTTAAAAAGCTCTCTATAATCATTGCCTTTATCTACACCGCCTACTATCCAAATTGTTGGTGTCCCCATACTTTCTAAAGCGTAATATGTTGCATTTACGTTTGTAGCTTTAGAATCGTTTATGTACTGTACTTTATTTATTTTAAGTACTTGCTCTAAACGGTGCTCCACGCCTTGAAAATTCTCCAAACTTTCACGAATGGTTTGTTTTCTTATTTTTAGCAAATGTGCTACTGTAGATGCAGCCATTGCATTTTTTACGTTGTGTTTTCCTTTAAGGGCTAAATTGTTTGTTGGCATAATTATTTTAGTGTTATCTATCGTTAGTATTATTTCATTATTTTTAAAATACGCTCCATTTTCTACTTCTTGTTGTAATGAAAATGGCAGCAGCCTAGACTGTACTGGATGCGCTTTTAAATGCGCAGTAATTACAGGATCGTCTGCATCGTATATCAAAACATCTTCTTTTGTTTGATTTTTTGTTATTTTAAATTTAGAAGCTACATAGTTTTCAAACTTGTAATCGTAGCGGTCTAAATGATCTGGTGTTATGTTAGTAATTACAGCGATTTGGGGTTTAAAATCCTTAATATCGTCTAACTGGAAACTACTTATCTCTAACACATAATTATCGTAATTTTCTTCTTGCACTTGTTGCGCAAAACTATCGCCAATATTTCCTGCTAAGCCTACATTTACATCTTGCTTTAAGAGATGGTGCGTTAACGTTGCTGTGGTAGTTTTACCATTGCTACCCGTAATGCCAATTAAATTTGCCTTGGTGTATTGAGATGCAAATTCTATCTCAGACAATATTGGCACCCCTTTGGTTTTTAATAGCTTAACTATAGGCACTGTGTTTGGTATTCCAGGGCTTTTCATAACTACATTGGCATTTACTATTTTAGCTTCTGTATGTTGTTTTTCCTCCCATGGTATAGCATTATCTATTAGCGTGTTTTTATACGCTGGTTTTATTTCTCCTTTATCTGAAACAAAAACCTCGTAGCCTTTTGCTTTTCCTAAAAGCGCTGTACCTACACCACTTTCTCCTCCTCCTAGTATTACTAATCGCTTCACTTTATCTTATCTTATTTTCAATGTTACAATTGAAATGATAGCTAAAAGCACTCCTACAATCCAAAAACGTGTTACAATTTTACTTTCGTGGTAGCCTAATTTTTGGTAATGGTGGTGTAATGGCGACATTTTAAAAATACGCCTACCAGCCCCGTATTTTTTCTTGGTGTACTTAAACCAGCTTACTTGCAACACCACAGATAAATTTTCGGCTAAAAAGATACCGCAGAGCACTGGTATTAACCACTCTTTGCGCACGGCGATAGCAATTACTGCTATAATTCCTCCTATGGTTAAACTTCCTGTATCTCCCATAAACACTTGAGCTGGAAAGGTATTGTACCATAAAAATCCAATTAATGCCCCCACAAAAGCAGCAATATAGATTGTAATTTCTTCCACCCTTGGGATGTACATGATCTCTAGATATTCTGAAAAAATAATATTACCAGATACCCATGCAAAAATACCTAGAGTAAGCACAATAATAGCAGAAGTTCCCGCTGCCAAACCATCAATACCATCGGTTAGGTTTGCACCGTTGGATACTGCTGTTATTATAAAGATTACGGCAATTACAAAAATTATCCAAGCATATTTCTCTAGTCCAGGATTGATCCAAGTGATGAGATCGGCGTAATCAAATTCATTATTCTTTACGAAAGGAATTGTTGTTTTGGTAGATTTTTGTTCGTCTTTAAACAGCTTTGTAATTGAAACATCGGGGTTGTTTGCTAAAATTTCTTGTTGTGCTGCCTCTGGCAATTTCTCTTTTACCGTAACATTATCGTTAAAATAAAGTGTTAACCCAACAATAAGCCCTAGCCCTATTTGTCCCATTACTTTAAAACGCCCTTTTAAACCTTCTTTATCATTTTTAAATTTTTTAATATAATCGTCTATAAAACCAATAACTCCCATCCAAACGGTAGTTACAATAAGAAGAATGATGTATATGTTTTCTAGCTTAGCTAATAGAAGCACTGGTATTAGAGTAGCTAAAATAATGATGACACCACCCATAGTTGGCGTACCTGCTTTTTCGGCTTGCCCTGCTAACCCTAAATCTCGAATGGTTTCTCCCATTTGCTTTTTTTGCAAAAACCGTATAATACGCTTTCCATAAATGGTTGATATGAGTAACGACAGCATCATTGCCAAAGCCCCTCTAAAGGTTAAAAACCCAAAGAGCGATGCTCCTGGTAATTGGAACTGTTGTTCTAAGTATTCAAAAAGATAGTATAGCATGTGTTTCTTTGTTTATAGACCTTCGTCTTAGTTGGTTTGTGTTTCGCTTTCTATTTTTCTAATTGTTTTAAAATATGGGTTACGGTTTTGTAATCGTCGAAATCAAATCTTTCGCCATTTATTTCTTGATAGGTTTCGTGCCCTTTACCTGCTATTAAAATAATATCGTTTTCTTCTGCCAGCAGACATGCCGTTTTAATAGCTTGTTTTCGATCTACAATTGCTAATGTTTTTTTATAATTTTGAGGTTCTACACCTTTTTCCATTTCCTCTATAATTGCCTCTGGCTGTTCACTTCTCGGATTATCGCTAGTAAAAATTACTTTTGTGCTTAATGCAGAAGCAATATGTGCCATTTTAGGCCGCTTATCTTTATCTCGATCTCCACCACAACCCACCACGGTTATTAGTGTTTCATTTTTAGTACGAATGCTGTTTATGGTTTCTAGTACATTTTTTAATGCATCTGGTGTGTGTGCATAATCTACAATTGCTGTAATTTTTTTATCGGATACTGTGTATTGAAAACGGCCGCTTACACTTATCAACGCGCTTATCAATTTTAAGATCTCTACTTTTTCTAGCCCTAAAAGTTCTGCTGTAGCATAAATTGCTAGTACGTTGTAGGCATTAAAATTTCCTATTAAACGCGTCCACACCTCACTTCCATCTATAGATAATAGCAAGCCACTAAATTCGTTCTCTAAAATTTGTGCTTTATAATTAGCATGGTTTTTTAACGCGTATGTATAGGTTTTTGCTTTGGTATTTTGAAGCATTACTGCTCCGTTTTTATCGTCTACATTAGAGAGTGCAAAGGCTGTTTTGCCCAAACCATCAAAAAATAGTTTCTTAACATCTCTATACTCTGCAAACGTATTATGATAATCTAAATGATCGTGCGTTAAGTTGGTAAATACACCGCCTACAAATGTTAAGCCTTCTGTTCTACTTTGGTGTATTCCATGAGAACTTACTTCCATAAAACAATACTCTACACCTGCATTATTCATTAACTTTAAGTAGTTGTTTATACTTAAAGAATCTGGGGTTGTGTGCGTGGCTTTATACTCTACATTATCTACTAAAACTTTTACGGTAGACAGTAGTCCTACTTTAAAGCCTGCATTTTTAAAAAGTTGATACAGCAGTGTTGTTACCGTTGTTTTGCCATTTGTTCCTGTAACGCCTACTAGCTTTAAATTCTCGGATGGCGAACCGTAGTAATTAGCAGCCATAAATGCTAATGCTTTATTGGTGCTTTTTACCTCAACATACGTTACATCTGCTTCTTGAGTTTCTGGTAAGGTCTCGCAAATTACTGCTCTAGCACCTTGAGCTATTGCTTTGTTAATGTAATTATGGCCATCTACCAGCGTTCCTCTAATAGCCACAAACACGTCGTTAATTTCTACTGCTCTAGAATCGAAATGTATGGCATGCACTGCCACACTTGTATTACCCACTACAGCAGTAATATTAACTTTATACAATATATCTTTTAGTATGCTCACGATAGTTCTAAAACAACATTTTGGTTCTTCTTAATTTTTTGGCCTTTTGGTATGGATTGGCTTGCTACAACTCCTGCGCCTTTTACCTGTACTTTTAACCCCATGTTCTCTAATAATGCTACGGCATCCATAGTTGGCAACCCTGTAACATCTGGCATTATAGTAAGGTAGGTTTGCGCTGTTTTGTAGTAGCCCTCAAATTGTTTTTCTACCGCAACGCGTTCTACTTCTAGAGAATTTATTTCGTCTATTAAAGGGGTATCTGTAAATATTTTTTGCGCAACGCTTTTAAACACGGGTCCTGAAACGTCTGCGCCATAAAACCCTACTTCTGTACTTGGCTTGTGTATAACCACAATGCAAGAGTATTTAGGATTTTCTGTCGGGAAATAGCCTGCAAATGAGGATACATATTTTTTATCGTTTACCCATTTGTGGTAATTTTGATAGTCTGTTCGGGCTGTACCTGTTTTTCCTGCCATAGAAAAGTTTTTTGAATACATTTTTCGCCCTGTACCTTTTACGACAACATTTTTAAGTATTTCTCGAATCTCTGCTAGAGTTTTATCGGAACAAATTTTCTCGTTAAGCACCTCTTTTTCAAAAACCTCAATTTCTTTATCGAAAGATTTTACCGATTTTATAAATCTAGGCTTTAGCATTTGCCCATCGTTTGCAATGGCATTATAAAATGCTAATGTATGCAGTGGTGTAAGCTGTAAATTGTAGCCATAGGCCATAGATGGTAGCGCATTTTTACTCCATATTTTATCTCCCGGCTTTGGTATTATTGGTTTGCCCTCTCCTATTATCGGAATATCTAACGTATCGTTTAAACCCCAGCTATTTATTTTGTCGATAAACTTTTGCGGTGTTTTTGCGTAATTATCATCAATAATAGTTGCCAAACCAATATTTGAAGATACCTCTAAGGCTCGTGCTACAGATATTTTGCCATGCCCTCTGGAGTCTCTTATTGTACGTCCATAAAAACGTTTAGATCCCTTACCGGTATCTACCACGGTTGCTGTATCTACCACTTTATCTTCTAAAGCTGCAACTAGTGCCATAACTTTAAATGTAGATCCTGGCTCATGAGATTCTCCTACTGCGTAATTTAATTTTTCGTAGTATGTTCCTTTTCGGGTTCTTCCTAGATTAGAAATGGCTTTTATCTCTCCTGTTTTCACCTCCATTACTACAACACAACCGTGTTCTGCCTTGTACAATTCCAGTTGGCGTAACAGAGCATGGTGTGCTATGTCTTGAATATTTACATCTATCGTTGTGTAAACATCTAGGCCATCTTTGGGTTCTATCTTATTATAGTCTATTATTGGCTTCCATTGGTTTTTACCAATTTGTTGTTTTGCATGCTTACCATTGGTACCTCGTAAATATTTTACACCAAAAGCACCATCTATCCCTGGTCGTGTAATATGCCCTTTTTCATCAATGCGCTCGTAACCTATTGTACGTTCCGCAATAGCTCCCATAGGATGCTCGCGCTTTGTTTTTTGCTCTACTATTAACCCTCCTCTAAAAGGACTCACGTTTAATAGTGGAAATGTTCGAAAACGCAAATATTCCGAATACCCTAAATTTCTAGCTAAAAGCAAGTATCTGTTTTTGTTTGCTCTTGCTCTTCGTAATGTTTTTTGATAATATAAAGACGATCGTTTGTTAAAGAATTTAGACAGCGAATCGCTTAAAGGTTTCAAGTTTTTCTCAAAACGTTGCGTAGATGGCGTTAATGCATCGAAACGAATATCGTACTTAGGCACCGAAGTGGCCAAGAGGTTACCGTTGGCAGAGTACAGATTTCCTCTATTTGCTGGAATAACAAAATCTTTAACAATACGCTCACTTGCTTTTGCCCTATAAGCATCTCCTTGCACAAATTGAATGTTTGCAAGTTTTACCATAACAGCTATTCCGAACAGAAACATACATCCTGCTACAAAATACAATCTATTTAATATGTTCTTCTCTGTTACTGCCAAATCTAGAACCTTATTGTTTTGGTTTAACTATTATTTTTTGGGGCGGTATAACCGATGGTTTCAACCCTTTTGTTTTCATTTTAACGACTACTGCAGATTCCATTTTTAACCGCATTAAGCGAGAACGTCCATCTACAAACGCAGACCTCATTTCCTTTACTTCATTGGTTAGTTTTGCAATATCGTGTACTTTCTTATCTGCACTGTGCGAACTTGCTATCATAACTATTGCCAAAACAGAAATAAATATGATGATGCGCCAGTTTTTAAAAGCATCATCACTTACTAAAAATGTTCCTTTTAATATGTTAAATATCTTTTTCTTCATCTTAAGACAGCTTCTCTGCTACTCTTAATTTCGCACTTCTTGCTCTATTATTCTGCTTAATTTCTTCTTTTGCGGGCACTATAAGCCCTCCTACTTTTTTTAAAGGCACTTCAAAGTTTCCAAACATATCGCGTTCGGGCTCTCCTTCAAACAAACCATTCCTAATAAAACGCTTTACCAACCTATCCTCTAAAGAGTGGTAAGAAATAAAGCTTAAGCGTCCTTTTTCGACTAAAAGCTCTGGCATTTGCAACAAAAACTCTTTTAACACTTCTATTTCTTGGTTTACCTCTATACGAATGGCTTGATATATTTGCGCCAGTATTTTGTTTTCATGCCTTGGTGATAAAAACTTTTTTAACACTTGCTTTAATTGCGCACTGGTAATAATTGGCTCATTTTCTCTATGCGCTACTATTAATCTTGCCATAGCTGGCGCCGCTCTTAACTCTCCGTATTGGGCAAACACTTGCCGCAATTGTTCCTCCTCATAGGTATTAACCACATCGTAAGCAGATAGTGCTCCATCTTGATTCATTCGCATATCCAATTTAGCTTCGAATCGGGTAGAAAACCCTCTTTCTGCAACATCGAATTGATGAGACGACACTCCAAAATCTGCTAAAACACCATCTACCTGCTTTACGCCGTAAAACCTTAAAAATCGTCTTACATACCTAAAGTTTTCGTGTATTAACACAAAACGCTCATCGTCTATAGCATTTGCTAGTGCATCTTTATCTTGATCGAAAGCGTACAACCTTCCGTTTTTACCCAAGTGCCTCAAAATCTCTTTACTATGCCCTCCTCCACCGAAGGTAACATCAACGTAAATTCCGTCTGGCTTTATATTTAATCCCCCAACGGTTTCTTTTAATAATACTGGATTATGATAACTCATCGTCTTCGTCTTGTCCCATTACTTCTTCTGCTAAATCTGCAAAGTCTAAAGCAGCATCGTCTATCGCTTCTTCATACAGATCTTTATCCCATATTTCTATAATATTTATAGAAGGCGAAATCACTACATCCTTAGAAATACTCGCAAATACGGTTAAATCTTTTGGTATTAACAATCTGCCATTGGCATCCACCTCAACCATTCTTGCACCCGCACTAAATCTTCTAATAAAATCATTGTTCTTTTTTTTAAACCTATTCAACTTATTCATCTTCTGCATTAACAACTGCCACTCTGCCATTGGATACAATTCCAGACATTTTTGAAACACAGATCTCCGCAATACGAATCCACTTTCAATAATAGGCGAGAGCTGTTTTTTCATCCCAGCAGGAATCATCATACGCCCTTTCGCATCAACTTTACAATTGTATGTCCCTATTAATGAATGCAATGGAATAGATTTAAACTTAAGCCTTTCAAATTCAAATATATCGAAAAATTTACCACTTTTTACCACTTTATACCACTTTGTTAATAAATTTTCGATCAGTGGTAATCGCAAATATAGTTTTCCGACATATTTTGGAAACATTACTTTATTTCCAGATAATTAGAGTTCTAACAAGATGTTAATAATGCGTTTAAGTAAGAATAAAGTAAATCTTTACATCTGAAATAATTAAAAACCTTGAAATATGAATGATTTAACTATATTTGTTTTGTTAGGAAATGGACGAACTTAGATTAATGAGGTATAGTTTAAAAAAAGAGAAAGACTACAGTTACATAGAGGTTGGCGAAGGTACACCAATCATCGTGCTACATGGTTTAATGGGTGGCTTAAGTAATTTTGAAGCGGTAAAATCCTTTTTTAGCGTTAATGGCTACAAGGTTATTATTCCAGAACTTCCTATTTATTCCATGTCGCTTTTAAAAACCAATGTAAAAACGTTTGCAAATTATTTGCATGATTTTATAGAATTTAAAGGTTTCGACGAAGTTATCTTACTAGGAAATTCTCTTGGTGGGCATATTGGCCTGTACCATACTAAACTTTATCCTGAAAAGGTTAAAGGTTTAGTAATTACTGGTAGTTCTGGCTTGTACGAAAGTGCAATGGGTGGTGGTTATACCAAACGCAGCGACTACGAGGTAATGAAGAAAAAAGCGCAGGAAGTATTTTACGATCCTGAGGTTGCTACTAAAGAAATTGTAGACGAGGTTTACGCTACTGTAAACGATAGAAATAAATTGGTAAAAACTGTGGCTATTGCAAAAAGTGCAATACGACATAATATGGCTAGCGATTTACCAAACATGAATATACCTACATGTATTATTTGGGGTAAAAACGATAATGTTACGCCTCCTGAAGTTGCTGAAGAGTTCCAGAAATTACTTCCAGATGCAGATTTATTTTGGATTGACAAGTGTGGACATGCCGCTATGATGGAGCATCCTGATGAGTTTAATCGTATTCTACACGAATGGCTTATTAAACGAGAGCTTTAACTATTACAGTAAACACCTTTATATATGCATATTAAGTCTGCAGAATTTGTAGTTAGCAATTCTGATGTTATGAAATGCCCAAACAGCAGCCTTCCTGAGTATGCGTTTATAGGTAGAAGTAATGTTGGAAAATCGTCGTTAATTAATATGCTTACTGGGCGTAAGAGCCTTGCAAAGACCTCTGGAAAACCCGGAAAAACACAACTCATTAACCATTTTTTAATCAACAAAAACTGGCATTTGGTAGATTTACCTGGTTATGGCTACGCTAGAGTGTCCAAATCTTCAAAAAAAACATTTCAAAAATTTATAACACAATACTTTAGCAACAGAACACAGCTAGTAACTGCTTTTGTTTTGGTTGATATTCGCCACGAACCACAGCCTATAGACCTTGATTTTATGCAGTGGCTTGGTGAAAATCAAATTCCTTTTTCTATAATTTTTACCAAAGCAGATAAGCTAAAACCCAAAGCTATTGAGAACCATGTTAAGGCTTACGAGCTTATTCTTTTAGAGTTTTGGGAGGAAATGCCCAATTATTTTATAACATCTTCTCCTAAAACAATTGGCAATAAAGAGGTTTTACAATATATCGATACGCTTAATACTAATATGAAGCTCTAAGTATTTCTTTAAATGCTGTTTTCAATTTAGGCTCCTAAATTTGTTTTATTTTAGTTCGCTTGGTCTCTCAGGTTGTTTTTACTTATCTTTTATGCTTTAAACTTAAAAACAATGAGTACAATACGCATTCAACAAAAAGACATGACATCTATACTTTTAGATGTACTGCTTAAGCAAAATATACTGCCTGAAAAAGCGAAAATATTGGCTCATGTTTTTACTGAAAATTCGCTATGCGGTGTTACCTCTCATGGTATAAATCGCGTTCCTTTGCTCATTGAATACATAAACAAAAACTTAATAGATATTCACGCTTCTGCAACAAAAAGTGAATGCTTTGGTGCTATCGAGCGCTGGGATGGCAATAATGGCCTAGGTGTTGCCAATGCTGTTACATGTACCGATAGAGCTGTAACTCTGGCTAAAACTCACGGTATGGGTATTGTTGCTATTAAAAACACAAACCACTGGATGCGTGGCGGGTATTATGGTTGGCAGGCCGCTAATTCAGATTGTATTTCTATATTATTTACTAATACTAAGCCTAATATGCCTGCATGGGGTGGTAAAGAATTAAGGTTAGGTAATAATCCTTTTATCATCTCCATTCCTAGACCAGAGGGCCATGTTGTTTTAGATATGGCGGTTTCTCAATATGCATTTGGAAAAATTAACGATTATAAGTTGAAAGGTGAAAAATTACCTTATAATGGTGGCTGGGATAATGATGATAATTTGACTAAAGACCCTAATACCATTCTTAAAACACAACGCGCATTACCTATGGGCTTATGGAAAGGCTCTGCACTTTCTATAGTACTAGACATGTTAGCTACTGTACTCTCTTCAGGAAAATCAACTTATAAATTGGGTTTAAAACCATACGAAACTGGTGTATCTCAAGTTTTTTTATGCATCCATAAAGAAACTTTAGGAGACTCTAATTTGCAAGACGCATTAATAAATGAAATTATAGATTTTACGCATAGCGCAACACCTTTAAACAGTAATACAAAAACCTATTATCCTGGAGAACGTGCCTTGAACACACGTAATATCAATTTAGAAAAAGGCATTCCTGTACACACGACAGTTTGGAATACCATTTTGGATTTGGCAAAATAGTTTTTACCAGCAGTAGTATTCTCGTATTTTGTTCTATTAATGTTTTACATCTAGGGCATCTCTTAAAGCATTGCCTATCATCATAAATGCCATTACCAAACTCATAATACACAATCCGGGTATTATTGCCAAATAGGGCTTACCTAAAATAATATAGTTGTAGTGATCTTTTATCATAGCACCCCAACTTGCCATAGGCGGTTGTGCTCCAATGCCCAGAAAACTTAGCCCACTTTCTATTAAAATGGCTGCTGCAAAATTTGCCGCAGATATTACAATTACTGGTGCCATAATATTTGGTAAAATGTGTTTGGTTATAATTCTAAAATGCCCATAACCTAATGCCTTTGCTGCTGTAATGTATTGCATTTCTTTTACGCTTATAATTTGCCCACGTACAATACGCGCTACCTCAACCCACATTGTTAGCCCTACTGCTATAAATACTTGCCAAAACCCTTTACCTAAAACTAATGTTATGGCAATAACTAAAAGCAGCGTAGGTATAGACCAAGTAACGTTAATCATCCACATAATAACGTTATCTATTTTGCCACCAAAATACCCTCCTAGACTGCCTAAAAATACGCCGACAAGCAGAGATATAAAAACGGCTACAAAACCTATAAAAAATGATATTCTAGCGCCTACCAGAATTCTGCTTAGCAAGTCTCTACCATACTTATCTGTGCCAAACAAAAATTGCTTTTCTTTTACAAAAGAGGAGACCTCTTCTTTCGAAAATTCTTTTAGCACTATTGTTTTTTCCATACCTTTTAATCCATCTGAAGCGTATGTAGTATAGCTTAACACATCATCTTGTATACTGTAACTGGAAATGGGTGTTTCTGTATTAGAATTTTTAACGCCAAAAAACAACTTACTCAACGTATTTTGTTCTTGTTTTAATTTTGAAGGTACAGTTAGCATTTTAACTTTAAACCCTGGTGGTTTAGAGTGTATGGACAAATGCATTTGGTTGGCATGCTGCGAGTTGTCTGGTGCTAACATGTAAGCACATATAGAGACAATCCCTACAAATACAATAAACCAGAAACTAAAAACGCCCCAGAAGTTTTTTTTAAACTTTTGGAGCGCTAATTCTTTTAACGAATGCGATGCGTTATACATTAACTGTTAGCGTTTTACCTTTGCTACTTTCTTAAGGTTATAAGACATTTTTATATCTTCGAGAATATGTACAGCCTCTTCTACATAAACGTCTTTACTTAAATTCTCATACCAACGCTCGCGTTTTTCTTGGAGATTAGTTGTGTCTTTTGTAAACAGTTGTCTCTCGTAACCTGTTGGTTGAAAGCTTAAATTTGTTTTGTATTCTGAAATTGCATCGAAACGCTTAGATTCTTGTTCGTTAATATCCGATTGCATTTTAAACGTTTTATAGTTTAAAGAAACTCTTGTATTGTCTATTTTATTTTTAACCCATCTTGCATTTTCTTCAATAAGCTTTAATTGCTCATTGTTACTCATACGCTGCTTGCTCTTTTTTATTGTTTTTTCGTAATCGAAATAGCTTTCCCAAGTATCGTATTGGGCTGGATCGATTTCATCATAAGGTAGAGGGTTTTCTTTTTCTTTTTCTCCTACTTCTATAAAACTGAAACGTCCAGGCACTTGTACATCACTCTTTACACCTTCTAGTTGTACAGAACCGCCATTAATTCTATAATATTTTTGCGTTGTAAAAGCTAATGCACCTAAGTCGCCATTTGTGTTGTTGCGAACTAACTTGTTTAGGTTATACACATTTTGCACTGTACCTTTGCCATAAGTTTGCTTGCTCCCAATTACTATGGCTCGCTTGTAATCTTGCATTGCAGCAGCCATAATTTCGGAGGCCGATGCAGACAATTCGTTTACAAGAATTACCAATGGTCCATCCCATACAATAGATTTATCTTTATCCTTTAAGACTTCTTTCGGAGAGTCTGTAGACCGAACTTGCACTACAGGACCTTCTTTTATAAACAGGCCTGCCATCTCTACAACTGTTGGTAAAGATCCACCGCCATTACTTCTTAAATCAAGAATAAGCCCTTCCATACCATCTTGCTTTAAACGTTCTATTTCTCTGCGAACGTCTTTGGCGGCATTCAAATTTTTATAATCATCGAAATCTACATAAAAGCGCGGTAGATTTATAATGCCAAACTTTTTATTTTCTTTTTCTACTACCGAGGATTTCGCATAAGTTTCTCCTAACTCTACAATATCTCTAACAATAGTAACGTCTTTTACAGTACCGTCTACTTTTTTAATTGTAAGAGTTACTTTTGTGCCTTTTGGGCCTTTTATATATTTAATAGCATCGCTTATGCGCATGCCTACTATGTCTATCCCTTTTTCTTCATTTTCTTGCTTCACTTTAAGTATAACATCTTCAACTTCTAACAATTGACTTCTCCAAGCAGGACCACCAGATATTAGTTCTACTATCTTAATATAGTCCATACGTTTTGTTAGCCTTGCACCTATTCCTTCCAGCTTTCCAGACATCTGCGTATCGAAATCTTCTTTTCCTTTGGGCGCTAAATAGTAAGTATGCGGATCAAACTCTTCTACTATGGTATTAACGTAGGTAGAAAAACGATCTTCTCGGGTTTGGTCGTCTACATTATCATTAAAATAAATATCTATAGAGCGTAGTGTAGCTTCTCTCGCCTCTTTTTCTATCTCAGCTTCGGTTTTCATTACATAAGCAGCATCTTTTTCTTGTTTCTGCTTTTCATCTTCGTAAATATCGTCGTAATTGGACAGTGTAGAAAATTTTAGTTGTTTTCTCCAACGTTCATGCATTTCTCTTCTACTGTATACGTAGTCTAAGTTTTCAGAGTCTGTATCGAAACTTTCTTCTACAGTATAATCGAAAGGCTCAGACAATACATCTTTGTAAATAAGTTTTACCTCTTCTATTCGCTGCAACAAACGGTCGTCTACCACATCAAAAAAACCGATATTAAACGATTTTAATTGATCGTCTATTTGCGTCTCGTATTTCTTGAACTGTTCATAATCAGACTCATAAAAAAATCGCTTGGCAGGGTCTACGCGTTCAATGTAGTGCTCGAATAACCGCTTAGAGAATGTATTGTCTAACTGTATGGGATCGAAATGCCCCTGTTGCAATACATAGGTTACAACCTGTATTAGCAATTTATCTTTATCTGGGTTCTCTATTGACTTTGAGGTAAAACTGCAAGAGGCGAATGCTAAAAGCAGCATTAATAGCAAAACTCTATAATTCATTTTCATCATATCCTTCATGGCTATATAAAGTAAATTTTAATTATTTCTATATCATTTACTAAAATAAAGAAAAAACCGTGCCATCATACTAATTATAAGCTATTTTTTTGTTAAACAAAAGAAAGGAAGTCTTTACATAAGATTTTATGTATTTTTGCCGTGTCTAAATTCACGACAAATTTATGTCTAAAAAACCATTAATTCTTGTAACAAACGACGATGGCATAACTGCTCCTGGCATTAGAGCTTTAATTCGCATTATGAATCGTATTGGAGACGTTGTTGTTGTTGCACCAAACAGTCCACAGAGTGGAAAAGGTCACGCTATAACTATAGATACAACGCTGCATGTTGAGCAATTGAATGTGCCAGACAACACTCATCTAGAGTATACTTGCTCTGGTACACCGGCAGATTGTGTTAAGCTTGCTATTAGAGAAATTTTAGACAGAACTCCAGATCTTTGCGTTTCTGGTATTAACCACGGCTCTAATGCGTCTATAAATGTTATTTATTCTGGCACCATGAGCGCCGCTATAGAGGCAGGTATTGAAGGAGTGCCTGCTATAGGCTTTTCGCTTCTAAACTACAATTGGGATGCCACTTTTAGTGCTTGCGAAACTTACGTGGAAACCATAATTCAACTTGTTTTAAATAAAGGACTTGATAAGGATACTGTGTTGAATGTGAATTTTCCAGACATCCCGAAATCTCAAATTAAAGGCATTAAAGTTTGCAGACAGGCTCGTGCTAATTGGGTTGAGGCTTTTGATAAACGTAAAACACCTCAAGGCAAGGATTACTATTGGTTAACTGGCCAATTTGTTAATTTAGATGATGGTACTGACACAGATGAATGGGCTTTGGAAAACCACTACATATCTTTAGTCCCTGTGCAATTTGATTTAACTGCTCATCGCGCTATAGACCGCCTTAACACATGGAAGTTTAATGATTTTAACACATCTCGGGATTAATGAAAAAAGAACTCGTTATAGGTATTGCTATTGGACTGATAGCTAATGCTATTGGATTATTTTTTACGGCACAACTGTTGGGTAATGGCGACGATTTTACTAAAGTTTTAAAGGCTGCTTTCGAAGAAGGTTTTCTTGGTAAGCTTATAAGTTTAGGTGCGGTATTAAACCTTATTGCCTTTTTTGTTTTTATAAAAAAACGACAAGATTACCGTGCAAGAGGTGTATTATTAATTACGGTTTTTATAGCTGTTTTTACTTTTATCATCAAACTATTTTAAGGCATTAGTTGTCTTTTAGGCAAAACAAACTGTAACACTCGATTTGTATATGAAATATTATATTCTTGCAGGAGAAGCTTCTGGCGATTTGCACGGTGCCAATCTTATTAAAGCGCTTAAAATTGTGGATACCAACGCTAACATTAAATGCTGGGGTGGCGATTTGATGCAAGATGCTGGTGGCGAACTTGTAAAACATTACAAAGAGCGCGCCTTTATGGGGTTTACAGAAGTGTTACGCAACCTAAAGAAAATTTTTAAACTCATTAGTTTTTGCAAAAGCGATATAGATGCTTTTAAACCAGATGTTATTGTTTTTATAGACAACTCAGGGTTTAATTTGCGCATAGCTAAATGGGCCAAAGCAAGTGGCTATAAAACCAATTACTATATTTCTCCTCAAGTATGGGCTTCTAGAGCTGGAAGGGTTAAGGCCATTAAACGAGATATAGATGCTATGTATGTTATTTTGCCTTTTGTTAAGGCATTTTACAAAAAGTATAATTATAATGTTGAATTTGTTGGGCACCCGCTAATTGATGCTATAGCTAACAGAACACAGGTGGATGCCAATACATTTAGGAAAACTCATAAATTGGGAGACAAACCCATTATTGCTCTTTTACCTGGCAGTAGAAAACAGGAGATTACCAAAATGCTAAGTGTTATGCTTGGTATGGTGGATGCCTTTCCTGAATACCAATTTGTAATTGCTGGGGCACCTAGCCAAGATTACGACTTTTACAGCACTTTTATTAAAAACGCTTCTGTGCGTTTTATAGCTAACAAAACTTACGATTTGCTTAGTGTTTCTTATGCCGCACTTGTTACCTCTGGCACTGCCACGTTAGAGACTGCGTTATTTAAAGTACCTCAAGTTGTTTGCTATAAGGGTAGTGCTATTTCTTACCATATTGCAAAACGCATTATAACGCTAAAATTTATTTCGTTGGTTAACCTTATTATGGATAAAGAGGTGGTTACAGAACTTATTCAAAATGATTTTAATGCTAAACGTTTAAAACAAGAATTAGAACTTATCTTAGACAAAAAAGCGCGAGACATCATGTTCCATAACTACTATGAACTGGAACTTAAACTTGGAGGCAGAGGTGCCAGCGAAAAAACTGCAAAGCTTATATTTAACGCTTTGAATACCTGATTTTAAATGAAAAAACTCCTACTTATAGTCCTTTGCAT
The DNA here is from genome assembly GCA_947489085.1 of uncultured Flavobacteriaceae bacterium. Taxonomy (GTDB): domain Bacteria; phylum Bacteroidota; class Bacteroidia; order Flavobacteriales; family Flavobacteriaceae; genus Jejuia. The sequence continues at coordinate 41,556 of CANLCJ010000002.1, forward strand.
CTTTTGTTGCTACCATTGTAAACCCAAACATTCTACAGTTATTACAAAAAAGGCTGTTATAGAACGAAAAAACAATAATACGCCTAAGCCTATACCCTCAAGACAAAAGGTACTTTCCAAACCTTCTAAAATTGTAAATTATTCGAAACAATTTTTAGGCACCAGATACAAATGGGGTGGCACTACCAAAGCGGGCATGGATTGTTCTGGTTTAGTTTATGAGTCTTTTAGAGCGCATGATATTTATTTACCTAGAATTTCCAGAGACATGGCTAAAAAAGGGCACAGCATCGCGCTTAAAAAAGTACTTAAAGGCGATCTGCTTTTTTTTAAAACAAACAAAAACAAAAGGAATGCCATTAATCATGTAGGGCTTATTGTAGATATTAAAAATAATGATATTTACTTTATTCATGCCACGAGTTCCAAAGGTGTTATTATTTCTTCCATTAACCAATCGTATTGGAAATCGGCTTTTGCAGAAGCTAGACGTGTTTTGTAAGTTAATTCATTAACTTTAGCCCCATGCGGGTTTTAAATTTTACCATAATACAACTTACTGTTTTTTTAACAGTAGGTATCTGCTTAGGGTATCTTCGCAGGATACCACTTGTAACATCTGCCTGTTTTCTAGCGGCTTCCATAGTAACACTTGCTGTACTATATGTTCTTACTAGAAAAACTACAGATCAAAAACTGTGGTTTAATTTTGCAACATGGATAGCCATGGTAAGTATTGGTGTTTTTAGTGTTAACTGCCATAACCCTAAAAACAAGGTATCGCATTATACCAACAGCGCTGCTTTTAAAGAAAACACCTTAGGCACTCTAAATCTCCAAGTTTATCAACATTTAAAGTCTAGTGCTTATTACCATAAATACTATGCAAACATTCAAGCCATAGGTAGTAGCACTGTTAGTGGGAAACTACTATTACGCATCCCCAAAACTCAAACTGACAGCATTTTAAATATAGGCGATATTTTTATAGCTAATGCTAAAATAGCGCCTTTAACCAGGCCATTAAATCCTGGACAATTCGATTATGCCGAATACTTGGAACGACAGTATGTTTACCACCAAATAACCTTAAACTCAGCTTCGCTACACAAGCTTAACCAGCAAACCTTTTCTATCCTGAGACTTTCGCACAAATTTAAAGCGCATGTTATAACTAACTTAAAGTTGTATCGATTTAAGCCAGATACACTTGCTGTTATAAACGCTTTATTTTTAGGGGAACGTAAAGATATTAACTCTACACTACAAAGTGCATATACTAATGCGGGCGTTGTACATATCTTAGCACTATCTGGCCTTCATATTGGTCTTATTGTCGTTTTTCTAAATTTTATTTTAAGACCGCTAAACCGCGTGCCATCAGGACGTCTTCTTAAAATAGGTTTTATAGTACTAGTGTTATGGAGTTTCGCCTTTATATCTGGACTATCTGCTTCTGTAGTTAGGGCTGTAACAATGTTTAGTATCTTAAGTATAGGTACGCATTTAAAACGACCTACCAATATTTACAACACATTAGCATCATCTATATTTATTATTTTACTTTTTAACCCTCTCTTACTATTCGATATTGGTTTTCAACTTAGCTATGTTGCTGTTTTTGCTATTGTAAGTATAGATCCCATTTTATACAAACTATGGCAACCTAAGCATTGGCTTCTAAATGTATATTGGCACACATTAACTGTTACTGTTTCCGCTCAAATTGGCATCCTCCCTATAAGCTTGTATTATTTCCATAAGTTTTCTGGTTTGTTTTTTATTTCAAACCTTATAATTATTCCTTTTTTAAGTATTGTAATTGGGTTCGGTATTTTAGTTATTACCGCTGCTATAATAGGTGTTCTTCCCAACTTTATTGCTCGTATTTTCGAAGCTTTAATACATGGAATGAATGCTATTACTATACGGATTTCCCAATACGAGGCTTTTATATTTGAAAATATCTCTTTTAATATACTTTATCTTATTACTGCCTATACGTTTATTATTAGTATCTATTTTTTAATACTTAAGCGTAATTTTAAACGTCTCTCGCTTGCACTTTGTGCTACAATTTTTATGCTGCTTTCATTTATTTATACAGATTATACTTTGCCCCAAAAGCAATTTATAGTCTTTAATAAGTATCGGAGTAGTTTGATTGGATTAGTTTCTAGAGATACTATTCGTGTAATAGTTAGTGATAGAAAACTACCATCTTTAGAGCCCCCTTCTGCTATTAAAGATTTCATGGTAAAACGCCATGTTAAAACTTATATTCGTGGAGAAATGCAACCTTTATATGCCTTAAACACTGAAACACTTTTGGTTGTAGATAGTTTATGCGTTTACAATGTAAAGGCTTTTAAACCTGATTATGTACTTTTAACAGCTTCTCCAAAACTCAATTTAGAGCGGCTAATTACCACTCTAAAACCTAAATGCATTATCGCAGATGGTAGCAATTACAGATCTTATATTGCTTTATGGCGAAGTATTTGCAAAACACATAAAACACCTTTTCATTTTACGGGTGTTGATGGTGCTTTTGTTTGGAGCAATTAAGTTTTAGCCTTGAAATTGGGGTTTAAAATCCTGTAAATAGGCATCAAACTCTTCTTGACTTTTTATAGATTTATGTGTGTCGTTTTTAAAAAGCTTTAGGTACAACTCTAATTGTTGTGCCGAAAAGAAACCTCTTAAAGGCGTTATAACATTTGTATCTTCGTCAAAAAAAACGATTGTTGGATAGGCATTTATTTGTAAATATCTCGCAAAATCATGTGGACTATTTCTAGTGTTTTTTTTAGCCTCATCGTAATCTTTATTTACAAATGTCTGCTCTTTATAAGTTACTTTAGAGTTACCTTCTCCATTAAATTTTACAGCGTAATAATTTTCGTTAACATAGGCTGCCAAGTCTGGATTTTTAAATGTTCTTTTATCTAACATTTTACATGGTCCACACCAAACTGTATACACATCCATAAGTATCTTTTTAGGCTTCTTTTTTTGGAGCGAAATAGCTTCTTCTAAACTTACCCAGTGAATGTCTTGAGCAAAAGTTGTATAACTGGAAAGCAATGCTATAATTGCTAGTATTAGATATTGTGTTTTTTTCATTACTAAGTTTATGTCTGTTTCTGTAAAATATATCTATACGGGTTAGCCTTAAGATTTACTCTTAGACTTAACTATGTTATCGGCAACAGCTAGCCATCTCCCTGAACCACCTTTTACAAAACCTGTACTACCTAAATGCACTAAATTCATTTTATTCCCTTCTGCTTTTTCTGGATTTGCAAAAACTACAGTAGGATACCCTCTTACTTTAAAGAGATTTTGCATTTGGTAGTTTTGAATTTGTAAATTTCTGTCTAACTTTTTTCGTCTGGGAAAATCCAGTTCTACCAAAACAACATTATTTGCTGCCCAAGTTTCAAAATCTTGGGTAACAAGAACTTCTCTTTGTAGTTTTTTACACCATCCGCACCAATCTGATCCTGTAAAGAACATGAGTAACGGTTTATCTTCTTGAATGGCTATTTCTGATGCTTTTTGCATATCGTTATGCCATACCAACTCCTGAGCAGTTAAAGCAGTTGTACTGTATAAGAGTAATGCTATTATATATATTGTATGTTTCATGATGAGATTATTGCAATTCTTGTGCCTAACATACAAAAAAAGCGCCTAAAGTGGCTGTTATATTATGCTTTTTAGCTTTTTTTTCGATTAACGTACGCCGTGCATTAGTTTTTTTAACAAAGGATGTAATAGTAAGGATAAGACACCAAGGCCAAGAGGTATGAACGTAAATATTAAGAAAAACGATGACAAACCATACTTTTCTGTAATATGGTCTATATCTCCTCCAACATAGTGGGCTAATTTGTTACCTATAGCTATTGATAAATAATAAATACCAAACATGAAACCTACCATTCTTGCTGGCACTAATTTACTTAAGTAGGATAAGCCCATTGGAGACAAACATAGTTCTCCTAGGGTATGAAATAAATATGCTAAAACTAACCAAATCATATTCAGACTTGCTGTTTTAGCGCCAACAGGCACATCTTTAGCTCCATAAGCTAGTATGGCAAAACCCAGACCCAATAGTGCCAAACCTGAGAAAAATTTAACCGAAGCAGGTGGGTTATGCTTACTATCCCATAATTTTGTAAATAAGGGGGCAAACATTATAATAAATAACGAATTAAGGATGCCAAACCAAGTGATAGGAACTTCTGTTTCTGTAGATTGAAAATCTATAGAAAGTTTGTAAATAATAATGCTCCAAACTATTATAAAACTAACTCCCAAAATAATATTGGACAATGCTATTTTTGTAATTGTTTTTTTAAATAAGCGAAACAGCACGTAAGTTATAATCAATAAAGGGATTACAGTTACCAACAAGTCTACAATTTTGAATACAGTTGCAGCATTTCCTTGTAGAATTCTATTTGTAAAATCTCTGGTGTAAAGTGGTAATGATCCTGCTGCTTGCTCGAATGCAGCCCAGAAGAATATCGTGAATAAACAAAATATGGCAAAGGCTATCATTTTATCTCTTTCTACGGCGACATATCTGGGTATTCTTATTAGTAACAATACCACAAAAGATATGGCTGCGAGTAAAGCAAAAAACAAAGAATCTTTGAGTCCTAAAACAGTAAAGTTAAATAGATTGATGTTTCCTATTTTACTCAAAGGATCATTAATAATAAAGATTAATACCGAAACACTAAAAATTGTAATAAAAGTATAATCCAAGTTTGTAAAATGGTTTAGCTTTTCACCAATACTTAAAGATTTTTTTTCAGATGGAACATCCACAACTTTAAGTTTTTTAGGTTTGGCTCCTATGTCTTTAAATAAAGGTTGCGCAAAATAAAATTGTAACATCCCTAATAACATGAAAATACCTGCTAGACCGAAGCCATAACTCCAGCCCACTTTCTCTCCTATCCAACCACATAACATAATTCCTATAAATGCACCTGCATTAACACCCATATAAAACATGTTATAGGCTCCGTCTTTTTTTTCGTCTTTACCATCGTACATTTTCGAAATAATCGAAGTCATATTCGGCTTAAAAAAGCCATTTCCCAAAATTAAAAATGCAATTCCAACATATAAAGAAACTGGTGTTTCTATGGCCATGGCAGCGTGCCCGAGAGTCATTAACAAAGCACCAATGACTACTGCCATTCTATACCCTATTTTGTTATCTGCCAACCAGCCTCCAAACAGGGGCGTTAAGTAAACAAATAAAGCATAAGTTCCCAAAAGAGATAATGCTTGCTGGGATGTCCATTCCCACCCAGGGTTATCTCCAGTTAAGGAAGCTGTCAAGAAAATAACTAAAATAGCACGCATTCCATAATATGAAAAGCGCTCCCACATTTCAGTAAAAAAAAGAACAAACAAGCCTGCTGGATGCCCTAATACTTTGTTTTCAAAAAAATGATCTGTAGATTTTAACTCCATAATTACATGTTGTTTAAGGGCTTTTGCTAGTTGTTAGAAACCATGACGTCTTCTGCTCCGTGCGTTAAGCGTTTAAGAGGTTTTAATATGGCTAAAATTAGTATGCCAAATAATGTACAAAATAGTGCAATTCCAGTAAATATTTGAAATTCGCCAGCGCCTTCCGAAAGCTCTCCTACTAAACCTGCTACTTTGTTTCCTAAACCGGTGGCTGCAAAGTAAGCCCCCATCATAAAAGACGCATATTTTATTGGAGCTAACTTTGTTATAAAAGACAATGCTACTGGAGAAGCACAAAGTTCTCCTATGGTATGGAATAGGTACGCTAGTACTAACCATACCATTGCAGATTTCTCAATAATTTTATCTCCATCCATAACAACTTCTGTAGCCGCCTTACTCATAAAGAAAAATCCAAACGCCATTATAATAACACCTATGGCCATTTTAAATAAAGATGAAGATTCTTTTCCTTTTTTTCTCCACTTGTACCAAAACTCACCTACAAAGGCTCCAAATAAAATAATAAAGAACGCATTTATGGATTGAAAAACAGCTGCTGGTAGTTCTTTACCCACCAAAGGTAAAGCTATTGATATGCTTCTATCTGTTTTTTGTTCTGTATACAAACTCATTAAACCTCCAGCTTGCTCGAAAGCCCCCCAAAAAACTATTATTATAAAAAAAGATAGGAACATTACTAACATCCTATCTTTTTCAACTTTAGTTAAAGGCTTCTTCAATACTGCCTTATTTGGAGTGTCTTTTTTTCCTAAAAACTCTCCTATCCCTTTTAAATATTTTAACCCAAAGACATACATAATTTGTCCTAGAGCCATACCTATACCTGCTAATCCAAAACCATAATGCCAGCCGTATTTTGCTGCTATTGCGCCTACAAGCAGCGCTCCCAAAAATGCACCTAAATTAATACCAACGTAAAAAATGAAAAAGCCTTTATCTCTCCTGTCATCGCCTTGGGGATACAACCCACCTACCATTGTAGATATGTTTGGTTTTAAAAAACCTACGCCTATTACTATTAAAATTAACCCCACAAAAAAAGCTGATTCTGAGTTTATTGCCAATATACTGTGCCCTAAACACAATAACAGGCCTCCCAACATAACAGCCTTTTTTTGGCCAATGTATCTGTCTGCTATCCATCCACCCGGAATGGAGGTTAAATAAACAAACATTGTATAAGTACCGTAAAACGAAAGCGTTTCGGCATTAGACCAGCCGTAACCAGATTGAGGATTGTTTGCTAAAACTGGTGCTGCTAGAAATAATGTTAAGATGGCTCGCATTCCGTAATAGGAGAAGCGTTCCCACATTTCTACAAAAAACAGAACGTACAAGCCCTTTGGATGCCCTAGTATTTCGTTTTTTCTTGCAATTTTAGAATCAGTCATATCATATATACTAAATTAACCTCAAAACACCTATTTCTAAAACATTTAGTCTTGCCCTAAGGTCTCGTGAATAAAGTTTGTCATTTTTTTATACAGATGTAATCGTGTATTACCACCGTAAATGCCATGATTTTTGTCTGGATAAATAAGCCAGTCAAAATCTTTATTCGCTTGTATTAAAGCTTCTGTTAAACGTATTGTATTCTGTAAGTGCACGTTATCATCGGCAGAGCCATGTACAACTAAAAAATTGCCCTTTAGCTTTTCTACGTGTTCTATGGGCGAGTTATCATCATAACCTTTTGGATTATCTTGGGGTTTACCCAAATAACGTTCTGTATAGATTGTATCGTAAAAACGCCAACTTGATACAGGCGCTACTGCAATTGCCATTTTAAACGTGTCGTTGGCTTTAAATAAACAATTGGCACTCATAAAGCCTCCATAGCTCCACCCCCATATGCCTATTTTATTACTGTTTACATAAGGTAAATTTCCAAGTTGTTTGGCTGCTTCTATCTGGTCTTCTACTTCGTAGGCTCCAAGGTTACCCTGTGTTATTTTTTTAAACTCAGCTCCTTTATATCCTGTACCTCTACCATCTACACAGGTTACAATATAACCTTGTTGTGCCAGTAATTGAAACCAATAATCGTTAACACTATGCCACGCATCTGCCACTTGTTGAGATCCAGGACCAGAATATTGATACATTAACATTGGGTAACTTTTAGAAGCATCGAAATTAGGAGGCTTAAGCATCCACATATTTAACGCATTGCCATTAACATCTATTGTACTTAGTTCCTTTTTAACCATGTTGTAGCCAGATAACTTGGTGGATAGACTACTGTTGTCTTTTATAACTTTTATTAATGCACCAGTTTTAGAACTATTTAATGTAAATTCTGGTGGGGTAGTTGTAGTAGAAAATGTATTGATAAACAGGGAATAATCTGCACTAAAATCCGCCTCATTTGTTCCTGTTTTAGAGCTTAATTGCTTTTTTTCTCTTCCGTTCAAATTTATGCTAAACACATTCCTATAGATAGAACCCTGCTCTGTAGACTGGTAAAATATGGTGTTTGTTTTCTCACTGTATCCATAAAAATCGGTAACCTCCCAGTTTCCCTTTGTAATTTGGTTTTTTAAAATGCCATTTTCGGAATAGTGGTAAATATGATTAAAACCATCTTTTTCGCTAGTCCAAATAAAACTATTATCTTCCAAAAAGGTTAAATTATCTGTTACTTCCACGTAGGCTTTATCTGTTTCTGCCAAAACCAATTTAGAAGTTCTTGTGTTTGTATCTAGAAACCAAAGATCTAGTGTATTCTGCTCTCGATTTAGCATTTGTACGCTTAAAATATCTGCTTTCCCAGTCCACATAAATCTAGGAATGTAAAAATCTGTATAGGCTTTGCTTACGTTTAGATCTTTAATCACGTTCTCCTTTATATCAAAAAGGTGTAAAGAAACGTTTGCATTCGTTTCTCCAGCTTTGGGATATTTAAATGCATCTTGCGTAGGGTACAATCCATTGCCATAAATAGTCATTTTATACTCTGGCACCTTAGTTTCATCAAACCTGATAAAGGCAATTTTTGTACCTGTTGCATTCCATTTAAAGGCGCGCACAAATGCAAATTCTTCTTCGTATACCCAATCTGTAATGCCATTAATAATTTCATTTTTTTTACCGTCGAAAGTAATTTGCGCTGTAGTTTTAGTCTTAATATCAAAAATATAGATATTGTTTTCTAATACATAGGCTACTTTTGTACCATCTGGCGAAAATGTAGGTTCTTGTATTTTTTCTTCTGAAACTCTTGTTATTGCTTTTGTTTTTCTGTCGTACACGAAGTATAGGGCCCTAGAGGAGTACCTGTATATCGATTCACCTTCGGTTGCTAGTAACAATTTATGTTCATCTTGACTAAAAACATAATCGGTAAAGTAATTTAACTGCAATAAGCCTTTAGAAGACACTACTGTTTCTATTTTTTTTTGAGTCTTGTAGGAGTAAATATCGACCGACGTTGATCGTGTTTCTCTATCGAAATTGAAAACGGAATACCTTTTACCATCTTTCATCGAATGGAGGTCTTCCAATCCTTCTGTTCTAAATGTTCCTCGCCATATTTTTTCTAGGGTAAAAGCCTTATTTTGACTTACAAGTATTGTAGTTACAAATAAGCTTAGCGTTAGTAACACTGTTTTATATTTCATGTATATGCAAAATTCTTTTTTAAATGCCTTTAGCGTTTTATTATAATCTAAAATTGGCAACGCTGTATCTTATGGCTCCTTAATTTTAGAACTCATCTTGACTTTTTCTATTTCCTAAAACATGGCTGAAATCCACTCATATTTCGTTATTTTTTTGTCCGTAGCGCTGCTATGAGCTTCAAAAATGCCTCATCTGACTAAATTTCAACTCATTTCCGGTTAAAAACAAAAGAGTCAAGATGAGTTCTTATTGAAAAAACCATAAGTTTATCAAAAATAATGTATTTAACTGAAACAATTAACAGTTAAATAACGTAATAGCAGATGTTGTAAAAATGTTGTTAAGAGTGGTATCTTTGCTCGTATAAATGCATGCAATTATGAGTAAAATTATTTCTGGGTTTTCTAAATATTCTAAATCTGAAAAAATAAATTGGTTAGTTAACACTTATTTTTCTAACCCTGACGATGCTAGAGTTATCTTAGAACAGTATTTACATAGCAATGAAAAGCTACAACAATTGCATGATGAGTTTATTGAGAATACCGTTTCCAATTATTTTTTACCACTTGGTGTTGCGCCTAACTTTTTAATTAACGGAAAGACCTACGCCATTCCTATGGCCATAGAAGAAAGCTCTGTTGTGGCTGCTGCAAGTAAAGCAGCTAAATTTTGGCTGGATAGAGGTGGGTTTAAGACCAAAGTAATTTCGACTAAAAAAATTGGTCAAGTTCATTTTATGTATCGTGGTAATGCGCAACGTTTGCATGCCTATTTTAAATCCATTAAAACACAGTTATTTGCAGATACAGATGCTCTAACAGCCAACATGAAGAAGCGTGGTGGAGGTATTTTAGATATAGAACTTAGAGACAAAACAGATGCATTGGCCAATTACTATCAGCTTCATGTTACTTTTGAAACTTTAGACGCTATGGGGGCAAACTTTATCAACTCATGCCTAGAACAGTTTGCAAAAACCTTAAAAAATGAGGCTTTGAATTTTAAGGGTTTTACTGAAGAGGAACACCATATAGATATTGTTATGAGTATATTATCTAATTATGTTCCTGAATGTGTTGTTAGAGCAGAAGTAAGCTGCCCTGTAGCAGATCTTCAAGAAAAAGAAGGGGTATCTGGGGTTGAGTTCGCCGAGAAGTTTGTGCAAGCTGTTACTATTGCAGAAATAGAGCCTTATCGTGCTGTAACACATAATAAGGGCATTATGAATGGTGTAGATGCTGTTGTTTTAGCCACTGGTAACGATTTTAGAGCTATAGAGGCTGGTGTTCATGCTTATGCCGCAAAAGATGGTGCTTATTCTAGTTTGTCTCATGCTAAAATAGAAGATGGTGTATTTCGTTTTTGGGTAGATTTACCTCTAGCATTAGGTACTGTTGGTGGCTTAACAGGATTGCATCCTCTGGTTAAATTTGCTTTAGAATTATTGGGCAAACCGTCTGCTAAAGAATTAATGCAAATTGTAGCTGTGGCTGGTTTAGCTCAAAATTTTGCTGCATTGCGCTCCTTAACAACTACAGGAATACAACAAGGCCATATGAAAATGCATTTAATGAATATATTAAATCAATTTGAAGCCAGTAACAAAGAAAAAACAAAGCTATCTTCTTATTTTAAAGATACTACTGTAACGCACAGTGCTGTTGCAGAGGCTTTAAATGATTTAAGACGCTAGAGAGAGAGAGTATGCTACAGAATTTTAATAGCAACGGGAAATTATTACTTACTGGAGAATATGTAGTTCTTGATGGCGCTAAAGCATTAGCTGTCCCTACAAAACAGGGACAATCGCTACATGTTACAACCACAAATACCAAGCAAATAGAATGGTTGAGTTTCGATGTGCAGAAGAATATTTGGTTTCAAGATAGTTTTGCTCTCGATCAGGTATTTAAGACTACTCTAAGTAATCTTATAGTGCGTACACCAACTACGAGGTTACAACAAGTGCTTGTTGCTGCTAGGCAATTAAACCCTAATTTCTTATTGCATTCTAACGGTGTAAATGTAGAAACGTACTTAGATTTTCCTCAACATTGGGGTTTGGGTACTTCTTCTACATTAATAAATAATGTCGCGCAATGGGCCAAAGTTAATCCGTACAATTTACTCCAACTTACTTTTGGAGGTAGCGGTTACGATATTGCTTGCGCTCAGCACAACACCCCTATTGCCTATACATTGAGGGACAACAAGCCTTTAGTTACTCCGGTTGCATTTTCGCCTTCTTTTGCTTCTCATTTGTATTTTGTATACCTAAATAAAAAACAGAATAGCCGTGATGGCATCGCGCATTATAAAGTGTTACGAAAAACGAACTTAAGTACTGATCTTTCTAAAATTGATGCTATTACAGAGGCTATGCTTAGTTGTAATAGCCTTAGCTCGTTTACTACATTAATGGACACACACGAATCTATAATTGCCCGTTTAACGCAGCAAGACACTGTAAAATCTCTGTTTTTTAAAGATTTTAACGGAGCTATAAAAAGTTTAGGGGCTTGGGGTGGAGATTTTATTTTAGCGGCTACTTCAACTAACCCTACTTCTTATTTTAACGCAAAAGGTTTCGATACTGTTATACCTTATAACGATATGGTATTGTAGCGGAATTAATCTCAATCGGTGTACATTCCAAATTCGTTAAAGCCAAGCACAATTCAAAACGAATTTAGCAGCACGGTACAAACCAAACTATAAACTGTAGTACAAATTGAAACGGAATATCCAGAAATTTCTACCTGACGAAGACATACTCCGTATCAAAACTTTATCGATACATTTATAACGAAACCTAAAGTCTAAAAATAACTTTTTCTTACGGTTACTATCTCTTGTTGAAGACTAACGGTAGCTGTTACGTGGAGAAATTAGGACGGGAGATAAAAATAGGACTTCGCTGTAAAAAACAAAAGCCTTTACGATAACGTAAAAGCTTTTACTCTTTTATTTTTCACTCCTATTCGTCACTAGATGCAGGTGTAGTGCTAGTAATTACTGGGCGCGAACAAAGGAATTCCTAGTTAATAAATTTTAAGGAAGGCATCTCATCCTCTAGTTTTTTATAAGAGTCATCTCCAATGATATCTTTTTGAGATGCTATAACTGGGTAAGATTCTTCAGCCTCTAAGCTATATTTATGCTCTCCTAAAAAATCTAACGATGGCATTTCCTTTAAAATTTCAACATGTGTATCTTCATATGTTGTGTTTACAATATCTTCTGTTACAACAAATTGTTTTTCAATAATTTTATGATCATAATTTCCTGTAAAATTCAAGGAGGGCATCTCTTGCACAATCTCACGATATAAATCGTTATTATAAGGTGCTTCATTATCTTGTGCTTGTATAGAAAGTGTTCCTAAAAAAGGCGCACTAATTAACATAATCTTAAGTATTGTTTTCATAATTACAATTTTTATATTTTTCAATACCCAAAAATAACAATTTAATAATTTTAAATATTCAAAATTATATTAGAGTTTCCAATACTATTATAATGATTCGCTATTATCGACACAATAAATGAGCGAGGCTTAACCTAAATACATTTCCTTGTGCGCCTCTTACGTAATACATACTAGTTTTGGCATTAATACCGCCTAGTGGTAGATTTGTTTCTGGCATTCTGTTCCCTAAACCATTGTAAGTAAGGGTTACGGTGGTTATACTGTTATCTTCTTATTTTTCTATGTGTCGAACTTTACCATACACACGCTATTCAATTTTAGATATGTTGGCTTGTTCACCTTTTTATGTTACCCTGGGGCATCATAACCATAGTTTGCATTATAGTATTTCCTTGTGCTGGTTGAAAATGTACCTAATGGATTTTTATCTAAATTTATTAAACTGGTTACCTTCGTTTTTATGTTAGCATTGTATAGGTTACGTGTGTTTGTGTTTCCTAAGGTTTCAGATGCTGTAAAAGAGGTTATGCTGCCTACGAGTCTGGTTGTAGTTACTGTAATAGTTAAGTGAGTAAACAAAAGGCGTCTTTGCCTATGTCGTTTACGCCTGCCATTGGATCAACCTTGTAAGGTGTAGACGTAATTAATACCTAGTACGTTTTGTACGCCTAACTCTGTTCGTGCTAATGCCTAATAGATGCTTATAGTAATGGTTTTATTTTGGCAGTTACTTCAACTAACTCTATCACTTATTTTAACACAAAAGATTGCAAGACTGTTATACCTTATCGATATATGATAAAATAAAAAAGCCTTGGTGTTTTACCAAGGCTCTTAATATTTGTGTTTTGTTAATCCTTACTGTATTTGAAGTTTTGCTCTATTATCTTCGATAACTGCTGCTTCTTTTAGTGCATTGTATAGCTTTGAATTTACTACACTGGATTTTCTTGTTTCTATTTGATTTGCAAAAGACTGATAATTATCTAGAGCTACTGCTGGTGTTACCTTAGTAACTTGTACTATGTATACACCTTTTTCACCAGCAATTAATTGAGAAGTTTCTCCTTCTTTTAAAGCAAAAGCTGCACCAACTACTAAAGGTTCTCTTCCTGCACCAGATATGGTTGGATTCTTCATGTTTATTGCAGATGCTGTTCTTACCGATGTACTTTCTGCTGCTGCAACATCATCTAGACTTGTAGCCGATATACGCGACTTTATAAGTTCTGCCTTGCGTTCTTTTCTTATCTTAGGTAATACTGTGGCAGAAGCGTCTTCTACACTCATTAAACCTTCTTCGTGTCTAGCCACAAGCTGTACTATGGCATAACCATTAGGTACCGTAAAACGTTTTACGTCTCCTATGTTTGCTTCTTCACTAAAAGTCCAACGCACAATAGGCCTTTGATTTCCTAATCCCGGAATATTCTCGTCTAAAGCTTTCATGCCGTTTACAGGTCTTACAGTGTAATTTTTTTCTTTAGCTGCGTTTTCAAAATCGCCTTCGTTTGCTGTTATTTCAAAATTAGAAGCATCTCTAAATATAGCATCTATAGTAGCTTCAGATGGCTCTATGTTTCTTGATATTGTGGCTATCTGTACTGCTTTAACTTTCTCTTTTTGCCCTTCTACTTCTATAACGTGATAACCAAAGTTTGTTTTTACAACTCCTAAATCTCCAGTTTTACCTTCAAACTCGAAAGCGTTAAACTCTGGTACCATTGTACCATAAGGATGCCAATCGTAACGCCCTTCTTTATCTACACTTCCTTGATCTGAAGAAAATGCTTTTACAAACTCTGGAAATTTAGAGCGATCTCTTTTTAGTACACTCAATAAACTATCTGCTGTTGCTTTTGCTTGTTCTTGAGTTTGTGTTACTTCTGGCTTTACAGCTGCAGCACCTACATGAGGTATTAAAATGTGTCTTACCTTAGCCGAGTCTGGCAATTGCTTAGCAGCAACAACTTTTGTTAGTTTAAAAGCGCCCGCATCTTTGTAAGGCCCGTATACGCTTCCTACATTAAGTTTATAAATTGTATCTGCTATACTTTTAGGTAAATCTTTTTTGAAGACAAAACGGTCATCGAATTTGGAATCTGAACCTGCAATTAAATTAACATAGCTTTCGTGGTCTTTTACGTTGCTAAACGCTTTTATAGAATCAGTTCTTCCGTTATTATATTCTACGTGACCTTCTTTAAACTTCTGTAGTACCGCTTTTATTGCATTTTCGTCTTCTACAGTAGCAACCTCTTTAAACTCTACATATTTAATATCTGTCTTCTCTTCTACTTTAAACTCATTTTTGTGCGCTTCTATGTAAGATTTAATATCAGATTTTTTCACCTCTATTGTGCTATCAGGAATTTTGGAGTAAGGGACTTGCACGTATTTAACATCTACTTTATTGCCTTGCAAGTTATGCTCTAACTCTCCTTCTGCTAATGTCCCTATTAAACCTGCCTTAACTAAGTTAAAATAGTTTTGTTCTAACGCGTTGGTAGCTACTCTTTTTTCATAATCTACCCAACTGGCATAAGCTTGATCGGATGTGTTTTTTAAATTCGCTATGTACTCGTTCATTTTACCTTCATCGAAAGTACCAGCTTCATTCAAAAATTCTGGACTACCAGACAATGCTGTTTTTAACAAATCTCGCATTTGGTCTTTCTCTACTGTAACCCCTAATTTTTCGTATTCTGATGCAAGTACAGCCTCTCTAATTTCGCCATCCCACACACGATTCATAACCTGCGTATTGGTAGCGTTTGGCCCCATTTGGCGCTGCATGGTTTCCACTTTCTGTAAAAAATCATCTCTTGTAATTTCCTTACCATTTATTGTAGCAACCGTATTTTGAGATCTTGCTGTTAAGGCATCGCTATTTCTAAATAAATCCGCCAGTACAAAAGCAAATAATGCTAGTGCTATTATAAGAATGAGAAATAATGAACGTTGTCTAATTTTATTTAAAACTGCCATGTGCTTATTAAAAATGTTAAACCTTAATTCGGTCTTTTTTTGTTAATGTCATTACTAAACGCTCTTGCTTTAGACTATAAAATACTAAAACAATGCATTTTGATAAAAATACCGTGCGCGAAAATACCATTTTCTGTTTAATAATAAAAGAAGAAGTATTCATTATATTGCAAGAAAGTGACTCTAGATTTGGATATTTTACAATTATTTAGCCGAGCAGCTAATACTTTTGTTAAAACTAGGCTACATGCGGTTTTATTGAAACACGAAATAGTGCTGTTTTAAGCACTAATCTTCTTCAATAAGTTTAACTTCAACTAAGTCTATTTTAGTATTAGATACTTCTAGCATAATAAACTGAAAGGTGCCTATGGTAATTACTTCGCCCTTTTGTGGTATTTCTTCCGTATGATTTACTATTAAGCCTCCTAGAGTCTCGTAGTTCTCGTTTTCTGGTAAATTTATTTTATAAGTTTCGTTGATGTAATCTACCTCCATTCTTGCCGAGAACTGGTAGGTAACCTCATCTATTTGCTGTTCTTTTAAATCTATAGTATCGTGCTCGTCTTCTATTTCCCCAAAAAGCTCTTCTACAATATCTTCAACCGTCATTATACCAGAAGTACCTCCATACTCATCTAAAACTACAGCAATGCTCTTTCGCTTTTTTGTTAGAATATTTAACACATCGCTTATTAAAACAGTACCTGGCACAAACTCTACTGGCATTAATATAGACCTTATGTTTTTTGGTGTTTTAAAAAGCTCGAACGAATGGACGTAGCCCAAAATATCATCGATAGAATTTCTGTAAACTAAAATTTTAGAATACCCTGTATCTGTAAATAAGCTGCTTAAACTTGTTATGCTTTCGTTAATTTCTACGGCCACTAATTCTGTTCGGGGTACCATAACTTCCCTTGCTTTTACTTCTGAAAACTCTAAAGCATTTTGAAAGATCTGGATCTCGGAGTCTACCTCATCATGTGCCTCTACAGACTCCATTTGCTCGCTAATATAATTTCCTAATTCTACTTTAGTGAAAGCCATTTGTATATTATCGCCTTCAGTCTTAAAAAAGTATTTAAGTATTAGATCTGACAACCAGATTACAAAGTTAGACACCCACGTAAATAACACAAAAAACACATAGGCAGGCATTGCAAAAATTTTTATAAGTGAATTGGCATAAATTTGAAAAAACACTTTTGGTAAAAACTCTGCTGTAATTAAAATAACTAGTGTAGATATAATGGTTTGAGAAAGCAAACTCAAATCGTTAAGCATATAGTTTAAAAGCGGGAAACTTGTAGGTAGTATACTTTGAAACCACCCTACTAAAACATCTCCCATAAAAAAGCCATATATAACTAATGCTATATTATTACCAATTAACATTGTTGTAATAAACTTTGATGGTCTTTCTGTAAGTTTAGTAAGTACCTTGGCCAAAAGCCCTTCTTGCTTTTTTTCTATTTCTATGTGGATTTTGTTTGAAGACACATAGGCTATCTCCATACCAGAAAAAAAAGCAGATAAGAGTAAGGACACCACTATTATGATAACATAAAGTACCATTTACTAGTTTTTATTGTCGAATTTTTTAGCAAATTTTCTTCTAAAAAAGAACATAAAAACAGCTACAACAGCTAATAAAATTGAAGGGGAATCTATTTTGCCATTTGTAACATATTTCGAAATGGCGCCATATAAAAATAAAGCTCCAAATACGAGATAGGCATACTGAAAAAATTTAGTGTATCGCATATCGAATTTGTATTATGTAAATATACTTAAAATAGGCTTTAAACTGCTGGAAAATTTAGTGCAAAAACTATGAGTAGTTTTGTTTAATGCAGTTACTCTTTTAAGGTAATTATACCCGTTATTTCAAGTACCTCTGCATTACTAAATTTAGAATTGGAATCGAAACCATTACCATTTATAACATCTTGACCTGTTCTAAAAGTTACTGGTTTATTAGTAAACAGCCACTCTGCTTTATTGTCGTAATACAATTGTTCCGCAAATAGTGTATCGTTAGCATCTGTTACTACCTTAACGTTACCTTGTAAATCTATAATATTAGTTTTATTATAAACAATAGCATAATCTGCAATTATAGTTCCTTTTTTTACATCATCTTCGAAAACTTCGAGATTAACACCTTCTGTAAACTTATTATATCCAAAGGCTTTATTACTGTAATCGTACATCTTTGGGCTTAGCAGTATGGCTTCTACTTTACCAGAATCTGTATATTTTAAGTTAATATTTTCTGCAACGCCTATAGGTTCATTTTCAGATACACCTATATTTTGTACGTCTTTAAAATTATTTTTACACGAAAAAAGCATAGCTACAACACAAGTTGTAACTATGCTTCTATATATACTTATATGCAATTTTGGCATTATACCTTTGGTACTGTTACAGATGCTCCTATCCAACATCCTATTTTAATAGTTTGCCCTGCATTACCTTTTGTAAATATGTCTTGCTTACTTGGTGCTTTGGCTCTATAATTAGCTGCATCTTGCGCTGCTGCTTTCTTTAAAGAGGCATCTACACGTGAAGCTTTTTCAGCTTCTTGCGCTGCTAACCAATACACAGCTCTTTTGTTAAAGTTGCCATCGCCACAGCTATTTGCACTTTTGGCATACATACGTGCTATAGCTAGATACGGCCTACCGCTAGATGGGTTTAACTTTAATGCTTTTCTAAAGTAATCTCTAGCTTGTCCATATTGCCCTTTACTCTTTAAATTAGAGCCAATTTTGCTTGCTATCTTAGCTTTCTTAAACGAATCTGTTTCTAAATCGTAAGCTTCTTTAAAGTATTTTAGAGCTTCTGTTGTTTTTCCTTTTTTAAACAACAGTGTTCCGGCATAGTATTTTGTATCTGCAGATGGCGCTGCTGTGTCGTAAGCCTTAACTAATTTCTCGTACAACGCATCGTCTGTACACTCTTTTCTATACATTCTACTTACCGCACGTTTTAACCAAACAGCGTCGTTTTTATTTGCTTCAAAATCTTTTGTGTATAACGGTATCAGGTTTTCGCAGTTTGCACGACCTCCTAATTGCTTATCGATACTTCCAGAAATTCTTTCGTAAGCAGATAATACTTGCCCGTAATACTTTTTGTATTTCAATTCCTTTCCAGATAAAGGCGTACCTGCATCTTCTTTTTCTACTAGTGTATTTAATTTTCCTGATGCTAATTGTACTTCTTCTTCAATTTTCTCTGTTACATCATCATATTTATCAAATAAAGCCTTCGCAGGCTTTTCTCCTGCATCGTATAGTTTTACCATCAAGTAAAAGTAGGTATACAAGCTTTTTGGATCTTTAAATGATTTTTTATCTGCAATGTAACCTGCATCGAAACATTCATATAATTCAGTATCAGATTTACTTAATAATTCTTTATTATCGAAAAATAGTTGACATATTTTTGCTCTGTATTCCCCTACAGGAGTTTTGCTTGGGTAATACTCCATACGTTCTTCCCAAAGTTTAGCTAAATCATCTATGTATTGATCTTTATCATGCCCCTTCGCTTTGCTTATCTTGTCTGTTAATATTTTTTCGCCATAGGTATAAATAGCACGGCTAAGCTTAGGGTTGCTAGATCTTAGTTCCTTGAAAGGTTTGTAGGCTTCATCGTAATTTTTTGCCTTGGCATATTCTGTCATTATAGACAGTTTAGCTACATTTTCTTCGTCTTGAGCATTTAGACTCACTACCGAAAAAGTTAGTAAAAAAACTAATAATGTAATTTTTGTTTTCATAATGGTGTTCATGTTCTGATTAATCAAATTTTCGTTTTTGGAACCATTTATCGTTTAAGGATAAACTTAGCTGTAAATTTATAAAGTTCTCTTCCACTAGGTTGTTGTTAGTAGTTCCTCTCTGCCCTATCTCGAAACCTATGTTTGCGTTAGAACCAAATTTACCAACTGGTATACCTACTCCAAAAGATATGCCAAACTCGTCAATAGATTCTGTTTGTATATTTAAGCCTGTTTGCTCCATTCTAAAACCTGCCCTATAAACCACTCGTTTATAAAAGCTTGAAAACGCATTGTATCTAGGAATATAAAATCCTCCTACAGAAAAGCGAGAAGCATTTTCGTAAGTCGTGGCTGGCGTTTGAAAAAACGGATTTGAGAATGTACTGGTGTTTTGAAATTCGTATTCTGCACCAACGAACCATTTTCTTGGTTGGCCTATTCCTGCGCCAAACGAAAATTTTGTTGGTAGCGTTAAATCTGTTTCTCTTAAACCTTGAGCATCTAAATTTACATCAGATTCATCTCTAGGTATTTCTTGTCCTGTGTTTTGATTTAAAAGTACTGTTGCTAAGGCGCGTTGATTTTTTGAAGTTAGATTACTTTGAGGCGTGTAGGTGGCTGCTGTTACTAACTCTAGAGACTTTGTAACCATTCTTTTATAAGACACTCCAAAATCTACAGTTACTCCACTAAGATCCGACCTACTTTCTTCTCGGGATTGAGCAACTAAAGGCACACCATTGCTATCGAAACCAAAAGATATTGCACTTGCTTCTATATTTCCAAAATTATATTGACCATTTACCCCTATTTGCAACCCATCGGTAAAGGAATATGCAAATCCAAGAAAAGCTTTATTAAGGCCTCCATCTCCAGAAAAACGACTTTCAGGTTCACCATTATCATTTTCGGTTTCTAAACGGTAGCCTACAGATGTAAAAGGTAAAATTCCAATCCCCACACCAAACTTACCTACGGGAAAAGCTAGTGCGAAATAATCGAAAGTTGCTGTTGTAGCTTGGGCTTCCGTTGTATTACTTTCCAAGTTCGTACTAGAATAACTGCCACCTATGGTGTACTTTACTGGTCTATTTTCATTATCGAAAGTTGTAAGGTTAGGACCTGAAAAAGAAGCTGGGTTGCGCAAATTTATATGTATACTATCTGTATAGATACTTAAACTTCCCATACTCCTATTTTCTACAGTTCCTTTAAATTTGAGACTTCCTATACCATAAAATGAGTATGGTGAGTCTCCGCCTTTTTGGGCATAAGTTGTCACTGTAAAAATTGTAACAAAAACTACTAAAAGTTTTCTTATCATTCAATTAGAATTAAATTTCAAAATATAATTTAGACCTTCTAAAATAAAATTTGAGTTGGCAAATATGCTACTTTTTAATTGTTCTGACAAGAAATTAGCATCACCCCCTGTTAAAATTATTGTTAAATCGGAATATTTTTCTTTATAGCGTTTCACAAAGCCATCTATTTCATTTACAACACCATGAACCACACCAACATGCATTGAAGTGCTCGTAGAATCTCCTACCAAAAATTGTGGCTTTTCAGTGTTTAATAACGGTAAGTTTGCTGTTAAATTATTCAAAGCCTTATATCGTGTTCTTATTCCTGGAGAAATAGCCCCTCCTAAGTATGCATTATCTTGTGTAACAAAATCGTAAGTAATACATGTTCCTGCATCTATAATTAGTGTATTGTTATTTGGGTATTTATAAACTGCTGCACTAACCAGCGCAATTCTATCTAAACCCAATGTATTTGGTGTTTTGTAAAGATTATAAAAAGGCACTTTAGTAAGGTGCGTTAATTCTAATAGCCTAAAATTATGCTTTAAGCATTTAATTTGCACTTTACTAATTGAAGCTACTGACGAAATAATGGCATTTTTTAATTCTGGATATTCTTTTTTAAGTGTTCTTATAATTTCTATAAAACGTTCTAGATCGACAGCTTTCTTGTAAAGCAATTTATCCGCTTTAAAAACAGCAAATTTCACACGTGTATTACCAACATCGACAACTAAATTCATAAAATGAGCTTAAAACGCAAAACTACAAAACCATGAGAACTAAACCTTTAAATATTTTACAATTCGAAAAGTAAAAAAAACTCATTTTTTTGCATTATTATTTTGGCAAATACCAAAATTGAATATATATTTGCAACCGCTTTAGCGAGGTACCTTAGCTCAGTTGGTAGAGCAAAGGACTGAAAATCCTTGTGTCCCTGGTTCGATTCCTGGAGGTACCACACAAGTTAAAACCCGAAACAATTGTTTCGGGTTTTTTTGTAGGCTATTTTTGACTCGTTTTAAACATTTTAATATATTTAAATGTTTAAATGTTTAAACTAAATTCCCCTCATTACTTTATTAATGCCAATTTGTAATTTAAACAACTTTTTACTTAAGATCATCAAAAAACAAATAGATAATGATTCAAATTGAAGACAAACATTATATAGGCAAAGGAGGATTTCAAAAATGCTACGTCCATCCCGATAATAATAACATATGTTTAAAGGTAAAAATAAATGAGTTTCATAAAGACCCTCGTGTAAACAGAGAAGTCGATTATTACAAAAAAATCCAAAAAAGGAAAGGGGAAATTCCTTTTATTGCAAAGTATCACGGAGAAACAATGACAAATTACGGCATGGCTTCTTTATATGATTTGGTAAGAGACGAGACGACAAATAAGGTTTCGTTAACTTTATACGATTATTTAAAAATGGATAATTCGCCTTTTTCTAATACTGTTTTAACTGAAGAAGTACTAGAACTGAAACAAAAACTAATTGCTCATAAAATTATTGTTCGAGATTTAATGGGCAAAAACATCTGTTGCAAAATATTAAAAGATCATTCAGTAGAACTGGTTATTGTTGATGGTGTTGGTCATAGAGATTTTATTCCTCTAGTAGATTGGATTTCTTTTTTTACAAAAAAGAAAATTGATAAAATTTTTCACAAAAAAAAGCTATATGTTTTAGAGGAACATAAAAACTGGTTAAAAGCTAAATACCCAAGTTAAGATTACAGCTAAAACAAAAATAACGAGACAAACATCTTAAATTATATATCTGATTTTATTTTTAATATAGTTTCATTTCTAAGGCCTTTGTAAAAAACGCTTGTTTCTCAAACATTAAAACTCCTCAGGCTTTAAATTTTATATACTAATTTAATTTCTTTAAATTTAAAAGCATGAAAATAAATAAGATAACTTAACAGTAGTAATTGTAGCACTAAGCTTCGAACATTGGACCAACTAACTTTTTGAGAGATGCCCGAAGCCTTTGTGCTAACCTACCTAATGCTATTAATTTTTATCTTAAGTATTTTTTTTGTGTTTCTATTTTTTGCTCTAATAAAATTATAAGTTTGTCTTGGTATTCTTCTGGGATACTCCAAAAACTAGAAAACCAATGTACTCTTAAACTTTGTGGTGATTTCCCAAAATAATCTGCTACTTCTATTATAAATTTAGTTTTCTTATCTATTTGAGCATATAACGCTTTTATGTATGCTTTCTTGTTAAATGTTGGTGCCACAACTATTGTCTTACTTTTAAATTTAATCTCATATGCCCACAACACTTTAAACCTAAAATGGTATGATTTCTTTGGTTTAAGACACTTTTTGTTATTACTTTGTTATTGTATGTAACAAATATATAGAGTTTTTCTCTAATATAGAAATATAATTAGAGTTTTTTTAGAGAATTTACCTAAATCATAAGTTTTTGAGCGTAAAAGAGAGGTTGAAAAGTTTTATAAGAGACGAAGGTTTGTCCATCAAAGCCTTTGAAGAGTCTATCAATGTCTCTAACGGATACGTTAATAGCATCTCTAAAGGCATAGGTAGTGACAAAATAGAGATAATTTTAGAGAATTACCCTAATTTGAATTTAGAATGGCTTTTAACTGGTAAATTTGCTGAAGATGCCGCTAACGAACCTGATATAGATTATAAAATTGAAGGCCCTATATTAGATGCGCCCCCCTTATTTAATTTTGCAATTGTAATTCCTTCGGAACAGCGTAAAAATTTAGAACAATCTTATTTTGACTGTTCTTGTTTTAACGATTTTGAAAAGGAAAAATTAGCGGCCAGCTACATCCAATCCAGTAACAACAATTGGTTTAAAGTTGAAATTATAGATTCTGCCATGGATAACGGCGCTAAATATTCTCTTACTAAAGGCGATTGGGTTTACTGTAAATCTATAAGCAAAAAATATTGGAAAGATGGCTTTAAGGTTACTGCTGATTCTGTGTTTTGTTTTTTCCATAACGAACGTGGTATTATTTTTAGAAAAATTAAAGCTCAAAACGCCCTTACTGGCGAATTAACACTTAAAGCTATAAACGACAACAAATACTCTTTTCCAGATTTTAAGATTAAAATTTCTGAATGCTCTTTTATATGCAATGTCATTACAGTGCTTAGCGCTTTGTAAAAAATCTAATTCATTTCTTTTAGAATATTTACTTGCTTATAACAATGCTTCTATAGCATGCTTCAAAGTAGATAATTGCTTAAATTTGTAACTTTGTTTTACAGAACATTAATTTCAACCCTAGGCAAAAAGTTTTGCTAAAACATTTTCAACCAAATGCCAAAGCGTATTACCTTAAAACATATAGCAAATACTTTTGGGGTCTCTATAGCTACAGTATCTAAAGCTTTAAGTGATAGCTACGAAATTAGCACTAGCACAAAAGAAAAAATTGTAGCTTATGCTAAAGCGAACAACTATAAATCTAAAAGCATAGATCTTAACTTACTGCACAAAAAAACGAAAACTATAGGTGTTATTATACCCAATATTATGAATAGTTTTTTTGCTAAAGTATTTGTGGGTATCGAAGCTAAGGCTACGGAATGTGGCTATCATTTAATTTCTTGCATTTCTAACGAGTCTTTCGAAAAAGAAGCAAAAACTATAGAACTTTTAAAAAGCGATACTTTAGATGGTATTATAATCTCTCTTGCAGAGGAAACACAAATAAAACAAGAGTACACACACATAAAAAACGCCATTAACGAAGGCGTTCCTGTGGTTATGTTCGATCGTGTTGCAGATGCTATTGCTTGCGACAAAATAGTTATAGACGATGTTGAAGGTGCCTACCGTGCAACAAAACACTTAATTAAAACTGGCTGCAAGCATATTGCACTGGTTTCTGTTATAGATAGTTTAAGCGTTGGCAAGTTGAGAGTTGAAGGCTTTGAAAATGCTTTAAAGGAGCATGATAAACCTATTGTAGATAGAAATATTGTACGCATTGGAAAGCACGAAGATTTTGATACGGCTTTAAAAATTGTACTTGCCGATAAAACAATAGATGGCATTCTATGTCTCGAAGAAACTTCTGCTGTACACACTTTACGTTTGGTAAAGCAAATGAATTACAAGATTCCTGAAGACATAGCAATAGCTTGTTTTACCAACGGAAGCCTTCTGCAACATCTTACCCCTTCGATATCTGCTATAAGCCAACATGGCAAATATATTGGACAAACCGCAGCCAGCATGCTTATTAAACGTATAGAAAACGACACGCAAGCTACAAGTTTTGAGACAAAAGTTGTTAAAACAACATTTATAG
This sequence comes from uncultured Flavobacteriaceae bacterium, assembly GCA_947489085.1. Lineage (GTDB taxonomy): Bacteria > Bacteroidota > Bacteroidia > Flavobacteriales > Flavobacteriaceae > Jejuia. The sequence continues at coordinate 66,557 of CANLCJ010000002.1, forward strand.
AACGAGAGAGCACCAAAAAACATTAAGTACCAGCTTTTCTATAACTTACCTCAGTTCTTCCAAAATTAATATTATAACAAAACATTAAACACAATGTTTTCAAGAACAAAATACTTTATTTGTATTTTAAAACTTAGCAAATGAAAATTTTGACATACTATTTTACAGCCCGTAATAATACGATGAATAAGTATTTCTTATAAATATGTTGAATTATGTTTCGCTAGTCAAAGGCAAAGCAAATAAAATTCAGCCCTAGTTAAAGTTTCACTTTTAACATAAAAAAACGCCATTAACATAAAAATGCTAATGGCGTTTTTAATCACTTTATATGTATTGTATCCTCTAAGCTCTGTAAAGCACTTTATTTACAGCTTTGATAACATCTTTATAATTTGGCAACCACTCTTCCAATAAAACTGGAGAATAAGGCGCTGGTGTATCTGCGGTATTTATTTTTACTATCGGTGCATCCAAATAATCAAAAGCTTCGCTTTGCACCAAATACGTAATTTCAGTAGATACATTTCCAAAAGGCCACGCCTCTTCTAAAACCACAAGTCTATTTGTTTTCTTAACAGATTCTAATATAGCTTTTCTGTCCATTGGTCTAACAGTACGTAAATCTATGATTTCGCAAGAAATACCATCCTTCTCCAACTCGTCTGCAGCTTTGTAGGCCTCTTTTATGATTTTACCAAAAGATACTATGGTAACATCTTCTCCTTTTCTTTTAATTTCTGCAACTCCTATAGGTAATACATACTCACCTTCTGGAACCTCACCTTTATCGCCATACATTTGCTCACTCTCCATGAAGATTACAGGATCGTCGTCTCTAATTGCTGCTTTAAGTAACCCTTTTGCATCGTAAGGATTAGAAGGCACTACAACTTTAAGACCGGGCGTATTAGCAAACCAGTTTTCAAATGCTTGAGAGTGGGTAGCTCCTAATTGTCCTGCAGAAGCCGTTGGCCCTCTAAACACTATTGGACATTTAAATTGTCCTCCAGACATTTGTCTAATTTTAGCCGCATTATTAATAATTTGATCAATTCCCACCAAAGAAAAGTTAAAAGTCATGTATTCAACTATTGGTCTATTACCTGTCATAGTTGAGCCCACAGCAATACCAGCAAAACCTAACTCTGCAATTGGTGTATCTATAACGCGCTTTTCCCCAAACTCATCTAACATTCCTTTAGATGCCTTGTAAGCACCGTTATATTCAGCAACTTCCTCTCCCATTAAATATACGCTTTCATCTCTGCGCATTTCTTCACTCATGGCTTCGCAAATTGCCTCTCTGAATTGAATTGTTTTCATTTATTATTGATTGTTGTTACTTTTAGATGAACAAAAATAAGGAAATAATCGTCAATTTTTACTCTCCCGGAAGAAACTAATTAAAATATGTTATTGTATAAAAAATTAGGCTTAGAAATTAAATTTAAAATAGTCTATCTACCATTTCTTTAAGATTTAACTATCGCTTTTAAATTATCTCAACTTTTACCACTCTCAAAATATAATATCTAAAACACTTTGATAGCAAAACACCGTTATATAAATTTATACAACGGTGTTTTGAGTAAACTTTATTTTAAAGAAGTAATTTGTTTTAGTTAACAACTAGCTTATTAACAAATCTTCTATTATTACCATCTGTAACACTTACCAAATAGACACCTGCATTAAGTATATTGGCCGTATCCAATTGTACGTTTGTTTGGTTGGTTTCTGTTTCGAATACAGTTTTACCCAACAAATCTGTAATTACAATATTCGCGTTGTTCATCCCTTTAAGGACTATGTTTAGTATGGATGATGTTGGATTAGGAAATAACACCACAGCATTATCATCATCTAAGTTTGCATTGTCGTTAGTAGATAGTATTGGAGCTCCAACACCAAAACTCATATCGACACCAACCAGAGAATATGGTGGTACTAATATAGCATCTGTATCGCTTTCTTCTTCTAAAACCGCAATAGATTGAATTGTTGTAAGACTTTCCCATCTCACGCCTCGAGAAACATAGTTAATACTATTTTCCGTATTTCCATCTCTATTCACGATTAAACGACCTGTCCTGTTCGTTTTATTTATAATAACCAAACGCGGTGCACCACTTTCTGTTCTTACAGATATAACTGTTAAGGCATTAACTTCTTGAAGCGGATTACTTTGCCCATTAACCGTTAATTCTGGAGATGTTACTGTTGCGCTATTAAATAACTCTGAATCTCTTAAATTGTCTCTCAATACTCTATAGATATCGCCATAACCTGTAGGTGTTGCAACAACTTGTCCATTAACACGTTCTAGAGTAAATTGGGAGTTTAACCCAACTGTAGAAAACCAATTGACACGCTCTATTTCTAAACGGTCTTGGTTACGTATTAAGTGAGAATAAGTGTCTGCCGAGCCTAAAAAACTAGCACCTATACCGTCTTCCCGGCTTCCTGCTACCCCCCATTCTGTGAGCCAAATGGAATTTTTAGATTCGCTAACCTGAGTTCTACAATACGTTAAAGATTCATCCATTGTAACACTGGCAGATAATAACCTTCGTAATGAATTATCAGACAATTGGTTCGGTTCGAGACCATTATCACCTCTATCCACATTAACATACCTGTGCACTACCAAGGCATCAAAAAAACTTTCGTCTTGAGTAATTAAATCATTAAAGCGCTGATCGCTCTCTCTTCTTGATAAGGGTTCTAAAGGATCTCCTGGTCTATAAGCTATTGGTATTGCAAAACGCACGGTTCTGCCTAACTGGCTTGCTCTCGACTTGATCTCACTTACAATCGCTGCTGCACGTGTACGCCATTGCGCCTCTGTATTTATAGTTCCAGATCTTTGGCTTCTAAAAAAGAACTCGTTACCCAGTTCCATATCTCTTACATCATGACCATCGGCTATCATAGAAGACCAACGTCTTCCATTAGAGTCTACATCGTTTCCTATAATACTTAGCACAGTGAGTAAATTTAATGGTCTGCCCAAATCTTCCGCCGTATCAAAAATACCTCTTAAAGCAGGATAACCTATACGCACATTAACAGGACTATTGTGATCTGAAATTACACGCCCATTAGCAGCAATAAAAGGATCTATAATATGCCTGGAATCTGCAGCAGCTATTTCTTCACCTTCATCGTCTAAAACACGTTCCCAGTGGTAAGTATTAGCAAATACACCTTGAGGAAAACGTATCGCCACAGGGTCGTTTTCTTCAATAAATCTTTGTCCTTCTAAACTATTAAAACCTTGATTGGCTGCGTTTCTAGTTATAACATTACCCTCAGCATCTAATAATGGCGCTCTCGATAAAAGCAATCTAGCGACACTAGTATTAAAATCCACATTACTACCCAACAATAAATTATTAAAAGGTGTTACACCCTCATTTGTATTAATTGTTATGGTATTGTTAAAAGTTCCTCCACTTAGAGGTATTTCATCAAAAGGAAAGTCATTTTGAGCCTTTGCAATACCCAAGCTGCAAAATGCCGAGAGTGTCAAAAGAAATTTTCGTCCTTCTAATACTTTAAGGTAATTTTTTTTCATTTCTTTAAATTTTTTTGATAAAAAAGGAGGTGTGATTTGAGATTGCCCTTTAGTCTTTAGTACGTAAAAACAGAGATTACTTACAATCAATCGTCAAAAAAATATTAAGAAGGTTTAAAACAATAATTTTAAGTTATTAATATCACACACATTAGATTGTTACCCAATCTAGGTCTTCGTAATATTTAGTGCAGTAAACCTCAAAACACAACATAAATAAGCCCATTATTTAGAGGAGCATTAATCTAAAGAACCTTTAAAAATACTATGCATGCATAGTATTTTTGAAATAAAATAACTAACTTCGTTGAATAAATAAAAGTGAGAGGATTTAATATATAGTTTTTATGAAAATACTAGTTTGTATAAGTCATGTTCCTGATACGACATCAAAAATAAATTTTACAGAAAGTGATACAAAGTTTGACACAAATGGTGTGCAATTTGTAATAAACCCCAATGATGAATTTGGACTAACCAGAGCCATGTGGTTTAAGGAAAAGCAAGGTGCTTCTGTAACCGTAGTAAACGTAGGCACAGCAGATACAGAACCTACATTACGTAAGGCCTTAGCTATAGGCGCAGATGCTGCTGTTAGAATAAACACAGTTGCCAAAGATGGTATTAGTGTAGCCAAAGAGTTAACACAAATAGTTAAAGATGGTAGCTACGATTTAGTAATTGCTGGAAGAGAATCTATAGATTACAATGGTGGCATGGTGCCTGGCATGTTAGCTGGTTTAACCAATGCTAATTTTGTAAACAATTGCATAAGCTTGGAGATTGAAGGCACAACGGTTACAGCTATTCGTGAAATTGATGGTGGAAAAGAAACAGTAAATACCAGTTTACCCTTAGTTATTGGTGGACAAAAAGGTCTTGTTGAAGAGAGTGATTTGCGCATACCTAACATGAGAGGTATTATGATGGCTCGCAAAAAGCCTTTAACGGTTGTTGAACCAATTGGCGCAGCAGCGTCCAATAATGCAGTTAAATTTGAAAAACCTGCTGAAAAAGGGGCTGTTAAATTAGTTGCTTCTGATAATATAGATGAATTGATTAACTTACTTCATAACGAAGCTAAAGTTATATAACTCTCTAAAATTTCACAGAGCAAGTTTAGTAATTACACCCATTATATTTAGGGTAAAGAAAACCATTTAGATTATGTCAGTTTTAGTATATACAGAATCAGAACAAAATAAATTTAAAAAAGCAGCTCTCGAAGTAGCTTCTTATGCCAAAGCCGTTGCAGACCAGTTAGGCACAACTGTAACAGCCATTGCAATTAATGCTGGCACACCTAACGAATTAGAAAATTACGGTGTAACCAAAATATTAAAAGTAACAGACTCAAAACTAGAAGCTTTTAATGCAAACGCCTATGCAGATGTTATTAAACAAGCTGCACAAAGCGAAAATGCTCAAGTTGTAATATTAAGCTCTAGTGCAGATAGTAAATATTTAGCGCCATTGTTAGCTGTTGGCTTAGATGCCGGTTACGTTTCTAACGTTGTTGCTGTGCCTGAGAACACCTCGCCGCTAACCGTAAAACGCTCTGCATTTACCAACAAAGCATTTGAGGTTTCCGAAATTAATGCTGAAATTAAAATTATTGGTGTTTCAAACAATGCTTACGGAATTAAAGACAACAAAACAGAAGCAACTGTCGAAGATTTTAAACCTTCTATCCCAGAGTTAAGCGTAACTGTAACTGCAACAGATAAAGCAACAGACAAAGTAACTATTGCCGATGCAGAAATTGTTGTTTCGGCAGGAAGAGGATTAAAAGGGCCTGAAAATTGGGGCATGATTGAAGAACTTGCCGATGTTCTTGGTGCTGCCACCGCTTGCTCCAAACCAGTATCAGATCTGGGATGGCGTCCACATGGCGAACACGTTGGCCAAACAGGGAAACCTGTTGCATCTAATCTTTATATAGCCATAGGTATATCTGGCGCCATACAACATTTAGCAGGAATTAATGCATCTAAGGTAAAAGTAGTTATCAATACAGATCCTGAAGCGCCGTTTTTTAAAGCGGCCGATTATGGTATTGTTGGAGATGCTTTTGAGGTTGTACCACAACTCATAGAAAAAATAAAAGCATTTAAAGCGCAATAAATATATTTTTTATAAATTGTATGATGTTAAAGAACTGCTTAAATTAGCATTTCGTACCAAAATTTGCTCTGGCAGTTGGTAAAGTTCTAATTTAAACAGTTCTTTGCGTTTTTAATAAATTTATGAGTTTAGTTAGATTAAACATAAAAGGCATTTCTTACAGCCAAACCCAAAATGGCGCTTATGCTTTAATATTAAATGAAGTTGATGGCGATCGTAAACTTCCTATAGTTATAGGTGCTTTCGAAGCACAATCTATAGCAATCGCTTTAGAAAAGGAAATTCGACCTCCAAGACCACTTACTCACGATTTATTTAAAAACTTTGCAGATCGTTTTGATATCGTTGTAAAGCAAGTTATTATTCATAAACTTGTAGATGGTGTATTTTACTCCAGCTTAATTTGCGAACGAGACGGCATAGAAGAGATTATAGACGCCCGAACAAGTGATGCTATTGCTCTTGCACTACGTTTTGAAGCGCCTATATTTACCTATAAAAACATATTAGATAAAGCTGGTATTTATCTAAAGGTAGATCCTAGAAAAGAGGATGAAGACGAAAATGGTACCGATAGTGAAGATAGTGTTTTGGTAGATGATATACTATCTGGTGAGTTGGAACCAGCAGTAGCCAAAGACGACTATTCGTCTAAATCTATAGAAGAACTACACAAATTACTCGAAACTGCAGTAAATAACGAAGATTACGAAAAAGCAGCACGAATAAGAGACGAAATTTCTAAACGTTAATTTACAATGCATATAAAGCAATTATACATTACTATTGTTTTTATATGCTTTACCTTTATTTCTCCTGCCAGTTCTATAGCATATAGGCAAGCGGACAGTGCTTCTGTAAGTATTACAAAAGAAATATTAACAACTCCAGCAACTGCAATAAAGTCAAGTGTCCATAAAACACCAAAGCTAATTGCAAGCCAAGGATTTTCTTTTTACAGTCTCTATCGGGGTTTTCTGGGAATGCTATTTTTAATTTTTAGTGCTTACTTATTAAGCAACAACAGAAAAGCCATACGCTGGAAAACAGTAGGTCTTGGGCTGTTATTTCAAATATTAATAGCTGTTTGTGTATTAAAAATCAATAGTATTAAGGTTATTGTAGAGCATATAGGGCTTTTATTTCTTAACGTTCTTAATTACACTAAAGCTGGTAGCGAATTTCTTTTTAATGGCCTTGTAGATATCAATTCCTACGGTTTCATTTTTGCATTTCAAGTTTTACCTACTATTTTATTTTTCTCTGCACTAACTTCAGTTTTATTTTATCTAGGCATTATCCAAAACATTGTAAAGCTAATGGCATGGCTTTTATCTAAACTACTTAACATTTCAGGTGCAGAAAGTTTAAGTGTGGCGGGAAATATATTTTTAGGCCAAACTGAGGCGCCATTGCTTATAAAGGCTTACTTAGAGAAAATGAATGCTTCAGAAATCCTCTTGGTTATGGTAGGCGGTATGGCCACCGTAGCTGGTGCTGTTTTAGCTGCCTATATAGGGTTTCTAGGAGGAGACGATCCTGTATTAAAATTATTTTACGCCAAACACCTACTTACAGCATCTGTAATGGCTGCGCCTGGCGCTATTGTTATTTCTAAAATTCTATACCCCCAGACACAATCTATTACTTCAACCGTGCAAGTGTCTCAAGATAAAATAGGTTCTAATTTGCTCGAAGCCATGGCTAATGGTACTACAGAAGGTTTAAAGTTAGCTATTAATGTAGGCGCAATGCTTTTAGTATTTGTAGCTTTTATTGCCATGTGTAATGGTATTTTAAATTGGGCAGGAACCGTTACTACAGCCAACCAATGGATAACACAGCACACAACCTACCAAGGCTTATCTATAGAATTTGTTTTAGGTTACCTATTTGCCCCTCTAATGTGGGCCATTGGTATTGCTAAAGAAGATATTACCTTAATGGGGCAGTTATTAGGCGTAAAATTAGCGGCTAGCGAATTTATTGGTTACATACAATTGGCAGAACTAAAAAACACTAGTAACGCTATACATTTAAATTATGAAAAATCCGTAATAATGGCTACTTATATGCTTTGTGGTTTTGCAAATTTCGCTTCTATTGGCATTCAAATAGGCGGTATAGGCGCACTAGCACCAAGCCAACGTAAAACACTATCTCAACTAGGTTTAAAAGCACTTGTAGGAGGCACAATAGCATCTTTAATTTCTGCTACCATTGCTGGGAGTATCATGGGCTAATTCGAAACACCTCCCGTTAATAACTTTTGAATATTTCTAGGGCTAAATCTAAAACTAAATCTGCTGCTTTTTATAAATTCGTCTCAGTCTTAAAGCACACATTCAATACTATAGTTTAGATTAGATTATCTTTATGTAAGAGAACAGAAGCTTTAAAAACAAATAATGCAATTTACAGGCAATAATTTTGTGTAACCATATTGAATTAGTTTTCGCTGGTCTTTGATAGAAAATCAAAGTTTAGCAGTAGTTAAAGTTTCTTTTTTTTTAACGAAAGAATAGTAAAAGAATAGTAGAAAAAGAAACTACATATATGAGACATTTTTGTGTGTAAATCGTATAATATAACCTTTTAAAATTTCTTGCTTCGGCAAGGCGTATTTATGAAACAATACCACGATTTAGTAAAACATGTTTTAAACAATGGCAACGAAAAAGGAGACCGAACAGGGACGGGAACCAAAAGTGTTTTTGGTTACCAAATGCGGTTTGATTTAAATGAAGGCTTTCCAATGGTAACCACAAAAAAACTGCACCTAAAGTCCATTATTTATGAACTGTTATGGTTTTTAAAAGGAGACACAAATATTGATTATCTTACTAAAAATGGCGTGCGTATTTGGAACGAATGGGCAGACGAAAATGGCAATCTAGGCCCTGTATATGGGCACCAATGGCGCAACTGGAATAGTGATGAAATAGACCAAATAAAAGACGTTGTTAACACTTTAAAACACAACCCTAACAGCAGACGCATGTTAGTATCTGCTTGGAATCCTTCTGTTTTGCCGGATACCTCAAAAAGTTTTAGCGAAAATGTAGCTAACGGCAAGGCTGCACTTCCACCCTGCCATGCTTTCTTTCAATTTTATGTAGCGAATGGCAAACTATCTTGCCAGCTCTATCAACGTAGCGCAGATATATTTCTAGGTGTGCCTTTTAATATTGCATCTTATGCTTTATTTACCATGATGATGGCTCAAGTTTGTGGTTACAAAGCTGGAGAATTTATCCATACGCTTGGAGATGCACATATATATAGCAACCATTACGAACAATTAGAAACACAACTTTCTAGAACAATTCGTCCTCTACCTAAAATGACGTTAAACCCAGACGTAACAGATATTTTCGAATTTAAATACGAAGATTTTACGTTAACGGGTTATGATCCTCATCCACATATAAAAGGTAAGGTAGCCATATAGATTTCAAAACTTAAAAACCCCATAATCTAAAACTTTAGAATATGGGGTTTTTAGTTGAATTTTATAGTAATTACCTCAATCCATTGAGTTGCGTATAGTTGTTAGTTTATATATGGCTGTAAAAAGTTAAACTTAGTTAAGTTTGAGCATACAAAAGCCAGCTCTCCTTGAAAGAAAGTAAGTCTTACTTTTATAAAAGTATAATTTTACACTGTAATTACACCATTCTCTGTACCCGCATAATCGTTCCATGCATAGGCATCTGCAGCTGTATCGTTTACGTATTCGCCGTCTACAATATATCTAAACTCATACGATTGGTCTTTTGGTAAATCTACGGTAGCTTTAAATGTTCCGTTTTTTAATTTTTTTAGTGGTACATCTTTAGAATCCCACTCATTAAAACAGCCTACCAAGGCTACTTTTTCTGCATCTTCTGCTTCTAGAGAAAATGTAACTTTACATATTGGTTTACTTTTTAAATACTGTTTTTTAATTGCCATAATAAAATAATTAGTCTTTATTAACTGTTCTTACAAATTTATAAAACTATTTTACAACCCCATAGCATAGTTTACTTAAGCTCAAAGAATTATTAATTTATCAATATGCCCTTAATTAAAATAGTACAATTAAAAAAATGCTCAAATCAAAATTACTTTATCGCAATGTAAAAAACATTATCAATTTCATATTCAATTTATAAGTACATTAAAAATTTGAGGTTCTCATTCTGTTTTAATTTCGTTAAAATCTTTAAATTTACTTTTATATATTGCAAATATGTTCGGGAGAAAAAAACAAAAATCAACCATAGATAAAGACCAGTTAGAGCTTATTGAAAATGCGCAAAGGCGTATTAAGCAAAAGAAAAGATTATATGCACACTTTATTCTTTTTTTAATTGGCTCTGTACTTTTAATTATTGTAAATACCGTTTTAGGTATTGGAGAATACATTACACTTTATGGTATAAGCTGGTTTGTTTATGCCATATCTATATGGTTTTTATTGTTTTTGTATCACGTATTTAACGTATACGTTACCCAAAAATTTATGGGTAAAGCTTGGGAACAGCAACAATTGCAAAAACTTGTTGGTTTGCAGGAATTACGCATACAAAAACTTAAAGAAGAACTTAGAAAAGAAGAAATGGTTAAAGCTCAAAGCGATATTTATAATGAAACCACAAGTAACACTCCAAAATTAGAAAAACATACAACTGCTCAAGCCACAATAATAGTAGCTGCTGCAGAAAATAATGCTATTGGCAAAAACAATACACTTATTTGGCATTTAAGTAAAGATTTAAAACGTTTTAAATCTTTAACCAGCGGACACCATATTATAATGGGTAGAAAAACTTTTGAGAGCTTTCCAAAACCGTTACCCAATAGAACGCATGTCGTAATTACAAGACAATCCAATTATAAGGTTCCAGAAGGCGTAATTGTTGTTAATTCTTTAGAGAAAGCACTTGCTATCTCTAAAAACGATTCTCAGCCATTTATTATTGGGGGCGGACAAATTTATGAACAAGCTATAAGTATGGTAGATAAAATCGAGCTAACACGTGTTCATGAAACTTTCGAAGCCGATACTTTTTTTCCTGAAATAGACACTTCTTTATGGGAAGAAACGAAAAATGAATTTCATCCAAAAGATGAAACTCACAATTATGAATTTTCATTTATAACTTACCAAAGACGCTAATTGCGGAAAACACAACGCTTTTATAAATTTTATTATGAAATACTTGCTAAAACGCTTCTCTTTAATAGCACTGTGTTTTATAGCAATACCACACAGTTACGCTAAAGTAAAATTACCCGCCATAGTAGCTTCTAATATGGTTTTACAACGCAATACAACTGTAAAATTATGGGGATGGGCAGACGCTAACGAAGCCATTTATGTAAAACTTTCGTGGACTAATCTTACTCTAAATATAGAAGCAAACAACGAAGGGTATTGGGAAACCACAGTAAAAACCAATAACAGCAAAACACCCAAAGAAATTACAATAACAAGTATTGACTCTCACATCGTGCTCAATAATATTTTATTTGGTGAAGTATGGCTGTGCTCAGGCCAATCCAATATGTTTCAACCTTTAAAAGGATACCCTGCGCAACCAACATTCGAAGGCTCGACTGCCATTTTAAATGCTAAAAACGCAAACCTAAGACTCTTTACCGTAGATAATACCAGTTCTAAAACAAAACTATCAGATTTAAAAACTAATACATCTTGGCAGGTTGCTTCTCCAGAAACTGCTGCCAATTTTAGTGCCATCGGGTATTTTTTTGGCGAAAAATTGCAAAATGTTCTCGATGTTCCCGTAGGCATTATTCACAGTTCTTGGGGTGGTAGCAAAATTGAAGCTTGGATGAGTGAAGAATGTTTTCTAGAAAACGCTGAAACTCCGCTTCGTATTCCAAAAAATTCCAACCGTATACAACATGTCCCTAATATCTTATACAATGCTATGATACACCCTTTAACATCCTACAAAATTAAAGGTGTACTATGGTATCAAGGAGAATCTAACAGACTATCTCCTAAAGCTTATAAAACATTATTCCCAAGAATGATAAAAGACTGGAGAACACGTTGGAATATTGGAGACTTCCCCTTTTATTACGTGCAAATTGCTCCTTTTTTATACGCTGGTAACGACCGTTACGACACCTTCGAGAATACCGCTTTCTTTAGAGAAGCGCAGCTTGAGTGTTTGGCGCTTATTCCAAATTCTGGTATGGCTATAACTCTGGATGCAGGACATCCCGATTTTATACATCCACCTCAAAAAAAAGAAGTAGCATACAGACTTCTTTACAACGCATTACACAAAACCTATGGGTATAGCACTATAGATTGTGCAACGCCAATATTTAAATCCAAACAAAACAAAGACAAAGGGCTATTATTATTTTTTGAAAACGCCGAGGACGGATTGTATACATACGGCACTTTAAAGGATTTTGAAATTGCTGGTAAAGACAGAATATTTTATCCTGCCCAAGCAAAAATTGTAGACAAGCGTACACTTTACGTTAAAAGCGAAGCTGTACCTCGACCTGTAGCCGTGCGTTATGCTTGGAAAAATTGGGTTAAAGGCTCCTTATTTACCACAAGCCTACTTCCCGTATCTTCTTTTAGAACAGACTATTGGCCAGACGCTACACAAAAAAAACAAGACTAATCTCTTTAGACTTTTACCGTAGATTTATAGCCTTAAAGGTTTACGCCCTCTCGAATTTTAGTAATTTCGCGTTATGGTAAAAGAGATACAACTGCGGGTGGCGCTTAAAGAAGAGCGTATCGAAGATATACTTGTTAAAAAAGCAGCTATAAAATTAGCCGTTAGTAGCGCTACAATTAGTGGGGTTAAAATATTAAGAAAATCTATAGACGCAAGATCATCAAAAATTATTTTTAACTATAAAGTTGCTGTTTATATCAACGAAGCACTCCCAAAAACCTCCAATTACCAATTTAACTATAAGGATGTATCTCATGCAAAACCAATACACATTATTGGTTTTGGTCCAGCTGGCATGTATGCTGCCCTGCGTTGCATAGAATTAGGTTTTAAACCTATTGTTTTAGAACGTGGTAAAGACGTGCAAAACAGACGCCGAGACTTGAAAGCTATTAATAGAGATCACTTGGTTAACGAAGACTCTAATTATTGTTTTGGTGAAGGTGGCGCAGGCACTTATAGCGACGGAAAATTATACACCAGAAGCCTAAAACGAGGAGATGTACGTCGTATTTTTGAAAATTTAGTTTACCATGGCGCTACAGATCAAATTTTGGTAGATGCACACCCCCATATTGGTACAAATAAGCTCCCTAAAGTGGTTCAAAATATTCGCGAAACTATTTTAAATTACGGTGGAGAAATACATTTTGAAACTCGAGTTACCGATTTCATATTAAAAAACAAAGCCATAAAAGCCATTCTAACACTAGACGGTAAAGAGCTTATTGTCGATAAGGTTATTTTGGCCACAGGGCATTCTGCAAGAGATATTTTCTCATTATTACACAAAAAGCATATTGCAATAGAAGCCAAGTCTTTCGCCATGGGTGTTCGAGCAGAGCACCCGCAGCATATTATAGATGGCATTCAATACCATTGCTCTGGAGAGCGGCACGAATTACTACCCGCTGCCTCTTACAGTCTGGTAGAACAAATTAAAAACAGAGGTGTATATTCGTTTTGCATGTGCCCTGGAGGCTTTATCGTTCCTGCCGCCACTGCTAATGGAGAGGTTGTAGTTAATGGCATGTCTCCATCTAAACGTAACAATACTTTTGCAAACTCGGGCATAGTTGTAGAAATTGATGTAAATCAAGACATTCCCAAATACGAAAAATTTGGCCCTCTTAAAGGCTTAGAATATCAAAAAGACTTGGAACGTTTGGCCTATACCGCTGGTGGTAGAAGTCAGGTTGCCCCCGCGCAACGGTTAACAGATTTTGTTGAAGGTAAACTGTCTGAATCTTTAAACGATACCTCATATCAGCCAGGTTTAAAATCTGCACCACTACACTCCCTATTTCCTAAATTTATAGGTAGTCGCCTGCGTAAAGGCTTCGAAAGCTTTGGCAGGAAAATGAAAGGGTATTATACCAGCGAAGCCAATATTATCGGGGTAGAATCTAGAACCTCATCGCCTGTGTCTATACCTAGAACTGCAACATTACAACATCCCGAAATCTCAAATCTTTTCCCTTGTGGAGAAGGAGGTGGTTACGCTGGCGGTATTGTATCTGCTGCTATGGATGGCGAACGTTGTGCCGAAGCTGCTACAAATGCCATTTAGTTGTAATTTTATTGTTATTTTTACCGCTCTAAATGTATTACACGAATAAACCTGTGCTTTAAAACAGCAATAGGTAAGACATAATTATTAAAAACATGAAAGCATATATATTTCCAGGGCAAGGTGCTCAATTTTCTGGTATGGGCTTAGACCTCTATGAAAATTCTCCCCTAGCTCAAGACCTATTCGAGCAAGCTAATAATATTTTAGATTTTTCTATTACAGATACTATGTTCGAGGGTTCTGCGGAAGATTTAAAAGAAACAAAAGTAACGCAACCTGCCATATTTTTACATTCTGTTATATTAGCTAAAATCTTAGGAGATAGTTTTAAACCAGATGTTGTTGCAGGGCACTCTCTAGGCGAATTTTCGGCTTTAGTAGCAAACGGCACTCTCACTTTCGAAGATGGTTTAAAACTTGTATCGCAAAGGGCTTTGGCTATGCAAAAAGCCTGTGAACTACGACCAAGCACTATGGCTGCCGTTTTAGGTTTAGAAGATGCTGTTGTAGAAAACGTATGTAAAACTACAGAGGGTATTGTGGTAGCCGCAAACTATAATTGCCCGGGGCAATTGGTTATTTCTGGCGAAATAGAAGCTATAAATAAGGCCTGTGAAACGCTAAAAGCTGAAGGTGCACGTCGCGCTTTAGTATTACCTGTAGGCGGTGCATTTCATTCCCCCTTAATGGAGCCAGCACGAGAAGAATTAGCTGCCGCGATAGAAAACACCACATTTAATACACCAAACTGCCCAATATATCAAAATGTAACTGCTAGTGCTGTTAACGATAATGCTGCAATTAAAAACAATTTAATAGCGCAACTTACAGCCCCTGTAAAGTGGACACAATCTGTACAACAGATGATTGCAGATGGCACAACACACTTTACTGAAGTTGGCCCAGGGAAAGTATTGCAAGGCCTAGTGAAAAAGATAGATAGATCGGCGCAAACCGCTTCTGCAACTTTTGAAGCCGTATCCTAAAATGAAACTTACCCGCAAACATATTTTTATAGGTATTACAATAATACTTACTGTTGCTTTCGATCAAATTTCTAAGGTTATAGTAAGAACTCATGTAGAACCAGGCTCAGTAAGCCCTATTATTGGCGATTTTTTTCAGCTTATGAACGTTGAAAACACAGGTGCATTTCTAGGTATGGGTAGCGACCTTAACCCCACTATTAAACTCATAGTATTACTTATTTTACCTGTTGTTGTGTTAGGTTTAGTATTGAGACATATTTTAAAAGATAAAACCTTAGACAACTGGTCTTTATTTGCCTTTTCTAGCATAATAGGTGGCGGTATTGCTAATGTTTACGACAGGTTTGCTTACGGCAGTGTTACAGATTTTCTATATCTAAGACTTACTGATGTACTTAGAACAGGAATTTTTAATCTCGCTGATATTTCTGTAACCACTGGTATGCTTATACTTGTATTTACAATGTTTACAAAAAAGAAAACAGTGGCAGAATCCTTATAACCTATTCTGCTCAATCTGTAAATAAAAAAAGGTGCTATGTTACATTTAACATAGCACCTTTTTGAGTTGTATTATAATTGAGCTATCCTCTTACTTTTTGTTCCCACTTCCATGCAGAGCGCATGGCATCGTCTAAACTCAATTCCGTTTTCCAGCCAAGTTCATTATTTGCTTTATTTGTATCTGCATAAGCAGATATAATATCGCCTTCTCGTCTACCTACTATCTTATAATTTAATTTTTTACCAGAAACACGCTCAAAAGCGTCTACTACTTCCAGTACAGAGCTGCCTTTACCTGTGCCTAAGTTAAAGGTTTCGTAATTCGATTTGTTTTTATTTTGCAATAACCTGTTTAATGCTACAACATGCGCTTTAGCCAAATCTACAACGTGAATATAATCTCTTATACAAGTGCCGTCTGGCGTAGGGTAATCGTCTCCAAAAACAGATAATTGTGCTCTTAAGCCTATACCCGTTTGTGTAATAAACGGCACCAAGTTTTGAGGCACACCTATAGGTAATTCGCCTATGTTGGCTGATTCGTGAGACCCAACTGGATTAAAATAACGCAGGGCTATAGCCTTTAGGTTGGGTTCTACTTTACATGTATCTTTAATAATTTCCTCTCCTATTTGTTTGGTATTTCCGTAAGGCGACTCTGCTTGCTTTACAGGTGCGTTTTCAGTTATTGGCAATTCATCTGCCTGTCCATAAACAGTACAGGACGAACTAAAAATAAAACTAGCCGCTGGCAATTTTTTTAATTCTTTAAGAATATAAACCAACGTGCTTATGTTGTTTTCGTAGTATAACAAAGGGTTTTCAACACTTTCTCCTACAGCTTTACTCGCAGCAAAGTGTATTACTCCTGTAATCGTGTTATGTTTTGCAAAAAATGCTTCAACACCAGCCTTATGCTTTAAATCTAGTTTCTCAAAAAGAGGCTGTTTCCCTGTAATGGCTGTAATACCTTCTAACACTTTTTCAGAAGAGTTAGATAAATCGTCGATAATTACAACTTCGTAACCTTCATTTTGAAGTTCTACAACGGTGTGAGACCCTATAAACCCCAATCCACCAGTAACTAATATTTTATCCATTTAAGAACTTTATAATTGTTGATGTTATATATTCAATTTGTTCGTTATCTAGCTCGGTATGCATTGGCAAAGCAATAACTTCTTGTACTAAAGTGTTAGTTACAGGAAAATCGGCTTCGTTATACCTCTTGTCTAAATACGCTTTCTGCTTGTGCAAAGGTATTGGGTAATACACACCGCAAGGAATGCCCTGTTCCTGCAAATGTGCCACCAATGCATCTCTTTGTCCGCCTAATACACGTAAAGTATACTGGTGAAATACATGGCAATCGCAACTGTCGCAAATTCCACCTTCGCAACCGTTAGAAATTTTAGGCGTAACAAGCTGCGGTACCGATTTTAAAATAGTTGTATATGTTCTAGCTGCATTTTGTCTTGCGCGATTGTATGCATCTAGCTTTGGTAATTTGGCACTTAATACTGCTGCCTGGATGCTATCTAAACGAGAGTTAACACCCACAACATCATGATGGTAACGTTTGTACATTCCATGATTAACTATGCCTCGTATGGTATGGGCTAAATCGTCGTTATTTGTAAAAATTGCACCACCATCTCCATAACAACCTAGATTTTTGGATGGAAAAAACGATGTTGCGCCAACATCTCCTATTGTTCCTGCCTTTGCTTTTGTAGCATCTTTAAACCTGTAATTTGCTCCTATAGCTTGTGCATTATCTTCTATAACATATAGGTTATGTGCTTTAGCCAGCTCTAAAATAGCTTCCATATCGGCACACTGACCAAACAAATGCACTGGTACTATCGCTTTAGTTTTAGGCGTTATGGCGTTTTTAATAGCCTCTATGTTAATGTTAAAATCATCTGTATTTACATCTACCAAAACAGGGGTTAAATTTAACAAGGCAATAACTTCTACTGTAGCTGCAAATGTAAAATCTGCTGTAATTACCTCGTCTCCTGGCTTAAGCCCTAAACCCATCATTGCAATTTGAAGCGCATCTGTACCGTTTGCACATGGTATCACGTGCTTTACATTTAAATAAGTCTCTAATTGTTTTTGAAATTCGTGAACTTTAGGTCCATTTATAAATGCAGTATTTTCAATCACTTCATTAATCGAATTGTTTACAACATCTTTTATTGCGTTGTATTGACCCTTAAGGTCTACCATTTGTATTTTCTTCATTTTTAAAATTTGAAGGTCAACCGTTTACAAAATCTAAGACCTCATTTAAACGTCTATAAGAGCTTAGCTTCTTAAAGACAAAACTACAAAATTCATATATGTAAGCTGTATAATTCTTTTAAGAAATGTATTTTAGCACGAAACATGTTTAAGCTTGAATTTTATTTATAACATTGGTATTCGTTTTACAGGTTTTATTTTAAAATGTATTGCTCCTTTCAATAAAAAAATAAAACAGGGTGTACATGGTCGCTCTAAAACATTTAAACAATTAGAGGAACATATTACTCCTAAAGATAAGGTCCTTTGGTTTCATTGTGCTTCATTGGGCGAATACGAACAAGGACTACCTGTTTTTGAAGCTTTAAGGGCACACTACAAAACACATAAAATTGTTTTAAGTTTTTTCTCTCCTTCGGGATATACCATTAGAAAAAATACGCCTATAGCAGATGTTGTAGTGTACCTCCCCATGGACAGCACACACAATGCGGGTAGATTTATTGATTTTTTAAATCCTGAACTGAGTATTTTTGTAAAGTACGATATATGGCCAAATTACCTCCAAGCATTAAAACAACGAAATTTAAAGGCCATTCTAATTTCTGCTGCCTTTAGAAAACCACAAATTTATTTTAAACCCTATGGGCGTTTTTTTAAAAACGCATTATTTGCTTTCCAACATATCTTTACACAAAATAAAGCTTCTCAAGTGTTGCTAGAATCTATTGGTTATAATGCCACAACCGTAACTGGAGATACCAGATACGATCGGGTTTCTAACCAATTAACCCAAGATAACATTCTAGATTTTGTAGCTAAATTTAAAACGGACAAACTGTGCATTGTTGTGGGGAGCTCCTGGCCAGAAGACCATAGTTTATTTTTAAATTTTATTAATGCAAACTCTAATGTAGATGTAAAATACATTATTGCACCTCATGCAATAAAAGCCAACCAAATCGAAACATTTAGATCTAAACTAAACGCAAAAACCATTTTGTTTTCTGAAATAGAAACCGATACTGTTTTAAAAGATTATAAGGTATTGGTTATAGATACTATAGGTTTACTTTCTAAAATATACAGTTATGCAGATATTGCTTATGTTGGTGGCGCCATGGGAACAACAGGTTTACATAACACATTAGAACCTGCTGTATTTGGTGTACCTATTATTATAGGTAATAACTACGATAAATTTCCCGAAGCCAAAGCTTTAATCGAGAATGGAGGCATGTTTGCTGTTAAAGATCAAAGCGCATTTAATAGCATTATCGATAATTTGATTTCTAAAAGTGACTTCCGTTTAACTGCAGGGTCTAAAAACAAAATGTTTGTAGAAGAAAACAAGGGAGCTGTCATCCAAATACTGGACTATCTGCGTATATAAATCGTTTTTCTGCAAAAAAATTAAGAAAAACGATGCAGGTTTAATTTAACTGATTAAATTGTGCATCTGAATAATTAACACTAAAAATGAGAAAAATGAGAAAATTAATCTTAGGATCGGCTTTATTATTAGCCATGAGTGCCTCTTTTACATCTTGTAGAGATGCTAAAAAAGCAGAAAACGCTATTCAAGAGACTGCCAACGATGCAGTTGAAGCTACAAAAGAAGCTGCAAAGTCTGCTGGCGAAGCTGTAGATAACGCTGCTACCGCTACAAAAGAAGCTGCGGAAAACATGGCTGAAAAAACAGGTGAAGCTGTTGAAAGTGCTGTAGACGCTGCTGGAAATGCAGTAAACACTGCTAAGGCTAAGGCTGGTGAGGCTGTAGATGCTACGAAAAACGCTGCTGAAGCAACTGTAACTAAAGCTACAGATGCTACAAAAAAAGCTGCTAATGATGCTGCTGCTGCACTAGAAAGTGGTGCTAATAAGTTAAAAGATCATGCTGGTCATGGCCATGAGCACTAATTAACTGTTGCATTAAAAATACGAACCACCTCCAATCGGGGTGGTTTTTTTGTTTCCTATAATTGCTAAAATTAAAACTTCCAAACAAGGGGGAGGCTCAATCTTATTAGTACTATCTCTATACGGTACACAACACGAAAAGCTGCGACCATCATGTTGAAATAGCCATACTCTTTTAATTTGGTGTTAGTCTTGCTCTAGAATATTCATAAAATAAAGTATTTATACCTTCTTGTATTCTCCTAAAACTTAGAATTTCTCAGATGCACCTAACCTTGCGTGCTCTGCATTAGCTCCTTTGTAACCTCCCCAAGAGGTATTAAATAAGTTGGAGTCCTTATTTCAAAAAACAAAAATAATTTTATTCGTAGTCTATTCTAAAAGCCCCTTCCATCAATTCTACCTCATTTCGTTTTATACCAATTTCATTTGCTATATGTTTCCAATTTTTGACAACCATTAATACTTCAGAAAGTATAGTTTTCATTTCCTTTTCGCTTAAGCGAAAATACATCCCTACACTTTTTGCCAAATCAAAACTTAAAGCATTATCATCCATATCTATATTTAGAGATAAACCATCTTTCTCTATGGATGGATTCAAATCATAAGCTGGTGATAAAATCCAACCTTTATCGGCTAATATAAATCCATGATTTCGCAAATGGTCATCCGTATTAGAAATTGCTATGTTAAATACGATACGTCTCCAAAGCTGATGCAAATTAGCCTCTATATCTGCACCGTAATTTTCTATAAATTCTACTATTTCGAGATAACTTGATACAGATTCCTTTATGGTATCTTCGGTATTTCTAGTCATCGTCATAGCAGAAGCAAAGTGAATACGTTTTCCATTGTCCCTATCAAATCGTCTTGTTAAGAATGTATGATAAGGGCCACTAATCTTCTCTATTTTAGAATCTGCCATTTTTATACCCGCTGCAGTTGCTAATTGATAGGCTAAAAATTCCCAAGCACCTTTATCAATAGTATCTGTCTTTGATGGGAACTTTGCAATCCAAAGATTCTTTTTGGCATCAAAAATATTTGCCTTGGGTCTCGCTCCGCCTAATGATGAACCCGGTGCAATCAATACCGCAATCCATTTTCGTACAGCTTCACTTTGGTCACTACTTTCCAATTGTTTAGCAGCTTCCTGTAAATCTCCTAGCGAAGACCACGGTGGTGTTGGACTATGCACATCATTATCTAAAAATGAGCCGTCCAATTCAGTTTTAAAACGCAAAGCCCCCATTCTACTTTCGTCAAAAACTCCAAGTAAATAATCTATTTCATAGAGTGTACGAGCTTTTTCATTATTTGCTCTAGCATCTTGGGCAGCTCTACGTTTCATTAAAGTCTTGCCCCAAGTGTCTGGCATACTATCTAAAAAGATTCCAAAATTTTCTTTATTGGTTGGGTATTGAGGGCCTGAGTAAAAATCGATATCTGGGTCTAACAATCTTTGTGCATCGGTTTTTAACCAATCTTTATTATACTCAAAACTGAACGCCTTTTTTCCTTTGGCAAAATGTGCCGATAATGTTCCTATTAATGTTGGTTCTTCCAGATCTACCCAATCAGCGAATACATATATGTCAAATTTTCCTCCAGCCATCTTTCTTATAATAAATCAAGGTCTTGTAATTTTCTACCAAATTCATCATCAACTGCTAACTTTTTAAAATCTTCTTCTAGATTCAATACTCTGAATACATTAAAATAAGAGCCTATGGCAACTTTTGGGTCGCCCTTTTCGATTCGATACAATGTAGTCCGATTAATGCCAGCTCGTTCTGAAACCTGCTCTGTTGTGAGTTTTCTTCGCTTTCGCGCGAGCCTTATATTCTCGCCCAATTGCTCAAATATCTTCTGATATTTCGGCAAGAGCACTGCTTTCTTAGAATTCATTTTGTTGCATATTTACCACAAATTTAATGTTTTTGTTGATAATATACAACAAATCAATTTTTAGGCTTTTGAAAGTCACCTATTGTTTTATACAGATAAAAAAAGAATTTGAACTTTATAGAGATAAAGTATTAACCAAAAATCTCAAATCTCTAGACGCGCCTGTTGAAATATCTACAAACGTAGTTTCATCAGATAATACAGAAATTGAAGATAGAGATTGGATTTATAACGCATTACTTTTCAATTTGAATTCTCTATAAATTGGCGTTTTTCATAATTTCTAATGCAAAGAAATTCTCTCAACTTATCCTAAAAACTAAATTAGGTATTCCACTTTGAATCCTTTTCTATAGCACAGGTATTTTTTTCAGTTTATCAGAATCTAAACACCTCTAAGTATTGTTTTCTTCTAGAATTACCTTTTTACCATATTTGGTAATTGCAATTTGAGTTTGTGGTATTCTGCAAATTGCAGCACTTCAATTTTAAAAATAGAATAGAACAAAAGATGTTTTGGCAAGAAATCTCAAAATACACGTATCACCAATTTTAGTGTTACAGGGTATTGTTAACTAAAAAAACCCAACTTTTAAAAAGTCAGGTTTTCTTTTTTTGTGCGGGCGGAGAGACTCGAACTCTCACACCTCGCGGCACTAGATCCTAAGTCTAGCGTATATTGCACCAAAGAAACACAAATACACTCATTTTCAATGATTTAAGTGTTTGTCAATTTTCTTTAAAGTCATATAATATCATATGATATCGATATTTGTTGTACCTATGTTGTACCCAAACGCAGATAATAATTTGTATCTTTACATAAGTACTTAATCAAATGATATCCTGATTTGACTTTCGCAAAACAGGTCAACGATGTCAGCAAGTGCAAAAATAGTTCTACGTAAAAAGCCCAACACCAAAGGGCTTTATCCACTTGCAATTCGAATAACTAAAAATCGACGCTCTACGTATAAGCTTTTAGGTCATTATATAGATTTAGAGGATTGGGATTCAAAAAATAATGAAATAAAAAAATCCCATCCAAATTCTGAAGGTTTAAATAACCTCATAACATCAAAATTATCTGAAGCTAGGAAAGGTCTTATTACTCTACAAACCAACAATAAAGATGCATCTGCAAATCAAATTAAAAAAGAGATTTACAAACCCACTTCAAACCTAACATTTTTTGATTTTGTTGATGAACACCTTGAAGCTCTAGAAGTCGAAGGCAAAATGAATCGTCTTTCTACTGACTCAGCTTGGGTTAGTTATATAGAAAAATATTGTAAAGTAAGACATCTAACTTTTCAAGAAATCGATGAACGGTTTCTCAAAAAATTTAAAATATATTTAAAAGGCAACTGTTCTCTTACCGAAACTACCGCAATGAATGTCATGGTTTTTATTCGTCTGTTATTCAATAGAGCGATTAAGGATAAGGTTGTAAGTAAAGAGCTTTATTGTTTTGGGCCAGGAAAATTCAAAATAAAATTTCCAGAAACTGTCAAAGTTGGACTCTCAGAGAAAGAGTTAAAAGTCATCGAGAGCTTAGATAACCTATCTGATGTAGAACGTCATTCATTGAATGTATGGCTTTTTAGTTTTTACTTTGCTGGAATGAGGGTTTCAGATGTTCTGAAAACAAGATGGTCTCAAATTTATGATGGTAGATTACATTACAGAATGGGTAAAAATTCCAAATTGCTTTCTCTCAAAATACCATTAAAAATCGATATAATTTTAGAGGAATATGTTTGCAATAAGAATTATGATGATGACTTTATATTTCCAGAATTAAAAAAAGCTAATCTTGACGATGCTAAAGACTTATACAATAAAATTAAAACTGCTAATAAAAAATTCAACAAGAACTTAAAGTCTATTGCTCTGAAAGCTGGAATAAATAAGAAAGTAACAATGCACATTGCTCGCCACTCATTCGGAAATATTGCTAGAGACACCATCCACCCATTGATGCTTCAAAAGCTGTATCGTCATAGTGATTTAAAAACTACAATTAATTATCAAGCTAACTTCATTCATACAGAAGCTGATGATGCTTTGGAAAGTGTAATCAACTTTTAAGTTACTTTAAAAGCTCTTCGGAATAATAAAAATTTGCCGGTAAACCACCTGTATGCCAAAAGAGCACATTAGAGTTTTTCTCAATTTTGTTATTTTGAAGATGGTCTATCATTCCGTAAAACGCTCTACCAGAATAAACAGGGTCTAACAATATACCTTCACTTTGAGCCAATTGCTTTATGGCCATCTTTTCGTTTTCAGTAATTACTCCATAACCAGGTTTATCATAATCTCTAATAAGTGTTGCATCTTTAATTGAGTACGTTTTTTGAATACTCAATTCTTTTTGACCTTGATGCAGTATCTCTAAAACAGCATCGTCTAGTGTTTTATCTCCTAAACCAATTTTATCTATACTAATTGGCATTAGTTTTATATCAAGATCGTATAAATCTATACCAAGTTTAAGCCCAGCTTGTGTTCCGCCAGAACTTGATGCAAAGAAAATGTAATCGATTTTCAAGTTATTTTCTAAAAGTTGTTCCTTCAATTCTTTAACAGCATCTACAAAGCCGTAAGCTCCAAGTAAATTAGATCCACCATAAGGAATTTCGTAAACATTTCTTTTCTGTACTTCTAAATCTTGCTTTAATTTAATTATATCTTCCCCTTTTCTATTATCTCCAGTAAAATGAATTTTAGCTCCTAATAAATGAGAAAGTAATAAATTACCATTGTAATTTTTAGGCTTCTTACCACCTAACAGTAGATGGCATTCTAGTCCTGCTTTAGCACAAGCTGCTGCTGTTTGTCGGCAATGATTAGATTGTTGGGCTCCAGCAGTAATAATCGTATCACATCCTTTACTTAAAGCTTCATAAATAAAAAACTGAAGCTTTCTTACTTTGTTTCCGCCAGATGCTAAACCTGAGTTATCATCTCTTTTGATATACAAATTATAGTTTGGATAGACTTTGGATAAGTTATCCATTCTCTCCAAAGCCGTAGGGAAAAAACCTAGTTTATACTTGTTATTCAGCATTTTACGCTTTATAATTTTTGATTCACACTAAGATAAGTTATATTTAGTACTCTCGGAATTTTAAGTTAAAATATTGTTGTGCATGTGGTTATATGTTTTACTTAATTCAAAAATATCGGTTTGTCCCAGAATACACCTACGCTTCTTCTATGCATTGGGTGGTGCTTTTCTTGTGCATAGTTATTGGTATAATTATTATTTTTCAACTTTTTAATATTGGATTAGGTAAGCATCAAAACATTAAATCTAAGTATCGCTATCTAATTTTAGCTATTATTTTTCTACTATATAATGTTTTGAATGGTTTATTACCAGATGATAACTTTCCTGGTCCTAGAATCCTTCAATACGTTATAACTTATACGATTTCAATTGTAATGTGCATCTATCTAGTTTGGTATTTATATAAAGAATTCAATATTAAAACACCAAATACATTTTTCAAAATAAAGAACTTGATTATCATTCTTTCCCTTTGTTTTGCATTACTTTTTATAATCCCCTATTACTATACAGGCTCTCTAGATTTCGCTAGAAGTCTATTTCTAATTTTCCCTACTATACTTTCCATAGTTTTTATTGTATATTTCTTTCTAGTGATTAAAAAGAAAACTAAAAGAGATCGCTATTTTAAAATTCAAACGAATCTAGGTTTAAGTTCAATTTTCTCTTTAGTTATGCTTCCCGCATTAACTTATTTTGGCGATTTTCAGCCCATAACGCATTCCATAATGACGTCATCATTTTTTTTCGTTACTATAATGGAAGTAAATAGCTATTTATATCGATTAAAGAACACCTACAAATTAGATCAAGATATTGCAGACCTATACGGTCTTACAAATAGAGAAAATGAAATTGTACTTCAGATAATAGAAGGCTACAGTTATAAAAAAATAGCTGAAAATATGTTTATATCCTATGGTACAGTTAGAAAGCACGCTTCTAACATCTTTAACAAATCAAACTGTTCGAGCAGACAAGAACTTATTGATAAAGTGAATTAATAAACTAATCTCAATAGCATTTATGAATTGTGTATAAAATTCACATAGCAAATACGCAAAATTTACACAGTTTATTATCCTACATTTATGTATTTCTAACCATCTTTATTAAACTAACCTAAAATCTACCAAATACTATTAAAAGTCAATAGATAATCTATTGGATACCGCGTGTATAACTAAACTTTTGTGATGGATTTTACTTTACGCAATACTATATACACTAATGAACTTGAAAAAATCGAACAAAGTTCTTTATCCATTCTTGACACGTCCAGACAAATCATAATTCTATCTCGCAACACTTTAAATGATTTTAAAAAAGCTATTATTAAAACGGATTTTGTTTCAGTTCCAAAGGAAGTAGAATTCTTTAAACACCAAAAGCAAATCTCTTTAATTCAACTTATCTATTATACCGAAATACGTTCTTTTGAACTTCAGTTTCCAAAATCAAATGTTCAAGACCAAGAAAAAGCTTTAAAGAAAAAACTTCGAAAGCTTAATCGGTTCTATTTATACAATATTGATTTCAACCAATATGTTGAAGCTAAACTCCATCACTTTGATAAGCAATATTACACAAGAGGCCATTTAGACCGTTTTTCAATCTCATCATCAAAATTCTATTTTCAAGATCCTGATTTTAGTACGCCACGTGATATGCTTTTAGGTAAGATTAAAGCCTACAAGCTTTTTATGAATTACCTAAAATTAAGGCTTGATAAAATCAAAAACAGAAAATCAACCAATGACATAAATAATACAAATCTAAAATGGACATCTTCTAAATCTGCACTAACAGAATTAATCTATGCACTTTATTTTAATCGTGTAATAAATAATGGAAACGTCGATATAAAAGAAATAGCAATTGCATTACAAAAAGTATTACAATTTGACCTTGGGGATTTCTACAAAATATTCTCTGAAATTAAATCTCGAAAAATAAGCAGAACTAAATTTTTGGATGATTTATCCAATGGTTTGCTTCTACAAATGGATAGCGCAGAAGAATAAAATATCTTCTTTTTTTAAACCACATACGGTTGACCTCCTGCTTTTATAACTTTGTTACAATTATCTTCTTTTTTAAATCTAAAATTCACTTATCACAACCTCAAAACGCACCAAATAGCATCAAATTTAATAATGTTAAAATTTGACCGTACTCTGGTCATACTTGTGATTAAAATCCATCAATACTATTCAAATTTGTAGAATGAAAGTCAAATCAGGTCAAGGGCTATCATTTTAGTCGAAAGCAAAATGGTAGTTCTTTTCTAAAAATAGTTCTACTATGCCAGCAACAATTATTACTACAGATGATCTTAGGGATTTTAAACTTGAATTGCTCGATGACATCAAAAAACTTTTAAGCAAACAAGCGCAAGGTAAACTAAAGAAATATCTAAAATCTTCAGAACTCATGGACTTACTTCAAATTAGTCCTGGTACTCTACAAAATCTCCGAATTAAAGGCACACTACCCTATACAAAAGTTGGTGGCATCATTTTTTATGATTCCGAAGAAATTCAGAAGGTTATGGACAATAATCGCGTGCACCACAAAATCGATTAAGGATGTATGAATTATATAAAACATCTCAATGCTGTATTTCAAAAATTCTATGCAGACAAAAGGCTAAACACAACTCATGTCAGCTTGTATATGGCTTTGTTTCAGTTTTGGAATTTAAACCGATTTCGAGAAGAATTTTACATAGACAGGCAAGAAGTTATGGAACTCTCAAAAATTGGTTCGACAGCAACTTATCATCGCTGTTTAAAACAAATGGATTCATGGAATTATCTAAAATATATGCCTTCACATAATCCATACAAAGGCAGTAAGATCAAGTTGTTCAATTTCGGTACAACCTCTGAACAAGCTGTGAATGAGTTGGAAACAAGTACTGAACAAGCATTGATACGTAATACAAACATTAATAAACAAATAGAAAACATAAATAAAACTAAGCTACCAAAAAATGAAATTGAAGTGATTGATTTTTTTAAAAAGAAAAAATGGCCTGATAATGAAGCCAAGAAATTCTACAACCACTACCAAGGCATCGGATGGAAAATTGGTGGTAAAATAAAAATTGAAGATTGGCATGCTACAGCAAGTAATTGGATGTTAAAAGCCAATGAATATGAAAATGCAGATGCAGTTCCTCAAAAAAAGGACAATCTGCGAACCAATAAAAACAAAGATTATGGTCAACCCTTGTAAAATAGTCGAAGAACACAAAACGTATGACATTGGTACTTTTGATGGCAAAGAAGTGATGTATGATTTTGAAAAAATTTTAATCTATCTCGATGTTAAAGGAAAAATGCTCTTTGGAAATGGTTTTAAAATCTACGAAGAAGACCATCCAATCATTTTAAAACTCTGCCATTATTTTATAAAAGATAAAGAAAACTGCGAGAAAAATGAGATTGATCCCAATAAAGGCATTTTACTTTCTGGACCTGTTGGTTGTGGCAAAACGAGCCTAATGATTTTATTGAAAAATATCGTTCCGTTACAAAAGCCATACATCCTAATTCCATCTAGAAATATCGTATTTGGCTTTAATCATATTGGCTATAAAACCATCGAGGATTATGGTTGTAGGCAGTTTTTCTGTTTCGATGATTTAGGTGTTGAACCTATTGGAAGACATTACGGAAAGGATTGCAACGTCATGGGCGAAATCTTACTCTCACGACACGAACTTTTTATAAACCATCATATAAAAACACACGGAACTACAAACCTAAATGCTGAAGAATTGGAAGATTTATATGGCAATAGAGTCCGAAGCAGAATGCGAGAATTATTTAACCTCGTAGCATTCGATCAAGATACCAGCGATAAACGAAAATAAAAATTTAGAAATTATGAAAATAGCAACTTTTAATGTTCAGAACTTATTTCACAGAGACAGAAACCTTTTAGAAAAACTAATCGAAAATTCAACTTCCGATTGGACAACAGAGCTTGACAAACTCATGGTCGAACCCTCTAAATCTTTGATTCAACAGGATCGGATTAGAGAACTATCATTTTTAATTGGTTTTGAAAAATCAAGTCCGCGACCTTATGCAGTTTTGAGACGAAAAGCAGGTTTTCTCTTTATGAAAGGCCTTAGCCATTCTATTGACTGCAAAGCTAATAATCTCACAGATTGGAATGGATGGATAAAACTTCAAACCGTTCCCATTCATCCTAAAGCAACACAACATAAAGCCCAAGTTATCGCCAATGTAAATCCAGATATTTTACTACTACAAGAAATTGAGGACAGAGCTTCATTTGAGGACTTTAACCAACTCATTCTACCAGAATTTGACTGTAAACCTTTTGAACACTCTTTTGTGATTCAAGGCAATGATATGGATAGTTTAGAAATGGGAATAGCGCTGCGACATGGCTATAATCTCAAAGCTGTTAGAACCCATAATATCAATGCAGCAACTAACGATGATGGCAAAAATTTGATTGTATATGAAATTAGCACACCATCAAAAGAAACCATTTGGCTATTAAATGCTTATTTAAAAAAGCCAACAAAGAACAGAAAACAATCGGATAGTATTCGAAAAAAACAAGTTTACAAGATTGCTGAAGTTTATAAAAAGCTAATAGCTGAAGGCAAAACTAATGTCATCATCGCAGGTACATTTAACGCACCATCTTATTGTAATTCTTTATCGCCTTTAATTCAAGACACAGACTTAAAAGATATTACAAAACATCTCTCTTTTGAAGTGGATATTGATAAGGGAAACGATGGTACTTATTTCAGATTAGGCGCTTACAGAATGGGTGTAAATATTAAGCAGAAAGATTACATGTTGTTCTCTCCAGCTTTATTCAATAAAATGGAAGATAGTGGCTTAAATCGCAAAGCGATATGGCCAGAAAAGCATCCGCAATGGTCTATCTATAAATCTGTTTCTAATAGAAATGTTGCTGCTAGTGAGCATCCTTTGGTTTGGGGAAGAATTAGAAACATGTAATCATTCAATTGAACTAAAAGCACACATTAATTAGATAATAGAGCAGACCTAATATATTAAATCAATTATTTATTTGAATTGTTAGCGCTTTGGGTGCTGACCTTGTGTCTTCTATTTTGTTTCGTTATATTTTATCCCCAAAAATCTATTGTCCTTTGTAAATGCTTCACGTTTTAAATCATCTACTTTAAATAATAGTTTCCCATTTCTTAAAGCCGATTCAATCAAATCACTATTAAGCGTAACTATATATTGAAATTCATTTGGTGTTTTGTTATTGTATTCAAATAAATAATTTAAACTTTTTTCAATAGAATCATCATCTTCAAATATGTTGTCGTGGATTAAGAATCCTAGGTGATTTGTTCGAGTGTATTCATTCAACATTAATGCAATGTCATAGATAAACACCTTCATTCTTTCAGTTGAATGACTACCATCATCATCAGTTCTCATTATAAAATCAACCACACTTTGATTTTTTGTTGTTTTAATCTCAAAATGTGCCTCACGATTTCCCATAATTCTTTCGTGAATGTTTAGTATTGACTCTTTAAAACTCTTTAATGTTTTTTCGTTTTTATATAACTCTTCTTCGAAGTCGGAAATCAAAACAGCCTTATCTGCTTCTATTTTTTTCTTGTCTCTCTCTGATTCATCGTATTTTTGAATTAATGAACGTAAATTATTTAACTCTCGATTCTTTTCATTGAAAACATTAATCGATGTTTTTAAATCTTTTAAGACTTCTCCATTGTCTAATAATGATATTTTTTCCGAATACTCTTCATCAATTTTTCTAACGATTGAATTAAGTTCAGAAAGCTCAGTTCTTAAGCTTATCAAGCGATCATTTACAATTGAATTTCTAAAACCATCAATCTTATTTTTAAATTCTTTCAAATCCTCCAAAGACCTTTCAACTAAATTTCCTAGACCTTTCTTGAACTGATTAAAAATTATTTGAATTTCGTTTTCATTAATACTTTCAGGTTTAGGGAACGAATCTATTTGTTTAATCTCGTATTTTATCGCTTGTTGTTTAGTCCTTAATTGTGCTAGTTTCGCTTCTAACTTAACTAAATCTTCCTGAACTAGTTCAAATGATTCATTGGTTTTCAAGTTTTCAATTGCCTTATTAACTTTGTCAACTTCACTTTCTAATTCATTGAGATGAGCTTTAGCATCTTGAATTTTTATTTCGTTGTTATTTGTTATGAGTTTTTTAGTTTCAGAGAAAAAAGCTCTTTTCTTTTTTAATGCATCATTAACTTTTTTTATCTCTTTGTATTTTTCAAGACCCACATTCAAAAAGAAAAGATGAGGACTATAATCAGGTGGAATCGACTTGTTTGTGTCAAAACATTTTATTAAATCCTTAAATTCTGATCGTTCGTCTCTTATAATCGGTTGTAATAGATTTCTAAAACTCAGACGCGTAGTCTTTGCAGAATAATTCTCAAAATAAAGATTTCCGAGATATTCAGAAGCGTCATCTAGCTTCTCAAAATAAATTTGTTTATCATCAATTTCAATTGAAACCTGCTCAGGATTACTAATCGAGCGAGAAATTATAACCCTTTTATTATTGAAATCGAAGTCTAATTTAATTTGACTTTCAATAATATCAGCATTTTTTTTAGGTATTAAATTTAGCCGACTATCTGATATCCTTTTTAATAGACAAAAGTTAATAAATTCTATACATATTGATTTTCCAACACCAATTTTCTTATTTGTCTTTTCTGATTTCTCTCCCATTATTATATTGACTCCAAAATCAAATGATATTGGTGTGAATATTTCAGGCTCACTATATAATTTATTGATTTTAATCATTTTTATTTTTGATATAAATAAAAGGTTCTTGAAAATCTACTATTCCTGAAGAATACAAAAATGCAAGACCAAAAAACAAGTGTCGATAACGAGTTATATTATGTTTTTTCAGTTCTTTAGAAACATCGAAAATAGAAATTTTATCCACCTTCTTTTTCTGAATTTGTTTCAAAATAAGAGATGCAACATATATTGATGAAGTCTTTATATTTTCGTCTTTAGATAATAACATAAATTATTTGTTTGGAAATACATTGCAATTAATTAATTCATCAAGTAAATAAAACTTAATAGCTTGTTTGTCAAACTTAACTCCATTAGAAGAAAGTTTTTCATAAAATAATTCAACAAGTGAATGCAAAGCTAGTTTAGGGTTGTTATTTTCTTTAGTTAAAATAATGTCACTTTCATCTTTTAAAAAATCTGAAATTATTTCAGCTTCCACGCTATCAATCTCTGATGTTGCTTCGATTAAAGGACCATTATATTTACCATATAAACCTGCGTATTGTTGTTTGAGATATTCTGAATGTTCACTAAACCTGTTTTCAATTTTATTTTTTGGATCAACATTTACTGTTTTGTCAATAATTATTCTGTTTTTATTTAAACTAAGGTAATTAATCAGTTCCATTATGGTTTCAACTTCTGAACATTCTGTTTTTTGCCTTTCTGTCAATATATTATTGTTCAAAAAGTCTGCTAAATCTTTAATCTTATCTATTTCTTGAAGGTCATTGATGATTGCAAGAAGTCTTTTAATGTCCAAAACATCTTCTCTATGATTAAAGTTTTTTCCGAACTTCGTTCTGTAATTTTTTGCGTCTTTTGAAATGAGCAATATTTGTAATTTATAGTATTGATTTTCTGGTTTTGCAAAAAAGCCATCTATCGCCTCTTTAATTTTGGTATTATCATTTTGGGAAGTAACCTGAATTGCTTGTTTATTAACATCGTCAATTAAGTCTATATGGGCAAAATTGTTACTTTCAAAATTTGTGTTGTTAAATTTAAATCCAATTAAATTGAATAGGTCTCTATAAAAGTTTTCAGCAAAAACATTTATATCAGTTAAATTTAATGAATTAAAATTTTCTACTTCTTTCTGAAGATATGTTAGTCTTTTTGTAATTATTGATATGTAAGTTTGTCTATTGTCCATTTTCGCTGTAAAGATACTTTTTCTAAATTTCGTTCTTCATAAATATTAATTAATTTGTTATTGTAAATTTATTGAACAGGCAACCAATGTTTTAAAAGTACCTCATATCGCTTCATTTATACTTCATTGAAAATACGGAAATTATGGTATTAACACTATCGCGTAAAGTTAAATTCATTTCTTTTCTTAACTACATTATATATAATTATATATTTAGAACAATGATCTTACTTTAAATAATTTAATAATAGATAATAATATTTTTCTGATTACAATAATAACCTCTAAATACAACTGACTCATAACCCCAAAAATTTAATAATCGATTGAAGTATAACCAAAGCAACAGCACTTTGAGACTCTTCTTTAGATAAATATATCGCCTCATCAGTTTGAGATAAAAATCCAAGTTCTAAAAGAACCGTTGCATTACTATTGTCGTTATCTCGTAACACCTGAAAATTTCCATATTTTAATCCTCTGTTTTTAATGCCAAGTATATCTGCCAATCCTTTTTGTATCATAAATCCTAAATAGGCAGATTCTTCGGCTTGCACTTCGCTTTTAGGATGAATGAAAACTTCTGTTCCTGATGCTGTTCTGTTTATGGCTTGATTACAATGTAACGAAATAAATATATCAGCTTTTAGTTTTTTGGATAGTTCTGTTCTATCGCCTAGAGATATTAATGTGTCTTTATATCTAGTGAGATATAACATTAAAAGGTTTTCAAATAAGGTATTATTGAGTACCACTATTTTAGAAGCAACATCCAAAGTAATATCTTTTTCCTTTATACCATTTCTGCTCGTTGCACCAGCATCTTTTCCACCATGACCAGGATCTATTATTACAATAGGATTCCTTGCTTGGTCTTTAACATTTTGTGCATAAGTAAGATTTAAAAAAACTGTACAGAATAGTAAGAGTGTAATTTGATTTAATGTGTTCATAATAATCGTTTTAGATTACACAATATTCAAGAAATCAATCACTTCCTTAATAATCTTCAAAAGTTTAACACCATCTAGCGTTAAAATTTAGAGATTTTCTTCCTTCATCTTCATTTCATAATAGATTTCACAAAATAAAATTAGAAACTGCCTCTACAGGCTAAACCAAATAATTATGAAAAAATCAATTTTTATCTTACTCACATTCTTGATGACATCAGCATCAAGCTTTGCACAAATTGGTGGTATTGAAGATTCTGTAAACGATGTTTCAGATACCATTAGAACCATTTTCCCAATCATTCTAGGTGTCATCTTTCTTGTTGGATTCCTATTTAATGCTGGTCATTTCTTTGGCGAGAACGCAGACCTTAAAAAAGGTATTACTCGTGTTTTAGTATTTGTTCTCATCGCTGGTGCCGTGGTAGGCATCTTCACTTACTTAATAACTA
This sequence comes from uncultured Flavobacteriaceae bacterium, assembly GCA_947489085.1. GTDB lineage: Bacteria > Bacteroidota > Bacteroidia > Flavobacteriales > Flavobacteriaceae > Jejuia. The sequence goes on from CANLCJ010000002.1 coordinate 100,624, forward strand.
TCGTAGTTTAATGAAGCGATACGAAGTCTATAAAAATATTAGGAAACGGGCAGTCATTTTTGGATTGCCCATTTCCCTGTTTGCCTTAATGATGGTTTCAATTCTTGCCTCATTATTAATCATCATTTTCTCTTTCAGTTTTGGGTTGATAATTGGCATTCTGATTTTCAATTCAGCCTTATATGTTGCCTTGACTCGCATAACCAACAATCCACAACTTTTTCAGATGGCAAAAGCCTTTCCAAAAATTATAAGCAACAAAAGAAATTCCGGCTTCGATTATGAACAAGATTAATATTTCAACATATCAACCCATTTTAGATATTCAAGACAATATCGTATTTGCCAACAATGGCAATGTGATTCTATGTTATGAAGGGAATCTACCAGAAATCTATTCCTTGTCCGAAAAGGATTTTGAGGATATGCATGGTGCATGGTTTCAAGCTTTGAAATCGTTACCTATTGGAACTGTTGTCCATAAACAAGACATCTACCTTAAGAAATCTTATTCTTCAGAAAAACTTCCAAACACCACCTTTTTAGAAAAAGCAACACACGAGTATTTTAGAGGTCGTGGACACATAGAACATAAATGTTATTTGTTCTTTATTTTAACTAAGAACAAAGCACTCAACAATCCGAAATACGTCAATCCCTTCAGAAAAATTTCAAAGGGAATTGTACAAGAATTGGATGATAACATTAAGAGCTTCGCTAATTCTGTAAACGATTCGGTTTCCTTTATAAATAATAGTAGAAAAATAGAATTTCTTCCGCTAAATGCAGAAGATATTCAGCAATTAACAAGTAGTTATTTTAATGGTTTCAATGAAGGATTTGATACCGATATTTTATTGGAAAAGAAAAGCGTCAATATTGGCGAAAACCACTTTGATGCGCTCGCCATCAACAGCGAATTATGCTTTGGCGAAAATGTTCAAAGTAGCAAAACCAATGAGAAATTCACTTCGGACGATTTTGTATTTCATCAAGGGTTTATTGATGGCTTAGGACTTACACTTAATGAAAACCATATTGTTAACCAAATTCTTTATTTGGATGACAAACAAAAGTGGCGCAAGCTATTGGATAAGAAAATAGAAGAACTTAATAAAAGTTCCAATTTTGGTTCACAGAACAAAGTGGTTCTTACAAAAATTCAACACATTCTAGATCAAATCAATGCAGATGACAATTCACGTATTATACGTGGTCATCTCAATATTGTCTATTGGTCGAAAGATGTCAAAAAACTAGACAAAATCACTTCTAAAATAAAAACCGAATTCAAGGAATTAGATATCATTCCTTATTATCCAAGAGGCGAAGAACGCAAAAATTATATCCTAAATAGTTACTGTTGCTTCTCTTCCAATTTTTCAAACAATGATTTATACGTAACCGATTTAAAACATGCACTTTGTCTCTTCATAAATAACACCAATTACAAATCGGATAAAACAGGCATTATCTTTAATGATAGAGAACATAACATTCCGGTATTAAAAGATGTTTGGGATGAAAAAAAGAAGCGAATCAAAGCTAGAAATTTTGCCATTTTTGCGCCTACTGGCGAAGGCAAGTCCTTTCTAGCAAACAATATTTTACGTCAATATTTTGAAAGCGGTGTAAGATTGGTCATTATAGATTTAGGTGGTTCTTACACCAAATTTGCAAAACTCTATCCTGAAAAATACACCGTATTACGATACGAAAGCGGAAAGAACTTAGGTATCAATCCCTTTTACATTAGTGATGTAAAAGATTTGACACCTGAACGCTTAGAGGATTTATCAGTATTTCTTTTTGAATTGTTTGCTTCAGATATGAAAGTGACCAAAGCGCAATCGGTTTCCGTTAAAAAGATACTGCGCCATTATTACAATAACACTTCTGAAAATCATTCTTTGGAAGGTTATTACAACTTTATAGAAAGGAATCAGGAAGATCTTCTGACTACTCTTAAAATCCATCCCGACTACTTTAATGTTACGAGCTTTTTACACGTCATGTCTGAGTATGTTGGCGATGGTCTATATAGTTTTCTATTTGAGGTCAGCGAAGACCAAACCTATAAAATAGAAGACAAACGATTGATTGTTTTTGAACTGGATGAAGTAAAGGACAACAAGGAAATTTTGTCCGTAATGTTGAAGTTGATTAAATCTGCTATCCAAAGAACTATTTGGAAAAACAGAGCAGAAAAAGGCATCATTTTATTCGATGAATTTGCCAAACAACTGAAGTTTGAAAACGTACTAGAAAGTGTAGAATTCTATTATCAGGCTATTCGTAAACAGAATGGCGCTATTGGAATTATACTGCAATCCATTAATCAACTTCCGAATAATTCCACATCAGCGAGCATCTTAGAAAACACGCAAGTTATCTACAGTCTGAATAATGAAAAAGGTTATGACGAATTAGTCAGAAGACTCAATCTATCTAGCCATGATCTGAACCAATTAAAATCCATTAAAAACAATCTTTCTGGTCCAAGAAAGTACACCGAAATGTTTATCAAAATTGGAAAGGAAAGCAACATTTTTAGACTCGAAGTACCGAAGGAAGTGTATGCAGCCTATTTAACCGATGGACAAGAAAACGAAGACATTATGAAGCTCTACGAAGCCCATCACGATATGCAAAAAGCAATAATTCAATTCACATCTAAAACGTAATATTATGAAAAAGAAAATCAGAATTTTAGTAATGGCAGTAACATTAATGCTATTAATTCCATCAAAGGCAACTAGCCAAGGAATGCCTACCTATGACAACACCAATTTTATCAGTTTGGTAAAACAACTTGTAGAATCTGGTAAACAGACAGCTCAAATGATTAAGTCTGTTAAATTTTTGAAGGATGCAAAAGAAGCCATAGAAAAAGTATCTAGTGTGGTACAACAACTTAGAGCGGTTGAGGAAATTGCACAAAATAATCAACGTCTTATTCAGGTTATGCAAAATGATTTACAAGACATTTTGAACTCGCCTTATATAAAACCTGAAGAAGTTACACGAATTGCAGAATCATTCGATGCGATAGTCCAAAACTCATTGGACACCGTTGAATTTATGGGCGAAATTTTATCCAGCGATAATCTTAAAATGACCGATGCCGAACGTGCAGAAGTTCTTAAAAAGAAGGAACAGGAATCCAAAGAAATGGTATCTAATATAACTACAAAAACAAAACGATACAGAGACATTATTTCCTTCAGAAAAATGCAGGATAAAGTCAATAATCGCGAAACAAACTATTAGAAATGACCGCAACCATCATTTTAGGAATTGGGCTAGAATATATCGACACGGTATTTCAAACCATACAGAACAGCAGTTTTTCGCAATATACCATTGCAGGAATGAAAACGCTTGCTGTATTGTTTTTCTTGGTCAATATCCTAAAAAAATACAATGAAGGTATTGCGGATAAAGATGGCTATTCTTGGGGATTGAGTCCAGGCGAACTCGCAAAGAATTTTGCTGTGGTGCTATTGGTTATTTTTTCAACGCAGGTGTTAGGGTTTTTCGATGGTATTTTAGTTGCTATTGAAGGACAATATCGAGGGACAGCACCTGCGTTATTACCATTGCAATTACAGGATTTACCGCTTGAAGAAGAAGTCGGTTTATTAGATGCTGCAAGTATGGCAATGACGTTGCTTTATGAAGCTTTAGTAACACCACTTTATGGATTCAAGATATTAGCTTTTATGCTGAGTACCATTTTATGGATTCTTGACCTGTTTATCTACCCTCTATTTTTAGCAGAACGCTTCTTTCTTTTAGGCATTATGCAAGCATTTTTCCCATTGGTTATAAGTTTAGCTGTATTTGAAAAATTCCGCTCTCTTGCCTACACATTTTTCAAACTCTATGCAGCAGTTTATATGTTAGTGCCAGCATTTTTTCTGGTCAATGTATTTGTCAATGCTATCTATACTGAAATAAACACCAACTTCTGGACCAACTTGTTTGGTACCGATTTTGGCCAGGGCTTTTTTGCACCTGTTGTTCAATTAGGCTCGGTAGGCTTTATCGTATTCCTGAAGTTCAAGTTATATAAACGCGCTACATCTTTCACTCTTAGATTGTTTACCAGCTAATTCAACTCACAATGAAAACACCTTACAAAAACATATACAACGTTCTAAAATTGAATCGATTTATCGTTTTGGCAGTAGTCGTTTGCGCATTGCTATCTAGTACTTTTTCGGTTTGGATGGCATTTAATACAAATAAAAATGCGATGAATAGTGCTTTTGCCATTAATACAGATGGCAGTATCATTCCGCTGAAACTCGTCAACCAAAAAGAAAATTTTAAGGTTGAAGCTTTGGCACATTTAGAACTGTTTCACAATTACTTCTATAATATTGATGCAAGCAATTATGAAAAAAATCTTAAAAAGGCACTTTGGCTTGGTAATAGTTCAGTCGATAACTTATATCGTCAGAAAAAAGCGGATGGTGTCTATAATCGATTATTACAATATTCATTAGTCCAAAAAGTACTAAGCATCGAGTCGCAGATAACAGAAAATAATGGTTCATATAGTTTTACTACCACAACCATTTTTGAAATCAATAGAGGTTCTATAATCGACACATATGAATTGGTTTCCACCGGAAACTTAATTATGGTTGACCGAAACTTCCCAAACAATCCGCACGGACTTTTAATTACAAATTATTTCGAAAACACTCTAAAAAAATTAAGCGATGAAAGTAGAAAAGAATAAAATCGTATTTATAGCAGTATTAGCTATTGTTTTCATATTCCTGATTTCCTATTCCGTAATGGTAATGGGCGATGACGAAAGCGAGAATGACAATCTTGAACAAACCTTAATACCAGATTTGGAAGAAAATCAAAAAGAGTATGATTCTAAGTTAGATGCTCTTAATGATTTAAAAGAAGTGCGTGAAAACAATGCACCCAGCATCTATGATGAAAAATTAATTGATTCTTTAGGCTATTACGATCCAGATCTTCCAGAACGTGAAAGAAAACGTATTGTAGATAGTATTTATGATGCAGGTAAAATTCAATACTCAGATAAAAAATATCAAAACTTCGGACAGAAGAAAGTCGAAAAGAAGCAACCTATAGAAATTGATTCTTCAGAAATACTTAGAGAACTTAAAATTCAAGCTAAAGAATTAGGCTTGGAACATCAACTGTTTTTTGCAGCTGCACCAAAACCCAATGAACTTTCTATTATTGGCAATACGGATGCTACCATTTACGTGGTTGTTGATGGCGACCAAATTGTAAAGGCAAACACCAGATTGAGAATGCGACTTACCAAAGCTGCAACAATCAACAGTAAACTAATGCCCAAGAACACACTTGTATTTGGTTTCATCAGCTTTCAACCCAATCGTGCTTTAATTGAAATTGAGAATATCAATCATCATCCCACAAAACTCAAAGCTTTCGATTTACAAGATGGTAGTGAAGGTATTTATGTGGAAAATAACTTTAGAGCTGAAGCGACAGGTGAAGTTCTGGACGATGTTATTGGCGATATCAATATTCCAACTGTTCCGCAAGTAGGCGGCATCACTAAAGTCCTTAGACGTAGTAATCGAAATGTGAAGGTTACTGTACTGAACAATTATAAACTTATTCTAAAACCAAAATTATGAGACCAATACTATTAATATTAGCTATGATAATTTCAACTTTCGTGGAAGCACAAACAAGAATACTTGACACCATTTATGCTAATGACACAAAAAATGTGGCACTCTTTTTTCCTGAGCCTATACGTCAAGGTATAACTGGCTCAGAAAATTTTGTATTCACTTACAATCGTGAAAAAGAACAATATTTTGGTTTACTACAAGCTAAACAAGGAAAAGAAAGTAATCTACTGGTAATCAATAGAAATGGTTCGATTTTTTCGTATATTGTAAGGTATAAAGCGCAGCTTTCAAAGCTCAATTATTTCATCCCGATGACAAGTAGTATTGGGAATGAAAAACCAAAAGTCAAAGATTCAATTCAGACTGAAACTTTTGAAAAAAAGATTGATAACAGTACGTATTATTATCAAAAATTCTGCTCTTATCTTCTCGATAGAAGACAATATCTAGGAAGATATACAAGGCGAAATAGCGGTGTTATCATGAGGCTTGAAAATATTGTTTTTGATAAAGAAGAGCTCTACTTCGTTATTCAAATTAGGAATAATTCTACTTTGGATTATGATTTGAATTTCCTTAACCTTTCCGTTGAAACACGACAAAAAGGAAAAAAGAAATCTTTACAACGTTTGTACATAGAGCCTATTTTTAAACATCATCTGCCTTCTAAAATTGTGGTAAATGAAACGGTAAGATTTATATATGTCATGCCTAAATTTTCGTTATCTAATGACAGAAGAGTAGTTTTAGAATTAAATGAGAAAGATGGCGAACGAAATATTGAAATGAAAGTATCACATAAATATATCAATAACCCAAATTAATAATATCATGAAAAAAATAGCCATTTACTCACTTGTTGCCTTATTTATTTCTTGTGCGGGAACTACGAATTCAGATCCTCCATCGGTAGCAGAAATCGTTGCAGAAAGTTTTTATCAAGGCAAAGAAGCCACGCTTAAAAAGCATACAACACCAGAAGGTTTTGCCACATTTTCCAATCTTCAAAAAATGTTTGCTAAACCTAAAGGTTCAGAATCAAATTTTAAACTTATAGATGAAGTTACAGAAGGCGATGTTGCTTGGATAAAATACTCGACCTCTTATGACAAAACACCAGGCATTTTTAAATTGGTAAAGCAAGATGGTGTTTGGAAAGTTACGGTTAGAGATCCTAAGGAAAAAGCGCCGTTGTGAAAATTAGATACTTTTTTTAAATATAAAATTAACTTATAAGGGATGAAATTACTTTCATCCCTTTGTGCTTTTGTCTTTCAATTTCATCAATTCTACTGAGCCTGTATCTTTATCAATAAAAATGAAATCTGCTTGATCTTTTGATATTCCATAATTTTCTCTTGCGCCAAAAATTGTTGTCTTATCTGTTATAAATTCAATATCCTCATTAATCGAGAAAGAATATCGCTCTACTGTAGAATTAATTAAAGTATCAGCATAATTTGGGTAATCCTTAAATTTAATTTCATTATAGTTGGTATCAAGAATATTTACAAATGCTTTCTCCGCATCTTTAAAAATTCTTAATCTATCTTCTAATTCATTTTTCCCAAGTTCATTAAAATCTGTCGGATGCAAATATTGCTTTATTTCTAATGAATTAATATCGAAAAAAAACAATATCATTTCATCTGTAACCCTAGAACCTTTAATATGCGGATGCTCATTTGAAAGTATTCTAAGTCGCTTGTCATGAGGTTTAATCACAAGCCTACTAAAGCTATCATTCTTCGTAGAAATTCCTATGTAGTGCAAATGGTACTTTGTAAAATCTCTGTAATTTTCAAACCCTGAGAAAAATGGTGGTTGATATGAAAGATTATAAAGAAATTTCTCTGTTGTGAACCAATCTATTACTTCAGGATCTTCAGATTTTTTCCATATTCTAATTAACTTATCTCCAAGTTCTATATCTAAATCTCCAAATTCCATAAGTGGTAAATCATGAGCTTTAAACAATTCAACTAAATCTATACTTCCGGACATTTCATTGCCTCCAGATTCAAATTTAAAGTTGATTTTACCTGAAAGACTCAAATTCATCAAAACTAAATTTTCATTTTCAAAAATGAATTTTGATTCTGCCCTTTGTCCTATAAAATAAATTTTACTTCTCTTAAACCAATCTAAAGACTCCGTATCGTTTTTCAGCCACTCAGATTCTTGATTCGAAATGGGTGGATATACTAATTCTAAATAATGTATTTGTGCCCTCAATATCTATAATTTATTCTTTTTCGTTTTCTCTCTCCAATCAATAAGTTTAGCACTATAGTCTGCTCCTAAGTTATCGAGAGTTCCAATATTATTTTCGAGTAGTAATTCAACCGCATTCCATTTTCCTTTCTCTCCTGCCCAGTAAACAGCTCTTTCTGCTCCACTATCAAGATTATGAAGGTCATTATCTATTAAGAATTGTAACAACGTTACTTGACCTGTACTAGCTGCACTACAAAAAATACCGTTAAACTCGTTAAAGTAACCAAGTAGCAATTCCATAATTGGTAGATTACCTTTAGCTGCTGTCCATTGCAATGCAGAAGTCTCATTTTTATATTCTGCTGATTTCCCAATGAGATACTTTACAAGTTCCAAGTCCTGAGCATCACAAGTATATGCAAGTACCATTTTTTTAGCAGCAGATTCATGAGAAATTCCATTCTCTAGAAAATAGGTGACAATTTTAGAATATCCTTTTCTAGCAGCAATATCTATACACCAATCATTAGCAACATGAATATCTACTCCGTGTTTTACACATGTCTTGATAAATCTTAAATTGCCTTCAAAACAGGATTCTATGAAGCTTTTTTCTTGGTCTGTCATATATTAAACAGGTCTTATATTTCCATTAAATTTTCTCTATCTTTCAAATAGTAATATTTTTCCTTTCCTGAACTAAAATAAGCATTTCGAGTGGCTTTAAATTCCATTTTCTTCAAGTCTATATTCATTGTTAAAGCTCTTATTTCCCCACCATCTTTGTGTTGAATAATAAATGTTGAAATTGTAAATCCGTGTTCGGACAATCCTGTAAAATATTTAATATCAATTATTTTTGAGCCAGGTTCAAAACCTTTCTTTATCATTTCTCTTGTGATATGGTCTTTACCATAATCAAATATGACTTGAATATCGTTTAAACGTTCTTTCCTTTCAGCCTCAGATAGTTTTGTCCACATTCGATAATCGTCCATAAACATAAACTTCGTTTTCCTAATTAAATCTGAAGCTTCAAATTTAGATTCATCTTTCGATAAGTTTTGAACATTAGTTTTATTTCCTTTTTTCTTTTTTGAAATCAGTTTATAAATCCAATAGAATGGAAGTCCGAGAAAGAATAATATTAATAAAATAAGTAGAATTCCTGTCATTGGTTATTTACTCATATTAATTTCCCAATACCCTCTAGTACCATCTTTTCGTTCTAAATAGCCTTTTTCTTTAATAGCATTTATATGTTTACCAACAGCAGATTCATTGATACCTAAAACTTCAGCTATTTCATTATAAGTTATGGTTTTATTTTCAGCAATTAGTTTAAGTACTTCTTTTTGCCTTTTAGTCAATTTAGAATTATCGTCTATTTCACTACCTATTACACCACCTATTACACCACCTATTGCACCACCTTCTCCATTATCTTCTTTATCATCTACTTTAGTAGTAAGTTCTTTAGTAACAAAAGCCATTCTAAGAAAGTTTTCAGAAAAATTAAAACTCTCTTTACCATAATGATCTAAAATACGTGGAATACCAGAACCCAATTGTTCTACTAACTCCAAGTCTTTGAATATGCGCATCAGTTCTTTGTTACGAGGGACTGAAAACCCTTCAAAAAATTCTTGCTGACTCAATCCTTCAGGTAAACCTCCAGCAGATGTAATTTCAATTCTATCTGAAAAAATCTCAAACTTGGGCGGTACTTCATTGGTATAATCATTATGTACAAAAGCATTAATAATGGCTTCACGTAATGCAATAGGATTCCATAGGTGGCTTTGTTCTCTCTCCTTTGAAGTGATTTTTGTAGCTATTCTATTTTCTACAGCAATTTTATCTATGACTTGTTTAGTTGCCTTTGCTAAACACTCATTGCCATACTCATTACTTTCTATTAAATCTGTTCGATTTGTACCAGAATATTTAGCAACTTTAATAGACGTATTATTCTTATCTGCCAAAAGATAAGCTGCATAATTATATGCGCCATCTTCAGTAAGTAGTTCTAAATTTTTAGCAAATGCGTTGCCTAGTTTATAGCCTGATTCTTCATAATATATTTTCAGTTGGCTAAAAGTCAAGTCTTGTGTCGTTGCTTTGATTTTACTTATGGAATTTCGAGTACGTTTAGAAAAAAGCGTATCAATCATTTTTTGAGGCATTGGTTCTGCAGCAGTTCCAATTCGTATAAAGCACCCCTTTTCACTCATACCATATTTTCTTAAATGATATGGTTTTTCTGGTCCACTTGCTACAATAATTTTTATGATATCCTTACCCTCACGTTCTTCACTAACAATATCAAATAAGCCTAATGCAGATGGTTTAATATTGTGTTTCAACCGATCCTTTATCTTTAATTGGTCACTATCTGAATCTGCCAAACCATAAGTTTTTCCTGTTTTATCAATACCTATATAGATAATGCCACCTTCGCGATAGTTCAGAAAAGCAATGACTTCTTTTTCTAATCCTTCAGTAAGCTCTTGTTTGTATTCTATACGATTGGTCTCGGTCATGAAAATTGAAATGGTCTAACTAATTACGCTATAAAGATACTGATATTAATTTTTGAAAATCGATCTAACTTCTTTATAAACTCTATCAAAATTAGCTTGTAAATCAGCATCAGAATAGTTCTGCTGCTTTGTTGGTAGTCGCTTTTCAATTTTAGGCAATTTAAATTGTACTTTTCTGTCCTTTCCATCTGCGAACGTAATAAATTCGCCTTCTTTCAGTCTGAAAAACACATCAGCTCTAATTTTTGCAACCTCACGCTCTCCTGTTGTAATTCGTGTGTCAAAATTAAGATTATGACCTCTGTTTACGCTTGTGGTTTCTTTCTTTACAATTTCAAAAAAGCGTTCGTAATATTTAGCTGTGTCTGGATCGTTTACCTTTCCGAAGAATTGATATGATAAATTACTTAAAATTGCTTTACTCGCCTTATCTCCATACATCATATCATTCTGTATTTTGTCTTGCATTACATAAATCGTGGCAATATCATAACTACGCAATGTCGCTGGAATTCTGTGCATATTTAATAATCTGATTGTTGGTGCTTCTTCCATCAACAAAAATGAAGCATTTGAATTTCGCACGCTCATTTGCTTTGTAATGGTGTGAATAATAGTCGCAATGATTGGCGAATAAGCTGTTTCGTATTTTGGATTATTGACTACTGAAATCGCTAAAGGTTTGTCCTGGCTATTTATGTCGAGCGGAACATCATCTGCGGATAAAGCCATAAAAATACGTTGCGTACTTATTTTTTTGAGCGCATTGGCCAAAGTGCTTTTTACACCAGCCGTTTGTCTGTCTGAATCCTTACCACTAATAAAAGCGTCAGCCATCGCTCTCGATGTTGTATTCTTACTTAAAAATGCAATTAGACTTGAAGTGTTGAGATATTGGTAAACAGCTATTAAGTGAGGTAATGTACAATATTGTGGATGCGAGGTTCTTAACTTCCAAATCAATCCACTAATTAAGCCTTCAGCTGCATCATTAAAAAATTTTGTTGTTCCTATACTTCCGGATTCTCTTTGTTCTAATAGGTTTTCTATAAGCACTCTAGCGACCTCATTTACGCTTTCTTCATTGGTCATATATCTTGGTGCTATTGGATTCACTCGGTCATGAATGTTATCGAATGAAATTACTTTAAAATCAATCTCATTTTTTTCAAATAAAGGAAATGCCATTTCTGTGATTTCAAAGTTTTTATAATCGTGAATTACACCAGAAAATTTATGTTTGCTGAAATGCTGAAGGAAATTAAAAACCACGCTTTCAGTTTTTCCACTTCCTGCAGAACCAATAATTGAAGCGCCTCGTTTGATGTTATTAATTTTGAAACTCCCTCGTTTTACTTTGAAATGAACTTGGTGCTTATCATTAGAATCCAAAATGTCATTCTCCTTGTGAAGAAACACATATAATACTGTATTGATAAGCAAAAGCGGACAACCGATATAAAGAATCTGGATAACCCAATGCATTAAATACGGACTCAATTTAAAAAGCAACCCTAAACAAATAACAATCAAAATCAGGTTTACAAAAAAGGCGTATCTCGTCATTTTGAAAAGACTTGAAAACACCAAGCTCATTCCAAACAGTAATGCAATAGTAAACGTGATTCCTTGTATTTCCATATTATATACCTATTGAACCCGATTTAATTGCTATGTCCACACCACGTTTTAAATACTTTATGGTTTTAAGTGCTAACTGCACTTGATTGGTTGGAATACTCGCCATAGGGACTCCAGATTTTGCAAGCATTTTAAATGCTACTGCTTTCTCACTTGCTGGCAATCCTAATAATGTTGTGAAGTACAGTTTTGGATTTTTAATGAACTCTTTTTTCGATTTATAGGATTCTGCATAGTTGCGTTTGTAACCAAAAGTTTTATCAAAAGTGCTTTCGGCTTTTGTGAAAAACGCATCTCTATCAAAACCACGTTTTACAATTTTACCATGCATCTCAACTTCCGAACCTTTGTATTTAGATCCTGGTGATAGACTAACAGAATTTGAGGCATCTTTTCGACTCACGATAATATGAATATGACTTTGATTACCTGCTTTTTTCATGCCTTGAACAATCCGTTTACCATTTTGTCGATGTGGTGCCTCGGCTTCGAGTTTGCTAATTTGGGATTTCATTTTCTTTATATTCCCATCTAATTGACCTTGTTCAATTTTCCGAATATCAGTTTTTAGCTGAAGTATTTTAGTGGCAAAAGGTTGGTTTTCTTTAACCTGTTTATCTGTGCCTTTGAATGTTCTTTGATGCTCAATTTTTGCAAAATATTTTATGTCGTCAACAGTTATTGGTTTACCATTAATTTCTCGATTAAAGGACGTTGCATAATCGTTCATTATGACTCTAGTATATTTCTTTAAATCTTCAGAATTATTCTGTAATTTTCTTAATTCATATTTACTTGGACTAACTGTAATGGAATAAAATTTTGGTTCTTTCTTTTTGAGTTTTGCAGCATTGCCATCAATTTCTTTTACCACATCTTTGGCTTCAATTTCATCGCCATATTGATTGAAAAAATGTTCCACATCTTCTTGCTCCAAACCTTGATTTTCTTTCTCCAGATACTCAGCAAAATCCGCAGAACTTTGTGAATAATCTCCTCCTAATTTTTGAGCTGTGATTGTGATATACATAATATTATAATTGATTACTTGAATCATTTTTTTCTACAATTAACACTTCCTTCTCTTTGACCTCTTTTTCTAAAATCAACTTTTCTTGCTTTGGTTCAAACTCCATAAATAAAGATCGCAACATTGCAGTTGTGGGTTTATCATGGTTCTTTTCTATGTCCTTTATAATGGCAATTACAGCATTGATTCGCTTCTTAATTTTACTCTCCAATGTTTGCATATTTGGCCCTAAAGTTTCATTTGGTGAAATGCCATTGTCCTCAAAAAAGTCCAGCATCAGAAGCAAAGTCATCGATTGTGATTTAGATAATTTTTTACAAAACACTCGAAAACGCTCTGCTACTGAAGTTTTAATCCCGAGCTTCTCAAATCGCTCTTTTTCATATCCTTTATCCATTTTTCTGAAAAAATTTGTTGTTTTGATTGGGCTGCGAGGATTTTTTCTGAAAAAACCATGTTACACATTCAAATATCAAAACAATCAATCGCCGAAAGGTGTTGATTTTACTAGGGTTTTGAAAAACTGAAAATCGAAACATCGCGCTAGCGTGTTACCCTCTTGCTATTCCTTTTCGTCCAGCTCGCTGGACAAAAAAAATACCATTACATCCAAAAATGTAATGGCTTTTTCTGTAATACAAATTGAAATTAGATTTTTTAAGAGTGTTATTATTGAAGTTTAAAAGTATCTTTAACAAACCGCTCTTTTTGTTGCAGAATATAAAATATGGGCATAAAAAAAGACCTCTGAAATTTTCAAAGGTCTTACAATTTTAAAGAACGTTTATATATTAAACACGTATGTGTAACTATACAAATTTCTTATTGCTTCTTCGTCTAGCATCTTGTCCAAATTTTGATTATTAGCAGATGCATATTCGATAATGTCCTTTCCATATTTATGCTTAACATCTTCTTTAGAATTGTTAAGCAAACGCTCTTGCGCTTCTTCACTCAAATCGGTAAAATTTATATAAATCATAGCTTTTCGTTTTATAAAATTCCGTTATCTGAAAAACTATAATAATCTCCATCAGGTGCAAAAATCAAATGGTCGAGAAGCTTAATATCAAATAATTTTGCAGCATTCTTAATCTTCTTCGTTAGGCTTTTATCAGCTTCACTAGGCATCAATTTTCCACTTGGATGATTGTGCGTTAAAATGATTGCTACCGATAGCGATTTTAAAATGACCGCAAATAAAATTCTTAAATCTACCAACGTTCCGACAATTCCACCTTGTGAAATTTGATATACGCCTTTTACCTTATTACTATTATTTAGAAGTACAATTTTAAATACTTCGTGTAGTGCAATAGTATCTTTATCCCAATCCTCAAACAACAATTCGGCTGCATCTTGAGAACTGTTTATTTTTTGCCACATAGATGATTTTAAACCGCCTTTGTAGCTAATTTTTATTTCATTAACTTTGTTCTTCATTGTTTCTATTATTAGTTATAGTGAGAATGAAAAAGAGGGCGCATCTTTCCACAGGAACGCCCTCTTTTAATTTCAATTATTCAGTAGCGTTATCCTCGCCTTTAATTCCCAAAAGCAGAATTTCATCAATTACCACTTCGGTAACATATCTTTTTTCTCCCTCTTTGGTTTCATAAGAGCGTGAGGTCAATTTTCCCTCTAATGCTACTTCTTTTCCTTTGCCTACATATTTCTCAACGATTTCGGCAATCTTTCCCCATGCTACAATATTGTGCCATTGGGTGTTTGTCACTTTTTCTCCCTTAGAATCTTTATAAGATTCATTGGTTGCAATTGAAAATTTTGCAACTTTCTTTCCGCTTTCAAGATTTGTGATTTCTGGCTCGTTTCCTACGTTGCCAATTAACTGTACTTTGTTTCTTAGAGTACTCATAATAAAAAATTTAAAGATTAATATTGACCTATCTAAACTATTCAGAAAGGCTTTGTTATTGATTTACTTATTATATCCAGAGCGTTTTCCTTTTTTTGTTTTTTTAACTTTTGTTCTACTTCCTTTTTATTGATTTTGTAAGATTTCATAAGATTCATTTTAGATTTACTTCCCATAGAGCCGACGCTGTTACCTTCTTTTTGTTGCTTAGTGCTGTCCAATATTCAGCTTTGTATAGACATATAAAAAGTGCGAGGTACGAGCCTGGTTATGCTGTCGTTCAAAGCTGAATGTTGTTATTTTGCTGTCAAAAAAAGGTATGACGGTGTTGGATTACGGAAGTGAACCTAAATTCTTTGTGAAATACAAAATCATAGGAATTGGAACAAAATGCAAATAATTTTTTCCTATTTAGCGGACTTAATTCGCACTTTTTACTTGAAAATGAAGTGTGCCTTTCCAGAGCAACGGAAAGGGTTAACGGAATGAAAAGTCAAAAGTGTGGATTATGTCCAAGACTTATTATAATGAAGCTCTTTTTCTGGAATGAAGTTTTTACGGAATGAAAGGAAATGTGCTGAATGACTTAGGTAAATAAAATGTTGTCAAATATTACTGTACTTTCTAGGTAAGAGTAATCTTTATTTTTAAATTAGGTGATTCACTTAAATTCAATTAAAATCGAGTCCGAAATATTAGACATAAATCAATTGTATGACCATCTTGTTCTTACTAAAGAAGAAGGTATGGTAATCTATATCTTAGATTCAAGGATTAAAGCAGGTAAAGTTTCTAAATACTTTACTTATCGTGATATTGAGAAGTGCATTAATGAAAGTGCTAAAATAGAAGTTGGCTCTATACCACAAACAGAAAAAATTGTTAGAAACTTACTTCATTTTTATATTGAAAGACCACCAAATGAAGAGTTGAAATTTGCGCTTACCAACTATGCGAAAAAATTTATCGATTTAATCCATAAAAAACTTCATAGTCCACTTAAACATTTTCCACTTAAGAAAACGTTTCAGAAATATGCAGATTTTAAATCTTCGGAAATTGAAACTATAGCTGATTTTGAATTATGGTACGATTTACAATTTCACAATAACAGTAAACAAACCATTATTGACCACCTTGAAGCTTTAAAGGATGTTGTCAATTCATCCATAAGCCGACTTAATGATTTATTGAAAAATGAATCAGAAGACCTTTTGACCATTACAAAAGAATTTACATTAATCTTTGATGAAATTGGGCTAAAGTCCGAGGAAATAAAATATACTCTTCGTTTAGGAAACACTCTAAATATTGAAATTGAAAAAGTCGTTGATTTTTTCTATAAAGAAATAGATGAGTTTAAGCATCCTGAAAATAGTACTGAACGAGAAAAATTTGAAAAACTAAACGATGACTACAAAAAGGCTTTGCATATAAAAACAGAAGTAACTGATTTTTTCTATGATGTAGATTATCGATTAAAGCAATTGATGGATAAGTCATTATATGCTAATAACCAATTAACAAATCTTCAAAATAGCTTTAGAAACCAATCAAGGATAAGAATAAATTTAAAGAAATTATTGAAATTCACATTAGAGCAAGCTTCGTATTCCAATAAACACATTATCACTTTACCTAAATCCTTTCCAATAAAATCAATACCTATTGAGAGATTTAAATTTATAGAAGTACCTTATTACCACACATATGGAATTCAGAGAAACGAAATACTACCAGCTCATTACGACAATGAATATGCAAGGTCTGAAAGAGAAAAGGTAGAAAAAGACCTTTTTAGGCAAGAGAGTGCTGCAAAATTACTTAGAGAGTATAAAAGTATTCTCGAAGAGAAAAAAGAACTGAATTTCACAGAGCATTTCTATAAAATTCTAGAACGTGAAAATGATAGTGAAATAGCTTTAAGCGTTGGTTTTGACCTTTTCCAATTTGCAAACAGCAATCCCAGATATCAAATAGAAATTACAAAGGATTTGCCAGAGGCATATTCCGAACAAAAAATATTAGTATGGAACATGAAAATAAACCAAATTCTTTAGAACATCCTTTTAAGTTTTTAGAAAATAATGATGTTAAAGAAAAATTTGCAAACCTTAACATAGAACTTTTAAGTGGCAGACACATTCAAAAGGACTCAAATTATTACCTCTACCAGTTACTAAAAAAATATTTTGAAGAACTAAAGTTCTACTATGCCAACTTCTATGGTTTAGAGTTAGAAAGAGACTATAAAGATGACATCACATTTTATTTTCTTGATTTTACAGAAGATTCAAAGGGTGCTTTAAGCTCAACGAGAAGACATAAAGAATTATCCAGCTTACAGACCGTAATGGGCATAATGCTATTAAATATGTATTATGACAGGTACTTTGAAAATATTAAGGAAATAACATTTCCAGATATTAAAAAGGAAATTTTATCTGGTGAAAACAGTAAGCATTTCAAAAAATTATGGTTTAAAGAAATAAGAGATGAATATTCGCCCAACGAATGGAAGCGTGTGATTACCAATATTAAAAATACTATACGAGATTTTGAAAAATTAGGATGGGTAGAATCTATGGCTAAAGACGAGGGTGAAGACATCCACTTTAAGCTAAAAGAACCTATTTATCGTTTTCAAAAATTATATGAAAAAGAAATAACCCACATTGATGAATTTATAGAGAACTACTTATTACAGACAAATGATTAAATACCCACGAATATATTCTTTTTCTACAGTTGGAATCATAATGCATTTTAACCAAGATTATTTATTACACCCTATTAGGACAGATTTCACAGGAAAGAACGGAATAGGGAAATCACTTATTGCCGACCTTTTTCAAATTCTTTTTATCTCAGATAAGCAAAAAATAGCGTTTGGTACTGAAAGCTTCAAGAACAATACGCGATTACTTCACACACTTCCTTATAAAACTTCAGACGCTTATATTTTTATTAATATTGAAGTAGAAAAAGATAGCTTTATCACTTTAGGCGTTAACATACCCAATAAAAAAAGCAGACCACTCAAATCATTTTGGATTCTTAATAAAGCTCATGGTATAAATGATAATAATGAATTAAGTGATTTAAGCATTGCTAAAAACAACATACCATTTTTTAAGGATTTTATTCATGATAATAGTATCCCACCAATAGAGAAACTTGCCATTAAACTAAGGGATGAAAAACAAATATATCTTAGAAGCTTTTCAGATAAGAATCAAAAAAATGAACTTTACACTTTCCTATTTGAAAATAGAGTATTACCAATCGACCTTTCTATAGAATCTAATCTTGACGCTTTTGCGAAAGTCATACAGTCGTTCTCAAAAGCAAAAACGTTAGACACAGATAGTGACGATAGCTTAAAGAGCTTTCTTTTTGAAGATAAAACAGACAACCTTAAATCTGAATATGAAAAACATAAAGCAGACTTAGAAAAACTCATTAATGATTACAAAGACCTTGAAGAATTAATTGCAGATATAGAAAATAAACAAGAACGTCTTACCAATTTAAGTTCTTTAAACAGCCTCTACCTCAATTCATTTAAGGAACACCTTTTAGTAGAATTCACGCATACTGAAAATGAAATTTTAAAAAAGAATCAATCATTAAAAGATATAAACACACAACTATTAGAAGAAAATAAACTAATTAAATCATTACAAACTGATAACCCAAAAGTTAAAAAAGCAGCTCTAAAAGCTAAAAAAGAACATGATAATCTTGATAAAACCATAAAGCACTTAAAAGAATACAGCGACATTTTCGCTAAAATAGAAGCATTAGAATCTAAGGTGAATGAATTAGAATGTATTAAGTTACCTGCAATTGAAAATGAAGCAAAAATCTCTATTAAGAATATCGAAACTTTTGAAATTTCGGAAATAAAACGTAGAATATCTCATTTTACAACTGTTTTTGAAGATTATGGTTCTCTTGAAAGCATCGAGCAAACCATTGAATCCCAAAAAGAGACACTTGATAATCGAAAGAGTTCACTCAAATCAAATAAAGCGGACATTCGCGAATTACTTAACCTTCTCTCTAAAAATAAGAAAAACTCTCTGTTTGCTCAACTTTTATCGCAACAGAAAACATTAACTAAAAGTCAAGAAGCAATTCTATTTGCAATCTTAAAAGGTGTTCATTGGAAGAAACCAAATGAAATAATCGCTGGCATTAGGTATGTTGAAAGTTTAGCATTTATGGATGAAAAATTTATTGAAAATGATTCTGAAAATGATGGTTATTGGTTTAGTATGGGTGGCATAAAAGAGTTTATATCTTCAACAAAAGATAAACAATTATTCAAAGATAAAGACAAACTTGGGAAAGCACTTTCTAATCAAACAACAAAACTGAACAACCAAATTAGTCTAATCGATAAAGAACTTTCACACATTGAATCCTTTTTTAGAGGTGAAAAATTTGAACAAAAATCAATACATATTGACCAAAAGTTAGACCAAAGAATTAATGACTTTTCTAAACTAAAAGATTTAAAACTTTCTTTAGGTTTAATTCAAAATCTTGAAGTTAAAAAACAGAGCTTAAATACTCAAATTTTTAATGAGAACAAGCTATTAAAAAAAGTAGAGCTAAAAATCAATATTCCCATTGAAAAAAAGAACCTTGCTAATCAGCTAGAAAAACTTAAAGAAGAGTTAGAATCTATCGACATAAAAGAGCGAAACCTATCTTCTCAATATAGTTCTGATAAAAGTAAATTGGAAGAAAAACTACGATTTTTACCATCACTCAAAAACCAACCTTTGGATTTGGGAAAATCGCTTACAGATTTAGAAAATCAACGTAAAAAAATTGAAACAGATTTTTACAAATATTTCCCAGATTTAGACATCAAGAATATAGATAAATCGAGGTACACAGGTATTGAAAGAAATCCTTTATATACTGAGTTTCAATCCAACAAAACTAATTATATAGGTGATTATAAAGGAATTATAAGCTCATTTGAACAAATTAAAAACGACCCAGAAATTAACGAACAAATTACACAAGTAACATATAACTTTGAAATACTTGAGCGTGTCCTTTTAGGTCCAAAAATAAAACACTCAGCTAATATTTCAGAAGAGCTTAAACAACTTAACAGTAGTAGATATAGAATGTTTGGTGCTATCCATGAAACGATGTTAAATATTTTTAAGCAAACCAAAGGAAAGTTTGATGAATATCATGAAACTATAAAAGCGTTAAATAAATTTTTTAAAGGAAAGAAAATTAGTGGTAAATATTATTTTCAATTGGAATTTAACAAACCGTCAGACTTTGATATTAACTGGATTAATGATTTACAGGCCACATCCCAACAGGTGCATAGTGCAGGTGAACTTCCCTTAGGTGAATCTGTCGAGAGTTTTGTAGAGAATTTTTTCATGAAAACCACCAGTTTTAATCAAAAAATAAAATTTTCTAATTTGCTTGACCCGAAGACGTATTTTGAGTTAAGGACAAAATTTACTGATGAGTTTGATAATGAAAAATCTGGTGGTAGTACTGGCGAAAGTTATGCAGCGATTGTACTGCTAGGTATAGGTAGATTGTCCGTAGTTTTAAATGCTGATTTACCAGGACTTCGATTCCTTATTTTAGAAGAGGTTTCAAATTTAGATAATTTGAATTTTAGCACTTTCCCAAATATTGCTGAAGAATTCGGTTATCAGATTCTTACAATGACACCACGACCATTTGGCTCAGATACCGAACAAGGTTGGTATTTGCATCATTTAATAGAAGGTGCTGGCGATAAAAATATTAACTATCCTATTCCTAATAGTTATTTTAAAACCAATGAAGGCAGGGAAGATTTAGAAACGTATCTAAAAGCACAATCAAATTAAGAATGAATTGGACTGTATTAAAATCTCTACATCAGCTTTTTTTAGACCGAAAAACTAAAGTTAAGCATTCTCTAAAAGAAGATTCATCCTTTCAACTATTGGTATCTAATAAAGAAATTATAGAAGTAGGTAAAAACTATTTGCCTGGGCTTCTTTTTGATTCGTATTATAAAAAACATCATTTAAACCAGTTTCCTATTTATTTTGATTTTTTAGAAACCCATAATCTTTTAAAGAAACGATTTGAAGAAGAGGATATAAAGACTCTAATTGAATTACAATCAAAGAAGCAAAGTGGTAATCTAATACCTAGTAGAGAACAATTAATTGAAGCACAAGAAACCGTTAGAGGGTTCTCAACAATGTTTTTTAAAAATGACAAGTACTTAGATAAAAAAGACTCATTAATAAAAGCCATTAATCAAATACTTGATATTACACTTGTAGAGAACAAAGACCAACAGTATCTATACATACTTCAATGTGAAAAACCAGAATTAATTGTTCTTTGCGAAAATTTAGACTTTTTAAGAAAAGACAAAATGCCTCGTGAGAATAATTATGAACTTTGGTACGCAGGTGGAAAAAATGTTCCCAAATTAAAATACGCAGATACGAGAGGACTTCCCATTTTTTATTCAGCGGATTGGGATGCAGATGGTTTAGAAATTTATGAGTTAGCCAAAGAAAAAATTCCGGAACTTCAACTTTTATTCCCAACGGCCATATCAAAAAGTATTGTTGATACTGAACATAGTAGTCATTGGAAAAATCAAGATAAACCAGAAGCACTTTCAAATTTAAGTTCTCATTTGTATTCAGAGAAGTACAAAGCAAAGATTAAAAAACTTATAGAGACGAATCATTGGATTATTGAGGAATCTAACGACTTAAAAAAAATGATTCAAAACAGTTTCTCTTGAATATCTAAAATACCATCGTCTTTTGACACTTTATTCTTTTTCAAAATTCCCTTAAGCGCTTTTCTTCGCTTATCATAAATCCATAATCTCAGATTTTTTAAGAGTCCTTTTTCATAATCCGACAGTTCTTTTGGTGCTATTTCAATCATAGCTTCTAATTGGTCTTTACTTTTGGTCTGTATTGCATATTGAAGTCCTAGCCATGTATAAATATTTACCCATTCTGTTTGCATGGGTGCTTCAAAAGTTCTTGGCATCATGTAGGCTAAAGTCTCTGTAAGCGATGCCATTTTATCTCCTGTCATTGAGCACATTATTCTTGATAATTTTATTTTACCTAGAATGTCTTTTGGTATGGTGTCTTGCCATGCGCATTTAAAAACTATTATTGGACTCGCAAGGCAATCCATAAAATCGAAAACGAAATCGCTCTTTTCCTTTTTAGTTGGTTTTACTACCTTTTCCTTTATTATAATCGGCTTACATTCAAAACCGAAATCGAACTGAACTACTTTTAAATTTTCCATGATGTGAGACTTTAAATTAAACACTATCTAATAATACTTGATAATTCACAGGATGCTTATCTCTGTAGTAAGCTAAATGACTTTCTCCACTATCGACATCGTAATTTTCACTACTTAATCGGTAATGTTCTTCTACTTCTTGTAATGACATGTTGAATTTTTCAGTTACTTGTTTCATGATTCTAGGTTTTTTTGATTAAACAATATTTGAGCAGTCCCTAAACGGAAGTTAAAATCACAGCTCAAAAGGAAACGGAATAAATAAGCGTTGGACGATGCGTAGGCTTTATGCCGTAGTCTTTTGATGGATGTATTTTACGAGTTTACCTTTGCGCTGATATTGATTGAATAGGTTCTACTTACCTTTTTTTAAAGGACTATATAAAAAAATAAGAGCCAGCACGAATGCTGACCCTTACTTCCAACAACAAAAGCTAATCGTTTAATTCCTGAATTTTCTTTTCAAGATTTCCTATCCGCTCTTTCAAACGTGTTTCACGCTTATTTCTCTCTTCAGCATATTCCTTTTCAATATTGGCAATTTTGGTTTTATAATACCCTTGCATCGCATTGTAGAATGAAATGTTTGTCAAGTTATTAACGTGATTGCTTTCGCCAAAATGTACTTGCTTGGTAAGGATGTACCGAATCAACTTATAAAAGGTTTCTTTTTTGAAATTCTTTTTGAAGTTCTCGACAGTTTCAACATCAGTCTTCTTGGATGTGTTACCCAATAATTTTGAAAAGTGTTTTTGTCGACCTACATAGTCCACATTGTTTTCAAATAAAGTTAATGAAAAAGCCACCATTTCATCTACCGAAAGTGATTTCTTCTTTTCAATATAATCGGTTCCACGAATCATCTGAACAATGTCCTCAAATTCCTTATTGTACTCGATATGTCGCTTTCTGATTTCCCTTTCATTGATTTTAACGATTTGCTCTTCAGGCGAACACTCTGCCATTTTTCTATTTGCTAACGGTTCAGAGTATATAGAATTTACAGTTTTTGAATCTTCTATTACCTTCACAAAGATTGCTTTGTGAACATACGTTTTTGGATGAAACATAATACCTTTTACGAATCCATTTTCTTTTGCGGAATTATACACTTCCAATTCTTCCTTGTAATTATCAACCGCTTCTTCAAGTTCATCTTTCAGCTCATCTTCAGAATAGTCGTAATGTTGGTATTCTGTCTTAATTGCTTCCATTGTAGGTTCAATAGGTTCCTCGATTATTTCAACATCATCCAGAAGATAGACTTTCAATCCATTTTTTTCCAATTGCGATATAATGAGCTGGTTATTCTCGTCATCTGCCCAGTATTTGCGAATTTCAGGAATCAACAACACATTCTCTCTCTTCGATTTCTCAATTAAATTCAAGAATGACTTGCTTTTCTTCGTTTCATAACAAGCTGATTTTGTACACACCATTTTACCATCGCCAAACAAATTGCCTTGATTTGCTGCGTTGAACGGACATGTTGTACAGGCACCAGCTTTTGTTATTAATTTTTCATCGACCACATCGAAAGGTGCATTCTCCAAATCATAAGTCTGGTTTTTAATCATCTGATTAATTTGATGTGCATTAAATTCTTCGCCCATGGTTTCCAATATCATTTGCTGTTCCTCTGGCTCGAAAAGTGCAACACCTACGCCTAATGAAATGGTCATTTCGCCATTACGAACAAACACTTTAAAACCTTCAATTAGACCTGCTAATTTTAAACGTTGTCTTACAAAGTTTTCTGTTCTACCCAAGCGTTTTGAAATCTCCGTTGGCGCATATTTTTCGCTTAGGAACGCAACCGCCTCAGCTTCTTCGGTAGGTTCAACATCCTGTCTTTGCAGGTTTTCGATAATTTGAATTTCCAGAACATCATTATTATCATATTCTCTTACGATACTCGGAATTGTCTTCTTTTTAGCCAATTTACTTGCACGATACCTACGCTCTCCCATTACAATGACGTAATCTCTTCCAGATTTTCGGACTGTGATAGGTTGTAGAACACCATGTTCTTCGATGCTTTCAGACAGCTGCTTAAGAGCTTCCTCGTTAAAGGTTTTTCTTGGTTGCATCGGGTCTGGGATAATCCTTCCGATAGGTAGTTCTTGAACTTGAAGTCCAATGACGCTTTGAGTCAATTTTTTCTTGACCTCATTTTTAACGGTAGCTGATGCCTTTCCGTTTTTACTTTCAGTACTCGCTTTTGTTGTCATAATACTTAAATTTTAGATTAAACAATATTTTTGCAGAACCCAAACGGAAGTCAAAATTTCTGCTCAAAAGGAAACGGAATAAATGAGTTGTGGGCGAAGCGTTGGCTTTATGCCGTAGTCTTTTGATGATAATATTTTACGAGTTTATCTTTGTACCAATATTGATATAGATATCTCTCCCTTTTTTTAAGCGGACGTTATTTCAAAGTTTTATATTAGAAATGTAGTTTTACTGCTCCCGAAGTTTCGAGATTAGGCAGGATGAAGCGAAGTGGAAATCTAAAATTTTGGAATTGTGTCCAAGACCTGCTTTAAGTGAAGCTCTTTTCTTGGAATGTAGAGTAACGGAATGTAGGGAAATGTGCTGAATGGCTTGTTAACTTTTAAATTAAGCACCTAACTCGGCATCATCTTTTTTTAATGCTTCACATGTATTATCTAGCAAAGTTTCTAACTCCTCCCATAAAAACTTACGTAGAGTTGGAATTTCATTTTCATTTAAATGATTTTGAATAGCTAGTTGCAATTGGTACAAACATTTATAATCATTAGGATAGAACATCTTAACATTAGTATGCTTATACCTTTCTTTAATTTCGTTTCTAAATAATGTTAAAAACTGATTTGTATTTTTATTTAAAGCTTGAAATAAGACCTGACCGTCTAAATAAGCTATAAAATCTTTGTTGAATTTTTTATCTTTAAAAAGCTCGTTTAGTTTTTCGTATTCCTCCTTTGCAAGTACTTCAATAAGTTGATTGCTTTCCTCTTTCACTAACTCTTTATCAAGTGCTGTATGAAGTTCTATTATCTTATCCCTTATAGGCTGTACAATTGGATTGCTTACTTCAAAGTGAATCATATTATCGTAAAACCTACGGTCTATTTCATTTTTTTTTGAAGCAATTTGAATACCTGTGAATAGCTTTTCTTCTATTTCATCATTAGTATAGTCTATTAGACCTTTTTCTGCAAAGAAATGATAGAAGCCGGATAATTGCTCATAAGAATACATACTGTAAGCACCTTCTTCTAAATACTTTAATACGTCTGTGGTATAAGTTGCAAACTCATCGTCTGTAAATTTCCTGAAATTGTAACTCATAAGATTGCTAAAAGCATCTTGTTCCTTTGTCGGTTGTTCTGGTTTTCTTTTTTCTAATTCGTCAGAAAGCTTCTCCGTATTCAAATAACCAGATAAGACGTAAGTATAAACACTCTCGTAAAAATGATACTCTTCTAATCTGTTACTTACATATTTTAGATAAAATATTTCGGCATAAGTTTTTTCCTTTTCAGGCTCTTCCTTCTTACCTAAAATATTGCCCCTTAATCTATCCGATTGTACTTCTTGATACCAGAAATATGTTGTATTACTAAGTGCTTTATAATTTTGAGATTCATTAGATTTTAAAAAACCTCGTTTAAATTCGATAGAAAGGATAGCTGTTAAAAACAGTAATTCCTTTTTTAGCTCATCTTCAATTTCACTAGTGTGCTTGAATACATTTTTAAGACTATCTAAAAAAAATGAAATAATCCTTATGTTATCTTCTTTCTGCTCATCAAATATTCGGAATATGTAGTTTTCGTTCTTTTTCAAAAGCGATAAAAAAGCTTCATCGTTTTCATACTTATTAAAAAGTTGCGGGATTACACTTTTAAGTTCTGGCTTATAATTTAAGACTCGTCCTATAACTTTTTCTTTAATGCTGTAGTAATTTGTTTTTTGATTTTCATCTGTCTCAAAAATCTTGTCCTCATCAGCTAGAATTAAGCACTTAAGATTTTTGTGTTCTACAAAACCATTTATAAAACCTAGCAATTCTTTCATTGGTATTCTACAGCGTTCTAAATCATCGAAACAGATAAATTTCTTTGAGAAATCAAAATTATCTACACCAATACCTTGAAACAAATCAGATGGGTCAACCTTTATAAAAGCTTTACTAGCCGATTTTATAAGATTACCACTAATTGTTGCTAATGCTTTTAATGTTTTGTTTTGAGCTTTATCAAAATACGGTATAAGCTTAAAGAAAAGTTGTTTTTGTAACGCATCTATGGTTTTTATTCCATTAAGAGATATGTAGATGGTATCAAGATTCTTTTGTTGAATTAATGGTAATAATGTGTCTTTCCAGAAAAATGTTTTTCCTGTTCCCCAACCACCGTTAAGAAGTAAGGCATATTGTGTGTTTTGCGTTTCTATATACTCTACAACTATTGAAGCTATATTTTCGGAATTCATTTAAAAAAGATATTAGCTCTACAAGTTAAACAATAGTATAAGATTAATTTATAAAAATTAATCTTATACTATTTATAGCTTCAATTCTTTTAATCAACCCATTTCATGCGCTGTAATCTAACCGCATTCAATATTGCTAACAATGCAACACCAACATCTGCAAATACTGCCTCCCACATTGTTGCTAAACCACCTGCGCCTAAAATTAGAACAATCACTTTAACACCGAATGCGAGTATGATATTTTGCCACACAATCTTTCGGGTTGAACGACTAATTTTAATGGCTTTTACCACTTTTGAAGGTTGGTCGGTTTGAATAATAACATCTGCTGTTTCAATGGCGACATCGCTTCCTAAACCACCCATTGCAATACCAACATCACTTGCTGCTAAAACTGGTGCATCATTAATACCATCGCCTATAAAAGCAATCTTATTTTTAGGGTCTTGTTTTAAAATTTCAACTTCATTTAATTTATCTTCTGGTAACAAACCGCCTTTAGCAATTTTTATATTTAATTCGGAAGCTACTTTTTGGGTAATGGAATCCTTATCTCCAGAAAGCATCATTATATTTTTGACACCTACTTTATGCAATGCTATAATCGTTTCTTTTGCATCTTCTTTTAATTCATCTGCAATAACCACATAACCTGCAAATTTGTCATCAATAGCAACCAAAACAATCGATTCTACAATGGTTTCGGTTTCCTCTAAAACATTAATTTCATTCGCTGTCATTAGGGCTTTATTACCAACTAAAACAGTCTTACCATTTACGATACCTTTTAAACCTTTTCCTGCTATTTCAGATACTTTGGAAGCCTCATAATCTGCACCTTCATCTTTATATTCTAAAATGGCTTTAGCGATTGGATGTGTAGATTGTTCTTCCATAGCCATAAGGTATTTCATAAACTCTTTTTCATCCCAATTTATGGCTTTAATCTCCTTGATTTTAAAGACACCTTTTGTTACCGTTCCTGTTTTATCCATTACCAATGTGTTTATCTTGGTCATGGCATCTAAAAACGAAGCTCCTTTAAACAAAATTCCATTTTTTGAAGCTGCTCCCAAACCACCGAAATAACCCAATGGAATGGATATAACCAAAGCACAAGGACAGGATATAACCAAAAATATTAAGGCACGATACAACCAATCTCTAAACACATAATCATCTACAAAAAGGTAAGGAATGAAAGTAACACCTATAGCCAAGAACACAACAATGGGTGTGTAAATTCGAGCAAATTGTCTGATGAATAATTCTGTTTTTGATTTTCGCGCTGTGGCATTCTGTACCATATCGAGAATTCGAGCAATTGAACTATCCTTAAACTCTTTTGTGGTTTCGATTTCTATAACACCATCCATATTAATACTCCCTGCAAATACTTTTTCGCCTTTTGCAATCGTATCAGGCTTGCTTTCGCCTGTCAATGCCGCTGTATTAAATGAACCCTTTTCGGAAAGTAGAATACCGTCTAAAGGAATTTTTTCTCCCACACGGACTTGAACTTTTTCTCCAATTTCAACCGTCTCTGGACTTACAGAAATGTAATCATTATTCCGATATACTAAAGCTTCATTAGGGCGTACATCGAGCAATGCTTTAATATTACTTTTTGCTCGATTGACTGCTGCACTCTGAAATAATTCTCCAACCGCATAAAAAAGCATTACTGCCACACCTTCGGGATATTCGCCAATAATGAATGCTCCTATGGTAGCAATAGACATTAAAAGGAATTCGGTAAAAAAATCGCCACTTTTAATGCTTTTCCAGCCTTCCTTTATAACAGGAAATCCAACTGGAATATAAGCTATAACATACCAAAGAATACGAATCCAACCAGAAAAATGTGGAAATACTTCAAAATAATCAACAGTAATTCCAACTATCAACATTACGAAACTGAAAATAGCTGGTAAATAGGTTTCAATATTTGAAACTTTTTTAGGACTGCTATGGTTATGACCATCATCGTGACTATGTTGTCCATCAGAACCTGGCTTTAAATCTCTTAGATTAACTTTCTTTTTTTTCATCAAGTTTTGTTTTAGCAACAACTTTTGTTTTGTTGAATTGGTGGACAAGGAACTGTACCATAAGAGCAATACACACAACAATCTCCTTCTTTTGGTTTCATTACCGTTTTGCAATTATCACATTCATAGAAGAATTGACAAGCATTTGTTGGCATATCTTCTTCTTTTTTATGACCACAGTTTGGGCAAGTGATTACTGATTTTAATATAATTTTCATTAGTTTTCTATTTTGTCAGTTATTTTGTAACCAGTTGAAATTATTGCTTTCTCAATTTCCCTCTTATTGGTTTTAGTTTTGTCAAATTCAATAATTGCATTACCCTTTTTGTATGAAGTATTTGAGTTAATAATTCCGTTGAGTTTATTTACTTCATGATTTACGTGTTCTTCGCAACTCGCACAGGTCATTCCATCTATTTTATATTCTGTAATTTTGATGTTTGATTTATCAACTACTAGGACTTGCTTTTCTGTGTTTGGATAAAAAATACTTGAGTAATATGGAAACGCCAACATTATAATTGCGAATACTGTAATAATCCCTAGAAAGGTTTTTGATTGAATAAATTTTGGTTTTTCATCTGTTTCACATTCACAATCGATTTCTTTTTCTGGTTTCAGTTTTTGATACCAAGCAAAGACAAGTACTAATATTGTAAGTCCTATTAAATAAGGTCTAAATGGTTCTATCCAAGAAAAAGTTGAAGCTACACCACTTGTTCCTGCAATTAAAGCCAAAACAGGTGTGATACAACACAATGAAGCCGTAATTGCCGTTAGTAAACTAGTGATGACTAATTTGTTTTTCATAATTACTTTAATTATTTAATATTTATATCCAACGCCTTACTTTATTTACATACTCTAAATAATCATTACCAAACTCTCGTTCTAAAAATGCTTCTTCTAATCTAATTTGGGTATTTATACTTATAGTTGATAATGAAATTATCAATAGTGTAAAAGCATTTGGAATAACCAAAAACAATCCCATATTCGCAATCATAATTCCGAGAAAGATTGGGTTACGGGAAAATGAAAATAATCCTTTAGTTACAAGTTTCGTCTTATTCTTTTCATCAATTCCAATTCTCCACGAATTAGCCATATGTGATTGAGCAATCCAAACTATGATTAGAGAAATAATTAAAAATCCCCAACCAATTATGGATAAAATTTCATTTTCTATATACCAAAAAGGAAGTAAATATTTATACCATTCAATCTTAAAAGCGTAGATTCCAACAACAACTAATTCCATAAAAGTTATTACGGTAAATACCTTTCCATTAAAACCGTGAGCATCATCAGTTTTATTAAAGGTCAATGGATTAATGCCTGTTTTATTTTTTAATAAAATTGACCTGATTACAAATACAAATAGAAAGTAAATTATAAAGAAAATGAATAAAAGCATTGATTCCTATATTAATTATGATGATACAAAAATGCTATAAAAACCAATGCAATGGAAGTGCAATTATTACCCACTACACTTATCACATATACCTTTTACAACCAAGTTTACATTTTCTGAAACAAAACCATCAGGTACTTTTATTTGAGGTATTTTATGGTCTGTTAAGCAAATGGTTTCATTACAATTATTACAATGAAAGTGTAAATGCAAATCAGTTTTTATATCGCAATTACAACCTTGTTCACATAACGCATATTTTGTAATCCCAGTACCATCATCTATTTGATGCACAATCGCTTTTTCCTCAAAAGTTTTTATAGTTCTGTATAATGTAGTTCTATCTGCTTTTACAAACGCATTTTCTATGTCACTTAAAGTAACAGCTACCTCTTTTTCTGCAAGAAACTTATAAATTAACATACGCATTGCTGTAACACGAATGTTTCTCGACTCTAATACTTGTTCTATTGTTTCCATAATTAATGTTCGTGTTCTGCTTCTCCCTTTTTCATTTCAGCAATTAAATAATATGCATTATTATAAGCAAATTTCATGGTTTTATCTTGCTCTTCAGTAAATTGAACAGCAATCCAATCGCCATCTTTTGCCCCTAAAAGCACTTCAATAGGTTTAAAACTCCAATCTTCATTTTCTCTTTCCGCGGAAAAAACATAAAACCTATCGCCCTCTTTTATAATAGCACTTTCTGGTAATGCCTTAGTTTCTTTATTCTCAACTTGAATTTTACCTCTTATATACATCCCTGGAATTAGATTCCCTTTTTTGTTTTCAATTTCAGCGTGTACGTGAAGCGCTTTAGGATTATCTTCAAAAGTCTTACTTACCGAATAGATTTCAGCTGTAAGATCTTCTTCTGTATTGGACTGTAAATTGAAAATCACTTTTTGACCTTTCTTTACTTTATAAACGTCTTTTTCGAACACCATTAAATCTGCGTGAACGTGATGCGTGTTTACAATTTCAAAAAGTTCGGTTTGTGGCTCAACATATTGTCCTGTTTTAACTTCAACTTTTTGGACAAAGCCTTCTATTGGACTTCTTAATGATATACTTTGAGCAATTGTTCCATTTCGTATTGATGACGTGTTTATGTTTAATAGTCTCAATTGGGCTTCCAATCCGTTTACCATCGCTTTAGAGGCATCATATTCTGCTTCGGCTTTTTGAAAATTTGCACCAGAGCCAACTCCTGCATCATTTAATTTTTGTTGACGCTCGTAGTTCTTCTTTAAAAAATTACTGTTGCTAAAAGCATTCAAATAATCAGTCTGCATTTTTATAATATTAGGATGTGATAGATATGCAACCACTTGACCTTTTTTAACTTTATCGCCTTCAATAACTTTTATAGATACCACATTAGCACCAACTACAGAAGTTATTGCAGCTTCGTTTTGTGGTGGCACTTCCAATGTGCCATTCGCTTCTACATAACCGCTCATATTGCGCAATACCAAGGTGTCAGTTTTCATTTTTAAGGCGTCAAACTGTTGCTGTGAAAGCATCACTTCTTCTTCATCACTATGGGCTTCTTCAGCTTCTGGCTTTGCATCTTCATTGTGTTCATGACCATCGCCTTCTTTATGACTTTCTTTATTTCCACATGCAACAACTAAAAGTGAAACTGCAAGTAATGTTAAGATTATATATCGTGTGTTTTTCATTTTCTTATTTATTAAAATATTGTAGTTGAAATGTACTTTCTAAATAATTTATTAATGCTTCTTGAGCTTGTAATTCAGATTGGATAGCTTCTTTTATGAGTTGTGTAAATCCTGTATAATCTACCTCGCCTTCTCTATAGGCAAATAAAGCACCCACTTTTTGTTCTTTTACAAGTGGTAAAACCTCATTTTTATAGAAAAGCCAAGAGGTCTTCCATTTTTGATAATTCTCTTTTGATTGTAGAAACTTGGATTGTACTTCTTGTTTTTTAAACTGAATGTTCGTTTCGGCAATTTCCTTATCTATTTTTGCAGTTTTAACTTTTGCTTTATTTGTACCAGACAAAAAAGGAATAGAAACACCTGCTTGATACGTATAAAAACCTGAATTTCCATTTACATTTTGTAAACCACCTTGAAGATTTAACTTGGGTAAGTTATCTGCTTTGGCAGCTTTATATGTTGCTTCTGCTTCTGACACTTGTAATTGTGCTAGACCATATAAGGGATGTTCTTCTATGCTAAAAGTATCAACATCAATTTCATTGGTTATTTCAAAATCATTTGGAACCGTATAGAACGTATCAGAAACCAGCCATAGGTTTAACTGTTGTAATGCAATATTGTATTCACTTTTTGATTGCATAAATTTATTTTGAATCTGTAAGGCTTGATTTTTAGCTGCTGAATATTCTAACATAGAAATAGCTTCAACTTCATAATTTAATGCTACTGCTTTTTCAAAATTGGTATATATAGAATCTAATTCTTTGTATAATTTATAATTCCTTTTACTCTGCAAGGCATTTGCCCACGCCTTTTTCACTTCCAATTCTAAATCTAATTCTGAAAGCTGAAACGCCTTTTGAGCTAATTGAATGCGTTGTTCTTGCAATCGCTTTTTTGCAGAAATACCGAACACATCAATGTTGCTTTGACCAATTCCTATAGTTGTATAAATACCATTTCCGTTATTAATTTCCTCGCCTCCAGTAAAAATTTGAGTCGTTCCAAAATCATAAGCTGTACTTTTTAACTGTTCTTGTTTTCTAATTTCTAATTGCTTTTGTTTTAAAAGTGGAAAATTTTCTTTTGATAATTTAACCGCTTCATTCATTGAAATAGTTGGCAATGTATCGTTAACTACTTGTGCGTTTCCTGTTATTGGCAACAAAAGCATTAAAGCTACCATAGCAGTAACTGTAATTATTTTTTTGTCTGCTCTAAACTTGAATGATTTGTTTTCTACCCAATGATATAATATAGGTAAAACGAACAATGTTAATAATGTAGACGTTAATAAACCACCAATTACAACCGTTGCTAAAGGCCGTTGTACTTCTGCACCAGCTGATGCAGAAATTGCCATAGGTAAAAACCCTAAAACATCTGTAAAAGCGGTTAGCATAATTGGTCTAATTCTTCGTTTTGTTCCCTCTATAATTCTATCTTTAAGATTGGTAACACCTTCATCTTTCAACTCATTCAAACCACTAATCATTACTAATCCATTTAAAACCGCAACACCAAATAAAACAATAAAACCAACTCCTGCTGAAATACTAAATGGCATATCTCGTAACCACAATGCTACGACACCACCAATGGTTGCCATAGGTATTGCGATATAAATCATTAAGGTTTGTGGCAAGGATTTTAAAGCAAAATATATGAGCACAAAAATGAGTAATAACGCAATTGGCACAACGGTTTGCAATCGGTTACTTGCGCGTTCTAAATTTTCAAATGCTCCACCATACCTAATAAAATATCCTGATGGTAATTCAAGTTTAGCATCTAACTTGGATTTTATTTCTGTTACCAACGATTTTACATCACGTCCTCTTACATTAATACCAACATAGGTTCTTCTGTTTGTATTATCCCTACTTATTTGCATTGGACCGGCTTTGTAGCTTATATCTGCAACTTCACGAAGTGGAATTTGAGTACCAGATGGTAAATTGATGTACAAGTTTTGAACATCTGAAATATCCTTTCGGTTTTGAGAATTTAATCTTACTACTAAATCGAATCGTTTTTCGCCTTCAAAAATAATTCCTGCTGTACCGCCTGCAAAAGCAGATTGAACGATTTGATTCAAGGTATTTATTTGCAGTCCGTATTGGGACAATTTATTTCTATTGTACGTAATGGTCATTTGTGGTAACCCTGTTGTGGCTTCCGCTTTCATATCTCCAATTCCATCTGTACCTGCAATAATTTTGGATATTTCTTCAGCTTTTTGAGAGAGTATATTTATATCTTCTCCATAAAGTTTTATAGCAATATCCTCTCTGACACCTTCAAGTAATTCATTAAAGCGCATTTCGATAGGTTGTGTAAATTCATAGTTAACACCAGGAACCATTTCAACCGCTTCTTTCATCTTCTCTATCAATTCATCTTTTGAAGTAGCTGTTGTCCATTCACTTTTTGGTTTCAAAATCACAAAAACATCTGCCAAATCCATTGGCATTGGATCTGTTGGTATTTCGGCAACACCAATTCGACTTACAATTTTTTCAACTTCTGGAAACTTTGCTTTTACAATTTGTTCAATCTTTGTCGTCGTTTCAATAGTTTCTGTAAGGGAACTGCCTGGTTTTAAAATGGCGTGAAATGCAATATCGCCTTCATCGAGTTGTGGGATGAACTCGCCTCCCATTCGACTAAACATAAAAACTGTTAGTCCGAATAGCACGACTGCAATGCCTATAATCCATTTTCCTTTTTGTATCGCTTTAACTAATATAGGTTGGTATTTTTCTTCTACCCAATGCACAAATTTATCGCCATAAGATTTTTTGTCTGACTTTGGTGCTCTTAAAACCAAGGCAGACATCATTGGCACATACGTCAAACAAAGTACCATTGCACCAATCATTGCAAAAATGAAAGTCAATGCCATCGGTTTGAACATTTTTCCTTCAATCCCTTCTAATGCCAAAATAGGCAAGAAGACAATTAGAATAATTAGCTGACCAAAAAAGGCTGCATTCATCATTTTTTTTGAAGCATTAGAAGCCACTTTATCTCTTTCTTTTGCAGTAAGTTTCTTCTTTTTTAGCACTTGTGATGCAATAAGAAAAACGGTACTTTCTACTA
The DNA here is from genome assembly GCA_947489085.1 of uncultured Flavobacteriaceae bacterium. Classification (GTDB taxonomy): domain Bacteria; phylum Bacteroidota; class Bacteroidia; order Flavobacteriales; family Flavobacteriaceae; genus Jejuia. Next base: position 135,676 of record CANLCJ010000002.1, read on the forward strand.
TAATTACTGCACCATCGACAATAATACCGAAATCTATTGCTCCTAAACTCATTAGGTTAGCCCATACATCAAACACATTCATAAGTATAAATGCAAACAACAACGATAATGGAATAGTGGATGCGACTATTAAACCACCTCGCCAATTTCCTAATAAAAAGATGAGTACAAATATTACTATTAATGCACCTTCAATTAGGTTTGTTGCTACAGTTGATGTAGTTTCTGCTATTAACTTACTTCGGTCTAATAAAGGTTCAATAATAACACCTTCTGGCAATGATTTTTCGATTTGAGCCATGCGCTCTTTTACATTTTCAATAACATCGTTTGAATTTGCGCCTTTAAGCATCATTACCAAACCACCTACAACTTCTCCTTCTCCATCTTGTGTTAATGCACCATAACGAATAGCTGAACCAAATTGTACTTTGGCAATATCGCCAATAGTTATAGGAATATTATTGACGTTTCTTACTGTGATTTTTTTAATATCATCCAAACTACGCACTAAACCTTCGCCACGAATAAAATTGGCTTGATGGTTCTTTTCGATATATGCACCACCTGTATTTTGATTGTTGTTTTCTAGAGCCTCAAAGACATCGGTAATTGTTAATCCGATTGCTCGCAACTCATTCGGATCAACAGCGACTTCATATTGCTTAATTTTTCCGCCAATAGCATTAACTTCAACAACACCTTCTACCATTGCCATTTGACGCTGTACTATCCAATCTTGCATGGTGCGCAAATCAGTAACTGAATATTTCTCTTTGTATTCTGGTTTGACTTTAAGTGTGTATTGATATATTTCTCCTAGACCAGATGAAATAGGACCCATTGAAGGTTCTCCGAATCCCTCGGGAATTTGTTCTTTAATGTCGTTGAGTTTTTCAGCGACTAATTGGCGTGGCAGATACGTTCCCATATCATCGTCAAAAACAATGGTAACGACTGATAAGCCAAAACGAGAAATTGAACGAATTTCTTGGACATTAGGTAGATTGCTCATTGCTACCTCTACTGGATAGGTTATGATTTGCTCAATATCCTCTGTTCCTAAATTTGGTGCTTGCGTAATGACTTGTACTTGGTTGTTGGTAATATCTGGTACCGCATCTATAGGTACTTGAGTCATACTCCAAATACCAGCTCCAACAATGGTAAGCGTTAGCAAACCAATAATGAATTTGTTATTGATTGAAAAATCAATGATTTTATTAATCATAGAATTATAGTTATAATGAATTTATAAATAAAGAATAGTTACCAAAGAGTATCGATGGTAGCATAGATTTATAATACACCTGCGTAGCAGGTATTCATTACACTTGTGGTGGTTGTAAAACGGAATTTGTGAAGTCTTTTTCTGAACCGCTTAGGTATAAAACATCTTTTGTGGAAATAAAAGATATGTCTAATTTTAAATCTGGAATATCAAAATGTACAGCACTTATATGGCAGCATTGACAAATACAAAAAGGCGAACATAAATCTGAATCTTGATGTTGATGGTCATTGTCCATTCCTTGTGAAATTTCTGTTTGAACCTCATTATCAAGCGTAACATTATCTTCGCAGGGTGCTAAATTAAGCGCGAAAATATAAATTGATAATATAAAAGCTAAAAACTTCATCATAGCAAAGATATAAATTATTTAATGCAATGGTATTGCAAATAACGCTAGTATGATTTTTTTATAATAGAAGAGCCTTAAATAACAAGGCTCTTCTATATTTATTATTAATGGTCATGGTCTGAATGATCCTCTTCCTTTATCTCCTTATTGATTCATCATCATTTCGTGGTCGTATTGACAACATCCTGGTAGGTTACTGTATGCATCTTCATCTCCTGAAACTTTTTCTGTATCGTAACCTGATGCTGCTATTGCTTTGTGAATTGCCATTGCATCTGTTTTAGCATCATCAAAAGACACATCTATTTTCTTTTTATCGACATCCCATGTTGCATTAGCAACACCTTCAACTTTGTTAGCAGCTTTTTCGATGGTTTTTTTACACATTCCACAATTACCTCTAACACCAAAAGATATGTCTACCATAGCCATGTCTTTAGATACTTCCGTTTTTGTTTCTGTTGTTTCTTGCTTGGTTTCGTTTTTACAACTCGTTAAACCTATAGCCATAATTACAGCTACACTTAAAATTACTTTTTTCATTGTTAAAAAATTTAATTGTTATTATTTGATTTTTATTATTCTATTACTTGTTTTACTTCTCCACAGGTTAGCATTGCACCACCAAAATATGGATTGATTACTTTTTCTTCCCTGCTCAACCAGTACGCACCGTTGTTATCGTCTACCATCGGACAAAACTCAACAAAGACTTTTTCATTGATACCAAATGTCTGAATCGCGCTAATTAAATATGATGAAAGATGCTTAAAATGATTTCGTTGTGATTCAATATTTGGTGCATTTGAAATTGATGTGGCAGATGCTTTTATTTCTTTTTCTAATGACATCCAATGACCATGAGCCTCTTTATCTTTTAATAGCTTCATATCAACTTTAGATAAATTACCCAGTAGTCTTTTTGATTCAGTTATTACGTTATTAGATTCATCTTTAAGTAAAGCATCTTTTAATTTGATATAATCATTAAAAACGACTTTCAATTGATTCTGAAAACCCTTGGACACTTTTACCCTCTCATTCATATTAGAATGATTCGCGTTATTTGCTGAAGGATTATTTTCCATTCCAAGATGTCCTTCATGACCAGTAATAACTTTTCCGCCTTCTTTATTCATCATTGATTTTTTACCTTGTAATTGCGCTGCTGCATCAACGGTAAATGTTCCATTTGTTACTATCTCATCATCAATTTTCAAACCCTCTAACACTTCATAATTATCGCCAATTTGATTCCCTAATGTAATTTTTCGCATTTCAAAAACAGGTTGAGCAGGGTCTGTTTTTATATAGACAACTGAACGTTCTCCAGTCCATAAAACGGCTGTGGATGGAATGGTTAATGCTTGTTCTTTACTTGAAGTCATCCCTTTAACTTTTCCTTCAACAAACATTCCTGGCTTAAAAACATCCTGTTTATTATTAAGTATCGCTCGTAATTTTACAGTTCTTGTTCTGGTATCTAAAACAGGGTCTATAAAATCTACTTTAGCTTCAAATTCTTTATTAGCATAAGCATTGGTAGTGACTAAAATCTTTTGTCCTTTTTTAAATAAATCGATTTGATTTTCATACACATCAAAATTTGCCCAAACTGTACTTAGATTTGCTATTTTGAGCAAAGGTTGGCCTTGTTTGATATAATCGCCTTGTTCTACTAATTTTTCAGAAACTGTTCCTGAAACCGTTGCATAGACAGGAAAGTTTTCTTTAACCTTACCAGAAATTTCAATTTGATTAATTTGATTTTCAGAGAGCTTCCATAATTTTAATTTGTTGCGCACAGCTTTATATAATGCAGGTTGTGATTCTTTTAATGAAGCTGCTGTAATGAGTTCTTGTTGCGCTGCATATAATTCGGGCGAATAGATAGTTGCCAATAACTGTCCTTTTCCAACTTCCTCGCCTGTAAAACTCACATTTAGACGTTCTATTCTTCCTGAAAAATAACTGACTTGAACGGCATTGGCTTCTTCATTCTCTACAATTTTTCCAGATAATTTAACTGTATTATCTTCTACTTTACCATTGCCAACTATAGAGGTTTGAATATTTGCCAATGCCATAGCGTTTTCTGTAAGCTTGAATTGGTCTGCTAATAAGCCGTCAGCACTACTTGCTGCAGGAATTAAATCCATCCCGCAAATTGGGCAATCTCCAGCTTCTGATTGCATAATCTGTGGATGCATAGAACACGTCCACATTTGATTAACTTCAGATACCGCATTGTGATTATGTTCAGTTTCTTTAGTAGATGAATTACCAAATAGAAACCATCCTAACAAAAGTCCAACTGCTAATATCCCTATGTAAATGACTATTTTATTATTTTTCATTCTCTAATCTTTTTATCATTGCTTTCATGTCTTCTATTTCTTTTCGTTGCGCTTCAATAATATCATCTGCCAGCTTTCTAACTTCTGGGTCTTGAATATCTGCACGCTCACTTGTAAGTATAGCAATTGAATGGTGTGGAATCATCCCTTTTAACCAAAGTACGTCTCCTACAATTGGTGCTTGTGCTCTAACTAATCCTAACGCACTAATAAAAAGCACTAGACTCCCTATAAGTATTGCCATATTTTTCTTTTTGTTTTTATACATTTTCAGCATGAATAATAGCATAATTACTGCCATTGTTGAAATCCCTAAGCAAACCATATAAAAACGAGTCAAGCTGAAATATATGTGGTCTACGGCATAGGTATTTAAGTACATTGTTATATACATAGCTATAAATGATAACCCTAACATTAAAAAAAATGTTTTATAGTTTCCTTTATTTGAGTGTTGATTTGAATTTTCCATAATTATTTGATTTTATATTTAAACTTTAATTGTTCTTAATCTTAATGCATTGGCGATAACCGAAACAGAGCTAAAACTCATGGCTAACGCTGCAATCATAGGCGAGAGTAAAATTCCGAAAAACGGAAACAAAACACCTGCTGCAATAGGCACTCCTAATGTGTTATAGATGAGAGCGAAAAACAGATTTTGTTTAATATTCTTCATTACGGCATCACTCAAATGTCGCGCCTTGACAATACCGTGTAAATCTCCTTTTACCAAGGTTATCATAGCACTTTCTATAGCAACATCTGTTCCTGTTCCCATTGCGATACCTACATCACTTTTAGCAAGTGCTGGTGCATCATTAATACCATCGCCCGCCATAGCAACAACTTTTCCTTTTTCTTGTAGTTTCTCTACTTCTTTGAGTTTATCCTCAGGCAACATACTTGCTTTAAAATCTGTAAGATTTAATTCTGTTGCTACTGCTTGCGCTGTGTCGTGATTATCGCCTGTTAACATGATGACTTCAATACCTTTGTCTTGAAGTTTCTTAATGGCTTTGGCGCTAGTCCCCTTAATTTTATCTCCTATAACTACATAACCAGTAACCGTTTCATCTATTGACAAATAAGAAACTGTTTTACCTTGTCTTTGATAGGTTTTAGCTTCTTCCTCCATTTGCGAGGTTATCTCTGCATTAGCATAATCCATCATCTTAGGATTTCCCAATGCTATTTTTTTATTATCAATAGTAGCTTCTACACCTTTACCTGTAACTGCGCTAAATGCATCTGATTTTAAAATTTCAGAATTTTGTACTTTTCCATATTTAACCGTAGCTTCTGCTAATGGATGTTCGCTGTTATTGTTCAACGAAACAATATATTTCAGAATGTCATTTTCGCTAAAATCTGCATCAAAAGAACCTACTGTTTCAACGGTTGGTTTTCCTTCTGTAATTGTTCCTGTCTTATCTACAATTAGCGACGTAACCCTATCCATTTTTTCAAGTGCTTCGGCATTTTTAATCAATACACCATTTTGAGCACCTTTACCAACACCAACCATTACAGACATAGGTGTTGCCAATCCCAATGCACAAGGACAAGCTATTATCAAAACAGCAATAGCATTCACAAAGGCATAAACATAAACTGGTTCTGGTCCCCAAATTGCCCAAACCGCAAAAGTTAGTAATGAGATAATGACCACAACAGGCACAAAATAACCTGATACTTTATCGGCTAAATTTTGAATTGGCGCACGACTTCTACTGGCATTATTAACCATGTGGATGATTTGAGAGAGTAGTGTATCACTCCCCACTTTTTCAGCTTTCATTAAAAAAGATTGGTTGCCGTTTATTGTTCCGCTACTTACTTTATCATTTGCTGTTTTATTAACAGGAATTGGCTCTCCAGTAATCATTGACTCATCAATGGTTGTATCTCCTTCTGTTATCGAGCCATCCACAGGAATCTTATCGCCTGGTTTTACTTTTAGAATATCATTTAATTCAATAGCATCTATGGTTACTTCAACATCTTCGCCATCTACTATTTTTATAGCTTTATTGGGTGCTAACTTTAATAATTCTTTTACTGCCGAATTCGTTTTACTATGCGCACGAGCTTCTAAAAGTTGACCTAGAAGTACCAATGTTAGAATGACGGTTGCTGCTTCAAAATAAACGTGTACTGCTCCAGATTCTGTTTTGAACTGACTTGGAAAAATATCTGGAAAAAACATGCCGAAAACACTAAATAACCAAGCGACACCTGCACCTATTCCAATAAGTGTAAACATATTAAGATTCCATGTTTTTATACTCTTATAGGCACGTTCAAAGAACATCCAAGTAGCATAAAACACAACTGGAATGGATAATGCGAACTGAATCCAATTCCAATATTTTTGTTCCATGATGTCATACAATGGATTATTGGTCAGCATTTCACTCATTGCCATTAAAAAAATTGGTAATGTAAAAGCAACTGCAATCTTAAACTTCTTTAATAATTTTTTATAGATCTTCTCTTCTGCTGAACTATCTGCTTCCATTGGAACTAAATCCATTCCGCATTTAGGACAAGCACCTGCTTCATCTTTTATAATTTCTGGATGCATCGGGCATGTCCATTGCGCTGATGAAGTTGTGGATAGATTTTGTTCTTCAACTAAATCCATTCCGCAGACGGGGCAATCGCCCGGTTTATCATAGGTCTTATCTCCTTCACAATGCATTGGGCAATAAAATGTACCCGTACCTTTACCTTTTGGCTGTTTTTCCATTTCTACTTTGGTATGATGGTGTTCTCCTAATTTTTGAATACTATATTTTCCGCCATCTTTCTTTAAAGCTTCTTGAAACCTTTCTATTGGAATATGAGATTCCATTTCGATTGCTGCTTCTGCTTTTTCTAAATCAACAGAAGCCTTTGAAACACCTTTCACTTTTGAAAGTGTTTCTTCTACGTGACTGCGACAACCGTTGCAAGTCATTCCGTGTATGTGATATGTATGTTTCATTATTGCTGTGTTAAATAATTAATAATTGTAGTTTGCACATAGTAGGTTTTAACAGACTCAATTTGATTTATTTGAAACTTCAGTTGCAATTCTTGTATGTCCAAAACGTCATTAAAATCAATCGTTCCTGTTTCGTAATTTTTAATAAGAATCTCTTCAGCATCTTTAGCTTGCTTTAAGTTCTTCGTTTGGGTTGCATAACTTATTCTTGCTGAAATCTTATCGTTTACTGCTTTATCCAATAGTATTTCTAATGCATTTGTGCGCTCTTGTTTTTGTGCCAAAATCTCTTGCTGTTGCAACTCATTTTGTTTGGTTTGGGATTTGTACTTATTATTAAATATGGGAATTGATACTGATACCATTGGCATAATTATATCTTTTCCATTGTCACTAAAATCCATGTTAGGACGTTTATCAACATTGATATAATCTAAACCGAAACCAATCATTGGACTACTTTCTTTTTGATTCAATAATTCAGATTGCTCTACAGACTGATAGAGTTTATCGAATTTTAGTAATTCAGGATGTAGAGATAAATTTCCAGAATTGATTTCAAAATCTTCTGAGGGAATTATTAACTCATTAATAACAGAAACTTGTACATCCTTATCACGATTTAAAAGCTTATTAAAAGTAGTTTGTTCTGCTAAAAATTGTTGAACCAAAACATCTAATAACTGTTGCATTTCATTTTGACGCATTTGCAATCGTAAAACATCTACAGCTGAAGCTTTGCCAACTTCAACCGATGTTAATGCTAACGTTTCGTAGGTTTTAAGTAGTTTAATATTCTCGTTTAAAACGTCTTGTTTTGCTTTATTAGCGTAGAGATTATAATAGGATTGCGATACAGAAGCCATCAGTTTTCTTTTGGCAATAACAATGTCCTTGTATTTAGCATCTGCCAAAGCACTCACATAGTTTTCTCTTGCGGTAATATTACCAAACCAAGGCAACATTTGTTTAGCTGATACTTTGAAGCGTTGCGCTCCTGTTCGGGTTTCTGGTTCGCTTACGAAGTAACCCACACCAAATTCGGTATTAGGCAATGTATTTACTTCATTCACTTTTTCGGAAGCAATACTATACTGTAATTCAAACTTTTGAATTTCAGGATTGTTATTTAATGCTTCATTAATAAGCGTTTCTAATTCTTGTGCATTAGAAACACTAAAAGTTAATAAACCTATGAGTGTATAAATTATTCTTTTCATTTGTTTGCTCTTTTCAATTTAAACTCTTCTCTCCAGCTGTATAATACCGGTACAATAAAATAAGAGGTAATATCTATAACCATTCCGCCAAATATTGGAATTGCCATAGGTATCATAATATCACTTCCTTTTCCTGTGGATGTCAATACTGGTAACAGCGCCAAAATGGTAGTTACAGTAGTCATTAAACACGGACGAATACGTTTTTCGGCTGCTTGTAATGCGGAAGCTCTAATACTCTTTTTATCAGAAGGTTTTTCACGCTCAAAAGTTTGCTTGAGGTATGTTGCCATAACGACACCATCATCTGTAGCAATACCAAATAATGCTATAAAACCTACCCAAACCGCAACACTTAAATTGATAGTTTTCATATTGAAAAGGTCTCGCATATTCTCTCCAAACAAACTAAAATTGAAAAACCAATCTTGACCGTAAAGCCATATCATTATAAAACCACCCGCAAAAGCAACTGTTATTCCTGTAAAAACCATGAGTGACGTAGTAACAGATTTGAATTGGAAATATAGAATCAAGAAAATAATAGCAAGTGCTAATGGAACGACAACAGAAAGCGTTTTTTCTGCTCGTAACTGATTTTCATAAGTGCCTGTAAATTTATAGCTGATGCCCTTTGGAACAGTTAATTCTCCTGAATCTATTTTCTGTTGAAATAAAGCTTGCGCATTTTCAACAACATCAACTTCTGCAAACCCATCTAATTTATCAAACAACACATAGCCAACTAAAAAGGTATCTTCACTTTTTATGACTTGTGGACCTTGCTCATACCGAATCGTCGCTAATTCACTTAATGGAATAGGACTTCCTTTTTCAACAGGAATATAGATGCCTTTTATATCTTCTGGATTACCTCGTAGCTCTCTAGGGTATCGCACTCTAACAACATAGCGTTCTCTTCCTTCTACGGTTTGAGTAATAGCCATACCGCCAATGGCTACTTTCAGCACACTTTGTACATCTTCTATAGATACACCATAACGTGCTATTTTTTCTCTATCAATATCAATAAGTAAATAAGGTTTCCCTACAATTCTATCTGCAAAAACAGCTTGCTCTTTTACACCTTCTGCTTGTTTAAGAATGGTTTCTAGCTGCAATCCAAACGCTTCAATTTGTTTTAAATCTTGTCCTTTTACTTTTATTCCCATTGGTGCACGCATTCCTGTTTGAAGCATGACCAATCTGGTTTCTATCGGTTGTAATTTAGGTGCAGAAGTAACGCCTGGTAATTTGGTAACTCTAACTATTTCATTCCAAATATCATCAGGACTATTAATTTCTGGTCGCCAATTACGATAGAATTCGCCATCATTATCTTCGATAAGTTGAGCATGTCTAACTTTTGTAAAAACAATATTTTCGGAATTATTAGGATTGGCGATAAATGTTCCATCTTTCAACTCAAAAGCACCATCGTCATTTACTTTGTAACGTTGTCTTTTTCCTTTTGAGTTACGCATGTATTCAGACTTATACTGAATCATGTTTTCGTACATAGATAAAGGCGCAGGATCTAATGCAGATTCTGTTCTACCAGACTTTCCTACTACGGTTTCAATTTCTGGAATGGTGGCTACAGCCATATCTAATTGCTGAAGCACACGTTTATTTTCGGCAACACCTGAGTGTGGTAATGAGGTTGGCATTAATAGAAAAGAGCCTTCGTTTAAAGATGGCATAAATTCTTTTCCTGTATTGTTCATAATCCATCCTCCAGAAACAACCACAGTTGCTGGAATAATTAAAAACAAAAGTTTGTTTGCTAAAGCCCAGTTTAAAATCTGTCCATAATAACTTCTAAAAATTGAAAATATTCCTAAAATTCCGAAGCAAATAATAGCTACAAAAATAAGATTGACTAAAATACTTCTGTCAAAGCCTAGTGGTCTCCAATATTCGGCAAGTAAAAAAATAATGGCAGTACACGAAATAATAATATTTACAAGATTGCTGTTTTTCTTATTTAGTTTACCCAAGACTCCAAGTAAACTAGTAATACCAAAAGCAATTAAAATAATCCCTAACCAATATCCAGTAACCATAATTGCTATTCCAGCAATTATTAAAGCACCATTTATGATGTATTTAAATGACTTTTTAAATGATGTTTTTCTGAATAAATAAGCTGCTAATGGTGGGATTAGAAATAAGGCAATAACCAAAGATGCTGATAACGCCATCGTTTTGGTAAATGCTAATGGTCTAAACAATTTTCCTTCTGCACCAATCATTGTAAATACAGGAACGAAGCTGATAATTGTAGTTAATACCGCAGTTAAAATCGCTCCAGAAACTTCGGCAGTCGCATTATAAACTACTTCATTCGTAGTTAACTCTGTACCATCTTCTCGTAATCGTAATTTGTCATCATCGAGATGGCGAATCATATTTTCTGCGAGAATGACGCCTACATCTACCATAGTTCCAATTGCAATAGCAATACCAGAAAGTGCTACAATATTGGCATCTACGTTAAACAGTTTCATGGTAACAAATACCATTAATACGGCGACAGGCAACAATCCAGAAATTAAAATAGAAGCTCTTAAATTGAAAACCATAACAATAATAACCAAAATGGTAATTAATATTTCTAGTGTCAACGCTTCATTAAGCGTGTCTAATGTTTCTTCAATAAGCTCGGTACGATCATAGAAAGGAACAACTGTTAATTGAGATGTTCGTCCATCTGCCAATACCTTTGAAGGTAATCCACCTTTCAGCTCCTCAATTTGCGCCTTTACATTATTAATGACTTCCATTGGATTTGCACCATATCGTGCCACTACAACACCACCAACGACTTCCGCACCTTCTTTATCCAATAAACCTCTTCGTGTTGCTGGACCTAATGATACTTTACCAATGTCTTTAATCTTAATTGAAGTAAAATCCTCTGAAGTAACTACAGCATTTTCAATATCTTCAACAGATTTCACATAACCCAAACCACGTACTAAATATTCAGCTTGATTAATTTCTATAGTCTGCGCACCAATATCTTGATTACTACTTTTAACCGCTTTTACAATCTGGTTTAAACTAATGTTATATTGACGCATCAGCTCTGGATTGACATCCACCTGATACTCCTGTACATAACCACCAATGGAAGCGACTTCAGAAACACCGCTTGCAGTAGATAAAGCATATTTCACATAGTAATCTTGAATGCTACGCAGTTCGTGTAAATCCCAACCACCAGTAACATTTCCATTTTCATCTCTACCTTCAAGAGTGTACCAAAATATTTGTCCCAAACCTGTGGCATCTGGTCCCAATGCAGGATTAACACCTTCTGGTAATAATCCACTTGGTAATGAATTGAGTTTTTCTAGAATACGACTGCGACTCCAATAGAATTCTATATCTTCTTCAAAAATGATATAGATACTTGAAAACCCAAACATAGAAGAACTACGAATGGTTTTTACTCCTGGAATACCGAGTAAAGAAGTCGTTAATGGATAAGTGATTTGGTCTTCTATATCTTGTGGCGAACGACCATCCCACTTTGTGAATACAATTTGTTGGTTTTCTCCAATATCTGGAATGGCGTCAACCGCTACAGGGTTGCTTGGCAAAAATCCTGTATCCCAATTAAAAGGTGCGTTTACAGTTCCCCATCCTACAAAAAGGACGAGTAACAGAACTGCTACGAGTTTATTTTCTATTAAAAATTTGATGCTTTTATTTAGCATTGGCTTTGATTATTAAACAGTTAGACATTGGCGTTAGAAAAACACCGAATACAGCAAATTATCCTTATGACATAAAGTCATAGGATAAATCAGTCTATTGTTTAAAAATCAAATTAAATACGTCTCGTCAATTTTGTAGAGTTGCCTTATGACGAGTGGCGGTTTGTATTCTTCAAAAGAAGATACATTGTTATCTAAACCTTCAAAAAGGTTAATATAAGTATAAACAAATGAAGCGATGAATACTTGTTGTTCAAAAGAAATTTTGTCAACTTGTAATTGTAGTTCGTCTTGACCATCAACTACCAATTGTTCATCATTACAACAATTCTTTTTTGTAATAGAACAACCTTCAGTTGAAGGATTATCCATTTCCATTCCGCATCCTTCAGCTTTATGGAACATAGCAGTTTCTACCAAAGTATCTCCACAATAATGCATACTGAGCGTAAATGACATTGTAGAGAGTAACACTACAAAAGCCATTGCCAAAGACATTGCTTTATGGAATACTTGTTTCATATTGAGTACAAAGGTATAAAATTTTAACAATTCCTAAATTTTGTTTAACAGAAGTTTAGATATAAAACTGCAAAAAACAAATAATCAATTTACCACTTACCCATTTTTGATAGCACCTTTTTGTACTTCAACATTTGGATATCGTCTTTACAATATGGATGTTCTAAAAGTTCTTTAAGTTTACCTATAAACTCTTTTGAAACAAACCCTTTTTTCTTTAAAACATCAAATAAAACGAGGGCTTGCTCTGCCCTATATTTAGCTTTTTTCAAAAACTCTTCTCCATTTTCTGGGTTTTCATAATGGTTTTGAATATCAAAATGTTTATCAATATCTCCTTTGTATGCTACTAATAAGTTTTCAGCATTCTGTTGTGTAACTCCATTTGTTGTAAATACATAGTCTCTGTCTTGAGTAAGTCTATTAATTCTCGTTTGTCCATCTGCGTAATCATTAGGATGAATCTCTAAATAATGTGAACGATCCAAGGGTAAAGTAATAACTGCTTTGGGATCATATAAACCTTGAAATTTATTAGTTTCAAAATGCCTAATTGAAACTGGATTATCGCAAGTAATTATTGGCGCATTTGAATCTTCTATTTTAATTACATTTATTGTACAATCGTATTTGTATTTAACAAAGTTTCCCCATTGTTCAAGATGGTTAACTAAGAAGGCAGTTCTTGAACGTTCATCGTACTGTTTTTTAACCTCCTCTATTTCATCAATATGAAATTCCATTTTCTCTCCAAATAAATTCATTTTTATCAAACCATGTTCATTTGCTGTATGAGCTGCCCTATCAAAGATTTGTTTATTCATACCTTTTTGAAGATTTAAAATTCTTGGTGTACGAAAATATAATGATAGACATACATATAGTATTTGAATTTTTTGCTCTTGACTAACTGTCAATACCTTTTCATCAACAAGTAATTTATATATTTTTGGAAACTCGCTATCAACATTTTCAGCATAATGTTTTTCTAAGGCGTATTTTACTTCATCTGATTCGGCAGGAATTGTATAAATGTTTTTTTCAAAACAAATATCTTTTGTGCTTATTTGCTCTAAAAGCATATCATTGTCCATTTTATAAACATCGACAAAATGATTTCTTTTTCTTCCTTCAACTGCAAAGTTCTTTAAATATGAACGTGGTATATAATGTTGCTTTATTGGATTTGACATTATTCTATTCTTTTGTTGAGACTTCTTGTTTCATTAAAACTCGCCACGTTAAAGGAAAAGGCTGGCTTTTGTAGTGCCTACTTGCAACGTGAGCAACAATATCGAAACTATGCTTAAAAATTTTAAAGTCCTTTTCTGGTCCGAAGAGTTCCATTTCTGATACCATTTCTTTTTTGTACTCTTCTACATTCTCGTATATTGTTACAGAATGTTTTAGTGTTCCTTCGCCACGACTATAATCCTGAACACATATTTTATTTTCCATTTCTTCAAGTGGAAACCATATTTGCAAGTTCAAATCTGGAAAAAGTTCAGTAGGGATCTTGCGGACAAACTGATATAGGTCTTCATCCTTTAAAACTAAAGTGTATTCTGCCAATATAAGAACTATCATTGAAGACTGAATTTCACATTCTTCATCTCCATTATGAATATCCACCAGCTTATCATAACTTTTTCTAAACAATGGGAAAAACTTATTTATTTTATATCTGTTATTAAAACCTAAAGTCATTTCAGAAATCCATTTTTTGGCTGGGTTAAAGTTTCTTGTAAAATTCATTAAGTTAAGTGCTAAAGCTATTTCAATACTATGCACATCGTATTCTGGATATTTTGAAGGTGGATTGTTTTTTATAAACAAACATAATCCGTTACTAATTGAAAGAGCGCTTTGGTAATATGTTTGAGCATGCTCTTCATTACCTTCTCTATAATGGATTCTAAACTCTTGTATTTCCGTTAACCCTATTGTTGCTATAATTCCTATTTCTTCCCAAACATTAAGACTGTACTCTAGACTATTTCTGCTGTATTTATATATACTGTGCTCTGTTTTGTAATGTTTAGCAACTTTGTTAAAATAATAGACACCTATATTTCTTTTTAAAGAATGGATTTTGTAAAATTCCTGTCTTACAAAATTTTTCTCCAAATGATTACCTTCTTGCATAAAGTGCCAGCTTAGTAACAAACATCGTTCACTTGCATAAATTGAAGGTTTCAAATTATTATTGTCTTGAGACCATTTATATATAATGTTAAGGCATAATCGTACCAGTCTTAACTTTTTTAATATTTGTCTTTTTTGTTTGGGTTGCTTGTCTAAAATTTTTTGAATCAGCGTATAGAAATGTGATAAATCATAATCTGGTAAATCTAAAAATGCCAAAGACTTTCTTAATAATGATTGATATTCTTGTGGAAATAGTTTTTCACTAACAAGATAGTCGTCAAGCATTGCAGTTATTTCGCCTGTACCCCAAAAATCATATTCAACAGCATCTGTAGTATTCTGGTCGATATATTGTGTCCAATCAACTAAAACATTTTGATTTATAACACCATTAGTACAAACTATTATTTTTTTAGGAAGTTTTTTTAAACGATTTGTAAGTGATGTTGGAATAAACGTGTCTTTAATTTGGTTTAGAGTTGAGCGTATGGCGTTGACATCTCCATCCCAAGTGGTTCTTGTTAGATTACCTTGTTTTACAGCGAACAAAAACACCTTCTTAATACCATCTTCTGGATCAATACCTACAGCTGAAATATCTACACCAAATTGACGACCTTTCATTGGCTTTGAGATAGTTGTAAATTTCATTCCAACTAGCAGATCAGTCAGCAACACATCAAGTTCTTTATCTTCTTTTAAAAGATTAATATATTCACTCAGTAAAAATCTCATTGCCTTCTTTTAAAATTTTGCCATAGTAACCGTTCTGTTGCTTGACCTATGGGGTCTATAAATTCGCCTCTTGGCATTTCGCCACTATGCGAAATAAGTGCTGGTGTCATCTTTTCGGTGTATTTGCCTTGGTATTTTGAAAATGTAGACTTTCCCGTTCTGTAATTGATATTCGTAATCATACTTAAAAATGATGAACTTTCTGACTCACTCTCTTTATAGGATTTATTAAATTTTCTATTCTGTATTTTATTATAATATATCATTCTTCTCTCTGAAGGCGCAAACTCTTTTAGGTTTTCTAGATCTGAATACGCCTTGTATTTATCTTCCCCTTCATCAACAATATCTTTTATTATTTTTTTAAGTTTTCTATTGGCAGTCTTCTTTTTTAAATTTAAAAACTCAATAGTTGAATAATAATTAAAAATTAAGTGGTTAATAAATAAATCAGCTAAGAAAATTACAACCTCTTTATTGTCTACTTTTTGTTCGAGTATGGAATATATCAAAGATAAAGAGGTGTCTTTATCATAAACATAGGCAAGTATTTTGTACGTGATATATTCAATATCGTAATCTGAAAAGTCCTTTATTAGAACTTCTGAAACCGTCAATCCTGATAAATCTCTCATATATCTAGCACTATTCATTTCAAAAATGGCAATATGAAAATTTGGATTGTCTTTATTTAACCAATTTGTATATAGCTTTTGGAAATCTGAATAAAAATCATCGCAAAGTGTATTCAGCAAATGGCTGAAATATTCTATTTTTCTAGCATTTTTTGGACTTATCCCTACCCAATCTGTAATAAAACCAACTACCAAATCTAAATTGGTTTTAGCCACATTTTCCAATCGATAAGCCAATTGATTATACGCTCCTGCATGTTCTATATCAATGTGAAGCAACAATGGAAGATATTTTTTAAAGAGGTGTATTTCGTTACCTAAATCTATATTGTAATCCAAAAAGTAAATGAGCTCTAATTGAATTTCAATAGTCTTAATACTTGATAGCTTATCTATAATTTTATCTGTATTTTTTAATTCATTTCTTTTATTTCTAATGGTAAAGAAAACTGATGGCCATAACTCCTTAAGAGTCTTATTATTAATAATACTATTGAATTGTTTCTCAATCCAGCTCACAAATGTTTTTGGTGTTGTTTTCGCTATCAAATCAATTTTGACGATAGATTTTATTCCTATTTCATTTAAGCTTATGTTATCATCTTCGATTAGGCGTTTAATTTCATCTATTGAAAACTTTTGGTCTGAATGATATAATCCGGATAGAATATCCATTAATGTAAAATACGAATCAGGATTTTTCGTTTCAAGTGTTTTTAAATAAATTTCTTTACCAAAAGAAGCATCCTCTTTTGCTTCGCGAGTAATGGCTATTTGAAGATTTCTTACAGGATAGTTACTTTTTAAGTTTTTAAGCAATTCTGGTAGTGCCTTAACATAAAGGTCTATATCAACATTTTTAATATTGTCACAAAAGGTTCTATAATCTTGCCATCGATTGGAAGGCTCTTTATTGTCTAATAAGTCTTGTAGAAATTGCAAATGAAAAGGGTTATAATTTTTGACTAAAGTTAAAAAAGAATTGATACCGTTCTGAAAAAGAGTAACAAAGTTTTTTTCCATTCTACCAAAAGAAATCAAACTATATCAAATACTATTAAATGGACAAAAAGAAACAAAATGTTGTACCTATGTTGTACCCAAACATTTTTCCGAGCTTATTTTAAATAAAAAAAGCCGAAGATTTCTCTTCGACTTTTGTACAGGCGGCGAGACTCGAACTCGCACACCTCGCGGCATTAGATCCTAAGTCTAACGTGTCTACCAATTCCACCACGCCTGCATTTTATTTTTTTTAACACTAATAATTAGGTTAAATCCTAAGTCTAGCGTGTCTACCAATTCCACCACGCCCGCATTAAGGTCTGCAAATATAATCAAGATTTTTAAATTGCAAACTTATTACATAAAAAAACATTCTTTTTTTTATTTTTGATTCTAATTTATTCCTCCCGTTCCATGAATCCTATCCAATCTTATATTGCAACACATAAAACTCGTTTTTTAGACGAATTAATAACACTACTTAAAATTCCTTCTATAAGTGCAGACCCTAACTATAGCAATGCTGTTTTAACAGTTGCTTCTGCCTTAAAGGACGATTTAGAACGCGCAGGATGCACATCGGTTAACTTATATACTACTGAGGGATACCCTATAATTTACGGTGAAAAAATTATTAGCAGCGAACTCCCTACAGTTTTGGTTTATGGCCATTACGATGTACAACCACCAGATCCTGTAGCGTTATGGGATTCGCCTCCTTTTGAGCCTATTATAAAAACAACAGACAAGCACCCTGAAGGCGCTATTTTTGCAAGAGGTGCCTGTGATGACAAAGGGCAACTTTTTATGCATGTAAAGGCTTTGGAACTTATGGTAGCGAATAACACACTACCATGCAATGTTAAATTTATGATCGAGGGCGAAGAGGAAATTGGCAGCAAAAATCTTTCAACATTCATTGAAGAACATAAGGAGATGCTTAAAAATGACGTCATTCTAATTTCAGATACGGGAATGATTGCCAACAACATACCTTCTATAACAACAGGCTTACGTGGTTTAAGTTATGTTGAGGTTGAAGTTACTGGGCCTAATCGCGATTTACACTCTGGGCTTTATGGCGGCGCAGTGGCAAACCCTATTAACATTTTAACCAAAATGATAGCTTCTCTTCACGATACAGACCAGCGTATTACAATACCTGGTTTTTATGATAATGTAGAAATACTTTCTAAAGAAGAACGTGCCGAAATGGCAAAAGCGCCTTTTAATCTTGATGCTTACAAAGATGCTTTAAATATTGAAGCCGTTTACGGTGAAAAGGGATATACAACCAACGAGCGCAACGCCATTCGCCCCACACTCGATGTTAATGGCATTTGGGGTGGCTATATTGGAGAAGGCGCTAAAACAGTTATTCCTAGCAAAGCATATGCTAAGATTTCGATGCGTTTGGTACCCAATCAAGACTGGAAAACCATAACACAACAATTTACAACACATTTTAATAACATAGCACCCAAAGGCGTAACGGTTAAAGTAACACCGCACCATGGAGGGCAGGGTTACGTTACACCTGTAGACAGTTTAGGGTACATTGCCGCAAGCAAAGCCTATGCAACAACGTTTGGTAAAACACCTATACCACAGCGAAGTGGAGGTAGTATTCCTATTGTAGCGCTTTTTGAAGAGGTTTTAAAAAGTAAAACTATTTTAATGGGTTTTGGTTTAGACAGCGATGCCATACATTCCCCAAACGAACACTTTGGGGTTTGGAATTTTTTAAAAGGCATAGAAACCATCCCCTATTTTTACGAATATTTTACTGAGTTGTCAAAAAAATAGGAAGTAGTGCTGTACTAAGACTAAAGTCTTAAATTTGCAAGCTTAACAATATTCTGTACGCCCTTGCATGTGTAATAGTAAGGTTGAATTGCCTATTTAAAAACCATGAAAAGTCAACATAACAATTATTTACTATTACTAGCACTAGCCACTGTACTTATAAGTACCTCTGGTGCATTAGGAAAGTTTATAGACCTACCAACGCCTGTAATTATATGGTTTAGAAGTGCTTTAGCTGCACTTTTCTTATTTTTATTTTGCAAATACAAGAAATTAAAAATAGGTATAAAGTCTAAGAAAGACCTCCCCACTATACTGTTAGGAGCTGTACTTTTAGGCACGCATTGGGTTACATATTTTTACGCCTTAAAACTCTCTAATGTGGCTATTGGCATGCTTTCTATGTTTACCTTTCCTGTAATAACAGCTTTGCTAGAACCCTTGTTTACTAAAACAAAATTAAATCCTATACATATCCTGTTAGGTTTAATGGTACTTCTAGGCATTTACATACTGGCTCCAGAAATTAATTTTGAAAGCAACTACCTTAAAGGTATTTTATTAGGCGTATTTTCTGCTTTTTCTTATGCCATTAGAAATTTAATTTTAAAGCGCCACGTTAAATCGTATAACGGCACTGTACTCATGGTTCAGCAATCTTTAATAGTTGCTGTTTTGCTCTCGCCCGTTTTATTACGTTTTAGTCTGGAAAATGTACAAAGTCAACTCCCCTACCTATTAATTTTAGGCTTGGTTACAACAGCAATAGGCCATTCCTTATTTATCAGCAGTTTAAAACATTTTTCTGTAAGCACCGCCAGTATTATTGGTAGTGCACAGCCCATTATAGGCATTGTTTTCGCTTATCTTTTTTTAAACGAAATGCCTAGTTTGAATACGTTTTTTGGAGGTGCTTTAATTATTGGCACTGTGGTAATAGAGAGTATTCGTTCTAGAGAAAAAAACAAATAATATCACCTAGACAATACATTTACAGATAACAATTTCGTAGCAATACGTTGAATTATTTTTCGCTAGTCTAAGGTAAAAATTAAAGCTTAGTCGCAGTTAAAATTTCATTTTTCAACTTAATAATAGTAGAAAAAGAAACTACTTATATATGGTATTTTGCTTAGAATTGTATAAAACAAGTCTATTGAGAGAGATACACGTTTTAAGATTAAAAGCACATAAGTTTTACCCAATGCGCTTTTAATTTTTATATATAGCAATTAATAGTTATGCCGCTACAGTTCCAACATTTAGTGTCTTGAAATGGTTGTATAATTCTTTACAGCCAGAACCTACTATAGACAACTCTATATTGTGCTTAATAGACATGCTGTGAAGCTCTGTAATAGCGTTTACTCCTGTTTTATCTATACTCTCTAAAGCTTCTACACTAATGGTAAGCCTGTTAAATTTTTCGAAAGCAGATTGAAATTCATTTTGAAACAACCCAATATTTCTTTTATTAAGTTCTCCTTTTAATTTAAAAAAGTTGTTACAGCTAGTTATTCGTAAATCCATGATGTTTATTTTTTTATTGATTGAACATTAATTATAAGCTATTAATCATGTTACTACGCTGTAAATATATATCTCAAAAATTTAAAGCCTTTTATTTTTCGATAAATAGATAAGTACTCTAGCTAAAAGTAATCTACATGCATATTTCATCGACAACCAACCACTATTGTCTTAATTTTTGCATTACTTTTACTGCTCGACATGTATTTTTTAATCTTAGTTACCATGAAAAAAATCACCATTGCGCTTATATTGCTTTTAGCATGCCAACTTACTGCGCAAACAAATACTAGTACAGATGTTAAAGCCATTAATAAAGTTTTAAAAAAACAACGCATCGCATGGTCTAACAACGATATTGAAACTTATATGGAAGCTTTCTGGAAAAGCGACTCTTTGGCATTTTATGGTAAAAAAGGACTAACACATGGCTGGGAGGACACTCTCGATTATTATTTAACATACTACCCTACTGCAGCTTACACTGGTAAATTGAGTTATAAAATCAATGCAATAACCAATATTGCTCCAGATGCTTATTACGTATTAGGAGAATATCATATTAAAAGAGAAGTTGGTAATGCAGATGGTTTATTTATGCTTGTACTTAAAAAAATAAACGGCGAGTGGAAAATTGTTGCAGATACCTCTGTATAAACCCATTAAACAACAGATTAGGTTTTAATTTAAATATAATTAAGAGGTGAAAATTTTATCTAAAACCCATAAATAATCGGCACGGTTATTAATAAAATCTCTATTAGACATATCTATTATTTTAGAATTGATACCTTTCTCAGTACTCAAAAAATCCATATACCCTTTGTGGATGTCATCTAAATACGTATTAGAAATCTGTTGCTCGTAGCTGCGTCCACGTTGTTTTATATTCTGTTGCAATTGTAAGGTGTGCTGTTGTAAATACACATACACTTTGGGCTTGGTAACGGCCTTAAACATGATTTTAAAAAGTGCTTCGTACAGTTCAAACTCTTTTGCTTCTAAATTTATCTTAGAAAATATTAAAGACTTATAAATGCTATAATCGCTAACAATACGCTTTCCATTAGTACTTAAAGACAACATGTCTTTAGTAATTTGCTGGTAACGGTCTTTTAAAAAACACATTTCCAGAGGAAATGCATAGCGCTCGGCGTTTTTATAAAACTCTGGCAAAAAAGGATTGTCTGCAAAGCGTTCTAAAACAAGATTAGCATTAAAATCTGTCGCAATTTTAGTAGCTAAACTCGTTTTTCCAGCACCTATATTCCCTTCTATAGCAATATAATTAAATTTGTATTTGGTAAAACGGGCTAATGGATTGCTAAGCTGTGCTTCTATAAGTGTAAGCACAGATGTGTCTTTACATGCTACTAATAATTGTTCTACCGTTTTATTGTATAATGGGTGCTTGTTTTGTCCTGCAATATCACAAAGTGGTTGCAATACAAATTTACGTTTGTGCAGTTCTGGATGAGGTACTTTAAGTGCATCGGTATCGATAACGCATTGCTCAACAAATATAATATCTAAATCTATTGGCCTTGCTTCGTAAACTCCTGGTGTAGTTCTCGTGCGTCCTAGATCTGTTTCTATAGCAAGCAACATTGCTAAAACCTCTTGCGGCCTGTAATCTGTTTTTAACGCCAAACAACAATTTATAAAATCGTCTCCTTTAAAACCAAAAGCGGGTGTTTTATAAAGATTCGATATGGCATTAATAGCCCCGATACGTTCAAATATTAAATCTACGGCTTGTTGTAAATATTTAAGTTTATCTCCCTTATTACTCCCTAATGCAATGTAAAAAGTTTTGGTTGTCGACGGTATCATATAAAGCAAAATAATAAAAAGTAAATGTATTGTTTTATATTTACAGAACGTATTTATTCACAATATAGAATGGCCATTAAAAACGCACTTGCTGCCCAACGTATTTATTTTCTTTTGGGCGCTCTATTTATCACTTCTCTCGTGGTATCCAATCTTATATTTCAAAAGTTTTTTTATTGGTACCCTGTAAACCTTTCTATTTTTGGCAGCAATTTGTTCGAAATTTCAGTTGGTATTTTACCCTACCCCATTACGTTTTTAATAACAGATTTAATTAGTGAAATTTACGGTAAAAAACGTGCTAACGATATTGTTATTATTGGCATTTTTGCCTCTCTATTTTCTATGCTTATAATTTACACGGCAAACGCGGTGCCTGCAACACCTTGGTCTCCAGTTAACAATGAGACTTTTACAACTGTATTTGGTAGTACTGCCATAGCTGTATTTGCCAGTATGATGGCCTATTTATTAGCTCAATTTGTAGACATCCAAATTTATCATTTTTGGAAAAATCTTACCAAAGGCAAACATTTATGGCTTAGAAATAACTGCTCTACCTTTCTGTCTCAGTTTGTAGACACTGCTACTGTATTGTTATTATTATGCTTGTTTGGTAAAATCGAGTGGTCTAAATTTTTGGGGTTATTAAGTTCTGGTTTTATATTTAAGGTATTAATAGCAGCTTTGGACACCCCTTTTCTGTATCTCGGCGTACATCTCTTTAAAAAACGTTTTAATTTAAAGCCAAACGAAGAAATAAATTTACTTTAACCGATACAAGACAATAGTTTTCCTTTTTAGGTTAAATTTGTATTAATCTTTTTTGTTCATTAAGAGTGAAATAAAATCACTCTCGTATCTTTATACAAACACCCTTTATATGCGTAAATTTTTAAAAGTTTTTGGTATCCTATTGCTTTCTTTAGTACTTATTTTAATTGCTTTGCCTTTTATTTTTCAAGGTCAAATTAAAGACATTGTAAAACGGGTTATTAATGAAAATGTAAATGCAAAAGTAGAATTTAGCGACGTAAACCTTAGTTTTATAAGAGATTTTCCGCAGGCTAATGTCTCCATATCAGACTTGCATATTATTAATTTTGAACCTTTTAAAGACGAGACCTTTGTTACTGCAAAATCCATCTCGCTTTCCATGTCTATTCCCGAAGTATTAAAAACAGCTAGCGATGGCGCTATTACTGTAAATGCAATTACTGTAGACGAAGCACTTATAACGTTAAAAACCGACAAGCACGGCAACGTTAATTACGACATTGCAAAAACTAAAGATGCCGAGAGTACACCCAAAGACCCTTCTAGCAAAGGGTTTACTTTCGATATAGAAGACTACCAAATTAAAAATAGTGCTTTTGGATATATCGATGAAGGTACTAAAATTGCAATGCACATTACAGAATTAAACCATGAAGGACACGGAACATTTTCGGCAGCAACATCTCAATTAGACACTCATACAGATGCTAACGTAAGTTTTACTTTAGATAGCGTTAATTACCTCTCTAATAACCCTATAAAACTAGATGCGCTTCTTGGACTTGATTTAGAAAACAGTAAGTATACCTTTAAGGAAAACAAAGCACTTGTAAACCAGCTCCCTTTAGAATTCGATGGGTATCTACAACTTGTTGACGAGGGACAACTTATGGATATTACTTTCGAGAATCCTGAGTCTGACTTTAAAAATTTTCTAGCTCTAATTCCTGAGGTCTATTCTAAAAACATAGAAAATGTTGCCACCACTGGAGACTTTAAAATAAAGGGCATGGTTAAAGGGCTTAGTTCAGACCAAACCATACCAAAGCTAGACATTTCTATCTTATCGAAAAACGCATCTTTTAAATATCCAGATTTGCCCAAAAAGGTAAGTCAGATTTTTATTGATACCAATATAAAAAATGAAACAGGACTTTTAGAGGATACTTCCATAGATATAAAAACATTAAATTTTAAAATAGACGAGGATGTATTTAAATCTTCTGCCACTTTAAAAAACATTACAAAAAACATGTTGGTTAATGCCAACTTGGATGGTACGCTAAACTTAGATAATATTTCTAAGGCCTATCCTGTTAAATTAGAAAATAAGTTAAGTGGTATATTAAAAGCAAAAGTTAATACTGCTTTCGATATGAATGCTATAGAAACAAACGCCTATAAACGCATAAAGAACAATGGTACTGCCAGTATTACCGATTTTGTGTTTTCTTCCGAAGATATTGTTAACCCTATACACATTAGCACAGCAAATGTAATGTTCTCTCCAGGTAACATTACGCTTAATAATTTTAACGCAAAAACTGGAGATAGCGACATTAATGCTAATGGAAGTATAGATAATCTCTTAGGATTTTTATTGAGCGACACCCCCCTTAAAGGTAACTTTAACGTTAACTCGAACTTGTTTAAAATTAGCGATTTTATGACAGATGATACAGAGGACGATGTTGATAATAAAACAACAGACCACACAGAGTCGTTAAAAATACCCGCTTTTTTAGACTGTGCTATTAAAGCCGATGCTAAAACTGTAGTTTACGATAACTTAAAGCTGCAAAATGTTAAAGGCAGCCTACTCATAAAAGAACAACAAGCTACTTTACAAAATCTAAGCTCCAATCTTTTTAACGGATCTTTAGCCATATCTGGTAACGTGTCTACCAAAGAAAAAACGCCGACATTCGATTTAAATTTAGGTGCGAAGGATTTTGACATTACACAATCGTTTAAAAATCTAGAACTTTTACAAAATATTGCGCCTGTAGCTAAACTACTTACAGGAAAACTTAATACAAACATAAACCTTACGGGTGCCTTAACCAGCACGTTTTCTCCAGATTTAAGCACCATTTCTGGTAGTGCTTTAGCCGAATTGTTATCTGCTAAATTCGATAAAACGCAAAGCAATCTTATAAGCGCTTTAGAACGTAATTTAAGTTTCTTAAACTTTAACGATATCAATTTAAAAGATTTAAAAACACAATTAGAGTTTTCTGAAGGCAAAGTCGCTGTAAAGCCTTTCGGTTTTAATTATAAAGATGTTGAAGTAGAAGTTTCTGGTGTGCACAGCTTTGGTAAAGATGTTGATTACAATGCCGTATTTAATGTGCCTGCCAAATACCTTGGTAGCGAGGTAAACAGGCTTATAGGCAGTATTAATGATGCCGAAGTTAATAACATTACTGTTCCCGTTACTGCAAATATATCAGGACCATTTAACGATCCCAAAGTTAAAACCGATGTTACTAATAGCATTAAAAATCTAACGAGCCAGCTTGTTAGCATACAAAAACAAAAACTCCTTAATAATGGCAAAGGCAAGGTAAAACAACTTATAGGAGGCAATAAAAGCAAGACAGACTCTATAAAAACACAACAAAGCAATACTGTTAAAGATGTTATTGGTAGCATTGTAAAACCAAAAACAGAAACAAAAGACTCTACCCAAACCAAAACTTCAACAAGGGAAACTGTTAAAAATGTTTTAGGAGGCCTTTTAGGAAGCAAAAAGAAAAAGTAACTATTTTTCTCCTAATACTTTTAAGTGTGAGCTGGTTTCAATACCAAAAGCCACTTTACAAAATGTTTTTTTGCTAAACATGAGTTATTTTAAAAGTCTTTATTGCATATTTAAAGATAATTATATTACTTTTGCAGCCTGATTTGGCGCGAATTTTAAGGTTAGAGTGATTTAGATACCTCTAAACATTCCTGATTACGTGTTAAACGTATTTAGGATAGCCCTAAAACAAAAACTATTTATAAAGACAAGATATGTTAAAAATTATTGTAAAAGATGGCGAAAACATAGAACGCGCCCTAAAACGTTACAAACGTAAACACAGAAACATAAAAGTAATGCAAAATCTTAGAGAAGGACAGTTTTTCACGAAACCATCTGTAAGAAGACGTCGCGAGGTACAAAAAGCGGCTTATATTCAAAATTTAAGAGATCAAGAAGACATATAAATCTTCTTAACCATCATAAACAAAAAAACTATTTGCTCTAGCAAGTAGTTTTTTTTTACAGTAAATTCAAACTGTTTACTTAAGACCTCTTTTGGAAAAACAGCCTAAACCCATCTCATTTTAGCTGCTTTTAGGTAAACGAATGATTAATGTAAACTTGATACACAGTTTACACTTTGTATACTAATGCCAAAGAAAAAAATTATCTCACTCGTGTTTTTTTGTAAGCTTTAAATCGCTTTTACTACAAATACATCATGGTTATAGTATATTTACTTATTGGATTATTTACTGCTATATTAAGCGCCCTACCTCTAGGCGCTTCCAACATTGCTGTAATAAATACTACGCTTAAGCAAAATGCCAAACAAGCATTTAAAATAGCTGTTACCGCAGGACTATCGGAAGTTATTTTATCGTATTATGCCTTACACTGTAACACAGCTATTACTACATTTTTTGAGGAAAACTTATGGTTACAAACAACTATAGCCGTCTTACTTATAAGTATTGGAACTTATTTATTAATTAAGAAACATACAGAAAAGCAAGAGTCTAAAAAAATGAAATTAACCAAGTCTAAATACACCACAGGCTTTGTATTAGGCATTGTAAATCCACCTGTACTAATTTATTGGGTAGTTGCTTTTGGAATTATAAACAATAACAACATCATGCTGTCCTTAAAGTCTTCTTTCCTAGCTTTATCTTTATTCTTTATAGGTGTTTATTTTGGAAAACTTATAACGCTATATGGATATAGTAAAATGAGTATTGTTATTAAAAATAAAGTTAAAAATATAACAACTACAGTTAATAAAATAACAGGCATATTACTTATTTGTATAGGTTTTATACAAGCTATACAACTTTACCTTTAACAAATCAAACAAGGCGTAAGTAGAGAAGAAAACTAAAAAGGCAAAATATTAGTTTTTGTTATTCTAGACTTAAACTACAGCTATTTTCACTACCAGTCCTTCATTAGCACGAACATTAAATACGGTATCGTCTTCGAAAATAAGATACTGGCCTTTAATACCAGACAGCACTCCAGAGTAATGCTGTTCTTTTTTAATATTCAAACTCTTAGGTTTTTCAGGATACCTATTAACAGGAAAACACAAATTTGTTTCTGTATTATTTTCTATAAAATAAGGCTTAGCTTCATCTGGAATATAGTCTTTGAGTTTCTCACGCCAATCTGCTAAGTTTTCATCTTCAATTTTGTTTTTAAGCATAGTGCGCCAGTTGGTTTTATCGCTAACATAAGCCTTTAATGCCACCTCAGTTATTCCTGCTAAATACCTGTTAGGCAATTCGGCAATTTCAATAGCTTCATGAGCACCTTGATCTATCCAACGCGTAGGTACCTGTGTTTTTCGTGTTACCCCAACCTTAACGCTACTAGAATTTGCTAAATACACTATATGTGGCTGTAATTGCACACGTTTTTCATACTCTAAATCCCTGTCCTCTTCGTCCAAATGCGCTTTACTCAATTCTGGCTTCATAATCCAATCTGCCGCTTGAGGGATGTTAAAAAAACATTGTTTATCGAAACCCTGTCTGTAGATCGGTTTATCCATTCCACAATTTAAACACTGGTACTTAACAAACTTAATACTAACTTGTTTCCCTAAAAGCTGGTTCACATTAATAAAGTCGTTTTCGAAAACCAAATAATATTGTATCGGGTTCGAAAATTCAGTTTGCATTTTTGTTAAAACACCTTCGTAAATCATATGAAAAAAAATGTTATTTTTAAATTTTTAAAGATAGCACAAATATGCCAATTCCCTTAGTTAATTCCATTGCATCGTGGTTTCTTAAAAAACGATTTCACCAAATCGAACTGTTCTTAAAGTACCCTAATGAGGTGCAACAAGAACTGCTTTTAAACCTACTTCAATTTGCTAAGGATACCCAAATGGGTAAAACTTACGACTTTGCCAGCATTAAAGATTACAAAACATTTGCAGAACGTATACCCATAAGAAATTACGAGGGTATTGAAGATGATATAGAACGTGCAAGAAGAGGCGAACACAATCTGTTTTGGCCATCGCCTATCAAGTGGTTTGCAAAATCTAGTGGCACTACGAGATCCAAAAGTAAGTTTGTTCCCGTTAGTCAAGAATCTCTGGAGCATTGCCATTACGCTGCCAGCAAGGATTTACTTTGCATGTATTTAAATAACAATGAAAACTCACAATTATTTACCGGAAAAAGTTTGCGACTAGGAGGGAGTAAAGAACTTTATAAAGAAAATGGAACTGTTTTTGGGGACCTCTCTGCCATACTTATAGACAACATGCCTTTTTGGGCAGAATTAAGCAGTACGCCCAGCAATAAAGTGTCCCTTATGAGCAACTGGGAACATAAAATGCAGGCCATAGTAAACGAAACTATTAAAGAAAATGTAACCAGTTTAGCAGGTGTACCATCATGGATGCTGGTATTGCTTAATAATGTTTTAGAAACCACAAAACAAATTAGTTTACAAGACGTTTGGCCTAATTTAGAAGTCTATTTTCATGGAGGTGTTAGTTTTGTGCCTTATGTAGATCAATACAAAAAAATACTACCAAAAAGCAACTTTAAATATTACGAAATTTACAATGCCTCTGAAGGTTTTTTTGCAATACAAGATCGAAACAACTCCTCAGAATTACTTTTAATGCTAGATTATGGTATTTTTTATGAGTTTATACCCATGGACGTCTATGCAACACCCCAAGAAAAAGCCATTCCACTAAATGAAGTGGTTTTAAACCAAAACTATGCTGTAATTATTACAACCAATGCAGGACTTTGGCGTTATAAAATTGGAGATACTGTACGTTTTACGTCTTTAAACCCATATCGTATAAAAATATCTGGAAGGACTAAGCACCATATTAACGTATTTGGAGAAGAGCTCATAATCGAGAATGCAGAAACAGCGTTAAAGCAAGCATGCAAACAAACAAATTCTGAAATTGTAGATTTTACTGCTGCACCTATTTTTATGAAGGAAAAAGAAAAAGGAGCACACGAATGGCTTATAGAATTTAAAACACCACCAGAGGATTTAGGTTATTTTAACGAATTGTTTGATAACGCTCTGAAAGCTTTAAATTCTGATTACGAAGCCAAACGCCAAAATAATATTACCCTCAACAAACCCAAAATAACTATAGCTAGACCTCAATTGTTTCACAATTGGCTGAAAACCAACAATAAGCTTGGAGGACAGCACAAAATACCGCGCCTCTCAAATACTAGAAATTACTTAAATGAGCTTCTGAAACTCAACAAATAGAGATATATTCTTAATTTTTTAAGAAATAAACATGTAATTACTTAAAAAAACACTTGATTTTTTGCTAAATTCAATAAAAAATAAGTAATTAGTTAGATAATTTATTAAAATGAAGCCTTTTGTTTTAATTTTATCGCTATTAAATGTTCTATTAGGCATAGGGCAAACCACAAGTTCTCTCCCTAATACAAACACTGCCATTCCTAAATTTAAAACCAATACAGTTGCTAGTATTGGAGATAATGGCTTTAAATTTAATGTTAGGAAAACTGGAGGTAATTCTAAATTTAGTGAATTTGGTTCTGGTATTTTTAAGGGTAAATTTATTATGGTCTCTTCTAAAAAAATTGGAGGCTTAGCCAAAGTGGATAAAACAACCAGAGAAGCTAATAAAGAACTGTATTGTTTAGAAGTAGATGAAGATGGTGAGTTAAGCGATCCCTTATTTTTTTCAAGAATTTTAAACACATCAAATAGTGAAGACCAGCTAACCTTTAGCAGCGATGAGAGCATCGTGTATTACACCAGAAACAGTAAAGAAAAACCTGTAGAATTTAAAATATACAGAGCAACCCTAGAGCCTAATTCCCATGGCAACTGGATAAATCATGAACGTTTATCTATAAATCAAGATGGTGTTTCTATAGAAAATCCTTTTTTAAGCCCTGACGGACAGCAGTTGTATTTTTCTTCCAATAGAGAAGACGCTCTTGGAGGCTACGACATTTACGCATCTCGAATTGACAAAGATGGAAAACTTAGTACTCCA
Organism: uncultured Flavobacteriaceae bacterium; assembly: GCA_947489085.1. Classification (GTDB taxonomy): domain Bacteria; phylum Bacteroidota; class Bacteroidia; order Flavobacteriales; family Flavobacteriaceae; genus Jejuia. The sequence continues at coordinate 165,887 of CANLCJ010000002.1, forward strand.
AAAAATTTAGGCAACCTAGTAAACACAACACATAACGAAACACACCCTTCACTTTCTCCCGATGGCAAGAAACTTTATTTTGCCTCTCAAGGTCATAACAATTTAGGAGGTTACGATATTTTTGTAAGTAGGATTTCTCAAGATGGCGTAAAAGCACCTAAAAACTTGGGAAATACAATTAATACAGCATACGATGAACTTGCCTATTTTATAGCAAAGAACAACATAGGTTACATCTCTTCTAATAAGCCAGAAGGCCAAGGTAGTTTTGATGTTTACATTGCTTTAGATAACACAGTAAAGCAGTTTGTAAAAGGAGTTGTTAAACATTCTGAATCTCAAACATTACTACCAAAAACTACTGTTATACTTAAAGACGAAGAGGGCAAGGAATTAGACAAGCAGTTAACAGACGCAAAAGGCAGCTACGTGTTTGAAATAACACCTACTAAAACCTACACCATGAGTACTTTAAAAGAAGGTTATAGCGATAAAGATTTTACATTATATGCCGAAAAAGAGACTCCAACAACCTACACTAAAAACCTAGAAATAGAGAGCACAGCTCCAAGAATAGGTGTTAAAAATGAAAAACTAGCTATAATTGTAGAAAATGTTTATTTCGATTTTAACAAACACAATGTCAAATCAGAATCTTACATTACGTTAGATAAAATTATTAAAGTCCTCGAAGACAATCCAAACATAAAACTTTCAATTAATGCACACACAGATAACATCGATACAGATGCTTACAATCTCAGACTAGCCTCAAGGCGTGCTAAATTTATACTTAAATATCTAACAGAAAATAACGTAGATAGAAACAGATTGTTTTATAAAGCCTATGGAGAAAAACACCCAGAAATAGACTGTAAAAACAACTGTTCTAAAAAAGAACTTCAAGCCAATAGACGTGTTGAGTTTTTAATCTTTAACGATGCGCCCGAGAATACAATAAGTTTTACTAACACCAAAGGTAATTATCACATTATTGCAGGTGCTTTTACTCACAATAACGCCTTACTTAAAATAAAACACCTTAAGGCAGAAGGATTTACTGGCGCAAGATCTATCGGTAAAAACTCTAAAGGGTTGCACTTGGTAACCCATGCTACCTTTAAAACCAAAGAAGAGGCAACAAAAGCTTTAAAGCTTATAAGAACAATTAATAATGAGGAAGCCTGGTTAAAACAGAAAAACATCGCACCACTCTAATTCAATCGTCCTGTATTCATAAAACCTAAGTGCCTAAAAAAAACCTTCTGTTAAAATTGTTTCGCCGAAATACTACCAGAAAGCTCAAGGTAGAAAACTAGAGTCAATTTATGCATAATATTAAGTGTTGTAGGTGTTTATTAACGACTTTAGTTGCTTTTTATCTGATATTTTTGTGAGACGTGCTACCCCCCTATACTTTTATTGCGTTAATCCCTTTTAAATTAAACACGATGAGATTTATCGCTACAGCAATACTCTTATTAGCTACAAGTTACGGCTTTAGTCAAGCTCCCTTAGAATTCAGCGCCGATAACACTATTTTAGAAAACACTAGCAATTTTAACGCTGAAGAAATAGGCAATAACGGTTTCAACTTCGACATATTAGATGCGGGAACCAACACTAAATTTTCTGAATTTGCTACAGCCATTTTTAGAGACAAACTCATAATGGTATCCTCTAAAAAAATTGGTGGTCTTGCAAAAATTGACCCTAATACAAACGAAGCATATAAGGAATTGTATTGTGTCGATATAAAATCTAACGGGCGTTTAAAAAAACCGCTTTTGTTTTCAAGAATGCTTAATACTGTAAATAGTGAAGATCAATTATCTTTTAGCAAAGACAATAATACAGTATATTATACACGAAGCGATAGAAAAAACTCTATGGAGTATAAATTGTACAAGGCAGATTTAGAGCCTAATTCTCATGGGAATTGGATTAACCAAGAATTATTGCCTTTAAACGAAGACGGTGTTTCTGTAGAAAACCCGTTTGTAAGTCCTGATGGTACTAAACTGTACTTTGCTTCTAACAGAGCAGACTCTTACGGCGGTTTCGATATTTACGTAGCCAATATAAAAGCAGATGGTGCTTTAGGAACTCCTAAAAACTTGGGTGCAGCAATAAACACAGCTTCTAACGAAAAATACCCTTCTGTATCTAAAGATGGCAACTACCTATATTTTTCGTCTAACGGCCATAAAACCATAGGCGGTTACGACGTATTTACGAGTAGAATTTTGAAAGACCGTTACAAAGCCCCTAGAAATATGGGGAATACTATAAACTCTCAATTTAATGAAGTAGCTTATTTTTTAGCTTCAAAAAATAAAGGTTACGTGTCTTCAGACAGACCTAACGGTAAAGGTGGATACGACATGTACACTGCTACTAACGACGAGGTGGTACAAAGTGTAAAAGGAAGCGTTATAGACACAGATACTAAAACCGACATTCCTAACGCCTCTCTTATTATTTACAACGAAGATGGCGATGTTGTAGATCAAATTGTGACTGATAAAGACGGTAATTTCAAATTTAATGTTGTGCCTTTCGAAATATATACAATAAGCGCTACCAAAGAAGGCTTTAAACAACAAGCCGTTAACTTTACAGCAACTAAGGGCTACAATACAGAATACATAAAAGATTTTGAACTTACGTCTTCTGTTAATCTCGTGGCTTTAGAAATAGACAATATCTATTTCGATTCTGCTAAATGGACTATAAAAGAGAATTCTTATAACGCCTTAAACGAAGTTATAGAAATTTTAAATAAATTTCCAAATAGTGCTATCGTTATTAATGCACACACAGATAATGTAGGTAGCGACAATTACAACCTTGGTTTATCTGAAAAGCGAGCTAATGCTGCTGTAGAGTATTTAGTAGCTCATGGCATAGAAGAAAGCAGATTAAAACCTAAGGGTTATGGTGAAACTCAACCAAAAGTAGACTGTAGCATAACATGTACACCAGACCAGTTGGGCGAAAACAGACGTATTGAATTTATGATTGTAAAACAAGACTAATACAAAACGCTTTGAAATGCCGATAAACAACAGTAAAAGCTTAAACTTATATGCTTTTAACGAGTTATTTATCGCATGGTCTAAAAGCTTTAAAACCACTTGTAGATACTAATAACTAGCATTACTTTTGGGGCCGTAGAAACGCATAAAAGTATCTATTAATTAATATCCATAAAATTTGCCACACTATTTTAGTGTGGCTTTTTTTATTAAATTCAAGTACCTTTACTAAAATGATATTTATGTGTAAACTCAAACCACTCGTAATCCTATTTTTAGTTTTAAGCCCTCTTATTGGCAAAGCACAAGACGACACAACATCTTTTTGGAAAACACTAAAATATGGTGGTAGTTTTGGCCTTAACTTTAGCGATGGCTTTTTTGGCGCTACTCTAGCGCCCTCTGCCATTTACGAGTTCGATTCGAATTTCGCTTTGGGTGCAGGTCTTAATTTTACCTATAACACCCAAAAGGACATCTCTAAAACCACCATATTAGGCGCTAATATTATTGGACTTTATAACGTATTGCCAACCCTACAAATCTCTGCAGAATTCGAACAGCTAAACGTAAATCGTAGATTTGACTCAAATTTAGAATTCCCCAATGAGAACTTCTGGTCGCCTGCTTTATTTTTTGGTGCTGGCTTTAGAAACGGAAGTGTTACTTTTGGATTACGTTACAACGTATTGTTCGACGAAGATGATAGTATTTATGCAGATCCTCTAATTCCTTTTATTAGAGTTTATTTCTAAGAATATGTATTTCTAAACCATACCTTTTGCCACTCGCGCTTTAAAATAAGAAAAGCCACATCGTTAGAGAGCTTTAAAACATCGTTACCATCTAATGCTTTAACATCGGCTTCAGACACATCAATAATATACAGTAAATTTAAATACGCCATAAATTTTTCCTGTATAAGATGGTAAACTGTCTCGTGAAGCAATAGTTTTAAACTCGAAGGAAGCACATCTAAATGAAACTCCAAATCTACATTGGCCAACAAGAAGTCTTTGTTAAGCTGTTCAATTAACGATTTGTAAAGCTTTGCATCTCTTGCAGTCTCTATCAAAGCATCAAAACTAACTGGCATTTGCATACTAAACAGTCCTGTTCATTAAATTGTTTCCAAAAGCCTTAAGAATAGCTTTTTTAGCATCAGAAACATGTAAGGTTTCTAAAACTCCAAAAGCTTTTTTGGTATAATCTAAAATAGCCGCTTTGGTGGCATTAGCACCACCAGAAGATTTAAAAATAGATTTAGCCGTTTCAATTTTAGAACTAGGATCTTTTGGCTGAGTTTTAAACAATTCAGCTAAAGCAACTTTATCAGTTTTCGAAGAAAATTCTAATGCTTTTAAATACAAGTACGTTTTTTTGTTCTCTATAATATCGCCTCCTACCTGTTTGCCAAACGTCTCTGGATCTCCAAAAGCATCTAAATAATCATCTTGCAATTGAAAGGCAATCCCAAGATTTTTACCAAACTCGTAAATATTATCTTGGTCTGCCTGACTCGCTCCTGCAATTATAGCACCCATCTTCATTGCTGCAGCCACAAGTACTGCGGTTTTGTATTCAATCATCTTTAAATACTCTGGTAGGGTTACGTCCGTTCGCGTTTCAAAATCCACATCATATTGTTGGCCTTCGCAAACTTCTATAGCCGTTTTGCTAAACACTTCAATTAAAGCCTTAAAACGTTCTGGCGCGTACCCTTCGAACAACTGGTACGCCATTATAAGCATAGCATCTCCAGACAAAATTCCTGTATTGGTATCCCATTTTTCATGAACTGTTTGCTGGCCACGTCGTAAAGGTGCAGCATCCATAATATCATCGTGTACCAATGAAAAATTATGAAATACCTCAACGCTTAAAGCCGCATTAAGCGCCGCTTTGTAATCCCCATCAAAAACATCGGCAGTCATCAAGGTCAATACTGGGCGTAAACGTTTACCCCCTAATCCTAAAATATAATTTATAGGCGCATATAAATTTTCTGGTTCGCGTTCTACACTGTACTGTTCTAAATGAGCAATAAACGCTTTTTGGTAAGTTTCTATCGTAAGCATCGCACAAAAATAAAGGAAATAAGGCTAAAAAAATGGTGCTATGTAAAGTATATGTTAAAAAACATTAAAACCAAGGAAACTTCTAATGTTTCTAAAGTTTCCATTTGTATCTTTGTGGTGTTATGAAGGATAAAATTTTAAAAAACGCTACAGACCTATTTTTAAGCTACGGCTTTAAAAGCGTTACTATGGACGATATCGCTAACAAAATAGGCATGTCTAAAAAAACCATTTATCAGCACTTTGATAATAAAACAAAACTTGTAGAAGCTACTACAATGCATTTATTTGAACTTATATCGAATGGCATCAATCATATTTGCGAGCTGGAAACCAACCCCATAGAAGAAATCTACAGCATTAAACAATTTGTAATGGCACATCTTAAAGACGAAAAATCGTCGCCCCAGTACCAGTTGCAAAAATACTACCCAGCAATTTTTAGTGTGCTTAAACACAAGCAGTTTTCTGTAATGCAAGACTGCGTTACTAAAAATTTAGAAAGAGGTGTACAACTTGGCATCTATAGAAAAGACATACATATCGATTTTATTTCAAGACTCTATTTTAGTGGTACTACAGTAATAAAAGATAAAGACCTCTTTCCTGAAAACAAATTTTCAATGCACATGCTCATGAATAATTACTTAGAATATCACCTGCGCGGTATTTGTACCCCAAAAGGCTTAGACATATTAAATACTCATATCATTTCAAACCAATCTTAAAATGAAAAACAAACTCATCTTTTTTGTCTGTTTATGCTTTACCATAACGCTTATGGCGCAAAACGAGACGAAACAGTTTTCTTTACAAGAAGCTATAGATTATGCTCTAACGCATAATACTGCGGCTAATGGCGCTGCTTTAGACATCGAGGCTGCCAAAAAACAGAAGTGGGAGACTATAGCAACAGGATTGCCGCAAATTGATGGTAACATAGATTATCAAAACTTTATAAAACAGCAGGTTACTGTAATTCCTTCCAGTGCTTTTGGTGGCCCAGAGGGCGAGTTTAATGCAGTAGAGTTTGGGTTAAGCCAAAACGTGAATGCCTCTGCAACTGTAACACAGTTAATTTTTGACGGATCTTACATCGTTGGGCTCCAATCTGCCAAAGTATTTTTAGAAATTTCTAAAAACGCCAAAGCTAAAACAGATTTAGAGATTAGAAAAAACGTCATCAATGCCTATGGTAATGTATTATTGGCTGAAAAAAGTGTTGCTATTTTAGAAAAAAACAAGGCTGTTTTGGAGAAAAATCTCAAAGAAATTACCAAAATATACGAAAGTGGTTTTGAAGAAGAAGAAAGCGTCCAACAACTTCAAATTACACTATCTGGTATAGAAAGTAATCTAAATAATAGCTTAAGACTTAAAGACGTAAGTTACCAAATGCTAAACATGACTATTGGTAGACCTGTAGACGCCACATCGGTTCTAACGGAAGATTTGGAGACTTTAACCTCTAAAAACATAGACCTTAATTTCGCAAATACAACCTTTGCTGTTAATACCACCGTAGATTATTTGATTGCAGAAAACGATAAAACCAGTAAGGAACTTCTAGTTAAACTTGAAAGAAGCAGAACTCTACCTACGGTTGGCGCGTTTTTATCTGGCGGGTACACCTCTTTTAGTGATGACTTCGATTTTTTAAAGCGAGACCAAGATTATTTTGGATATGCCGTATTTGGTGCAAATATTAAAATACCCATATTTGGCTCTGGTTTAAAAAGTGCACGAACGCAACGTGCTAAAATCAATTTAGAAAAATCTAAAGCAGAGCTTAGCGATACAGAACAACGTTTAAAGCTTCAAATTGCCAAAGCAAAGAGCGACTACCAATTTGCGATAGAAGATTTTAATAATAAAAAAGAAAACCTAGACCTTGCAGAGCGCATAGAACAAAAAAACCAGACAAAGCTTTTTGAAGGCGTAGGCTCTAGCTTTGAGTTAAGACAAGCACAAGTGCAACTCTATAGCGCACAACAAGAACTTTTACAAGCCATGCTTAACGTTATTACAAGTAAGGCCGCTTTAGAAACCATATCCAATACCATCAAAAATTAAAAAATTAATCCAAATGAAATATTTAAGTTTACTACTAATAAGCGCCCTTATACTAAATTCTTGTGGTAAAGATAAAACTGCATCTACAGCAACTGTTATCGCATCTAATGATCTTGAATTGATTCGACAAAAAAAAGCGGAGTTAGACACTAAATCTCAAGAAATTTCAGAGCAACTCAAACAATTAGAAAAAAGCATAAAAGCTTTAGATCCGCAATCTAAAATTCCTTTAATTACCACGTTTGCAGCCAAAACATCGGTATTCGAACATTATGTGGAGTTACAAGGTGGTGTAGATACCAAACAAAACCTGGTAATTTATCCTGAGTATTCAGGATTATTAACCCGCGTCTACGTTAAAGAGGGCCAACGCGTACACAAAGGGCAAACCTTAGCCAAAATAGACGATGGCGGTTTAAGCCAACAAGTCGCACAACTAAAAATTCAGGCTGATTTGGCACGCACCACTTTCGAGCGTCAAAAACGCTTATGGGATCAAAAAATAGGGAGTGAAATTCAGTTTTTACAAGCCAAATCCTCTTACGAAGCCCAAGAACAAGCCGTCAACCAACTCGAACAACAAATTGGAAAAACAATAGTACGTGCGCCATTTTCAGGAACCATAGATGATGTTATTACCGAGCAAGGAAGTGTTGTTGCTCCTGGACAATCCCAATTATTTCGTCTTATCAATTTAGACGACATGTATATTGAAACCGATGTGCCAGAACGCTACATCGCAGATATTGTAACTGGCAAAACCGTTAAAGTTAATTTCCCTGTACTGGGAAGAACAATCGATGCCAAGGTAAGACAGGCTGGTAACTTTATAAATCCTGCCAACCGGACTTTTAAAGCAGAAATTGCGCTTCCTAAAACCAAAGATGCAAGCATTAAACCCAACTTAACGGCAAAGCTTAAAATAAACGACTACACCAACCCTAAAGCCATTCTTATTCCACAAAGTATCATCTCCGAAAATGCTGAAGGCCAGCAATACGTGTACACCGTTACAGATAAAGATGGTACAACAGGAAAAGCAAAACGCACAATTATAACAACAGGTAAAACACAGGGCGATGCTATTGAAATAGTATCTGGAATTGCCAATGGCGACGAAATTATCGAAGAAGGCGCTAGAAGTGTTAAAGACGGACAAGCTGTAAAGGTGATAACGCAAGGTTAAATCGCAAAATTTTAAACTTAAATGCATTTAAGTAATGGCAAAAACAAACAAAAAAGTAGATAAAGAATTTGCGTGGTCGTCTTGGGCGATTAATAATAAAACAACCATGTATGTGCTTATAGCGCTTATCTTGGTTCTAGGTACGGGCGCCTATTTTAGCATGCCCCGAGAAAATTTTCCTGAGATAAAAGAAACTAAAATTTACATTAGTTCTATCTATCCTGGAAACACCGCAGAAGATATTGAGAAACTCATTACAGACCCCATAGAAGACAAGCTTAAAACGGTAAGTAATGTGGTTGAAATTACATCGACTTCTCAAGAGGATTATTCTATTGTAATTGTAGAGTTTGATGAAAATATTTCGGTAGAAGCTGCCAAACAAAAAGTAAAAGACGAGGTAGACTCTGAAACAGCAAGTGAGGACTGGCCCACATTTAACGGTGCTAAAGTAGAGCCCAATGTGTTCGATTTAAGCATGTCTGAAGAAATTCCCATACTTAACATTAACATCTCTGGAGACTATCCTATCGATAAGCTTAAAGCCTTTGGAGAATATTTAGAAGATGAAATCGAGAGTTTGCAGGAAATCAAACAAGTTGATATTCGTGGTGCACAAGAAAAAGAAGTTGAAATTGCTGTAGACATCTATAAAATGATGGCTGCCCAAGTAAGTTTTGACGATATTATCAATACAATTAGCCGCGAAAATTTAACCATGTCTGCCGGTAACCTCATTACCAGCGGCCAACGCCGTACCATTAGAATTATTGGTGAAATTGAAAAACCAGAAGAACTGGAAAGCTTCGTTGTAAAGTCAGAACGTGGCAACGCCATATACCTAAGAGACGTGGCTGTAGTGACTTTTAAAGACGAAGATAAAACGACTTATGCTAGAGAGTTTGGACACCCTGTTGTAATGCTCGACGTTAAAAAACGTGCGGGCAAAAACATGGTAGACGCCGCAGAGCAAATTCAAAAAATAAAAGCCGATGCTGTTGCCAATGTATTTCCTCCAGATTTAACGGTAACCATTGCCAACGATCAATCTTCCAAGACGATTGGTCAAGTAGACGATTTGGTAAATAACATCATTTTTGGTATTCTATTAGTAGTAACCGTTTTAATGTTCTTTTTAGGATTTAAAAACGCACTCTTTGTAGGCTTTGCCATCCCCATGTCGATGTTCATGTCGCTTATGATTTTGAACCTTCTGGGATATACAATGAATACCATGATTCTATTTGGATTAATTATGGGCTTAGGCATGTTGGTAGATAACGGTATTGTGGTTGTAGAAAACGTTTACCGCTTAATGAGCGAAGAAGGTATGAGCCGCATAGAAGCCGCAAAAAAAGGTATTGGCGAGATTGCATACCCCATTATTATATCTACTGCGACTACAGTAGCCGCCTTTATTCCTTTAGGGTTATGGCCAGGCGTTATGGGACAATTCATGATCTATTTCCCCATCACACTTTCGGTGGTACTAGGCTCCTCTTTATTTGTTGCCATCTTTTTTAATTCTGTATTGGTATCACAATACATGACCATAGAAGACAAAGAAATGCCTCTTAAAAATATCATTAAAATTTCTGCCATTGTTGGTGGTTTAGGAGTTCTCATATTAATTTTTGGGGGTACTTATAGAGGTTTAGGCACACTTATGGTTGCAACCATAGTATTGCTGTGGGCTTACCGTTTCTTTTTAAGAGGTTGGGCCAACGGATTTCAAAACAAAATACTCCCCAAATGGGAACGCTTTTACGAACGTATTTTACGTGCTACACTAAAAGGCGGCAAGCCTATTGTGATAACAATAATTACTTTTGTGCTACTTATTATAGCTTTTATGGGCTTTGGCGCATCTGTTGGAAGTCAGCGTACCAAAGTAGAGTTTTTTCCAGACAATACCCCCAATCAAATTATTGTATATATAGAATACCCTGAAGGCACAGACATTGCAAAAACCAATGCCATAACCAAAGATATAGAACAACGGGTTTATACCGTTTTAAATGAAAATACCTACATGAAAGGAGACTTCAATTTCTTAACAGAAAGTGCGGTATCCCAAGTTGGTGAAGGTGCTGGTAATCCGCAAACCGATGGCGGATCGGCTGCTGAAATGCCACACCGCGGTAAAATTACAGCAACTATGCGCGAATACAAATTTAGAGACGGTGCCGATAGTAACGTATTGCTTAAAAAGGTACAAGAAGCTTTAAAAGGCATTTACCCTGGTGTTGCCATTTCTGTTGAAAAAGATGCCGTAGGCCCTCCTGCTGGTTACCCTATTAATATTGAAATTGAAGGTAAAGACTATGGCGAATTGATTGCTACGGCCGAAAAAATGAAAGATTTCATTAATACCAAAAATATCCAAGGTATAGATGCTCTAAAAATTGATGTTAATAAATCGAAACCATCCATGAAGGTTCAAATAGATCGTAAAAAAGCTGGAGAGTTAGGCGTTACGGCAGGACAAGTAGGCCAGCAACTCCGAAATTCTATCTTTGGAGCTAAAGCAGGTATCTATAAAAATGATGGCGAAGATTACGATATTTATGTGCGTTTCAATAAAGAGAACCGCTATAACACCAGTGCCATTTTTAATCAAAAAATCACCTTTAGGGACATCTCTACAGGACAAATTAAAGAAGTTCCTGTATCTGCTGTAGCCCATCAAAATAATTCATCTGGCTTTAGTGCTATTAAGCACAAAAGTGTAAAACGTGTGGTAACCCTTTATTCTGCTTTAGCCCCTGGGTTTACAGATGCTGGTGCTATTGTTACCAAAATTCAAAATGAAATGAAAAGTTTCACAGAAAAACCAGATGATGTTAAAATAGATTATACTGGTCAAATTGAAGAGCAAAATAAGCAAATGGCATTTTTAATGGGTGCTTTCTTTACTGGATTAGGATTAATTTTCTTTATCCTCATCTTTCAATTCAATTCAGTATCAAAACCAGCCATTATCATGCTCGCTATCTTTTTAAGTCTTATTGGCGTGTTTGGAGGTATCGTTATAACAGGTAGCGCTTTTGTTATCATGATGACCATGATGGGGATCATTTCTCTCGCAGGAATTGTTGTAAACAACGGTGTGGTGCTTCTGGATTACACCCAATTGTTAATCGATAGAAAAAAAGTACAGCTTAACATTGCCGAAGACGTCTATATACAGAAACCAGATTTAATAGAAGCCATAGTAAAAGGCGGTAAAGCGCGTTTACGCCCAGTACTCTTAACCGCTATTACTACTATTTTAGGATTAATCCCCTTAGCTACAGGTTTAAACATTAACTTTTTTACATTATTTAGCGAATTTAACCCTCATATTTATGTTGGTGGAGATAATGTTATCTTTTGGGGACCTCTGGCATGGACGGTAATTTATGGTTTATTTATAGCCACTTTCCTGACATTAATCGTGGTTCCTATTTTATTCTACCTCGTAACCTTATTTAAAATGTGGTTGTATAAAGATCGTGTAGCAACTACTGAAGCTCTAGCTACTTCTAAAGACAATTAGATCTAATAGTTTTAAAATATCCAAAAAGAGTTGCCTTTTATGTGCAACTCTTTTTGGTATCATTTTTTTAACACTACAGTTTTCATCCTAACAAGGAGGGACTAAGGGAGGTGTTACTTATAATTTCAAAACAGAGAAATAACAGACCTCCAACACACCCCTTAATCCCCTCTTCCTAAAGGGGAAACGCATACCCTATATTATTATTAAACAACCCTCTTTTTTAACACTACAGTTTCCATCCTAACAAGGAGGGAGTAAGAGTGGTGCTTAAATAACTTTAAAAATAGACACATCAAAACGCAACAAACACTCCCCCTATTCCCCTCTTTCTAGAGGGGAACCGCATACGTTATCTTATTTTTAAACAACTCTATTTTTTAACGCTACAGTTTCCCTCCTAACAAGGAGGGAGTAAGGGAGGTGTTTAAATAACTCTTAAAAGAAATACTCTTAAAACATCAAAACACATCGTACACTCCCCTTACTCCCCTCTTTATAGAGGGGAAACGCACTCCCCTATATTATCATTAAACAACTCTCTTTTTTAACACTACAGTTTCCCTCCTAATAAGGAGGGATTAAGGGAGGTGTTAATAACAACTTCAAAACAGAGAAACAACAGACCCGCAACACACCCCTTACTCCCCTCTTCCTAGAGGGGAAAACGCATACACTATCTTATCCTTAAACAACTCTACTTTTTAACACTACAGTTTCCCTCCTAACAAGGAGGGAGTAAGGGTGGTGTTAATAACAACTTCAAAACAGAGAAACAACAGACCCGCAACACACCCCTTACTCCCCTCTTCCTAGAGGGGAAAACGCATACACTATCTTATCCTTAAACAACTCTACTTTTTAACACTACAGTTTCCCTCCTAATAAGGAGGGATTAAGGGAGGTGTTAGAATAACTCTAAAACAGAAACACCCTTAAAACATCAAAACACATCATACACAACTTAGCTCCTCCTTTTTAGAGGGGGAATTCGAGCACCATGTATTTCAAATACTATGACGATTTTCAAATTGGATAATATAATCTTCTATAGCTCTTAAAACATTGTCTATATCGTTCATAATTTGATAATCAGAAAATCGCAATACCTCTATCCCTAATTCATTCAATCGTTTTGTCTTCAGTTCATCTTTTTCGTAAACTTCCAATACCTCATGGGAATAACCATCACATTCTATAGCCAGTTTGAGCCTATTACAAAAAAAATCAACAATATATTCATCAATGGGCTTTTGTCTATGAAAATCATAGCCATACATTTGATCTCTTCTCAAAAATGTCCACAGTTTAATTTCAGATTTTGTAGAATTATTTCGAAGTTGTCTTGCTAAAATTTTTAGTTTAGGATTATAGTAGATTTTCATTATTACTAATTAGATTAATTATATTAATTTACTTTCAAAAATAAAAGAAAAAGATTTCAAATCATATAATCCAATACCAACTTTCTTTTTTAACAAACAGTTTTCCTCCTACGAGACGAGATTGTAAACAATGCTATTTATAGCTTCACACACCCCTTACTCCCCTCTTCCTAGAGGGGAAACGCATACGCTTCCGCATCATTTAATATCCTCTTTTTTAACACCACAGTTTCCCTCCTAACAAGGAGGGACTAAGGGTGGTGTTCAAATAACGCTAAAATAGAAACACCCTTAAAACAATAAAACACATCACACACTCCCCTTAATCCCCTCTTCCTAGAGAGGAAACGCATTCCCTATATTATCATTAAACAACTCTATTTTTTTAACACTACAGTTTACCTCCTAACAAGGAGGGATTAAGGGAGGTTTTCAAATAACGCTAAAATAGAAACACCCTTAAAACAATAAAACACATCACACACTCCCCTTAATCCCCTCTTTCTAGAGGGGTAAACGCATTCCCTATATTATCATTAAACAACTCTATTTTTTTAACACTATAGTTTCCCTCCTAATAAGGAGGGAGTAAGGGTGGTGTTAGAATAACTCTAAAACAGAAACACCTTTAAAACATCAAACACATCACACACTCCCCTTACTCCCCTCTTTATAGAGGGGAAACGCATTCCCTATATTATCATTAAACAACTCTACTTTTTAACGTTACAGTTTCCCTCCTAATAAGGAGGGAGTAAGGGAGGTGTCCGCAAAAAGCATCATAAAGTCCTTCCTAAAATGAATAGCCTATAAATTCAATACAAAAATGACTTAGTAAACTCCCATAACTTATGTAAATTTGTGGCTCAATTTTTTTACAATGTACAGAAGTCATAATTGCGGCGAATTAAGAGCTGCTCATATCAATACAGAAGTTACACTTTCAGGTTGGGTGCAACGCATCAAAGATTTAGGCGCCATTAATTGGGTCATTCTTAGAGACCGCTACGGTTTAACCCAACTGGTGTTTGATCAAGAACGCTCTGAAGCAGCACTCTTAGAACGTTCTCAAAAATTAGGCAGAGAGTTTGTCATCCAAATTAAAGGAACGGTTATAGAGCGCGAATCTAAAAATAACGCCATGGCCACTGGAGACATTGAAATTTTAGTGTCTGAACTCACTATTCTTAACGAAGCTCAAACACCTCCTTTTACAATAGAAGACCAAACCGATGGCGGCGAAGATTTAAGAATGAAATACCGCTATCTAGACATACGCCGTAACCCGGTTAAAGAAAGCCTTATTTTTAGACATAAAGTAACGCAAGAAGTTCGCAACTATTTATCTAAAGATGGGTTTATTGAAGTTGAAACGCCTTACCTCATCAAATCTACACCAGAAGGTGCTAGAGATTTCGTGGTCCCTTCTAGAATGAATGAAGGACAGTTTTATGCCTTGCCACAATCGCCTCAAACCTTCAAACAACTATTGATGGTAGGCGGTATGGATAAGTATTTTCAAATTGTAAAATGCTTTAGAGATGAAGATTTACGTGCCGATAGACAACCAGAGTTCACACAAATAGACTGTGAAATGGCATTTATCGAGCAAGAAGATATTCTAAATGCTTTTGAAGGTCTTACCCGCCACCTTTTAAAAGAAATAAATGGTGTAGAAATTGAAAAGTTTCCACGCATGCTTTACGACGATGCCATGCGTCTTTATGGTAATGACAAACCAGATATTCGTTTTGGGATGGCATTTGGTGAATTAAATGCAGTCGCGCAACATAAAGACTTCAAAGTCTTTAATTCTGCCGAACTTGTTGTAGGTATCGCTGTGCCTGGTGGTAACACCTATACCCGAAAAGACATCGACAAACTTATTTCTTGGGTAAAACGCCCGCAAGTAGGGGCTTTAGGAATGGTGTATTGCCGTTGCAACGAAGATGGTTCTTATAAATCTTCTGTAGACAAATTTTACAACCAAGACGATTTGGCAAAATGGGCAGACGTTACTGGCGCCAAACCAGGAGACCTTATTTGTGTACTTTCTGGAGACACGAATAAAGTGCGTGCACAGCTAAGTGCTTTACGTATGGAGCTGGCTGAGCGTTTAGAATTACGTAAACCCGACGAATTTGCACCACTTTGGGTGATGGATTTCCCATTATTAGAATGGGACGAAGACACCGAACGTTACCATGCCATGCACCACCCATTTACAGCTCCAAAACCAGGGCA
This sequence comes from uncultured Flavobacteriaceae bacterium, assembly GCA_947489085.1. Taxonomy (GTDB): domain Bacteria; phylum Bacteroidota; class Bacteroidia; order Flavobacteriales; family Flavobacteriaceae; genus Jejuia. The sequence continues at coordinate 181,429 of CANLCJ010000002.1, forward strand.
ACTTGAATTATTAAAGACAGACCCAGGTGCTGTAAAAGCTAATGCTTACGATTTGGTACTTAATGGTAACGAAATAGGCGGTGGTTCTATTAGAATACACGACAAAGCAACACAAGCCCTAATGTTCGATTATTTAGGCTTTACTCCAGAAGAAGCTAAAGCGCAATTTGGATTCCTTATGGATGCCTTTCAATACGGTGCACCACCACATGGTGGTTTGGCTTTTGGCTTAGACCGTTTGGTTGCCATTTTAGGCGGGCAAGAAACCATACGCGACTTTATCGCGTTCCCGAAAAACAACTCCGGACGCGATGTCATGATCGATGCGCCTGCGCCAATAGACGATGCGCAATTAGAGGAGTTAAGCTTAAAACTTAATGTAAAATCATAAATCAAAAAAAATCCTGCTCGCGCGGGATTTTTTATTAATTTTATAAAAGCACCGATGTCTTATTCTAGCCTTATTCTAAAACCCAAGAACACACATGAGTTTTAAAGGTGTTTTACGCAATTTTTTAATTTGGAAATACAAACATATTTCCGAACAACAGTTTATATACATACTTAGTATTCTTGTGGGCTTTTTAGCAGGAATAGGTACTGTTATTCTAAAAAACTTAACCCACTCCATACGCTACTTTTTTAACCTTTACATCTTTAAAGACTATCAAAATTCATTATACTTCATACTCCCTATTATCGGATTGTTATTGGTCTACATTATAAAGCAAACCTTTTTAAAAAAACATATTGGGCACGGCATTTCTACAACACTACATGCTGTTTCCAAACTTAATGGCATTATACCCCGTTACAACATTTACGCTGCCCTAATTACCGCGCCTTTAACTGTAGGCTTTGGGGGTTCTGTAGGGTTACAAGGGCCTGCTGTGAGTGTAGGAGCTGCGCTAGGTTCTAACGCTGCACGTTTATTTCATATGAACACCAAAACGCGCCTGTTACTTATTGCTTGTGCTGCTACTGGTGCTATGGCTTCTATGTTTAAAGCCCCTATAGCAGCCATTGTATTTGCCATAGAAATATTTAGTTTAGACATTGCCTTTGGGGCATTAATTCCTCTCCTACTCGCTTCTGTTGCTGCAATACTAACGTCTTATTTCTTTCTTGGCACAGATGTCTTACTCCGTTTTAAATTAACAGATACCTTTCAAATAGAAGATATAGGTTTCTATGCCCTACTTGCTGTAGCGACTGGTTTTATATCTGTATACTACTCTAAAGTATTCTTTGGAATTACCAACTATTTTAAAACATTTAACAGCAGGGCCAAACGCCTATTAATAGGGGGACTTGCTATCGGTACCATGCTCTATATTGTCCCTCCCCTATATGGTGAAGGGTATGGTATCATGAACAATTTGCTTAAAGGAGACCATATCGCTGCTATAGGGCGTACACCTTTCGATTTAGATTTAGAGAATATTTGGATTGTTATAGGACTTTTATTGGGCATTACAGTTTTTAAAGCCATTGCAATGACCACAACTTTTGGTGCTGGTGGCGTAGGCGGTGTATTTATTCCAACCCTTGTAATGGGAAGTGCCTTAGGTAATGCCTTTGCTAAAATTATTAACCATATGGGACTGCATTTTCAAGTCTCAGAATCTAATTTTACGTTAATTGGGATGACAGGGCTAATGGCAGGTGTTTTACATGCCCCATTAACCGCCATTTTCTTAATTGCAGAAATAACAGGAGGCTACGAACTGTTTGTGCCTTTAATGCTAGTATCGGCCATATCCTTTGCTATTACCAAATATTATGTTCCGCACTCTATTTATACCTTAAAATTGGCCAAACGTGGTGAACTTATTACTTACGATAAGGATAAAAACGTGCTTATGATGTTAGAAATAGATAAGGTTATCGAAACTAATTTCGTCATTCTAAACCCCGAAATGAAGCTAGGGGACGTTTTAAAAAATGCTGTAGCCAAATCGTCTAGAAATCATTTTCCTGTAGTTAACGCAACTAATGAATTTTTAGGCGTACTACGCCTAGACGACATAAGACACCTTATGTTTAATACAGAACTTTACGATAAAGTAGACGTAGAAAGCTTAATGAATGCTAGCGCGGGGCTTATTACATATGAAAAAGATACCATGAGCACTATAATGGATAAGTTTAAAACCAGTGGGGCTTGGAATTTGCCTGTTATAAAAAACGGCAAATATTATGGCTACATCTCTAAATCGAAATTACTAACGGCCTACAGACGCCAATTGATTAACGTGACACACTAAGTATTAATTATGAAATATGTTGCCTTACTATTATTCCTAATATCTGGAGGTTTAATTACCTATGGTTATTTAACTCCCTCTAACGATGCTCAAAAATTTATTGGATCGGGTGTTGCCGTACTTTTTTTACTCGCATTTCCTTTTTTTACATATTACCGTTGGAAGGATAAAGACATTAAAGACTACATGCTTACCAAAGAGAATTTAGATAAGATGAGAGCGAAAGGAAAAGACAAAACTCTTTGATCTTCTTATATGTTACAAGTTTCCCGAAATACAAAACTCAAAGAAGACTCGCTTAATTTAAATTGCGCTTCTGTATAAAGAAGCGTTTTAATAATTCACTAGCTTCCTCTGCTAAAACACCGCCTTTTAAGGTCGTTTTAGGGTGTAATTTTGTTTGCAATGCAATACAACCCCGTTCTAGGTCGCGAGCGCCGTAAACAATATGAGATATTTGGCTCCAATACAAAGCCCCTGCGCACATTTGGCAAGGCTCTAAAGTAACATATAAGGTGCATTTTTTTAAATACTTCCCTCCCAAATAGTTTGCCGCTGCCGTTATCGCTTGCATCTCGGCATGTGCAGTAACATCGGTTAAGGTTTCGGTAAGGTTATGGCCTCTTGCTATAATGGTATTATCGACTACAATAACTGCGCCTACAGGAATTTCACCTTTTTCAAAAGCTATTTCTGCCTCTTGCAAGGCTTTTTTCATAAAATAAGTATCATCAAAAGGTTGTATCATAATAACAAAAATACGATTTCATTCTCGTATTTTTGCACTGTGCAACATTCGCTTTTAAATACCATAAATTCGCCAGAAGATCTTCGGCTTTTAGCTCCAAAAGACTTAACGCAACTTGCGCAAGAATTGCGCGAATTTATTATTACAATTGTAGCGACCAAAGAAGGACATTTGGGGGCTAGTTTAGGTGTGATAGAGTTGACGATTGCACTACATTACGTTTATAACACCCCTGTAGACCAATTACTCTGGGACGTAGGGCACCAGGCCTATGGTCATAAAATCTTAACAGGCCGTCGTGATGTGTTTCATACCAACAGGCAATTGGGCGGTATTAGTGGTTTCCCTAAACGTAGTGAAAGTGCTTATGACACGTTCGGCGTTGGCCATTCTTCCACATCGATTTCTGCAGCTTTAGGTATGGCTATTGCGTCGCAACTTAAAGGCGAAGACAAACACCATATTGCCGTTATTGGCGATGCTTCTATTGCGAGCGGTATGGCTTTCGAAGGTTTAAACCATGCGGGAGTTTCCCCTGCTAATCTCTTAATTATTTTAAACGATAATGCTATTGGTATAGACCCTAGTGTTGGAGCTTTAAAACAATACCTAACTAACGTTAAAAAAGGCACACAGCGCCGAAATAATATTATTGAGGCTTTAAATATCGACTACTCTGGTCCTGTAGACGGTCATGATTTTACAGCTTTAATTTCAGAATTAAAACGTCTTAAAGCTGTTAAAGGGCCTAAACTCCTACATGTGATTACTACCAAAGGTAAGGGCTTAAAACAAGCAGAAGCAGACCAAGTAAAATACCATGCGCCTGGAAAATTCGATGCTAAAACAGGGGAACTGCCTTACAGCCCTCCTAAAGTACAACCGCCAAAATACCAAGATGTTTTTGGACATACTATTGTGGAATTGGCTAATGCTAATAAAAACATTGTAGGCATTACGCCTGCTATGCCTACAGGAAGTTCGCTTAAATTTATGATGGAAGCCCTTCCTGAACGGGCTTTCGACGTTGGTATTGCCGAGCAGCATGCCGTAACACTAGCCGCTGGTATGGCCACACAAGGGCTGATCCCTTTTTGCACCATTTATTCTACCTTTATACAACGGGCTTACGATCAAATTATTCATGACGTTGCCCTACAAAACCTTCCTGTGGTGTTTTGTTTAGACCGCGCTGGTTTAGTTGGAGAAGATGGCGCTACACACCATGGTGTTTTCGATTTAAGTTATCTACGCTGCATTCCTAACCTTATTATTTTTGCGCCCCGTAACGAAATTGAGTTGCGCAATATTATGTATACCGCACAACTTGGTCTAGAACATCCTATAGCGATTCGCTATCCTAGAGGTCGAGGTGTTACCATAGATTGGCAACAACCTTTTAATGCAATAGACATAGGTACAGCAGAACGACTAAAACAAGGAGATGCCATCGCCGTACTTAGTATTGGTACTATAGCTAAAAATGTCACTGCTGCAATTACAGATCTAAAGGTATCGCATTACGACATGCGCTTTGTGAAACCTTTAGACGAGGCGTTATTGCATCGTATTTTTAAAACCCATTATAATATTGTCACTGTAGAAGACAACGCTTTATCTGGTGGTTTTGGATCGGTTATTTTAGAATTTGCAGCACGTCATCATTATAAAAACAAAATAGAAGTCTTAGGCATTCCAGATAACTTTATAGAACACGGCCGTGTTGATGAATTACAAACATTAGTGGGATTAGATGTTAAATGTATACGACATTTACTAATGAAACTTATATAATGCTAATTTTGTAAAACTTGAGTTGATTTTAACACGGAACTCATCTTGACTTTTTGTTTTTAACCGAAAATGAGTTGAAATTTAACCAGATGAAGCATTTTTTGAAGCTCTTAGCAACGCTACAGACAAAAAAGTAACGAAATATAAGTGAGTTTCAGCCATTTTTCAGGAAACAGAAAAAGTCAAGATGAGTTCAAGTTGCAATTAAAATAAATGCTATTTATATGAAACTGAAATTTTCTTATTTCCTATTAATACTCTTTATTCCAAATACTGTTATTGCGCAAGTACATGAATTATTTTACGATAATGGCAAAATAAAAGAAGTAGGAACATTTACTAATGCTAAAAAAACTGGAGAGTGGCGCTATTTTTATAAAAATGGTCAATTAAAACACACAGGTGCTTTTGTTCTAGGCAAAAAACATGGAGAATGGAAAACCTACAGCAAAAATGGTACGATACAAGAATTTAGCTCTTACAAAAATGGCAAAAAAAATGGAGAGTGGCAATTGTACTACAGCAATGGGAAACTTAAACGTATTTTCTTTTACAGTGATGATTTGAAAGTTGGCAATTGGAAATATTATCATGAAAATGGACAAATAAGCGACCTTAGAACCTTTAGTAATGATACGCTAGTTGGAAAATGGGAGGCATTTTACGATAACAATCGACCGAAGCTTGTTGAAACGTATAAAAATGGCAAAAAACATGGCATTTTTAAAACTTATCATAAAAATGGAGAATTAAATAGTCTTAGAACCTATGACAACGATACGCTTGTTGGAAGATTAGAGGAGTTTTACAACAACAAACAACTGAAGTTTGTTGGAACGTATAAAAAAGGCAAAAAACATGGTGTTTTTAAGACTTATCATAGAAATGCTCAATTAAAATGTTCTTACAATTATATGAATGACAAAGCACATGGAACTACCAAATGTTTTTATAAAGAGGGAAACTTAAGTAATATTGGAGTGTACAACGCTGAAGGAGAAGGCGCATTCAGGTTTTTCTACAAAAACGGGAAATTGAACTCTACATGTACTTATAAAAACGGTGTTATGATAAACGAAAGCAAATCGTATTACCATAACGGTAATCTTAAAAGCGTTGTAGCGTTCAAAAATGGAGAAATTCATGGTGAATGGAAAGAATACCATCCCAATGGGACCTTACACAGAATAAAATATTTTGAAGAAGGTAAATTCATGAATATTACATCTTGTTTTGACGATAAGGGCAATTCTTTACAAAAAGGCACTCTAAAAAATGGGAATGGAACGGACAGATCTTACTATAAAAATGGCACTCTAAAAGCAACAGGGAACTATAGTAAGGGTTACAAATCAGGTACTTTTAAAGTGTTCCATTCTAATGGTAATTTAAGTGAAGAAGGCCTTTACTTAAACAACCAACCAACTGGAAAATGGAAAATTTATCATAAAAACGGTGCTATACACCAAATTAGGCTTTGGAAAGACGGCAAATTAATGGAATTACTTGTTTATAAAGATATTAACGGTAAGGATTACGACAAAGGCACTCTAAAAAATGGCTATGGCAGTTTCCATCAATATGACAAAAATGGCAAACGAAAAAGTACAAAGCATTACCGAAAAGGACGTTTAGTTAGATGAGTTCGATAATAAAGCGCTTCATATTAACAACTAAAACGCCACACCTTCTATATTCTTAAAATTCTGTATGGCTTTACTATCGCTCAACAAAGATACATAATGGCACACCGCTAATAATCTATCATACAGTTCAGGAGCATTAAAATCTATAGTATCTGGTAAGCGTTTTAAGATAAGGGCATCATAATTAGAGGCCGTACCTTTAAAATTGTTATTAACAGCTTTGGTATAGACCTCTAAAAGCTTATTTATAATCTGATAGCCTGCAATTTCCTTATCGACAACCTCCTCAGATTGGTAAATTTTCTCAATACTAATTTTTATAATATCTTTAATTTGAGCTTCGTATTTACTTTTCTCTAAAAGTGCTGCATCGAAAGTCCCTTCCAAAATAGCCGTTTCATTAGCCATAAAAATACTTACGGCATCATTAATTAAGGCACCAATAGCTAATGCTCTAAGGTAACTTACGCGGTCTGCCTTAGTTTTTAAAGCATAATAGTTTTCGGTTTTAATATTTTCTCGAATCAATTTAGACAAATACTCTAAAGCATATTCTTCTGGAATAAGTCCTAAATTAATCCCATCTTCAAAGTCGATAATCGTATAACAAATATCATCTGCCGCTTCTACCAAATACGCTAAAGGGTGACGTGCATACCCAGAATGCGCTGCATTGCGCTTTACCAGCCCTAATGTATCTGCAACATCACTAAACGCCGATTTTTCAGATTGAAAAAAACCGTATTTTTTATCTGCAATATGCGTTGTAGGCTTTTTAGGCAAAGACGCTTTGGGGTATTTGGTAAATGCCCCTAATGTGGCGTAACTTAAACGCAACCCGCCTTTACGCCCTGCTCTACTTTGGGTTAAAATTTTAAAACCATTAGCATTGCCTTCAAAATCGCAAAGGTCTTGATAAGCAGCCTCTGTTAATGAGGCCTTAAATTGTTGGCCGCCTCCAGATTTAAAAAATTCGCCAATAGCTTTTTCTCCAGAATGTCCAAAAGGAGGGTTTCCTATATCGTGTGCTAAGGCTGCTGTAGCTACTATAGCGCCAAAATCATTAGCCTGATAGCCATGAACAGCTTGTAAATCTGGGTGTTTCTCTAAGACCTTCTTCCCGACTTGTCGTCCTAAAGAGCGGCCTACCACACTTACCTCTAAACTGTGCGTAAGTCTTGTATGTACAAAATCGGTTTGAGACAAGGGAATAACCTGTGTTTTGTCTTGTAAACTCCTAAATTCTTGAGAAAATATAATGCGATCGTAATCCACATCGAAACCTAATCGCGTTTCATCTTGTGCTGTTCTTAACCGCTCATTGGTATCGCCATAGCGTTTTAAAGAAAGTAATTGTGCCCAGTTCATATTATAATCATAAAAGGAAAGCAAGATAATTGTTTTCGCGAACATACAATCCGGAAAAGCTATTAACATTAAGATAACATTTTAAGGGCAAAGGTTTAATATTTCGGTAACATACAACTTGTAGTAAACCAGTTTCTTTGCAAAAAAATATTCTATTTAATGAAATTTTCTCTCGCATTCCTATTTCTACTCTTAACAAGTTTAGGCTTTTCTCAAAATACTATAAATGGTATTATTACAGATGCCGAGTTAGAAAATACACCTTTAATGTTTGCTAAAATTACATTAAAGGAAACTGGCACTAAATTAATAACAGACGAAACTGGTGCTTTTACTTTTAATAATCTTGATGAAGGGCGCTATACTTTAGTCTGTAGTTTTACAGGCTACGAAACAAAAGAAATTAGTATCGACACAAAAGAAGTTAACACTTCTTTAAGTATTCCTCTTTTTGCAAGTACATTGTCTCTAGACGATTTAACATTAGCTTTTGCTAGTGCCACTGCCGTCCCCCCTAAAAACAACACTGAGAAATCGCGGTAACTTTCTATAAAAATACATAAACAACTATATTACAATAGTTTAAAAACACTCTTAAGAGTGTTTTTTTATACCTATTATTTGTAGTGAAGGTGCTTTTTTACAAATACAAAAACCTTAATTAAATGTTAATTTAGTGTAAATTTTTATACCCTGAAACAGGGTTTTGGTAACGTTAATCTAACGCTTTTATTACAGTTCTTTAATTGTGTGGTAACGCATCTTTCACATTACGTTAGTTTCTTTGCGGCAACAAATTAAATCTAAATAATGAAACATTTTTTACTATCATTAGTGTTATTAACTACAGTGCTCGCCCACTCTCAAACAGGGTCTGTTACTGGAAAGCTTACTGATAAAGATTATAATAATGAGCCATTAGCCTTTGCTAATGTTATTATTAAGGGCACCACTAAAGGTACAACGTCTGATTTTGATGGGCTTTATACTATTAGTGGTTTAGAACCTGGAAACTATACTGTAGTTTTTAGTTTTGTGGGTTACGAAAAACAGGAAATCCCTGTAACTATTACTGCGGGTAATGCTACCAAATTAAATGTTGGTATGGCCGCCAGTGCAGCGTCTTTAGACGAGATTGTAATTAAAACAACAAGAAAGAAAGTAACAGAAGCAGCCACACTTTCGGACCAAAAGAAAGCTGTTGAAATCAAGCAAACTATTGGTGCTGTAGAGCTTGCTAAGAAGGGAGTTAGCGATGCGGCAGGTGCGGTAGCCAAGATTTCTGGGGTTTCTAAACAAGAAGGTTCTAGCAATGTTTACGTTCGCGGTTTAAGCGACAGGTATTTAAACACCACACTCAATGGCTTATCCTTACCATCTAACGATGTAAGCAAGAAAAATATCGATTTAAATTTATTTTCTTCAGATATTATAGAAAACGTATCTATTAGTAAAGCGTATTCTTCTAAATTTTATGCAGATTTTGCAGCAGGTAACGTAGATATTACTTCTAAAGATTACACAGGAGACGGTTTTTTTGAATTTAGTGTAGGGTCTAGCATTAACACCAATGCTATAGATCAAGACTTTATTAGAAGTGAAGGTACTGGGTACTTTGGATTTTACAATAGATTTTCGCAAGAGCCTTTCGCTGTAATCCTTAATCACGGTGTAGACCCTGTAGACGCAGGAGCTCCTATAAACGTTAGTTTTGGAGGGTCTTTTGGAAAATCATTCGATTTTAAAAATGGTTCTAAACTAAGTTTTTATGGTACAGGATCTTTCGAAAATAGTTTTGAATACAGAAGAGGGGTGTCTGTAGATTTTACAAATGTAGAAGATAAAGCATTCGATGACGCAGAAGAATTTGAGTATGGTACTACAACTACCGCTATGGCTTCTGTTATCTATAAAATAGATAGTAATAGTACTATTAAGGCTAATTCTTTATTTATAAACAGTTCTTCAGATAAGGTAGGCTTTTTTGGTATAGATGGTACTGGTAGAAATAGAGATGCCATACAAGATACAGATCAGGGCTTTTTTCAACAAAACATTCAATTTAATGAAAACTTAATTTATGTAAACCAACTAACAGGTAAGCATAAGTTTGAAACTTTAGATTTAGATTGGGGTTTTGGCCATAACTTTGTTAATGCTAACGAGCCAGACAGAAAACGTTTTAGCTTTGAAAACTTTCAATTTGCTTTAGACGATGACCCTAATACCAACCCTGAATTTTTTAGTAATGTAGATTTTGATAACCAACGTTATTTCCAAAACATACAAGACGAAGAATTTAATGGCCGTTTAAACCTTACCGTTAAAACTATTGAAGACGTAAAGATAAACATAGGTTACAACGGAAGGTCCAAAGAACGTAATTTCGACAATACTAGATTTGGATTAGATATTGTTGGAGACCCAACAGTACCAGATGTAAACAATTTAAACGACTTTTTTGCGTTCAACAACCTAGACACAAACGTATCTCCAGGAGGTTTTAGAATTAGTGTTATTAACCCAATACCAGGGCAAAGCAACATAAACAGACCTGGATTAGATGAGAATACTTACGATGGCCAGTTAGACATCCATGCAGGATATATTAATGCTCAAATTAACCTTGACGATAAATGGTTAATTGTACCTGGATTTCGTGTAGAGTCTTTCGACCAAACGGTGTCTTACGATGTAATTAACCTTGGTAATAACGGTGTAGATACTGTTTCGGATTCTGATGGTTTATTTTTACCTAGCTTAAGTGTAAAATACGCTTTACAAGAAGACCAAAACTTACGCTTCTCGGCAAGTAGAACAATTTCGCTTCCTGAATTTAAAGAAGTAGCGCCTTTTGTATACGAAAGTGTATCGCAGCGTATTGGTGGTAACCCAGATTTATTTGGTAGAGGCGATAATACAAATTTTATTAATGTACCAGATGTTTCTTTTTCTAACGTTATTAATTTAGACTTAAAATACGAATGGTTTTTTAGCCCATTAGAGTTGTTTGCTGTTAGTACATTCTATAAGCAAATAGACGATCCTGTAAACCTAGTTGTGGCTTTCGATGCTACAGGTACACAACGTTTCTTTAGAACGGGGGAAAGAGCTCAGGTATTTGGTGCTGAAATTGATTTTAGAAAAAATTTAATTCTAAACGAAGATGACGATCCAAAACTATCTTTTGGAATTAACGCCACGATTATGCACACAGAGCAAGATCTATACGATAATATTGTAGGTACTTTTAACGTAAGTTTTTCTGAAGACGAAGAACAATTACAAGGTGCTTCTCCTTTTGTAGGTAATGCAGACATTACTTACGCGCCTACTATAAGTGAAAATTTTAAACCTTCGGCTACACTATCTTCCTCTTACTTCTCGGATAGAATAGATGCTCTTGGCTCTGGTACCTTAGGAAACGTTATAGAAAAAGGAATTCCTTCTTTAGATTTTGTGTTAAGAAACAAAATAGGAGAGAAATTCCAAGCCAATTTTGCTGTAAAAAACATCTTGAATCCTCGTGTACGTTATATTAGAGAGAGTGCAGACGGAGACATATTAGTAACCTCTGCTAACGGTAAAGATGTTACTAACTATAGAAAAGGATTAAATATAGGATTACAATTAAAATACGAATTTTAAATAAAAAAACACATTAAATTTAAGAAGATGAAAACAACACGTAATTTATTTTTAACACTTAGTGCTGCTTTAATAGCATTAACTTTTAACTCTTGCGCATCTGATGATACTGCCGATATTACAATTATTGAAAGTAATGATGGTGGTACAAATGTAGAAGGTATCCCTGTTCCTGCTGCAACGTATACTTCAGATTTAATTTTAGATGCTAATACTGCTTATACTATAAACGGCCCAGTAATTATAGCCGAGGGTGCTACACTTAGAATTGGAGAAGGTGCTATAATTCGTTCTGCTGCTAATGGAGCCAATGTATATGTTGCCATTTCTCAAGGCGCACAAATTATCGCTAATGGAACTGCAACAAACCCAATTGTATTTACGTCTGGATCTGCAAACCCTTCTGCTGGACAATGGGGCGGTTTAATTATTTTAGGGCGTGCGCCTTTAAACTCTGTAACTGGTAGTGCTACTGCAACTTCAGAAATTGGAAGTTTAGCTTACGGCGGTACAGACCCAGCCGACAACTCTGGTATTATACGTTATGTACGTGTAGAATTTTCTGGAGGTGCTGCCGATGGTTCTTCTGAAAATAACGGATTCTCATTTTATGGTGTAGGTTCTGGTACTACTGTAGATTTTATTCAAGCATTCGAAGGTGCTGATGATGGCATAGAGTTCTTTGGTGGTACTGTAAATGTAGACCACTTGGTTATTACAAACTGTCAAGACGATTCTATAGACTGGACAGAAGGCTATACTGGAACTATTACAGATGCTTATGTATCTCACGGCGAATCTCACGATAAAGGTATTGAAGCAGACGGTTACAATACAGATATAGGTAACTTATCCGATCCTGTTTTCTGGTCTAGACCTACTGTTACTAATTTAACCATAAGAGGTCTTGGTTCTGATACTAATAACGAAGCTATTCGCTTAAGAGCAGGTACGCAAGGGTTCTTAAACAATGTTTTAATTGAAGGTTTTACAGAAGGTTTCGATTTAGATGGCGATGCTGGTGCTAACAGTTTAAACCCAACTGGAACTGGAGTAATAGACGATGTTTTAAATGCTACCAACGTTACATTTAGCGATGTTACAGAGCAGTTTAGAAACGATACTGGAGATACCTTTGCTGTTGAAGATTTCTTAACAGGTATAGGCGATGGTACTGGAACAGAGTTTTCTGTTTGGGGTGCAGGTTGGACTGTAGGAAACTAAACTTAAACATTACAACTATATAAAAGGAGGCTATCTAAAAAAGATAGCCTCCTTTTATGTTTTTATAAATCTTTACTTAGAGTTAACTAGAATTCTTTTAGATTTCTTTAAATTATAACTTTTGCACTCTTAAAAAAGGTAAGCAATACAATACCAGCAAACCACTTTTAGTTTTAGCAAATAAGCGGATAGGCTGCAATTATTGGGTTCTAATTACTTCAAAGTAACTCGTAAAAAAATCGCCCGAAATAATTTCCAGGCGATTCTTTTAAAATAGTGTTTCTAAAATTTCAAAAACATATATTATTCTACAAGAAGCCTTAACGTTTGTCCTTCTGCTCTAAGCAAATACATCCCGCTTGAAACTCCAGTTAAATCTACAGTAGTGCCACTACCAGACCTTATTCTAGTCCCTTGTAACGTAAATGCCTCCCAATTGGTAGATGTACTCAAATTAAAAACACCACTACTTGGGTTAGGAAATACTGTAATTGCTTCTAAAGTTTCGTCTATTACTCTTGCGCTTGTACTTTTAGCACTATTATTAAAATCGATATCTACAGAAATTACCGAGAATGCAGGAACATCTATAACACTTCTATTGCTTTCAGCTTCATCAATTTCTTCGATGGCATTAGTTACCAAATTAGGAAACCTTACGCCTCTTGCTCTATAGCTATAGTTCCTTCTTTGGTTGCCGTTTGTTCTTAAAAACACACGTCCTGTTTTATTTCCCTTGTTAACAATTAAAACATTTATTCTACCATTAATTCTTGTTGACACTGCATTGATAGCTTGCGCTCTTTGTCTTTGGTTATTTATCTCTAGTCTAGGCGATGTAATTACAGGATTACTAAATAATTGTTGATCTCTTAGCGCATCTCTAAAAATCTCGTAAACACGTCCATAGCCTGTTGCTACAGATGTTGTACCATTACCAGGGAACGTATATTGTTCGTTTAACCCAAAGGTTGAAAATAAGTTAATTCTATCGATATCAGATCTTCTTATTAAATCCAAATACGAATCTGCCATACCTAAAACACTGGCACCTATTTCGCCTTCAATACCACCAGATACTCCCCATTCTGTTAACCAAACTCTTCTTTTCTCTGGATTTACCTGGCGTTGGCAAAAGTTTATACTATTTCTCATAGTATCGCTTGCTGTTAATAAACCTCTTAGTTCAGCAGGGCTTAAATTTGCTGCTGGTATTGGGTTTTGCCTTTCTTGTTCTCTAATTCTTACATAACGATGTACCACTATAGCATCAAAAAAAGATTGGTCTCCCACAATGTCTCTATTGTATTGCTGGTGTCTGGCCTCTGTTTCGCCTCTAAACGATATAGGTATGGCAAAGCGCATGCGAGTACCTGTGTCGTTATTTCTTCGTAGTACACGTACAACTTCTCTAGTACGGGCTACCCATTCTTGTTCTGTAAAAATGGTAGCACTACGCTGCCCTAAAAAGAAAAATTCATTACCCAGCTCTACATCGCGAACTGTAAACCCATCTTCTCGCATAGAGCGTATTCTATCTCTTGAAGAAAATTGATTGTCTTCTATAATGTTTAAAACCGTTAATAAATCTAATGGTTTGCCCCTACTTTCAGCCCTGTCGAATATGCCTCGCAACGCAGGGTAACCTAATCGTAACGATGCTGGACTTGTGGTAAACTCGCTTGGGCGCCTGTTCTGTGGGTCGTCTTCTAAAACAGGATCGCTGGCGTTTCTGGTATCTGCTGGAAAAAACACGCCATTTACAGTTTTATCTCTCCAATTGTAAGTGTTACCAAATACACCTTGGGGAAAACGTATAACCACAGGATCATTTGTATTTAAATGGTCTTGTAATACGGGTGCAAAAAAACCTTGATTGGAAGTTCTGGATGGTTCTGGCCCTCTAGATTGTACTCCTGTTCCTCTTGTGTTAATATCGACATTAGATCCTAACAGGTGGTTATTAAAAGGAGAAGTTCCTTGTCCTGAGTTCACATTAATAGTTGCCGTAAAAGTACTTTCGCTACCGTTTATAGCATCAAAAGGAAAATCTACCTCTTGTGCATTAGCAAAGGAAAGCCCAATAAGGCTTAAAGCGCCGCAAAATATGTGTCTTGTTTTAAAATGTGTGTTTTTGTGTCTGTTTTTTTTCATCTTTTAGGTTTTGTTTTTTGTTGGCTAAATACTATCCATTCCAATACACATCATAAAACCTGCATGTAAGTCTTGTAAATTGTGTTTCATTTTTAGATATAATGGTAGCGTATCAATTGTGCACCACGTTTATACGTATGGATCAAATCACAAAAAAATTGTATTGGAAATCTGTTTGCTATTTACAGAGAGTAGGAGCACCTTCTTAAATTGGCCGTTTTAAGAATTAGATCGCATGGGGTGTACGTCTAGTGGCAGCTTACCATTCCTGCTAAAAAACATATTTTAGCCTGATATGTAGACGCTAATCAACAGGAAACTTACAAAATGATTTTATTTTAACATTTTACAGATGCAATATGCATTTTTTACATATTATTATTTTGTTTTTCGCATTTTGTTCTTATACACAAAAACATTCTACGAACTAATAAATGCCTTAAATCAATGCATTTTACTTGAAGAGAGATAGCATCCTTATTTAAGGATATATTACACCACTGAGTGGAGAACATGTAACGTACACTTGTAAAATGCGAAAATTTATAGAAACAAGTTGATGGTATTGTTGGAAAAGCCATTAGAATAGCCTTAATAAAGAATTTTAACTGTTTCTATCGCTTTAATATAAATATTAGAGTCTATTTAATACAAAAGATCGTCTAAAAACTAGTTTTTAGACGATCTTTTTAGTTGTGGTGGTGTTAAATTTAATTGGCTATGTGTAATCGGTTAAAGTGAGGCAATGTTTTTAGAATAATCTACTTTTTTAGTTTTACCATCTATAATATAAATCCATTCCCCTGTTTTCTTTCCGTTTTTGTAATAAGCAGTTACTGTTTTATCTCCCGCTTCATTAAAACTCAACCATTTGCCTTCCAATTTACCATCGGCTGTGTAAGATCCTGTTTGACTCACCTTACCATTGTCGTGATAGTATACGACATCTATAAGATTGGTGTCTTTATTAAGTGTTAATGCTCTTTCTTTTTGTGCAAAAATTGAAGCACTTATTAATAATGCTGCTAGAATTGATATATATGTTTTCATAATGATTAATGTATTTTGTTGATGATTACTTTACAAATATATATTTTATTTTACTTTTAAACAACAATTAGGTAACATTAAATTAACATTGAAATCTTTTAATTCTGATTATCAGATGCTTAAATGTGTAAAAAAATTAATATTAGAGTATATTTTACATAATGTATTAAAAATACTGTGTAGTACGTTTTGTTTTCATTAATGCATATATAGAACATAACATTGTCGTAACTTTGCGATCGTTTTAAAATAAGACATTTGTCCTTATAACATATTATAAATGGATCATATTTACATGTACATGCTAATTGCCTTAGGTTTTTTGGCAATAGCAGATTTAATTGTTGGTGTTAGTAACGATGCTGTAAACTTTCTAAATTCTGCCATAGGCTCTAAAGCAGTATCTTTTAAAACCATAATGATTGTAGCTAGCTTAGGTGTTGCGCTTGGCGCACTTAGTTCTAGCGGTATGATGGAGGTTGCTCGAAAAGGCATTTTTAACCCTAGCGAATTTATGTTTGATGAAATCATGATTATTTTCATGGCAGTAATGATAACAGACATACTTTTACTGGACTTTTTTAACACCTTGGGTTTACCAACATCTACAACAGTTTCTATTGTTTTTGAATTGCTTGGTGCTTCTGTAGCTATTGCCGTTTTAAAGATTATGGCGCCAGATAGCGGACAAACGCTATTAGATTTAGGCAAGTATATTAATAACGGGAAGGCTATAGAAATTATTCTGGGCATCTTACTTTCTGTTGTTGTAGCATTCTCTATAGGGGCTTTAATTCAGTTTGTGTCCCGTTTACTTTTATCTTTCGATTTTAAAAACAAACCCAAATATTATGGCGCTATATTTAGTGGATTTGCCATAACTTCTATCCTTTATTTTATTTTAATAAAAGGTATTAAAAATGCCGCTTTTATGAGTGGGGATTTAAAGGCCATGATAAATGATAATAATTGGGCACTTTTGGGTATTGGTTTTGTGTTTTTTGCATTAATTTCTATGGCATTAATATCTTTACTTAAGGCCGATATTTATAAAATAATAATTGTTGTAGGTACTTTTGCTTTAGCTGTGGCTTTTGCAGGTAACGATCTTGTAAATTTTATTGGAGTTCCTATTGCAGCTTTCGATTCGTTTAACGTTGCTCAAGCCAGCGGTGTAGACCCTGAGAGTTTAAGAATGACTAGCCTATCTCAAGCCATACCCACGCAACCTGTTTTATTATTAATTGCGGGCTTAGTTATGGTACTTACACTTTGGTTTTCTAGTAAAGCTAAAGCTGTGGTTAAGACCTCTGTAGATTTATCACGCCAAGACGATGTTAATGAGCGTTTCGAACCTAACTTTTTGTCGCGTTACATTGTAAGATTAAGTATTAATCTCTCCGACGCTTTTAACACCTTACTACCCGATGCTGCAACAAGGTATATAAATAGACAATTCGAGCATACCAGAGTTCCTGCTTCTGTTAAAACAAAGGATATGCCTGCTTTCGATTTGGTAAGGGCCTCTGTTAATTTAATGGTAGCTAGTGTGCTTATATCTATTGCCACATCCATGAAACTGCCTTTATCTACCACATACGTAACATTTATGGTTGCTATGGGTACTTCTTTGGCAGACCGTGCATGGGGTAGCGAAAGTGCTGTTTATAGAGTGGCTGGTGTACTTAGTGTAATTGGAGGTTGGTTTTTTACTGCCTTGAGTGCTTTTGTTGCAGCATCAATTATGGCTGTAATACTGTTTTATGGCAAAGGTTACGCTTTAACTGCGTTGCTTATACTAGCCGTAGTATTACTTAGTAAAAACTATATTACGCACCGTAAGCAATCTAAAGAGCAAAAAGTAGAGAATACGTTACAAAAAGCCGAAAGTAGTTCTACGCAAGGTGTTATTGTAGAAAGCGCCGATAATATTGCCAATGTAATAAAAAGAGGTAACCGTATCTATACAGGCGCTGTAAATGGTTTGGCTACTCATAATTTAAAGCTTCTTAAAAAGAATAAAGCACAAATAGATAAGCTCTCTAACGAAATAGAAGATTTAAGAGATAACATTTACTATTTTATTAAAAATTTAGAAGACCCTAGTGTTAACGCAAGTAACTTTTACATAAGTATTTTAAGTTATTTACAAGACATGACACAATCGCTTACCTACATTTCGAACGCTAGTTATAAACACGTAAATAACAATCATAAAAAATTAAAATTTAGCCAGATAAAGGAACTTAAAGATATCGATGCGCATTTAGAAGATTTATTCAATACTACTAAAATAGCATTCGAGTCTGGTTCTTTCGAATTAATTGGTACTGTTTTAGACGAAAAGAGTAAATTTTTTAATTTGGTTACCGAAAAAATACAAATACAGGTAGAGCGCACTAGAGCCGAAGAATCTAGCCCAAAAAACACGACCTTATATTTTAGCTTACTTTTAGAAACTAAAGATTTATTAAATGCTACCATGAGTTTATTAGAAGAGTATTACAATGCACATGATGCTTCTGTAAAACCTGCTAGAATTACAGCAACAAATGGTGATGCTTCGGTTTAACCCGTTTTGTAAACGCATCTGCGTCTAATTTATTTACAGTCAAAAATTTTCCATATATGTGGTTTCTTTTTCTAGAATGTTTGCGCTAAATATAAAATCTTAATTGCGGTTAAGCTTTCATAATTTGCCTTAGACTAGCAAAGCATAATTCAACATATGTATACGAAACTATTATGCATAATAGTATAATTTTAGCATAAAAAACCAAAAGCTCCAACTTTATACGTTGGAGCTTTTTTTATGATTTTCTATTGATTTATGAAGGGTATGCTTTACTGTTTGTTGTATAATAGTAGTATTAGGTATATATTTAAAACTCCCGCTTACCAAATTCACTCTTTATAAATTTCGCTTTGTTTTTACCTTGTTTAAAGGTGTAAGACAGATTTAGTGTTACAATATCTACTTCATAAATGTAATTTGTAGTTGTAAAAAATTCATTACGCCTTGAGGTAGTAATACGTTGCTCATTACTCTCTAAAAGCCCTAAATCTATATTTTGCCATTGCAAGGTTGCTTTTAATTTATCGTCAAAGAACGATTTTTGAAATGTTAAATTTGGCTGATAAAATCTGGAATCTTCTCCCTGCGCTGTATTCCTATCAGACAAATAGTTGAATGCAAACTGTAAAGATGCATTTTCCCAGAAACGCCACGTAGAATTTAAATTAATAGAAAAAACGGTAGCATCGGTATCTAACGGTCTGTTATCGAAAGTACCATCAATATTATAATTATAGATATTGAATCCTATAAAATTTGTCCAATACTTTGTAGGCTTTATTTCTGCTCCTAACTCTACGCCTATGGCCTTGGCATCTCCTACATTAGAGTAAATTCTATTTAAAATTGTATCGTTAAATACAGTATTTACCCTATTAATTACGTTTTCTACATGCCTAAAATAACCTGTTGCATAAATAGAATTACCTTTTTTTAACTGCTTTGTAACCCCCAACTCTACCAAATCGATAAATTCTGGTCTTAAATTAGCATCACCCTGTTCTAAGGTTTCAGAATGTTCACGTTCTGGAAAAGGATTCATTTTAAACGTTGTTGTGCGCTCCACTCTCCTACTATATGCTGCTTTTACATTTGTTTTAGCATTAACAGCATATTGCGCAGAGGCGGAAGGGTATAGTTTTACAAAATCGAAATTTAAGGTCTCATCTATGGTATTGTTTCGGTCTTGAAGCCTAAATTCTCGATCCATAACTTCTAGCCTTGCCCCCAAAGCATAGTCCCATTTCTTCTTTTTTCCAGTTAATTGCAAGTACCCTGCGTGTATGGTACGCTCTAAATCTACAGCACTGGAAAACTCGGGTACAAGTTCAAATTCTGCATCGAAATCAGTACGTCTTTCATATATAAAATCGCCTTTGTGCGATAAATTTCTAAATTGATACCCTGTTTCTACAACACCAAAATTAAACGGCTTAAAAGTGTAATCTAAAGTAAAACGCACTCCATTTAGGGGATTGTCGTTCGTATTAAACTCGTCCTGAAATAAAAACGAACGGTCTGGCTCGCCTAAGTTTTGGTTTACTGTTGGGCCTCCTAACAATGTGTACTCGTATAAAAACGACGCCTCTAATTTCGCAGTGCTATCAAAATTATGACTCCAATCTAAACTTGCCAACGCAAAATCGCTTCTGCGTTCCCTAAGGTTACTATTAAAATACTGTATGGTATACAACCGGGTATCTGGATCTGCAAGATCTACAGCGTTATTATCAAAATACACAATGTCTGCCAAGCGTGCTTTACTTCGTTTTCCAGCAAACGCACCTAGAGAATAACTATTTTTTTTGCTTGGGGTATAATCTAAGGTAAAACGCCCACTATAATTAGTTTCATCAAAACTACGCTCTCCAGTAGAGGGAAACTGTGTTCTTATGTTATCTATAATTGTAAATACATCGCCCTCTCTTCGGCCTCCTAAATCGTTTCTTTGGTAATTCGCACCTATAGATATATTCCAAAGGTCTGTTCTTACATTGTAGGTGCCGTCTATACCATAACGTTGGTGTGGCTCGTCGTTACCATAAGTTTCTATAGAAGGAAAACCGCCTTTAACATTGAGTTGCCCAAAAGCACCATTTGTAGCACCCTTCTTGGTAATAATATTTATAAGACCTGCCTTGCCATCTGGATCGTATTTTGCAGAGGGTGCCGTTATTAATTCTACACTTTTTATAGCGTTAGCTGGTAGTTGTGCCAAAAGACTTGTTACGTCGCCTTGGGTTGGCTTGCCATTAAGTAGTACTACAAAACCTTTACTGCCCCGCACACTTATTTCGTTTTGGCTATCTATACTTACGGCTGGTAAATTTCTAATAACGTCTATACCAGAACCGCCTTGCGCGGTTTTAAATTTGGAGGCTTGGTAGACCTGCCTGTCTATTTTGTTTCTAACGGTACTGCTTTCGCCTTGCACAACCACGGTATTAAGCTGGGCACCAAGCTCCAATTGTAAAAGGCCTAAATCTAATGTTGTTTTAATATTTGTAACTACAATAGTCTTTAGTTGTAACTTCTCATATCCTAAAAACGAAGCTTCTAAACTGTAAGTCCCTGCTTTTGTAACTTCTATTTTAAAATCCCCGTTTTCGTTAGAGAGCACTCCTGTAACAAGTGTGTTAGAATTCGCTTCGTAAAGTGCTATCGTAGCATACTCTAACGGCTGTTGTTGTTCGTCTACAATTTTACCTGTAATTTGAGCATGTATTTGGCATGTTCCGAAAATAGCATACACGTAAACACATAATATCTTAAAAGTTTTAAACATCTATACTTTAGTTACTTTTAGTTAATAATCGCTGCAAATCTAATTAAGATTTAAAGATATTTTCGCCTTTACAAATTTTATTTTCGCCTTTTTTCTAACATAAAAAACGTGTAGTAATTGACAAAACATATACTGTGTAGCAACATGCTAATGTCTATTTTAACAGTATTCTTTTTACTTTTTTTTATTTCGAAACATCCACAGGCTAAATTAAATCGTAATTATAACACTAACATGAAATAATTATGAAGAAAATTTCAACCTTACTTGCCATTGCCATAACCATAAGTTCTTGTGTTTCTAAGAAAAAATATGTTGCACTAGAAAAGGAAAATGGAGAAATAAAGAGCGAACTGCTTAAAACTAAAATCGCTAAAGAGGATTTAACTTCTAAGTTTGATAAAATCCAGAGGCGTATCGAAGCTTACAACAGTAAAATATCTTCTTTAAAACAAGAAAACGATGCGAAATTGGATATTGTAGAAGGTGTTACTGTAGTCTCTAACGCTACAAGAGCCAAAATGCGCGAAACGTTACGTAACGTCGATCCTGAAAAGTTAAGCAAAGCTAAAACATTAAAAGATTCTATAAATCTAGCTGTTGCGCACAACTTAAAAAGCGCCATAGATACTAGTAATATAAACGAAGATGAAGACTTTGCTGTAAATATTAATGAAACTGTGGTTATGATTTCCATAGCAGATAATATGTTATTTAACTCTGGAAGTTACAGATTAAGTTCTAAGGCAGACACTGTTTTAAAGAAATTAGCAGATGTTATCAATTCTGAACCAAGCTTAGATGTTATGGTTGAAGGCCATACTGATGCCAGAACAATAAACACAGCATTTATTTCAGACAATTGGGATTTAAGTGTGTTAAGAGCAACTTCTGTAGTTAGAAAATTACAGAGTAAATACAACGTAGCGCCAGAAAAGCTTATTGCAGCTGGTAGAAGTAGCTACCAACCTATTGCTGAAAACAACTCTAAAACTGACAGAGCAAAAAACAGACGTACAAGAATTATTATTCTACCTAATATTAATAAGTTTTTTGCTTTAATGAGCAACACCGACGATACTGTTGCTGAAAATATTATTAAAAACTAATACAATAATTACCAGTCTACAAACTAAACTATTTGACTAACTAGATTGTTAAAGCACTCCCCGACTAGGAGTGCTTTTTTATGTTTTAAAAAAATACTCTAATGCCGTTAAAATGCTGTTTCTTTGGCATAACTGTTAAAATTTGTGACAATATACAGGCTGCCTCTGTACAAATTTGCAAATTATTCCTATAATCTCTACGTTTGTAGCTGTAGGTATAGCCCCAAAAAAATACCTGCTCTCATAACGCCATGAAAAAAACCTACATTACTTTCGTGTTGTTGCTCTTAAGTTTTGCAACCTTAGCCCAGCGCTTCCCCATAAATGTAGTGCCCACAGTAAGCCCCCCGCCCCTGTAAACCTCTACAATTATGCCGATGCCAGCACCCTAAACAGTCCCTTACGTGTGCAACTGCGCTT
>CANLCJ010000003.1 GCA_947489085.1 uncultured Flavobacteriaceae bacterium
AGTTCTTTTTTAAAGTCATTATGTGAGAATAACACTTTAATATACTGAATTCCAGTATTTTATACAACTAAATTAATACCTATTTGTTTGAAAATTAATGATTTATGTCATTTTTGTCATGTACTAAAAAAAACGAGTTACTTGTTTCTGTTATTTTGCTATAATGTAATTCTTTAATATTTTTAAATTCTTTAGCAAAATTTATAAGTTGTTGCTCTTCAAAATACCCATCTAAATGAACAGGGTATTTCCCGTTTTTGAATTCTTCACTTTCGTTCTTAAAATTTGATTTTTCATCAAATTGAACATATTGTTCACCTAAAAGACCCTTTAATGCCATGTCTATATTATTAAAAGTTAATTTCTGGAAACTCTTTTGGAAGATTATATTTGTCTGCCAACTTTTCAGCTTCTTTAAAAAATTCTTGTAATTTTACTAGAGCTAAAACTTAACAATACTTGTATATGCCTTAGATTGATGTCGTTTTATAGCAAACGTTTGGCAAAATTAAGTGTAAACCTAAAAGAGATGCTATTTTTAGTACGCCCTCCTGAGCAGAGTTCTTATAACTCTATATGTTACGCTAGAATAGCCATTAAATCTAAAGGATGTTCTAAAATATGAGCAGCACCAACTTTTAAAAGTTCTTCCTTATCGCGAAACCCCCAAGACACTCCAACAGGAAGCATATTTGCATTTTTAGCAACCAAAATGTCCACATCTGTATCGCCCACATAAATCGTTTCTTCGGGTTTAACATCTATAGATTCGCAAATTTCCAGCACAACTTTTGGGTTAGGTTTCTTATGTGCTTCTACCTTTAACCCCAATACAGGACTTAAATATTCGGGCAGTAGTGCAGCAGATACTTTTTTTGTTAGTGTATTTTCTTTGTTGGAAAGTATACTAAGTTTTATGTTTTTAGACTGTAATTGCGCGAGCAAATCTAAAATGCCATCGTATGGTATCGTCTTATTAATACAATAATCGCTATACACTTCCATCATGTCTTCGAGGCAGGCATCTACTTCGGCAGTAGTAGGTTGCTCTTGCGGTAAAGCTCTTACTACCAAACTCCTTACGCCGCTGCCTACAAAAGTTTTGTAAGTATCATAATTGTAAGTAGGGTAGTTGCGTCTTTCAAGAACAGTATTCATTGCATCTGCAATATCTTTTATAGAATCTACAAGAGTGCCATCTAAATCGAAAATAATAGCTTTATACGTCATGTTTTTTGGTTAAAACTACTAATAAAAGTCGGTAAATAACAAAAAAAAATAATTTCGTCTGCAAAGCATTAAAAAATGAAACTCAAAAAATAAGGATGTATATTTAAATCGTACATAATTTGTTATTTTAGACCATTCAATACAATCAACAAGATAAATACTACATGAGCAATTACCATATAAAACACCTAGAAGAATACTACCAAGTATACCGCAAATCGGTAAGAGCACCAAAGCAATTTTGGGAAGAAATTGCCGAAGAGCACTTTCTATGGCATAAAAAATGGGATAATGTGCTTAGTTGGGATTTTAAAAAGCCAGAAGTAAAGTGGTTTGAAGGTGCTAAGTTAAATATTACAGTAAACTGTATAGACAGGCATTTGGTTACAAAGGCGAATAAAACAGCACTCTTGTTTGAGCCTAACGATCCTAATAGCGAAGCGCAACATATAACCTACCAACAATTGCACGATAGTGTATGCCAGTTTGCCAATGTATTAAAAGCTAAAGGCATTACTAAAGGAGATAGAGTTTGTATTTATTTGCCTATGATTCCAGAACTGGCTATAGCGACTTTAGCTTGTGCTAGAATAGGAGCCATACACTCTGTAGTATTTGCTGGTTTTTCGGCAACAGCATTGGCTACCAGAATAAATGATAGCGATTGTAAAATGGTAATTACAAGCGATGGTGCCTACCGAGGGGCCAAAACAATAGATTTAAAAGGCATTGTAGACGATGCATTAGAAAACTGTGCTGGTGTAGCCACAGTACTTGTCGCAAAACACATTAACACTGATATAGCAATGGTTTCTGGGCGCGATGAATGGTTGCAGCCATTATTAGATGCTGCCGCTACCACCTGTGCTCCAGAAATAATGGACGCCGAAGACCCTTTGTTTATATTATATACTTCAGGATCTACAGGAATGCCCAAAGGTATGGTGCATACTACAGGAGGTTATATGGTATATACTGCTTATACGTTTAAAAATGTATTTCAATATAAGGAAGATGATGTGTACTGGTGTACGGCAGATATTGGATGGATTACTGGCCATAGCTACATCGTATACGGGCCATTAGCAAATGGAGCTACTACGCTTATGTTTGAGGGTGTACCTAGTTACCCCGATTTTGGCCGTTTTTGGCAAATTGTAGAGAAACATAAGGTAAATCAATTCTACACAGCGCCAACAGCGATTAGAGCTTTGGCTAAGGAAGGCTTAGAGCTGGTAGAACAATACGATTTATCTTCGTTAAAAGTTTTAGGCTCTGTGGGAGAACCTATAAACGAAGAAGCTTGGCATTGGTACAACGATAATATAGGCAAAAAACAAAGTCCTATTGTAGATACTTGGTGGCAAACCGAGACGGGTGGTATTATGATAACGCCCATACCGTTTGCAACTCCTACAAAGCCTACCTACGCAACGCTGCCATTTCCGGGCATACAACCTGCATTGATGGACGATAAAGGAGTAGAGCTTAAAGAGAATCAAGTTTCTGGGCGTTTGTGTATCAAATTTCCGTGGCCCTCTATGGCACGAACCATTTGGGGGAATCACCAGCGTTATAAGGATACTTATTTTTCTGCTTTCGAAAATACTTATTTTACAGGAGACGGAGCGTTAAGAGATGAAGTAGGTTACTATAGAATTACAGGCCGTGTAGACGATGTTATTATTGTATCTGGCCATAACTTAGGCACAGCGCCTATAGAAGATGCTATAAATGAGCATCCAGCAGTAGCCGAGAGTGCTATTGTAGGGTTTCCTCATGATATTAAAGGCAATGCATTATATGGTTATGTTATTTTAAAAGATGTTGGCGAAAGTAGAAACCAAGACAATTTGCGTAAAGAAATCAACCAGATAATTACAGAGCATGTTGGGCCTATAGCAAAATTAGATAAAATTCAATTTACCAGTGGTTTGCCAAAAACACGTTCTGGTAAAATAATGCGTCGTATTTTAAGAAAAATAGCCTGTAACGATACTGCAAATTTAGGAGATACCAGTACATTACTCAATCCAGAGGTAGTAGAAGCTATTATGGCAAATGCCATTTGATAAGGTAAATTTATTGAAGCCCGATATTGAAAAAAAGAAGCGTATTTTTTATAAGTGTCTGTAGTTGTATCTGTTTGGGATTTTTAATCCCACAGCGTTTGCAAATGCCAGTTGTTGGTGCTAATGCATCCGATTTTAATGCTGCATCTTTTTGGTATTACCCTTGGGGGAAATCGGTAACTCATAAAGGCGTAGATATTTTTGCTAAAAAAGGCACTACAATTCGTGCCGCTACAACGGGTATTGTTTTAGCTGCTGGACAAGCCAAAAGAGGAGGTAAGTTTATTGTAATATTAGGCCCAAAATGGCGGTTGCATTATTACGCACACTTAGAAACATTAACTCAAGAGGCGTGGTATTTAACCAATCATGATACTGAGTTAGGAACTGTGGGTACTAGTGGAAATGCCAAGGGAAAACCACCGCATTTACATTATGCTATTGTGTCTTTGTTTCCTTATTATGGTGTGCAGATTCCAGCATACAAGGTTGGAAAAAAATGTTTTATTTAAATCCCATAACATACCTAACCCAATAAGCCTAAAAAAACGCGTTTTTAGTAAAGAAAACGCGTTTTTTATATTGTATTTATGGATAAGAATTTTGTAGAGACGTATTGAAGTGATTTTAGCTAGTCCAAGACAAAAAACTTAGCCGTAGTTAAGGTTTTAATTTTTAAGGTAAGCATAGTAGAAAAAGAAACGACATATCTCTACGATTTTTATTTGCAAACCGTATCAAATCAATTTAAAATCTAAAAGCAATTCGCCTTCAATAGAAGCCTGTAGGCGGTCGCCTTTAACGTTTAAACCAGCACCAGAAGCAGGTGTTCCTGTAAAAATGAGATCTCCAGGTTCTAAAGTCATAAACTGGGATACAAAAGCAATAATTTCATTAAAATTATAAATCATGTGGCTAGTGTTGCCTGCTTGTTTTGTTTCACCATTAATAGTTAAACTAAAGTTTATACTATTAATGTCTGCAAACGCTGTAATTGGTTTAAAACCAGCCACAGGAGAAGCGCCATCAAAGCCTTTAGCCAATGCCCACGGGCCTTTACTATTTCTACTTGCAGTTAACACATCTTTAGCTGTGTAATCGATACCGATACCTATTTCTGCTATGTGTTTTGCAGCATCTGCAACAGCAATATCTTTGCCTGTAGTTCCAATTTTGGCTACAAGCTCAACCTCGTATATCAGTTCGTTTGTAATTTTAGGAAATACAATATCTTTATTATCTGTAACCAAAGTGCTTTCTGCTTTAAGAAAAATAAGCTGATGTCCAGTTTTAAGATCGGCAATTTCGCTAGTTGCATTCACATAGTTTTTACCTATACCTATTATTTTCATGGATGTGTTTTTATTGAAAAATTAAGAGCTAAAAATACTAAAATTGCCTATTGTATTTAGGGCTTTTTCAATTTTATTGTGCAATACAGAACATTTATACCACTAACTTTACTGTGTTTAATTAAAACATAAATTGAGATATGAAAACAGTAAATGCTTTTGCGGCTCATGCGGCAGGTGAATCCTTAAATAAAATGCAATACGAGCTTCCAGAGTTAGATGGCGAACATGTTGATATTAAAGTTCATTATTGTGGCTTATGCCATTCTGATTTAAGTATGATTAACAACGATTGGGGCATGTCGCAATACCCACTGGTACCAGGTCATGAAATTGTAGGCGAAGTACAGGCTGTTGGGAGTGATGTTAAAAACTTGAAAGTTGGAGATAAGGTAGGAATGGGTTGGAATTCTGCATCCTGCATGCATTGCAACCAATGTATGGATGGTAAACAGCATTTATGCAACACTGTAGAAAGTACAATTGTAGGCAGGCATGGTGGGTTTGCAGATGTGGTACGCGGACATTGGTCTTGGGTAACACCTTTGCCAGATGGTATAGAATTGTCTAAAGCAGGGCCTTTGTTTTGTGGTGGAATTACAGTGTTTAGTCCTATTGTTTTATCTAATGTAAGCCCTATGGATAAAGTGGGCGTTATTGGTATTGGCGGTTTGGGACATTTGGCAGTAAAATTTTTAAATGCATGGGGATGCGAGGTCACAGCCTTTAGTTCTAATGCCAGCAAAAAGGAAAGTATTTTAGAAATGGGAGCACACCAGGTTGTAAATTCTAAATACCCTGAAGCGTTAAAGCGTATTGCAGGCAGTTTGGATTTTATACTCAATACCACTAATGTAAGCTTAGATTGGGATGCTTACCTAACTACTTTGGCGCCTCAAGGGAAATTACATACTGTTGGTGCTGTACTTGAGCCTATGGCGATACCTGCGTTTAGTATGATTTCTGGAGAAAAATCGGTAGGAGGTAGTCCCCTTGGTAGTGTTGCACTAACTAGAAAAATGTTGGAGTTTTGCGTAAGGCATGATATTTATCCAACCGTAGAAACTTTTAAAATGGATGCTGTAAATGATGCCTTAAAACATTTAGAAGAAGGCAACGCGAGATATAGAGTGGTTTTAGAAGCGTAAATAGTTTCTATATTGCTAAAGTAGTCAGTTGATGCACTAACACATTTAAACAAAGACATAAAAAGAGCAAGTTTCAGGAAACTATACTGAACTTGCTCTTTTTTTCAAGAATAATGCCTTAAACTGTAATGATTTCAGTTTATAGACTTTAATGTATTGCTATTATTAGCATTAGTCGATTTAGACTATATTTTTTTGAATAAGATACTTTTCTTACTGAAATCGAACGCAGCGTTTATAACATCTTTGTAAGCTTCGTAATGTTCTATATCCATATAAATTTTGTTGTATACTTCTGTAGCATTAATAATTACAAAACCATCTTCTATTTTAGAATGAGATACAAAGCTACATGCTAACTTGTCTTCTATATGTACTGCTTTATCAATAGCAGCATCTTCTACGTTTTTGGCTTGGTAACCTTCTGGAATTTTAATTTTAATTTCATATTGGTACGTAATTAAATCGCCAAGCTCAATAGGATTAACGCGTTTAGCTTCTTGATAAAATTCGTTTTGAGTACCTATAACTTTACCAAAATTTAAGATAAAACGTTCTCCTAAATCTTCAACAAGACTTTCCGCAGTATATGTGTAATTTAATTTAAAAGGAATATTTTCAGAACTCAAAGATAAGGCTTCGTCTGCCACTTTAAAATCTAAAAACTCTGCATCTTCAATACCATTAGCGGCTGTAAAATTTTTAAATTCGTTAAGATCTTTATGTTTTAAATATTTGTAAGCACCACGAGAATTAGTACCTCTGTATCCCGTTGTTAGATGGTTGCATTGTACCGTTGGAAGTGCGCTCTCTGTATCTAAAGTGATTAAAAAATCGCGTTGTACTACATTTTCAGAAGCATCTGGAACATCGATAATTTTAAAGCGTCTGCCTTCAGCATTAATAAAAATAGCATTGTTGGAAATCGTGGATGATGGCGCAAAATTTAAACGGGAATCGAAGTACGTAGGCCTTAAATACTTTTGTTCTTCAATAAAATAGAATAATGCAATTTGCAAATTAGAATTTGAGAAAAAATCGGCATCAAATTTATGATTGTTTCTATCTGATGTTAAAACAATTTCATAATCTAAGTTTTCATGGTTAAAGAGGCATGAAAATAATTTGATAATACCTTGTTCTGTAGCTTGTTTACTTTTAATTATGTATTTTAAATTAGATAAATTGTAATTCTCTCCACTTCGTTTTATATTGTAATTACCATACACGTATTCGCAAATATTATTTATAATTTGAATATTAGTTTCTCTTGGTTTGTTTTCGATGTACTTTGTATAGTCTTTAATTAATGGCTTAAACTTTGAGGGATTAATGGCAACGTAAGTGTTTTTTATATTAGCTTCTAAATTACTCCACATAGCGTAATCGTCTACATAACTGCCAATAACTTGGTAAGAGACTTTCATTCTATTGGCTTGAGGGCTTGCAGAAGCCTCTTCCGTCATGGCTTCAATGTTTTTTATAGTAGCAGTTAAAGCTTCTTTGCCACCGTCTACTTTTTTAAAGCTCATGTCTGGAAATCCGTTATAAGGTTTTAATCTATAACTTCTTGAAGGTGGTTTTCTAATTATTACCTCTGCTTCTTTAACTTTATAATCTTTTTGGACAACTACAGCGCCTAAACTACTGGCATTACGCTCTAGAGTATAAATATATTCTAATTGAGATGCGGTAGTAACGCCTTCGATAGCAAAAATTTTAAAGTTGCCGTAGTCTTTTACATTTTTAAGCTCTTTTATATTGTTTTTATCGAGGTATTTAACACTACCATCTTTCTGTATAACACGAGCCTTTATGTCTATTACTTTTACAACATTTCGAGTAGGGATGTAAACTCTATTGTGTTTTTTTATACCCTTATCTGTATTTATTCGTATAATGTTATGTTTTGTTTCGAATAAGCGAATTTTGTTGCCAAGAGTTGCAATATAATATTGAATTAAATATTTTTCTTTAATAGCAACAGAAGGTAATTTGCTTTCTTCTTCAGAGAGTTCTACAAAAGCAGGAGTTTTATTCCAATCATGGTATTTGTATAGCTGTGCGCTAGCAGTAAAGGTAAATATTGTAAATAGAAAAGATATTAGCACTAGTGGTTTCATTATATCGTTTTTTTGAATATGAGACTTTGTTTATTCGATTTGTTTAATAGTTTTATAAACGCATTCCAAGCTTCTATTTGGTTAGGGAAAATACGCAAAGATTTTATGCTTAGCGTTTTATCTATAGCTATAGCAGCTTTGTTTTCTAAAAGTTTGTAATTAATACGTAAATCGAATGCATCGTTTTCTAAACTCACATTTTTAGGAAGCGCATCTAACGTGTAGCCTTCTGGAATATGAAGGATAGTTTGAAAGATCTTATTTAATTTGTAGTCTATTTTTTTATCAAAAGCTTTGCTTTCATGCTTAACAGCTTCTTTTTTTAGATTATAGTCAAAATTGGGTTTTACGTAAATCTCATTGCCAATTTTTTTTACATAATCTTTTGTTTCAGTATTAAAAGTTATGTCTAATTGTTGTTGTGCTATATTCAAATTTTTATGCTCAATTGTGTTAAAAGCCGTTTGTTTGGTGCCAAACTTTAAAGTAAAATATAAAAAACTAAAATTCTTATCATCTTTTCGCTCTAGCTTGTGTAAATACTCTAATTTCTCGTAACCAGATAATGTTGCTTTGTGAGTGCCTTTTAATGCTAGATGAGCTGTTTCAATTTCCATTTCCGATACAATTTTAGTCACATTTAAATTGGCATCGACTTCAGGTACTTTAACGATTTCAAAATCGAATTTTCCTTTACTTATTAAGGCTTCTTTACCTTGCGTAAAAGGAGAAGGTAATCCATAAGTTAAGTATTTGGCAGTAGCATCGAGAAAAGTATATTTTCCATTGGAGTTAACCGCAGTAATCATATGATTGTCTGCTATTGGGGTTGGTACATCGTAATAGCTATAGGGTTTTCTTCTGGTGCCAATCCAAGTAAGTCTAGAATCGATGCCAGCGTAATGAAGCATTTCATTTAAAATGTTGGCCATGTCTTTACAATCGCCATACTTTTTTAAATAAACCTGAAAAGCATCTCTTGGTATAAAACCATTTAAACCATCTTCGAAAGCAATGTAATTAATGTTGTTTTGTACGAAATAGTAAATACGTTCAATTTTCTCTCTATCGGTATTGTCGTTTTTTATAAGATCTAATGTTATTTTTTTCAAGTCATTATTCGAATAATTGTTTTTTTCGATAAGACTAGTGTACCAACGGTATAGGTCTTTGGGTTGAGATAATACATTAGTTACAGTTTCTTTATGCGAATAAGATTTTATGTGAATTATAATTTGAGGAATGTAGTACAATGGCGAAAAATCGTAATGCCTATTAATTTTTGGCGTATCTTTTATATGCCATACATAGGTTGTGTTTTTAGTATCTTCTATAACCTTAAAGGTAGTCTTAGTACTATCTAAATGAAACGTTTTAAAGGCAACCTCTACATTTTTCGGGAAACTAACACTGTATTGGCCGTTTATAATGGGTGTATTCGATCCTATAATAAAAGCAGGGATAAAGTGTGGATCGTTAACCTGTTTAATATAATTTAAATGCGTTGTAGCTCCTTTTTTTACGTTAGGAAACACAAAACTTTTTTCTTTTTGATCGTTAAAGAAAATGCCATTTATAACAACATCTTTGCTTGTAAATCTTTGAACATAATTATATTTTCCTTCTTCTGGATTAAAAGTAGAGGCCTTAATGCTTTTAATGGTATTAAAGGTGTTGTAGCTCACACTTTCGTTGGCCATAGACAAGCTATTATTGGTAAGAAAAAGATTTTTCTTGGTAACCTCTTCGGTTATGTTAAGTTTACCTTTCTTAGTGTCTATTTTAATATGTTTGGTAAGCGAAAGAGTTAAAACATCTTCATTGGGGTATAATTTGGCGTAATTTTGAGCAAACAGAAGTGTACTAGTAAATAGAGCGCTAAACAATAAAGTTTTTTTAAGCATATCTCAGATTTGAATTTATAGGAGACAAACATAATAAATTATGCTAAAGCTTATGCGGCTTGTTAACTTATTACTTCATTTTGTAATTCGAATACTGTTTGGTCTCTTACTATTTGTATTAAGGGAACTTAAAACGTTACATAGATAAGGCGCTATTTGCATTTACGTTTAAAAACTATTTACGCTTATTACGTTTATTGTAATTTTTATCTCCTTTGGTTTTTGGTTTTTTGTATTTTTTAGCAATTTCGCGACGGTAAGAGCCACCTAAATTCTCTTTTTGGTTTTTTTCTTTCTTTTCATGGAAAGCTGGGCCAGGTGCATCTTCGTCACGGCGTTTAGTGGGGTTATTACGTTCTTTTATTTGTGGGCGCTCTTCTTCGATAAGTTCCGTAGAAATTTCTACAACTTCAGGTAAAGCCATCACAGGAATTTCCATGTGCATTAATTCCTCAATACCATTAATAGCTTCTGCTTCTTTTTGGGTAGAAAACACAAGTGCTTCTCCCTTACGCTCTGCACGCCCCGTTCTACCAATACGGTGCATGTAATTCTCGGGATATTCGGGAGTATCAAAATTAATAACATGGCTTACGTTATCAATATCTAAACCACGAGCCATTACATCTGTAGCAATTAAAATACGGTTTACACCTTCTTTAAATTGCTCGATGCTACGCAAACGGTAATTTTGTGTTTTATTAGAATGTATAACGCAAAGTTCTTCTTTAAAAAAAACGTCCAACTGATCGAATAAACGATCTGCCATACGTTTGTAAGCAACAAAAATTAGAACACGGTGGTAGTGCTCTGTATCTCTAAGCAAATGTACCAACAAATTTACTTTTGTGTAAAAATTAGGTACTTCGAAGCGTTGTTGGCTAATATTTTCTAGAGGAGTACCCGATACGGCAATAGAAATACGTTCTGGATTCCTAAAAAAATCGGTAATTAAAACATCAACATCCTGCGTCATAGTGGCAGAAAACATTATGTTTTGTCGGCGTTCTGGTAAAAGGTCGAAAATATTTATAAGCTGGTGCCTAAATCCAAGATCTAGCATAACATCTACCTCATCTATAACTAACTTCTGTATCGATTTTAGTTGTAAAACTCTACTAAGCGCCAAATCGTATAAACGCCCCGGTGTAGCTACCAAAATGTCTAAACCTTCTGCAATAGCCTGTTTTTGTGTGTTTATATTTGTACCACCATAAACACCCAATACACGATTGTTAATGTATTTGGATAGTTTTTTAATCTCATCGACCACCTGAACTACAAGTTCTCGTGTTGGTACTAATATTAAAACACGTGGATTTTCTTGCTTAGAGTACTTTAAATGCTTTAAAATAGGCAACATATAGGCAAAGGTTTTACCTGTCCCTGTTTGTGCTATACCAACAACATCTCTACCAGAGGCAACAATATTAAAAGCTTGGTCTTGTATTGGCGTTGGCGTAGTAAACCCTAAATCTTCTAAGGCATTGTATAACGGCGTATTTAAATTTAGATCTTGAAAGCTCAAATGTGTAGTGTTTTGCTGCAAAGTTACACTTATTTTTGTGTTGGTAAGGTTTAGAGAAATGTAAACTACAATTAAGTGTTAACAGCAGGGTTTTCGAGTTAGAAAAGCATAAAATACTACTACTATTTTTAATAGTATTTTAATAGGTGCGAAAGCAGGTTTATCGACTTCTAGAAGGTAGTCTTATAGAAGCCATAAGCCAAAAAAAATGTTTTAAATTACAAAAAAGCATCGTTAATTGTAATACTGTATGTTGCACTAAACGTTTCTTCAGGCTTTAAACTTAGCATGCCCTCCTTTTGTTCTAAGATTTGGTTAGAGTTTACATGATCTGTAATGCCTAGCCAAGGCTCAATACAAACAAAATTACCATTAGGTTTTGCCCAAATCCCTAAGTAATTAAAATCTGGAAAATCAACAGAAACTACAGCCCCTTTAGTATTGTTGTTAAGAGTTACTCTTTTAGATTTTAAGCTTTTAAAGATAAGCGCGTCGTTATCAAAAAGCTCGTGTTGCAAAGGTAAAGTCTCTGTATGGTCTAAAACTAATAAAGTATCGTCTGTAACAAGTCCAGTTTTAGCATCTAATATATAAGTAACAGCATGTTCTACAGTTTCAAATTTTAAACTGTAGTCGCTATACGCTTCGCCTTTAAAAAGAGGGCATTTAAAAGCAGGGTGTCCACCAAGGGAGAAATACATGGTTTTAGAGTCGCAGTTTTTTACAGTATGAGAAACAATGATTTTGTTATCTGCTAAAGTAAACTGTATTTCAAATTCAAATTCAAATTTAAAAGGGTATAACTTTAGAAGCTCATCACTATAAGTAAGTTTATATACCAAGCTATCTTTTGTTTGTGCAGTAAGAGCAATGGCTTTAGAGTGTCTTATCAAACCATGTTTAGGTACAGCGTAACTATTAGTGTTATATTTAAAAATACCATGTTTTAAACCACCAATTATAGGAAATAGATTAGGCGCAAAACTGCCCCAAATTTTAGGGTTGGCATCCCACATAAATTGAGTGCCCTGTTGTACAGCTTTAATTTCGCAAAGCTCTGCACCTATATCTTGAACAGAAATTTTTAATTTATCGTTTTGTAAACTATGCATAACAAAATCTTTTGTAGTCAGTTCTACGACAAAAATCATAAAATTTTAAGTATTCTAAGTAACTTTGCAACTTTAAAATTTTCTCTTGAGGACACAGCAGCGTTTTACCATTACCAATACCAAAGCATTTAAAGATAAATTAGTGTTGTGGGCACAGCAATTCGACGATGTAGTTTGGTTAGACTCTAACAATTACCAACACCAATATGGCAGTTACGATGCTATTTTAGCTGTAGATGCTTTAACGAGCATACAAACAGATGTTAAAGACGCCTTTAAGGATTTAAAAGACTACCAGAGCCTTACAAACGATTGGATTTTTGGTTGCCTTACTTACGATTTAAAAAACGATACCGAAGCCCTAAGTTCCAAAAATTTTGATGGTTTAGAATTTCCAGACCTGTATTTCTTTCAGCCCAAAAAACTATTTCTCTTAAAGGGCGCTACTTTAATTATTAAATATTTAAGTGGCGTAGAAGACGAATTAACATCAGATTTTAAAGCCATATCTCAATTAGAGGAAAACACCTCTAAGCCAGATAAATGTGGAGATGTAAAAATAAAACTTCGCATACATAAAGACGATTATTTTAATAAAGTTACCCGTATGCTGGCGCATATTCACCACGGTTCTATTTACGAAGCTAATTTTTGCCAAGAATTTTATGCAGAAAACACTTGTATTAACCCTGTACAAACGTATAGAAACTTAAACGCAATATCTAATCCGCCATTTGCAGCCTTTGTAAAACAGTTTGACAAATACATATTATCAGCCTCTCCAGAGCGTTACATAAAAAAAGAAGGCTTAAAAGTAATTTCTCAACCCATAAAAGGTACAGCTAAACGCTCGAAGCACATTGAGGAAGACCACAATTTAAAAACCCATTTAGCAGAAGACGAAAAGGAACGTAGCGAAAATGTAATGATAGTAGATTTGGTGCGTAACGATCTTTCTAAAACGGCTACAAAAGGAAGTGTTAAGGTAGAAGAGTTGTGTAAAATCTACACGTTCGATCAAGTACATCAAATGATTTCTACAGTAACGGCCAATGTAGATAAGACTACGCACCCTGTAGATATTATTAAAAGTACCTACCCAATGGGAAGTATGACAGGTGCGCCTAAAATTTCTGCAATGCAAATTATAGAACACCTTGAAGAAACCAAGCGCGGCATGTATTCTGGCGGTATAGGTTACTTTACTCCAGAAGGCGATTTCGATTTTAATGTTATTATTCGTACCATTTTGTACAACGAAACCAAACAGTACATTTCCTATTCGGTAGGCAGTGCCATAACTGCAAAAAGCGAACCGCTTAAAGAGTACGAAGAATGTTTAGTAAAAGCAAAAGCCATGCGAGATGTTTTAGAAGGCAAAGCGTTGTAGTAGGTTAGAGTTTTAAATAAAGCGTTTACCCCACACGCAATACTTTAAGAAACATTTAAGTACTGGTTTAAAAATTGTAATTTTGTAATATGAAGAATACATTTTACTTACTAATAGTAGTTGTCCTGTTAAGTGCTTGCAATAAAAGCAAAGGAATACCAGAACATTTCGATTATGGCCATGTAGAAAATGGTGTTTACGACAATGCATTTTTTAAGTTTAAATTTCCAGTAGATACCACTTGGAGTGTTTTAAACGAAAAAGAGAACGCAGCTATTTACGAGTTAGGAGAAAAATACATAGCCAAAGATAACGATGCTTACCAAAAGGAACTTAAAAAAGCAATCGAAATTAACGTCGCTAAAATGTTAGCAGTTTTTAAATATAAGCTAGGCTCTACAACCAATTTTAACCCTTCAATAGTTATTAATGCCGAAAATCTTAGAGAAAACCCCGA
The DNA here is from genome assembly GCA_947489085.1 of uncultured Flavobacteriaceae bacterium. Classification (GTDB taxonomy): domain Bacteria; phylum Bacteroidota; class Bacteroidia; order Flavobacteriales; family Flavobacteriaceae; genus Jejuia. Next base: position 14,317 of record CANLCJ010000003.1, read on the forward strand.
TGTAAACACTTCTATAGATTATTTAAGGTTTGCAAAAAAGGCTTTAGACCAAACCGCTATGCAAATTGAATATGTAGAAGAAAAACACAAGGTTAAATTAGGAACAGAAAATTTTGGGTTTTTAAAGCTTAAAAACACCTTAAATGGCTATGAAATAACACAAGATTATTATGTGCTACTGCGGCATGGTTTTGCAGTATCCTTCACACTGTCTTACACCAATGCAGAAGATAAATCAGAAATTTACGGGATGATCGATAAGCTAAAAATTTAAACAGATTACTGACTTCCAATCACATATAAACCAACATCTAAGCTTTTTAAGTGAAAGTAAACTGCTTATAGCCATCTCAGGAGGTATAGATAGTGTTGTGCTAACACATTTGTGCCATAAATTACACCTTAATGTCACACTAGCCCATTGTAATTTTAGCTTAAGAGGTGTAGAGAGCGATGGGGATGAAACCTTTGTAAAAGCATTAGCAGAAACACTAGATATAGCAGTATATACAAAACGTTTTAATACCGCAGCGTATGCCAAAGCACACAAATGTTCTATACAAATGGCAGCACGAGAATTGCGTTACAACTGGTTCAGTACTCTGGCTGAACAGAAAGGGTTTGACTTTATTTTAACAGCCCACCATGCCGACGATAATTTAGAAACATTTTTAATTAATTTTACAAGAGGCACAGGTTTAGAAGGACTTACGGGGATACCAGAAACCAATGGTAAATTTGTAAGGCCATTATTGCCCTTTTCAAGTCATGCCATAGCCAATTATGCCAAATCACATAGCATTACATGGAGAGACGATAGCAGTAACGCCTCGGTAAAATATTTAAGAAACAAATTAAGACACGAAGTCGTACCTATCTTAAAGGCAATAAACCCCAGTTTATTACAAAGTTTTCAGTCTACATTAGGAAATTTAAAAGATACAGCAGACATTGTTACAGAAAGTACTAATGCCGTATTAAAGCGAGCCATTACAACTATAGACGACACACATATTGCTTTTAAAATTTCAGAATTTAAAAAAGTGAATAACCCCAAAGCCTACCTGTTCGAAGTTTTTAAAGATTATGGTTTTACAGAATGGAACGATATGGTGGCACTTTTAGATGCTGAAACAGGTAAACAACTGTTTTCGAACACACACCGTTTAATTAAAAATAGGGCAGAACTTTTACTAACACACATACAGAAAAGTGAAGATGAAGTTATTAAAATTGCTCACAGAGAAAGCATTACACAAACTCCAATGGGCACATTACATATAAAAACGGGTGATGAAGTTACAGAAACACCAGCCCAAAGTATTCACGTAGATGCTGATAAATTACAGTTTCCTTTATACTTGCGAAAAAAGAAAACAGGAGACGTGTTTTACCCTAAAGGCATGCAAGGAAAGAAAAAATTGAGCAAATATTTTAAGGATGAAAAATTCTCCCTAATTGCCAAAGAAAATACATGGCTTTTATGCGATAAAAAAAATAGCATTATTTGGGTAGTAGGCAGGCGGGCAGATGCACGTTTTACTGTAGACAAAAATACCACCAAAATACTAACTATAGCACTACAGGCTAATACGGTTTATGACCAATAATAGTGTGAAAAGAAACCACACGTGCTCCAAATTTTTGTTTATAAACGAAATGTATTTTAAGGCTGCTTAATACAATTATTAGCCACGTAGACGCCCCAATCTGCAATAGATTTTATTACAGGAATTAGTGTTTTTCCAAAGTCTGTTAAAGCGTACTCTACCTTTAATGGCGGTTTAGAAGTGTACACTGTTCGCTTAATAATACCATCCTTCTCCAAAGTTTTTAGCTGTAAACTTAAAGTACGTTCTGTAACAGATGGAATCGCTTTTCTTAACTCGTTATAACGCAAAGTTTCCTCCATTAAATGGTATAGAATAACAGTTTTCCACTTACCGCCAACAATACCCATGGTTAAACTGGCACAACAAGGGTAAGATTTTCCATTAAAATTATACATAAAACTCAAAAAAATTATACTATCATTTATAACCGTTATTGCAAAGGTAAAATACTATACTTAAGTTTACAACTATAAAAAGTATAGTTAAAAAACAAGATATGGATACACCTAATATTTCAGAAGAAAAATTTTTAGAAGCCTTTAATTACAGACATGCCACCAAAGAGTTTGACACCACTAAAATCTTATCTAAAAATGATGTTGATTTTATATTAAAAACAGCAAACCTATCGCCAAGTTCTTTTGGTTTCGAACCGTGGCATTTTATAGTTGTACAAGATAAAGCCTTAAGAGAAGCTTTAAAACCAGTAGCCTGGGGTGCGCCAGCAAAACTAGATACTGCAAGCCATTTTATTTTGGGTTTAAGTATGAAAGCACCAATGACTAAATGGGATGCCGATTACATTTCATATATGATGACTGATGTAAAACAATTTCCAGAGGAAGTAAAGGAAATGTATTCTAAGTTTTATAGAGAATTTCAAGAGCGCGATTTTAATTTAGATACAGATAAAAAATTATTCGACTGGGCATCTAAGCAAAGCTATATTGCTTTGGCAAATATGATGACGGCAGCGGCATTAAGAGGTATAGACAGCTGCCCGATCGAAGGGTTTCACCAAGAAAAGACAGAAGCACTTTTAAAAGCACAATTTGGTGTAGATACCGATAAATATGGCTTGTCTTACATGGTTGCTTTTGGATATCGAAAAGAAGATCCAGAGCACCCAAAAACAAGACGAAATCTAGACGATATTGTAACCTGGAAGTAATCCGTTATTAAAATAAAACGTTTCTTTTAGATAAAACAATTTAAAAAAAGCAGAAAGGCATACTACTACTTGTATGCCTTTCTGCTTTTTTGCAGAGTAAAAGGCTTTATTTTAGTAAACACAGAACACTAACTTTACTTTTATTCCTTATTTTTACACGTCTATTCCAGAACAACATACGAATGACGATACAAGGTAATATTGTAGATGTAAAAAATAAACGCATCTTTAAAGGTGCAATTACAATACAAAAAGATACCATAAGCCACGTCGTGGAACAAGATCACGACATAGAACACTATATTTTACCAGGATTTATAGATGCGCATATACATATAGAAAGCTCTATGTTAGTGCCTAGCGAATTTGCTAAAATAGCAGTAACACATGGTACAGTAGCTACAGTATCCGACCCACATGAAATAGCAAATGTATTAGGTATTAAAGGTGTAGAATTTATGATAGAGAACGGACAACAAGTACCGTTTAAATTCTATTTTGGAGCGCCCTCTTGCGTGCCAGCTACTAATTTTGAATCGGCAGGAGCAGAGGTAGATGCAGAAGCTATAAAGCAACTCTTAGAGCGCCCAGACATTCTGTACCTTGCAGAATTTATGAATTACCCAGGCGTGTTGTTCGACGATCCAGAGGTATTACAAAAAATAGAATGGGCAAAACACTTCAATAAACCCATAGATGGGCATGCACCCGGAGTTCGAGGTGCAGATATTTCAAAATATATTAAAGCAGGCATAACCACAGATCACGAATGTTTTACATACCAAGAAGCTCTAGAGAAGTTACAAAAAGGCATGAAAATCCTTATTAGAGAAGGCAGTGCCGCCAAAAACTTCGAAGCCTTAATAGATTTATTACCCGAACATTATGAAACTATGATGTTTTGTAGTGACGATAAACACCCAGACGATTTAATTCTGGGACATATCAATGAGATATGTAGAAGAGCAGTGGCAAAAGGTATAGATGTATTTAAAGTATTGCAAGCCGCATGCATAAACCCAATAAAACACTATAATCTAGACGTAGGCATGTTGCAAGTGGGAGACAAGGCCGACTTTATTGTGGTAGATAATCTGGAAACCTTTAAAACACTACAAACCTATTCTAACGGTACTTTGGTGTTTAATAATAACCAATCGCTGATACCTACAGTAACCTTCGATGTTTTAAATAACTTTAATTGTAAAGCAAAAACAGTAACCGATTTTCGTTGCGAATCTCAGGCTAAAAATATTCGAGTTATCGAGGCCTTAGAAGGCCAATTGGTAACAAACGAATGCATAGAACCAGCTAAAAACGAAGCAGGCAATTTAGTGTCGAATACAGAAACGGATGTGTTAAAAATGGCAGTGGTAAACCGTTATAAAGATGAAAAGCCTGCCATAGCTTTTATTAAAAATTTTGGTTTAAAAACGGGCGCAATAGCCTCATCCGTAGGTCACGACTCTCATAATATTATAGCCGTAGGTACTACAGACGAAGCAATTTGTAAAGCAGTAAACCTTATAATTAAACACAAAGGGGGTATTTGCGCAGTGTCTCCAACAGATACGCAATGCGTACCGCTCCCTATAGCAGGTATAATGAGCGCAGAAGATGGTAAAACGATAGGCGATAGTTATGCCAAACTAGATCTTATGGCAAAATCTTTGGGTTGCACATTAAACGCACCTTACATGACTTTGTCGTTTATGGCATTACTCGTAATACCAGCACTAAAATTAAGTGATAAAGGCCTATTTAATGGCAAAACATTTACGTTTACAAGCTTAGAAGCATAAGAGACTAAAAGTAAAATAAAAAAATATGCCCGTACTAAATGCCACCTACAAACCAAGTTTCCTATTTAAAAAAGGATTTATATCTACAGTGTATTCAGGTTTAGCAAGACGTGTGGTGTTAGAACAAGAACGCGAACGCATAACGCTACAGGATGGCGATTTTCTAGATTTAGATTGGAGTTTTTCTCAAGAAAAGAGTAAAAAGCTTATTATATTATTACACGGTTTAGAAGGTCATGGGCAAAGGCCTTATATAACCGGAGCAGCAAAGTTATTTAATACAAATGGAGTAGATGCGGTATGTGTTAATTTTAGAGGGTGCAGTGGAGAAGATAATTTAAAATATTACAGCTACCACTCTGGTGCTACAGGAGACTTAGAGGCTGTAATACAACATGCCATAACCAATAAAGGTTATAATGATATTTATTTAAAAGGCATTAGCTTGGGGGCTAACATTATTTTAAAGTATTTAGGAGAGCGAGATGCCCTACCAGAAGCTATAAAAGCAGCAGTAGCAGTGTCGGTTCCGTGCAATTTAGCCGGAGCGGCAAAAGCCCTACATACTTTAAAAAATAAACTATATCACGATAGGTTTTTAAAGCACTTAGTAAAACGCCTTTATAAAAAACAAGAGCGTTTTCCAGAGCATATTTCTAAAGCAACCATAGCCAGTATAAAAACACTAAACGATTTCGATGAGGTGTACACGGCAAAAGCGCATGGTTTTAAAAATGCACAAGACTATTATGCCAAATGTTCAAGTTTACAATTTTTACAGTACATCAAGATACCAACGCTAATTATAAATGCCCTAAACGATTCGTTTTTGTCCCCAGAATGTTACCCAGTAAAAATGGCTAAAACAAATCCTAACTTGCACTTAGAAATGCCCAATTTTGGAGGCCACTCAGGTTTTGTTTCGAAAAACAATATATACTACAACGAGAAGCGTGCTTTAGAGTTTTGTGTAGGATAATTCCTTTATTGATCTTTTAATTCGTTAAGCGATTGTTAAAAAAGAACTTGCAAACGTTAAATTAGTTCTAATTTTAATACCTTGATGCTAAAAATTGAGGTTATGCCAACATACAACTTAAAAATTAATGGTAAATCGCATACTGTTAATGCAGATGAAGACACTCCCTTATTATGGGTATTACGAGACCAATTAGATTTGGTAGGTACAAAATTTGGCTGTGGTATTGGTCAATGTGGTGCCTGTACCATCCATGTCGATGGACACGCTACTCGCAGTTGCTTGACACAAATTTCTGAGGCAGAAACCATGGAAATAACAACTATAGAAGGGCTTTCTAAAACAGGAGAACATCCAGTACAACAAGCCTGGAAAACAATAGATGTCCCGCAATGTGGGTATTGCCAGTCTGGACAAATCATGACGGCTGCTGCATTTTTAAAGAGCAATACAAACCCTAGTAACGAAGCCATTCGAACCGCTATGAACGGTAATATATGCAGATGCGCATCCTACAATAGTATTGAAGATGCAGTAAAACTAGCTTCGGAGCAAATCAATAACCCACAAAAGGCTTAAACCATGTCATCTTCAAAACAAATAACATTTAACAGACGTTCATTTTTAAAAACCTCTGCTTTAGCGGGAGGCGGTATGCTTATTGGGTTTAACCTCTTTAATGCTTGTTCTAATAACGCAAAGCTTCCTGTAGACATAAGTAAGCTTAATTATAACGATTTTAATGCCTTTATTAAAATTTCAGATGAAGGTAAAGTCACTATATTTTCGCCCAATCCAGAAATAGGTCAAGGTGTAAAAACAGCAATGCCTATGCTAATTGCAGAAGAATTAGACGTGGCATGGGAAGACGTATACGTGCAACAAGGTAAGCTAGATACCAAAAATTACACAAGACAAGTTGCGGGAGGCAGCCAGTCTATAAGAAGAAGTTGGCAACCATTACGAGAAGTAGGAGCAACAGCACGACAAATGCTAGTTAATGCAGCAGCAGCGCAATGGGGTGTAGATGCCTCTACATGCAAAGTAGATAAAGGTATAATTACTAATGCCAAGGGCGAACAACTAACCTATGGCAATGTGGTAAAAGCAGCAGCGTTACTTGATATTCCTGAGACAATTCAACTAAAAGACCCTAAAAATTTTAGTATTGTAGGTAAAGGAAAAGGTAATGTAGACATAGATAAGATTATTACAGGGCAGCCTCTGTTTGGTTTAGATTATAAAGCAGAAGGCATGCAGTATGCTTCGGTGTTAAGGCCACCAGCATTTGGAAAAACACTTGAGACTTTTGATGCTACAGCAACTAAAGCCGTAGCAGGTGTAACAGATGTGATAAAGTTTGGAGATAAAATAGGTGTTATTGCAACCAATACATGGGCGGCAATGAAAGGCAAAAAAGCCCTTGTAGCCCAATGGAAACAAACCAAACCAGCCGAAAGCACAGCAGATCATGATAAAAAATTAGTAGCGCTTTTAAATAGTGACGATTTAAAAATACGTCGCAAAGATGGTAATGTAAAACAAGCTTTCGCAACTGCAGATAAAATTATAGAACGTACATACGAAGCACCGTTTTTGCCTCACAATTGTATGGAGCCTATGAACTTTTTTGCTAATGTAACCCCAGAAAAAATTTATTTGGTAGGGCCAATACAAACACCAGAAGGAACGGCAAGAGGCGTGGCCAAAAAGTTAAATAGGGATGAAAGTGAAGTAGACCTACAAATGACGAGAATGGGAGGTGGTTTTGGAAGACGTTTAAGAGGGGATTTCGTTTTAGAAGCCGCAGAACTATCACATAGAACTAAAAAACCCATTAAATTAGTATACTCTAGAGAAGATGATATGACGGCGGGTGTTTACAGACCCTCTTCTAAATATAAACTTACCGCTTCCATTAAAGATGGAGCGCTAACGGGATACCGTTTACAAGAAGCCTGTGTAAATGCAAATATGTACGGATTAATTCCTAACTTTTTTCCTGCAGGTGCATTAGAGCATTATCAAGTAGAAAGTGGACAAATAAAAAGCAACATTTCTACAGGCGCATGGAGAGCCCCTTATACAAACTTTTTAGCCAGTGCAGAACAAAGCTTTTTCGACGAGTTGGCTGAGGCTTTAGGAACAGATCGTGTGGCGTTACACATGCAATTGCTAGATAAGGTAAAGCAAAACCCAAATCCAAAAATTAAATACAGTCCAGAACGTTTGCAAGGCGTATTACAAAGTGTTGCAAAGGTTTCCAATTGGGGAAATGCTCCAGAAGGGGTATACCAAGGTTTATCGGTATATTATTGCCACAATACTCATGTGGCTGAGGTTGCAGATATTATTATGGATAATGGTACGCCAGTAGTTAAAAAAGTAAGCTGTGTGGTAGATTGTGGTATCGTAGTAAACCCTTTAGGAGCTATGAACCAGATTAAAGGTGGTATTTTAGACGGTATAGGGCACACCATGTATGCCGATTTTAGTTTTAAAGATGGCACACCAAGCTCTAAAAACTTCGATACCTATAAACTTATACGCATGGCACAAACGCCACGTATAGACGTGCATTTTATAGAAAGTCAAGAAGATCCTACAGGCTTGGGTGAACCTACATTACCACCAATTGGTGCAGCAGTAGCTAATGCCATATACAAAGCCACAGGGCAACGGTTAACCAAACAACCTTACGAGAAAGCTCTACTGGAAAATAAGGCTAAGGTACTAGGATAGAATAGTTGTATGACGCACGAGTTTAGAGACATAATTACAGCGGCACAGGCAGCAACATCCCAAGGCCTAGCATCGGTTTTGGCTACAGTTGTAGATCTGGAAGGCTCATCCTACCGAAAGCCAGGTGTACGCATGTTAATTTTAGAAACTAACGAAAGAATTGGAGCCGTTAGCGGTGGTTGCGTAGAAAAAGAAGTGGTACTACAAGCGCAAGACGTATTTAAAACAGGTGTTTCTAAAATGATGACTTACGATGGGAGGTACCGTTTAGGTTGCGAAGGTGTGTTGTACATTCTTTTAGAACTTGTAACTTTAACACCTTTATTTTTAGAAATTTTTAGTAAATGTTTGGCGCAGCGCAAAACCTTTAAATTACAATCGTTTTATAAAAAAGAAGTCGGTACACATCCAAACATAGGTTCTGTACTACAGGTAGATAATTGTTTTTACCCACTAGGGAGTTTATCTCAGACTAATGGAATACCACTTAATTTTACTCAAACCATGCCGCCATGTTTTAAATTACTAATACTGGGCGCCGAACACGACGCGGTACAGTTGTGTAATTACGCGGCACTAACGGGTTGGGATGTAACCGTAGTAGCAGGCATTAAAGAGGCCAAGCACCAAAGCGATTTTCCTAATGCCAAAACTTTGTTATCTATAATACCAGAGCAATTAGATACTGCTACAATAGATGAGTTTACAGCTGTGGTGTTAATGACTCATAATTTTGCTTACGATTTAAGATATTTAGTGGCGTTGCATAAAACATTGCCATCTTATATAGGGGTTTTAGGGCCTAAAAAGCGGCGCGAAGATTTATTATCTCAGTTATTAGAATATTGTCCAGATGTAGAAGATTTATTTTTAAATACCATACACGGCCCAGCAGGTTTAAATATAGGTTCGGTAACCCCACAAGAAATAGCATTATCTATAGTTTCAGAAATCTTGGCAGTTACCCGAAATGAAACTCCTATTGCTTTAAGCGAGAAAAAAGACACTCAGCACTCAAAACCCTAATCGCTTTGTCTCATATTTCTAAAACAGCTATCGTTATTTTAGCCGCAGGTGCAGCTTCTCGTATGGGGCAGCCCAAGCAGTTATTAGAATGGGGTAAACACACATTATTAACAAAGGCTATAGAAACAGCAAACGCCACAACCGCAGCAGCCATTTATGTGGTATTGGGGGCTAATTACGACACCATACACCCAACTATTAAAACAAAAGCCGTACAAATTATAAAAAACGAATATTGGGCTAAAGGTTTGGGCAAATCTATAGCCTGTGCCGCAGAATTTATTTTAAAGGACAAAGAAACGTATGGCAATGTTCTGTACATTTTGGCAGATCAACCCTTTGTGTCTGCAACCTTCTTAAACTCGCAAATGCATGCTTTTAAAAGGAATGCCAAACACATTGTAGCTACACATTATTCTAATACAAAATTAGGTGTACCTGTTTTATTCGATGTTTGGTATTTAAAAATACTTTCTCAACTCGAAGCGGATGATGGCGCTAAAGCTTTACTAAAAACCTACAAGCCATTTGTGGAAGCTTTACAACCCGAGTTTAAGCCTGTAGATATTGATACCGTAGAAGATTATAATAAGTATTTGCCACATTCGAAGCATTAGGTCATGATTTTGCTATTTAAAATGCGAACAGATTTTAAATTAAAAGCGTCTGTTTCTAGTAGGGTAGACCTATACTAGTATCTAAACAAACAAAAAGCGCTTTGAATAAAAATTCAAAGCGCTTTTCTAGATTTAACTAATTTATTAAGAATTAAACCTTAGCAGATTTAACAGTTTTAATAATTCTTCCAGCAATCTTGTATGGATCTCCGTTAGAAGCAGGTCTTCTATCTTCTAACCAGCCTTTCCATCCTTTTTCTACCGTGATGATAGGAATACGGATAGAAGCACCACGATCTGAAATTCCAAAAGAGAATTCGTTTATAGATTGTGTTTCGTGTTCTCCAGTTAAACGTTGGTCGTTGTAAGCACCATAAACAGCAATATGCTCTTTAACTACAGGACGGAACGCTTCACATATTTTCTCGTACGTTTCTTTAGAACCACAAGTTCTTAATACTTCGTTAGAGAAGTTAGCATGCATACCAGATCCATTCCAATCTGTAGCACCTAAAGGTTTTGGATGCCAGTTGATAGCTAATCCATAATCTTCAGTTAAACGCTCTAATAAATAACGAGCAATCCATATTTCATCACCAGCTAATTTAGCACCTTTAGCGAATAATTGGAATTCCCATTGTCCAGCAGCAACTTCAGCGTTAATACCTTCAAAGTTTAATCCAGCATCGATACATAAATCAGCGTGCTTTTCTACGATTTCTCTACCGAAAGCATTTTTACCACCTACAGAACAGTAAAACTGACCTTGAGGTGTTTGGTCTCTTGGGAAACCTAATGGTAAGTTAGTTTCTGGATCCCAAAGGAAATATTCTTGCTCAAAACCAAACCAGAAATCATTGTCATCATCATCAATAGTAGCTCTACCATTAGTTTCATGTGGAGTACCATCTGCATTTAAAACCTCAGTCATTACTAAGTATCCATTTCTTCTTGCTGGATCTGGATAGATAGCTACAGGCTTTAAAATACAATCTGAAGAACCACCTTCAGCTTGTCTTGTAGAAGACCCATCAAAAGACCAGTTTCCTATTTCGTCTAAAGTGCCTTTGAAATCTTCATGCTCTTCTACTTTTGTTTTACTTCTAAGATTAGCAGTTGGCTCATATCCATCCAGCCAAATGTATTCTAATTTAATTTTTGCCATAATTAATATAATGTTATTAAATATCTTATTTGAAATCCTCACAAATATATATGTTTAGATAAATACTTTAAATTTTATGGGGGTCTTTTCTTGAAAAGTGTTGTTATTTTTATTTATACCCCATTTTTTTAAGGTATATATTAAAAAAAGTATAGTAATTTTTGCAAATAGTGAAATATTGTCAATGGTAAAAAAACACTTTTTATGCCATCAATTTACAGCTATCAACTATTTTTGTAATTCATTTACTATAAAGAAACGCGGCAATGGCAATTTTAAGATTTCACGCATTAAAAACATCTATAAACAACAACATAACACCTGTAGTAAAACAAGGTAAACGTTCTGAGGTATTTGGAACAAATGTGTTTAATAGGCGCACAATGTTGCAATACCTAACGCGAGATGCTTTTAAAAGTGTAATTAGTGCTATAGAAGAGGGCAAAAAAATCAATAGAACTGTGGCCGATCAAGTTGCATCGTCAATGAAAGATTGGGCACTATCTAAAGGCGTAACACATTATACACATTGGTTTCAACCCCTAACAGGAGCTACAGCAGAAAAGCATGATGCTTTTTTTGAGATTTTAGAAAACGGAGATGCCATTGAGAAATTTGGAGGCAGCCAATTGGTACAGCAAGAACCAGATGCCTCTAGTTTTCCAAGTGGAGGCATTAGAAATACGTTCGAAGCCAGAGGTTATACCGCATGGGATCCCACATCTCCTGCATTTATATACGAAACAACACTATGTATACCCACTATATTTGTGGCCTATACAGGAGAAGCCTTAGATTATAAAACCCCTCTGTTAAGGGCTTTAAATGCTTTAGATGCCGCAGCAACAGATGTTTGCAAGTACTTTGATAAAAACGTAAAAAAAGTAACCACCTCTATGGGCTGGGAGCAAGAGTATTTTTTAGTAGATAAAAATTTGGCAGCTTGCAGACCAGACATACTGTTAACGGGAAGAACATTATTAGGGCATTCGCCAGCAAAAGGGCAGCAGTTAGACGACCACTACTTTGGCTCTATCCCCACACGCGCCCTAAATTTTATGCGCGATTTAGAGCACCAGTGCATGCTTTTAGGTATACCAGCAAAGACACGACATAATGAGGTAGCTCCAAATCAATTTGAAATTGCACCAATACACGAAGAAGCTAACTTGGCAGTAGACCATAACTCGCTTTTAATGGACGTTATGAGTAGGGTAGCACTTAAACATAATTTTGAAGTATTGCTTCATGAAAAACCATTTGCAAACATTAACGGTTCTGGTAAACATAACAATTGGTCCATGTCTACAAATACAGGCACAAATGTGTTAAAACCAGGAAAAACGCCCATGAGTAATCTGCAGTTTTTAACCTTTTTTGTAAATACCATAAAGGCGGTTTATGAGAATGAAGAACTTCTAAGAGCATCCATAGCCTCTGCAAGTAACGACCACAGATTAGGTGCTAACGAGGCCCCACCAGCTATTATTTCGATATTTATAGGCGAACAACTTACAAAAGTGTTGCAAGATCTAGAAGGCGTAACAAAAGGAAAATTATCTCCAAAAGAAAAAACAGATTTAAAGCTTAATGTTGTTGGTAAAATACCAGATGTGTTATTAGATAATACCGATAGAAACAGAACCTCTCCCTTTGCATTTACAGGCAATAAATTCGAATTTAGAGCCGTGGGATCTATGGCCAATTGTGGTAAGCCGCTAACCATACTTAATACCATCGTAGCAAAACAACTAAAGGCATTTAAAGAAGAAGTGGATGCTTTGGTAGATGGTAAAAGCTTTAAAAAAGACGAAGCTATTTTTAACGTATTGCGAGAGTACATAAAATCGTCTAAAGACATTTTATTTGAAGGTAACGGGTATGGCCAGTCTTGGGAATTAGAAGCCAAAAAGCGTGGTCTTAGTAATAATAAAACCACTCCAGAAGCCCTAAAAGTAAATCTACATAAAAGTACCATAAAGCTTTTCGAGCAAATGGGCGTAATGAGTAAAGTAGAAGTAGAAGCGCGCTACGATGTCGAAATGGAAGCGTACATCAATTACATTCAAATAGAAAGTAGAGTTATTGGCGATATTGCCAGAAACCACATTGTACCTACAGCTGTAAAATATCAAAACATACTAATAGACAACGTAAAAGGATTAAAAGTAATTTTCGATAAAGATTACAAATCGCTGGCAAAAGAACAGCTTAATTTAATAAAAGCCATTTCTGCACACATCGATGGTATAAACAGTAATGTTACTAAAATGATAGGCGCTAGAGACGTGGCGCACCAAATAGAAGACGTTACAGCAAGAGCAGAAGCATATAGCAATAACGTAAAACCTTTTTTCGAAGAAATAAGGACGCATTGCGATGGTTTAGAATTATTAGTAGACGACGAGCTTTGGCCGTTAACAAAATATAGAGAATTATTGTTTATAAGATAATGGATGAAAATAGTTAAAACCCATCAAAAAAATTAAATTTGCAGCTTAATTTAGTACCTATGAGCCAAGAAGTAAGTAAACGTTATGCCCAACGAGGGGTATCAGCATCAAAAGAAGATGTACACAATGCCATTAAGAATATAGATAAAGGCCTGTTTCCTAAAGCATTTTGTAAAATCGTTCCAGATTACCTTACAAACGACGATGCCTATTGTTTAATAATGCATGCAGATGGCGCAGGTACAAAATCGTCCTTAGCCTACATGTACTGGAAAGAGACGGGAGACGTATCTGTTTGGAAAGGCATAGCTCAAGATGCTTTAATTATGAATGTTGACGATTTGCTATGTGTTGGTGCAACAGATAACATTATGCTATCTTCAACAATAGGGAGAAATAAAAATAATATTCCAGGTGAAGTTATATCTGCCATTATAAATGGAACAGAAGAATTAATAGCCGATTTAAAATCCTTTGGCGTAACGATACATTCCACAGGAGGAGAAACAGCAGATGTTGGCGATTTGGTACGCACAATAATTGTAGACTCCACAGTAACAGCGAGAATAAAGCGTAGTGAGGTTATAGATAATGCTAATATAAAAGCAGGAGATGTTATAGTTGGTTTAGAATCTTTTGGGCAAGCCAGTTACGAAAAGGCCTATAATGGAGGTATGGGAAGTAATGGTTTAACCTCTGCAAGACATGATGTATTTAGCAAGTACTTGGCAGAAAAATATCCAGAAAGTTTTGATGCCGCGGTACCAGAAGATTTGGTTTACTCTGGCGCTGTAAAGTTAACAGATAGCGTAACTGACGCACCAATAGATGCAGGAAAATTGGTGTTATCGCCAACAAGAACTTATGCGCCAATTATAAAAGCTATACTTTCCAAATACAAAAGCGATACTGTACATGGCATGGTGCATTGTTCTGGAGGCGCACAAACAAAAATTCTTCACTTTGTAGATAATCTACACATCGTAAAAGACAATATGTTTGCAATACCACCATTGTTTAAACTAATACAAGAGCAATCTAAAACAGATTGGAAAGAAATGTATCAAGTTTTTAATTGTGGGCATAGAATGGAATTGTATGTATCCCCAGAAATAGCAGAAGACCTTATAGCGATATCTAAATCGTTTAATGTAGATGCTAAAATAATAGGTCGTGTAGAAGCAAGTGCGCAGAAGAAGTTAACGATAGAAAGTGAATTTGGTACGTTCGAGTATTAGAGGAATAGAATAGTAGAAAGCACATTTTTATACCTTTAAATTTAACCATTTTCTAAAAATAGAAGGGCTACACTTTATGTTAAAATTGTGGAATGGTTTTTGTTAAATTTAGTGCTTTCAAACCAATTGTAAAGCATTATGAAAATACCGGTTTTAATTGTTTTTATGCTTTTAACAGCATACGCCGTAGCGCAACCAGACTCGCTGTACCTTAAGGAGAAAAAGGTGTATACAGGGCCCCAATGGAAACAAAAGCAAAATGCTAGTGTAGATATTAGTCAAGTAAGTTTTACAAATTGGAATGCAGGAGGTACCAACTCTATATCGGCACTTTTAGGCTATAAATTTACCGCAGATTATAAAGATAAATTTTTCTCTTGGAAAAATAATTTACGTGTAGGTTATGGTTTAAATAAACAGCAAGATAGAGCCGTTAGAAAAACCGATGACATTTTTGAAATAACGTCTAACTTAGGCTACCAACCCACAAAAGTTTCTAAATGGTTCTACTCGGCAAGGTTTAGTTTTAAAACACAATTAACAGATGGCTTTAAAGCGTCTGATGTAGAAAACGAAAACCCAATATCGACTTTTTTGGCACCAGGCTATCTGTTTTTTGGGGGAGGTATGGAATATGGAAGAAACATAGACCGTTTGTCTCTATACCTATCGCCACTTACACTTAAAGCCACATTTGTTTTAGATCAAGAATTAGCAAACCAAGGTGCTTTTGGTGTAACTCCAGCTGTTTTAGATTCAGAAGAGAATGTTATAACCGAAGGCGAAAATACACGTCAAGAATTAGGGATACTCGTTACTAATAGTTACGATTTAAAACTGGCTAAAAATATTACAGCAAAGCATATATTGAGTTTATACTCCGACTACATTAATAATTTTGGAAACGTTGATGTAGACTGGCGTTTAAATTTCGATTTTAAAGTAAACAGTTTTGTAAGAGCGACATTAGAGTCTCACCTAAGGTACGACGACGATGTAAAAACACTACAACCTTCGGAGACAGAAGAAGGGGAATTTGACGAAGCAGGTGCAAGAGTGCAATGGAAACAATTTTTAGGCGTAGGTTTTGCAGTAAATTTTTAATACTGCAGTATGCTATTAATGTGTGATAATACAATTTATAAACATTTAAAAAATTGATTTTTAGTATTTTAAGTCGCAATCATGGACTCTTTTTAATATCTTATTTTAATTTAACGTAATTTTTTTCGTTGTTTTAGGTCTTGAAATAGAATACTCATTTTAATTTAAGAATTAGTGAGACTCTAAATTTGGAATGATTTTTAGATTTTAAAACCAAAGTTTATATCGTTTCTAGAAGAAAAGAAAGTAAAAGTTATACCCTAAAAATTAAACGCTCTAGTTTTATAGAAATCTAGATTTTAGACGTTGTAAAATGGAAAAAGTCGCCTGTAAAGAACAAGTTTTCACTCAAGATGAAGTTTTTAAAACCACACTAAAGTATTTTAAAAATGATGAACTTGCAGCAAATGTTTGGATTAACAAATACGCATTGAAAAATGCAGACGGAGCGCTTTTAGAACTGTCTCCAGACGATATGCACAAACGCATAGCTAAAGAGATTGCTAGAATTGAACTAAACTATACCAATCCACTTGAGGAAGAAACCATATATAACCTTATAAAAGGATTTAAATATATAGTACCCCAAGGCAGTCCCATGGCAGGCATAGGCAATCCTTATCAAATAGCGTCCCTATCCAATTGTTTTGTAATAGGTAATGAGGGCGATTCCGATTCTTATGGCGGCATCATGAAAATAGACCAAGAACAAGCACAGCTTATGAAGCGAAGAGGCGGTGTAGGTCACGATTTATCCCATATACGTCCAAAAGGATCTAAAGTTAAAAATTCAGCTCTAACATCAACAGGTATAGTGCCGTTTATGGAGCGCTATTCAAACACCACTAGAGAAGTAGCACAAGACGGTCGCAGAGGCGCCTTAATGCTATCGTTAGCTATAAATCACCCAGATGCAGAAGATTTTATAGATGCAAAATTAGAAACCGATAAAATAACAGGTGCTAATGTTTCTATTCGTATAGATAATGCTTTTATGGAAGCTGTTAAGAAAGGCAAAACTTACCAGCAAAAATATCCGATACATCAAGAAAAGCCAAAAACTTCGAAGACTGTAGACGCCCAAACACTTTGGAAAAAAATAGTGCATAACGCATGGAAATCGGCAGAACCAGGCATTTTATTTTGGGATACCATAATTAAAAATTCTGTGCCAGATTGTTACGCAGATTTAGGCTATAAAACGCTATCTACCAATCCCTGTGGCGAAATACCACTTTGTGCTTACGATTCTTGTCGCTTATTGGCTATCAATTTGTTCTCTTATGTAGACCAGCCATTTACAGAGCATGCAAATTTCAACTTTAAACGTTTTAAAACGCATGTAGCCTACGCACAGCGAATTATGGACGATATTGTAGATTTAGAGTTAGAGAAAATAGACAGTATTCTTAGAAAAATAGAACAAGACCCAGAAGCAGAAGCCCTAAAAGCAGTAGAACACAATTTGTGGCTACGCATTAGGAAAAAAGCCAAAGAAGGCAGAAGAACAGGTGTAGGTATTACTGCCGAAGGCGATATGCTTGCCGCATTAGGTCTAACCTATGGAAGTGAAGCCGCAAATCAATTTGCAGAACACATACACAAAACATTGGCAATAGAGGCTTATAAAAGCTCTGTTAATCTGGCTAAAGAAAGAGGTGCGTTTGCTATTTATAATGCAGAAAGAGAAGAGAAAAATCCGTTTATACAACGTTTAAAATTGGCAGACGAGACTTTGTATAACAACATGGTAAAATACGGAAGACGAAATATTGCACTTCTTACCATAGCGCCAACGGGTACAACAAGTTTAATGACGCAAACAACATCTGGCATAGAACCTGTGTTTTTACCAGTATATAAAAGAAGACGAAAGGTAAACCCTGGCGATAAAACTGCCAATGTAGATTTTACAGATGCGGTTGGAGACTCTTGGGAAGAACACACTGTTTTCCATCACAAATTCAAACAATGGATGGAAATTAGTGGCATAGATACAACGAAAACTTATACCCAGGAAGCACTTGATGCTTTTGTAGCGCAATCTCCATATTTTAAAGCGACTTCTAACGATGTAAATTGGTTGGATAAAGTACAAATGCAAGGTGCCGTACAAAAATGGGTAGACCACTCTATTAGTGTTACCATAAACTTGCCAAACACAGCAACAGAAGATTTGGTGGGCGAATTGTATTTTAAAGCATGGGAGGTGGGCTGTAAAGGTGTTACTGTATATAGAGAAGGGTCTAGGTCAGGTGTGCTAGTTGCGGCAGAGGATACCTTAAAAAAAGAACAAGACCATAAAACCATAGGAAACAATGCTTTAAAATTTCCTAAAAAACGACCACAATCTCTAAAAGCACATGTGGTACGTTTTCAAAATAATAAAGAAAAATGGATCGCCTTTATAGGTTTGATAAACGATAAGCCTTACGAAATTTTTACGGGCTTAGCAGACGATGAAGATGGTATACTATTGCCAAGATGGGTAAGCGAAGGTGTAATTATAAAAAATAAAATTGAAGGTGGTACGACGCGCTACGATTTTCAATATAAAAACACAAGAGGGTACAAAACTACCATAGAAGGGCTGTCTCATAAATTTAATCCAGAGTTTTGGAATTATGCAAAGCTTATATCGAGCACATTACGCCATGGCATGTCTATAGATAAGATTGTAGATTTGGTAAATAGTTTAGAATTAGATAGCGCATCCATCAATTCTTGGATAAATGGTGTTGGCCGTGCTTTAAAACGTTACGTGGAAGATGGTACAGAAGCTAATGGACAAACATGTAGTAATTGCGATTCTAAAAACTTAGTGTATCAAGAAGGGTGTTTAACTTGTAAAGATTGTGGCTCCTCAAAATGCGGTTAAAAATTACAGGCGCGTATAACTATAATTTAACCTATATTTTTTTATGCTTTTTCACTTGAGGTAATACTATTTAAAAATATTTTATATATTTACATATCAGTTTATAAGAGAATTAACGTGAAATTGTGTTACATTTTCTTCATAATTAATTAATGTTTCTTTAATGAAACGCGTTATGGATAAACTTCAAATTTATATTATTTGCGACGATATCTCAATCTTGCATCAAATTAACACAGATGGTGTACAACTCATAGAGAATTCTCTGGAAGTTAAAAATGATAAATTCTATATTAAAGCTATAATAGAATCGCACGTTATTAAAAGCATCAAAACCATTTGTGATATTGAAATTATAGAAAACGTAGAATTCGAAGCCTAGTAAGTTAAATGCTTATTAAACAACTTAAATTTAAATATTAGGTTCTAGTTTTTCTATTGTGTCTACTTTTCCGAGTATAATTGTTTCTCCAATACCCCTTGTTATTAATATAATACTACGTGTCGTGTTTGCTCTATTTTTTGAATAGTAGGGTTACACTAGCCAAGCAATACTTTATTAATTGATAAATTATCGTATTTTTGGAATCCAATTTACAGGCATGTTGAAACAGATTTAAGGAATTGATTTTAAGAATTGATTTTCAATACGTTATAAGCATACATGTTCTTTGTATTGGTATAAACCTTCTTTCGAAGTAAACATAACAGCACTATCAAAACAAATTTTGGTAGTGTTTATATTAAAAAAGCAGATGTTAGATAAATTACAGATAGTAAAACAACGTTTTGATGAGGTAAGTGATTTAATCATTCAACCAGATATCATAACAGATCAAAAACGTTACGTCTCACTAAACAGAGAATATAAAGATTTAAGGCTCTTAATGGAAAAGCGAGAAGCTTACATAGAGTTTACAGATAATCTAAAAGAAGCCGAAGAAATTATTGCAGATGGCAGCGATCCGGAAATGGTGGAAATGGCAAAAATGCAGTATGATGAAGCCAAAGACGGGATTCCTAAGTTAGAAGAAGAAATCAAAGTACTTTTAATACCAAAAGACCCAGAAGATTCTAAAAATGCTGTAGTAGAATTACGTGCAGGTACAGGAGGAGACGAAGCTAGTATTTTTGCTGGAGATTTATTTAGAATGTATACTAAATATTGCGAAGGCAAAGGATGGAATGTAAGTACAGTAGATTTTAGTGAGGGTACCAATGGAGGCTTTAAAGAAATTCAATTTGAAGTTTCTGGAGAAGACGTTTACGGTACACTTAAGTTTGAAGCAGGGGTACACCGTGTGCAACGTGTGCCACAAACAGAAACACAAGGTCGTGTGCATACCAGTGCTGCTACCGTTATGGTGTTTCCAGAAGCAGAAGAGTTTGATGTAGAGATTAACCCTAAAGATGTACGTATCGATTTTTTCTGTTCTTCAGGGCCAGGAGGGCAATCGGTAAACACAACCTATTCTGCAGTGCGTTTAACACACGAGCCCACAGGCTTAGTAGCGCAGTGCCAAGACCAGAAATCCCAACATAAAAATAAAGAAAAAGCATTTAAGGTATTGCGTTCGCGTTTATACGATTTAGAATTAGCAAAGAAGAATGCCGAAGATGCTGAAAAACGTGGAAGTATGGTATCTTCTGGAGATAGAAGTGCTAAAATTAGAACCTACAACTACCCGCAAGGGCGTGTTACAGATCATAGAATAGGATTAACATTGTACGATTTATCTAATATTGTAAATGGGGATATTCAAAAAATTATAGACGAATTGCAATTGGCTGAAAATACAGAAAAGCTAAAAGCAAGTGATGAAACCATATAACACGAAGTACAATTTCTAGTTTTAGTTGAATTAAAACCACAATATTGACAACAGAACAACTTATCTCCGAAATTAAAAGAAAGCAATCCTTTTTATGTATTGGATTAGATGTAGACCTCACTAAAATACCAGAGCATTTATTAGCAGAAGAAGATCCTATTTTTGCTTTTAATAAAGCAATTATAGATGCCACACACCATCTATGTGTGGCCTATAAACCTAATACCGCTTTTTACGAGGCTTATGGTATAAAAGGTTGGAAAGCTTTAGAAAAAACAATAAGGTACCTTAACACAAAGTACCCAGAAATTTATACTATAGCAGACGCTAAACGTGGAGACATAGGCAATACGAGTACAATGTACGCTAAAGCTTTTTTTGAAGACTTAGCATTCGATTCTGTTACTGTAGCGCCCTATATGGGTAAAGATTCTGTAGAACCTTTTTTGGCCTTTAAAAACAAACACACCATAATGTTGGCATTAACCTCTAATGCTGGAGCTTTCGATTTTCAAACCAAAACAATAGAAGGAAAAGAAGTCTATAAACAGGTTTTAGAAACCTCTAAATCTTGGGAAAACGCACAAAACCTTATGTATGTTGTTGGAGCTACTAAGGCAGAGTATTTGGCTGAGGTAAGAGCCATTGTACCAGACAGTTTTTTACTAGTGCCAGGCGTAGGCGCACAAGGTGGCAGCTTAGAAGCTGTGTGCAAATACGGAATTACAAGTACTATAGGACTATTGGTAAACTCCTCTCGAGGGATTATTTATGCCTCTAAGCATGCCGATTTTGCAGAAGCAGCAGCAAATAAAGCCACACAATTACAACAAGACATGGCTTCTGAGTTGTCTAAGTATAAGCTTTTGTAACATATTTAAAGCACACTCTTTAACATAAATCATGTTCGAGTAGCCTTTTAGTTTTAAAATAGAGTATGATGGAGTTTTACCCTGCATACAATAAAAGTACGAGTTTAACCATGTGTAATTTTAATCTTTAAGAAGGTAGCATAAAACTAGTTTATTCTTTCGAAAAAAATTCTACATAAAAACAAGAATAGAAGAACCAAAATAATAGACGTAACGTACATCTTAATAGCTTAAGTTTTCAAACGCTAGTATTTTTATTGCCATATAAAATTATCTCTATGTTTTAAAGCACAGATTTTAGAGCTTAATTTCGAGTGTTTAGAATGTATTTATAAGCTTTGGTGAAGCTATTTATAAATTCGTAGTTGTTTAATACAAGTATAACCGTTGTTACAATAGACCTATTAAATAAAGTAGGCAATTTTTAGAAAATCATTTATATGAAGCTAGATATATTGGCCATAGGAGCGCATCCTGACGATGTAGAACTGGGTTGCGGAGGCACCATAGCAAAGGAAGTTGCTAATGGAAAAAAAGTAGGTATAATAGACCTAACTAAAGGCGAACTAGGCACGAGAGGCACTGTAAAAACTCGAGCCACAGAGTCTATAAATGCGGCAAAAATATTAGGTGTATCTACACGGGTAAACATGAGCTTTGCAGATGGTTTTTTTACCAATAGCAAGGCGCACCAATTGGCGTTAATAAAAATGATACGCAAGTTTAGACCAGAAATTGTATTGTGTAATGCTATAGAAGATCGACATATAGATCATGGAAAAGGTAGTAAACTAGCCAGCGATGCTTGTTTTCTTAGTGGGCTTGTAAAAATAGAAACTCAAAACAACGGAGAGATTCAAGACGTATGGAGGCCAAAATATGTTTACCACTATATACAATGGCAAGATATTAAACCAGATGTTGTTGTTGATATCTCTGGATTTACGCAAAAGAAAATGGACGCTGTATTGGCTTACGAAACCCAATTTTTTAACCCGAAAAGCGAAGGGCCTCAAACACCAATATCTAGTAAGAATTTTACAGATAGTGTTATATATCGAGCCAGAGATTTAGGTAGGCTAATCGGGACAGAAGCAGGAGAGGGGTTTACGGTAGAACGCTACCCTGCGGTAAATAGTTTGTTCGATTTGAAGTAGTTATAAAAATTATTTAATTTTTTTTAAAAAGTCTTTGTAGATAAGACTTAAAACGTATACATTTGCACACGCATTACAAAATGCACACTAAATAAAGGCGATTATAGCTTTTATTTTTTAAAATGGTGGTTGTAGCTCAGTTGGTTAGAGCATTGGTTTGTGGTACCAAGGGTCGCCGGTTCGAATCCGGTCTTCCACCCAAAAATAAAAGCCTTTCAGGATTCTGAAAGGCTTTTTTTGTGGCTATAAAAAGTATTTTAATTATCTAAAGCAACACGATTTGCTCTATTAGCAAGTTCCCAAGCAGTATAAAAAATTAAACGTGCTCTTGTTTCTAATAAATCGTAATTTATTTTATCTGGAGTATCACTTGGTTTGTGGTAATCTTCGTGAGTACCATTAAAGTAGAAGATTACAGGCACTTTGTGCTTGGCAAAGTTGTAATGGTCTGATCTATAATAAAACCGATTAGGGTCATTTTTCTTATTAAACTCATAACTTAGATTGATATTTACGGTGGCTTTGTTTATAGAATCAGATACGTTGTGTAGCTCCGTACTTAACCGGTCAGACCCTATTAAATATAAATAATTAGGTTGCGTTTCATGCTTTTCGTCTACACGACCAATCATGTCTATATTAAGATTAGCAATAGTATTTTTTAAAGGAAAAATAGGATCTTCATCTGTATAATACCTAGAGCCAAATAAACCAATTTCCTCTCCTGTTACGTGAAGAAATGCAACAGAACGTCTAGGGCGAAATCCATCGTTAACAGCAAGCTTAAATGCTTCTGCAATTTCCATGATACCTACTGTACCAGAGCCATCATCGTCGGCACCATTGTTAACTTCCCCCTTTTTTGTAATGCCCAAATGGTCTAAATGTGCAGATATAATAAGAACCTCATTCGGTTTCTCACTACCTTCAATATAAGCAATAACGTTTTCAGATCCATTTTCAACCCTACCTTTAAAGTATTTGGCTGGTATTTCCTGAAAATAATCATCCTTAGCTATAGGAGATGCGATACCATTATCTACATAATGTTGTTTGATAAAATTTATAGCTTTTTTTTGACCAGCGTCTCCTGTTCTTCTGCCTTCAAATTCATCTGATGCATACGTATATAACATGTCTTTAAGCTCTTTAGCCGTAATAGACTCTGCATAGCGTTGGGGTTTGGTATGAACAAAAGTTTTCTTTGTACCAGACCTGTTTTGGGAATTTATACAACTATTTAATAAGGAAGATATAAGTAATAAAGTACCTATGAGTTTCATTTGTAAGTTTGTTTAATGTTTAGCTATAAATTTTTTAAATATTGAAATATAAGAAAGAACAATTTAGGATGCAATGCCTAGTTTTTTAATGCTTTAGAGGGTTCAATAGGCGTAGTTTTTTCTTTTGAAATTTCAACACTTGAAGCAGAACTGTAGCTCACTTTAGTTACAATAAGGCAAAGCGTTATTGCAGATAGGTAAAATACAAAAGGGATAAGTTTCTTAGGCATTTCATTCTGTTTTTTAGAGCTAAACCAAATAAAGCCAGAAAAAATAAAGGCAATCACAGTAGGAAATATGGCAAAATCAAATTTTGAAAAAACAGCAAAAAATAGTCCAGTAATACCAGCTAAAAGCGCCATGGTTGTAAAAAATTGTTTCATCTGTTTAAATGTTATTATCTATACATTTATTAGTTTTAAAAGCCATTACTTAATCAAGTATTAGACTCATTTTATACAACTAAAATACAATGCTATATTTAAACTTAAGGCTTAAAATACATTATTTTAAAATTTTATAGAAAAAATGTAAAACCACACCTTTTTTTTTTTCGTAGGTATCGTAAAAGTAGTAAACTGCAAAAACTAAAATTAAAAATGGTAAAAAACATAGTGATAGTTATAGCTCTATTTATGGCAACTATAGCTAGCGGACATAACTTTAAAGGTATAGTAACTGCTGTTAACGATGGTGTGCCTCTGGAAGGCGTTAGTGTTTATAACAAAACAACAGGAGCTTATGTGTATACAGAAGTATCAGGCAAATTCGAACTGGGAGATGTTTCTCTGGGAGACACTGTTATTTTTTATCACATCGGTTACGAAAACTTTAAGCTCGTTATAAACAATTCCAATATAAATGTTACAGTGCCAATTGCTTTAAAAATTGCAAATGCATCTTTAGATCAAGTGCTTATATCTTCTAAAAGTAATGTGTTAAGTAATTTGGTTAATGTGGATTTAAAAACAGATCCTGTAAAATCGTCTCAGGAATTATTAAGAAAAATACCAGGGCTTGTTATCGGCCAACATGCAGGTGGAGGTAAAGCAGAACAAATTTTTTTAAGAGGTTTTGATATAGACCACGGTACAGATATAGCTATTAATGTAGATGGTTTACCTGTAAACATGGTGTCTCATGCTCATGGGCAGGGCTATGCCGATTTGCATTTTATTATTCCAGAAACCATAGATAATATAGATTTTGGTAAAGGTGCCTACTATGCAGATAAAGGTAATTTTAATACTGCGGGATATGTAGATTTTAAAACCAAAACAACATTAAAAGAAAATGTAGTTTCTCTAGAAGCAGGACAATTTAATACTGTTCGCGCTTTAAGTATGTTAAAATTGCTAACGTCTAAAAAGAGTAATGCTTATGTAGCGAGTACCCTAAATTTAACAGATGGTGTTTTCGAGTCGCCACAAAATTTTAACCGTTTTAATATTATGGGACGTTACAATTTTAATAACTACAAAGATCAAGAATTAAGTGTAACGCTATCTCATTTTCAAAGCAAATGGGAAGCTTCTGGGCAAATTCCAGAACGTGCTGTATCTCAGGGACTAATCAATCGTTTTGGAGCTATAGACGATACAGAAGGTGGTAATACCAGCAGGTCTAATATATGGGTTAATCATAAAAAGCAAATTGATGCTAATTCGAATTTAACAACTACGGCATACATATCTAAATACGATTTTGAGCTGTTTTCTAACTTTACCTTTTTTTTAGAAGATCCTGTTAATGGAGATCAAATTAGACAGTTTGAAGACCGTACACTTATTGGAGCACATACAACTTACAAACATACATTACATATAGATGACCACAACGCGCGCTTAAATTACAAATTAGGAGCAGGTTTTAGGTACGATGATGTTAATGATGTGCAACTCTCCAGAACACTAAACCGTAGAACATTATTAGAGCGGTTGGCATTTGGAGATATAGATGAAACAAATGCTTTTGCATTCGCAGATTTGAGTTATAGAAAAAATAATTGGACAATTAACCCAAGCTTGCGTTTAGATTATTTTACTTTCGATTACGTAGATTTTCTATCAGAAACTTTTGATAGCAGAAGTGAAAATGAGAGCTTATTAAGTCCTAAACTTAATTTTACTTATGCAGCATCACCACAAACACAATTTTACTTAAAAACAGGACTAGGATTTCACTCTAATGACACAAGGGTAGTTACAGCAAATACAGGTGAAGACACGCTACCAAGAGCATTTAGTGCAGATCTAGGAACAGTTTTAAAGCCTACAACCAAATTGGCTATTAATGCGGCTATATGGAGTTTGTTTTTAGAACAAGAATTTGTGTATGTTGGAGACGCAGCTATTGTAGAGCCAAGTGGAGAGACACAACGTTTGGGCGTAGATTTTGGTGTGCGTTATCAAATTACAAATTGGTTGCATTTAAATACAGATATAAACTATACGTATGCTAGAAGTATTGATGCGCCAAATGGAGAAGATTTTATACCTCTAGCACCAGATTTAACGTCTACGGGAGGGATAACAATTAAAAATTTTAAACGCTTTTCTGGTGGATTAAATTACCGTTATATAAAAGATAGACCTGCAAACGAAGACAATTCTATAGTTGCAGAAGGGTATTTTGTTACAGATTTTAATTTAAATTACAATTACAACAAATGGACTATTGGTCTCATTATAGAAAATTTATTGGATACCGATTGGAATGAAACGCAATTTGCAACAGAAAGTCGTTTATTTAATGAGGAAAACCCTGTAGAAGAAATCCATTTTACGCCTGGTACACCGTTTTTTCTTAGAGCCAAAATAGCAGTTCGTTTTTAACGATACTTCTTTTTGTTTTCAGGGATCAAAATACATGTAGTGTATTTGGGTTTTTAAGACGTTTGTAGCATAAAACCCAACGCTAAATTAAGCTGTTTAAACCAAACTAATCTTACGCAAAAAACGTATGACTCATAAGGCTTGAGGCGATCCATAACGGATCAGTCAACAAGGCGTATAGCCGTTGGTCTGTCGGCACTCCGTACGTTTAACTATTGTATGTCGTTTTTTATTCAATAACTTTACTTATAATTAATTCTATATCAGTTGTTCCATTTGTGGAAACCGCTGATTCGATCCATTCTTGTTGTGTCATTTCATTAAAAACATTTAGATTATTCTTGGCTTTAAAATTTACTCCGCTAATATGTGTTTTTATTTCTTCTTTAATATCTGAGTAGTCGTTAATTTGAAACTCAGCAGGTAATTGAAATTCACTTCCTTAACAACCTCTAAAGTTGTTACAACTGTTGAATTTAATGGTTTGGAGCAATAAAAATGTAAAATCATTATACAGGTTTAACGTGTTGAAGCCTTATTTTTGCAAAAAGCAGATTATGGAAAAACAGATAGTGATAATTGGTGCGGGTGTAAGTGGCTTAGTAGCAGCTTTGCAATTGGAAGAAAAAGGATATAAAGCTCAAATTTTCGATGGCGACGGTAAAATAGGAGGTAGGGTACAATCTGATAGTGTAGATGAATACGCACTAGATAGAGGATTTCAAGTGTTACTAACAGCTTATCCTCTAGCCAAAAAATATTTAGATTTTAAAGCTTTAGACTTGAAAACATTCCGTCCGGGTGCTTATATTTTTAAAAAAGACAAGCGGTATGCCATAGGCGATCCTTTAAGAGACTTTTCTTTGTTGTGGGGCACTCTATTTTCTAATGTAGGGACTGTTACAGACAAACTTAAAATATTTAAACTTACCTCAGAGTTAAAAAAGAAATCTATAGACGCTATTTTTAGCGAAAAGGGGAGTACTACGTTAGATTATTTAGTACAATACGGATTTTCTAAAGCTATAATTCAAGATTTTTTTAAACCGTTCTTCTCTGGTATTTTTTTAGAAACAGAACTCAACACACCTTCTGTAATGTTCGAATTTATCTTTAAAATGTTTGGAGAGGGTAAAGCTGCAGTACCTAAAGCAGGCATACAAGCTATTCCTAATCAATTAGCATCTAAACTAAAGCAAACGCGTATAGAAACAAATAAAAAAGTAAATACTGTAATAGGTACGACACTTACTTTTGAAGATGGAACAACTCAGGATTTCGACTATTGCATTATTGCTACAGATGCAGCACAACTTATCCCCAATTTAGCAGGTAATGATTTAAAATGGAAACACACGCAAACATTATATTTTACTGTAAACACTAATGATGTGTTTGAAAAACAGATGATAGGTTTGGCTAGTACAACATTAAATACCTTAATAAATTCTGTTTGTTTTCCTGAAGCCCAAAAAACTAACTTAAAGTTATTATCAATAAGTGTTGTAAAGTCTCATAACAAAACACCAGAAGATCTAGTAACTCATATTAGTAAGGAATTAGAAACGCACTTTAATATAAAAGTGGTTCAGCATTTAAAAACCTATACCATTTCTAAGGCATTGCCAGATTTAGAAGATGTAAGGTATACCATGCGCCCGTCGGTAAGCCAACTAACAAGCACAGTGTTTTTAGCTGGAGACACCTTACTCAATGGTTCTTTAAATGCAGCAATGCTTTCGGGTGAATTGGCTGCTAAGGCCGTGCATGAAAAAATTACTGGAGATTTTATGGATTAATCCTAAACCTATAGCAAATGGATTGCTGGTTGGTATTTCATTTTTGTTGGTAACTCTGGGGTTAAAATCTGAATGCTCACTCAGACATTAACCACTTACGAGTCTATAGATTTGTATGGTACTATATTTTAATACATGCAAGGGGGGCGAAAAAAGAAAATAAGGCGCCTTAATTTAAGGCACTCTTGTAGGTGTCTAAACACCTTTCGCGTGCAAATTTATGCTCTACAATTGGTTTTGGATAGGTTAATTCTTGGAAATCGGGTACCCATTGTTTAATGTAAGCCAAATCTTTATCAAATTTTTGTATTTGAGTGGTTGGGTTGAAAATTCTAAAATAGGGCGCAGCGTCTACACCACTGCCAGCAACCCATTGCCAATTGCCTATATTACTTGCCATTTCGTAATCGTGTAATTTTTCGGCAAAATAGGCTTCGCCCCAACGCCAATCTATAAGTAAGTGTTTGCATAAAAAACTACCAACTAACATTCTAATTCTATTGTGCATAAAACCTGTTTCGTTAAGTTGTCTCATGCCTGCATCTACAAGCGGATACCCTGTGTTGCCATTGCACCAAGCTTTAAAATCTGCTTCGTCATTACGCCAAGCAATGCCATCGTATTTTGCTTTAAAACTTTTGTGAGATGTATGTGGAAAGTGCCATAAAATTTGCATAAAGAATTCACGCCAGATAAGTTCTTGCCAAAAGATTTCATTGACCTCAGCTATAGCTTTATTTACCATATTTCTAATACTAACCGTTCCAAAACGCAAATGTGGACCAAGTTTAGAAGTAGCATCTTTCGCTGGAAAATTACGTGTGTCTTCGTAGTTTTTAATTAAAGAGGGCGTAACGGTATAAGGCTCAATTTTTTGTTTAGAAGGCGAAAAACCTATAGCTTCCAGTTCAAGGTTTGGTAAGTCTACACTCTTGTGTAATTTATCTAGGTGCTTTTTTGAGGTATAGCTGGCGCTGAAATTTTCATTTGTTTTAAATTTGGCTTTCCATGTTTTCATGTAAGGCGTATACACTACGTAAGGGTTGCCGTCTTTTTTAACAACTTCGTCTTTTTCGAAAATAACCTGATCTTTGTAGGTTAAAAATTCTATATCTTTTGTCTTTAAAAACGAAGCTATTTCATAATCCCTATCTTTAGCGTAAGGTTCGTAATCTCTGTTTGTGTATACCGCATTAATGCTGTATTTATCTAATAAAGTCTTGTAAACGTCTAAAGGTTTACAATGAAACATGGCGATGCCCGATTCATGGTTTTGCTCTAAATAGGAGCGCATTTCTTGTAATGTATTGTAAATAAAGTTTACTCTAGCGTCATCTTTAGGCAGTTTATCTAAAATTTCAGAATCGAAAATAAAAATTGGCAGTACAGGAATATCACTTTGTAAAGCTTCGTATAAGCCTACATTATCTTCCAACCTTAAATCTCTTCTAAACCAAAAAATGTTAACAGTTGTGTCAGTCAATTTAAATGTGTTTTAATGTTAGTATTTACCAAAAATAGCTTCTAGTTTTTCTGTCCTGTAATTAAATATTTCTTCCAATTTTGGTTTTACTATAATGGGGTGTGCTAATTGGCCTAAAATGCCAAAAGGGACTTTGTAATCAATAATATCTTCCATTTCCACACCACCATCAATTTCTTTAATAAAATGCTTGTGGTGCCATAATGCGTAAGGGCCAAAACGTTGTTCGTCTACAAAATAGTGTTTGTCCACACGATGCGTAATTTCTGTAACCCATTTGGTTTTAATGCCTAAAACAGGTGTTACAATGTATTGTATAATTTGTCCAGCGTACATAGGTCTGTCTGCGCCAGATAGTATTTCGAAGCCCATATAATCTGGTGTTATCGTTTTTAGATTTTTCGGATCCGAAAGGAAATCCCAAGCTTTATCTAACGTTATGGGAAGCTTTTGCGTTTTATGTAATCTGTATATTTTCATTATAGAAGGCTCTATGTATTAGCGTAAAGGATTTAGTTGTATATTAAAATGTAGGCATTTAAAGAACTGGCAATTAGTAGCCAAACCCAATAAGGCAGAATACATAATGTAGCGTAACCCATGGTTTTTTTATAGTTGAACATGAAAATGCTAACAACAAAAGTTAGACTAAGTATGCATACCAAGCCCAAAGCTATTAGATGTTTATTGAAAAAAATGTAATTCCAAATTACATTTAAAAAAAATTGAATGCTAAAATGTACAATTACTCTTTTTTTATCGCCCAAGATAAAAAGCTTGGCCATGTAATAAGAAAAACAAAGCATTATGGTGGACCATGCCACACCGAACACCCATCCTGGTGGCGTCCAAGGGGCTTTATTTAAGGTTGTATACCAGGAGCTTGTAGGACCATTGTCCATTAGATAGCTGCCAATAGCTAAAGCTCCAAAATTTATAAGTAAGAATATAAAAAAATATTTAAGCAACCTCATTGTTGTATTTACTCAGTTTTTCCGATATTTCTTGAGCTTCTGCATATTTAGCATCGCTGGCAGCTCTGTTTGTAGAAGATAAAGCATGCCATTCTTCCATAAGCTTTTTAAATTGATCTTCTAACTTTTCTTTTTCCGATTTTTTTTTGAAAAAACTAAACATAGCGTATTTAATTTAAGTGTTTTGTTATTTTAGAACTTTCTGGTTTTGTAGCAGAATAAAAATAATCTACTAGGTTACCAGTTTCATCCACCAAGTATTTTTGAAAATTCCATTTTACAGATGAATCTTTTACACCGTTGTTGATTTTTTGAGTGAGCCATGTGTAAAGTGGATGTTGGTGTTTGCCTTTAACATCTGTTTTTTCTGTTATAAGAAAACTAACTCCGTAGTTCACTTCACAAAAAGATGTTATTGTATTAGCGTCTCCAGGCTCTTGCTTTCCAAATTGATTGCAGGGTACGCCTATTATTTGCAATTTATCTTTATAAGTATCATAAAGTGATTGCAAGTCTTTATACTGTGGCGTAAACCCGCACTTGGAGGCGACATTAACAAACAGAATATGTTTTCCCTTAAATTGAGATAGGTCTATCGGAGTTCCATTAATAGCATTTATTTTAATATTGTAAATGCTATCTACCTTCATTTTTGTAGGTTTGGTTTTTGTAAATAAAGTTGCCATAAAAGCTTTTATAGGATTCATGTGTAACTATATTTTAAAACTTACGATACCAGCGTCTAACTCAAAGATTTGACCAGATATACTAGATGCCTTATCAGACATCAAAAATTCGGCGGTATCGGCTACATCTTGAGGCGATAGGTATTTTTTAAGTGGATGGCGTTGTTTCATGTTTTCTTCCATCTTTTCGTTACGAAGTATTTTGGAAGCAAGTGTGGTATCTGTAACTGTTGGTGCAATGGCATTTACACGAATGGTTGGAGCTAGTTCTGCACCTAAAGATTTTGTTAAACCTTCTACACCAGATTTTGCTGTGGCAACACTGGCATGAAATGGCATGCCCAACTTGCAAGCTACTGTGCTAAAAAGTAAAATGGAAGGTGTTGTACCCTTCTTTAGTATATTAAGGTATTTTTGTATGGCTTTTACAGCACCGAGAACATTGATTTCAAAATCATTTTTAAAATCGTCTATGCTCAACCTCGATATGGGCTTTAAATTGATGCTTCCTGGGCAATAAATTAAGCCATCGGCTGCGTCTATATCTGGTAGTTCCTCTGCAGTAACATCACAACTGTAGTGTGTTAAATTATCGTGTGATACATCAGGAGTGCTTCTACTAATGTTAATAACATTTGTATGCACTAATAAGTTTTGTAAAATGGCTTTTCCAATGCCCTTACTTCCACCAACTACAATTATTGTTTTCATAGGTTTCAGGGCATGTTTAATATTATGGCCTGCCCTTTAGCCGTTTTTCTATTTTTTGTTTAATAACAGTCAAACGTTTCATCAAATCCATAATTTCTGGATCTTTCTGTTCTTTATAGACTGTGTTTAAACTTAATATTAAATTTTTAACTTCTCTAGACGATTCGATACGCTCACTAGTAGTCTTAAAAGTGTGCTTGCGCTGCTCGAATTCTAAAGCTTTATCAATAATCTCCATAGTTCTCTTTAATCTTTATTCTAAATTTAATTGGAACAAATTAATATACCAATATTTTACAATTTGGCAATATAGTGAAATATGTGAGACTAACTATTTTAAATTAAGTTTATTAGACGAAATTCGATGTTTCGTCTAATAAACACGTTGTTAACCAGTAATTATGCTGTTAAAGGCGCGCCCTTTAAGCGTTTTTCTACCTTGCGCTTTATTGCAGTAAGACGTTTCATGATGTCCATAATCTTTTCATCTTTTTTAATCTTATAAATTTGGTTTAAATCTAAGATTAAAGCCTTGGCTTCACGAGATATTTTCACCCTGTCGCTGGTAGATAAAGATCTCATTTTTCTTTTTTCAAATTCTAATGCTTTTTCTATTAAATCCATAATGTTAGCTATTTAAATAATTCTGTAATTCAGTGATCTTTTCTGTAGTATTAAATTTTCCACCATAGTAAGCAGTTACGGTAGAGGAAGTGTCGTCTTTTATACCTCTAGATGAAACACAAAGGTGTTTAGCATCTATAATAACTGCAACGTCTTCTGTATCTAAAACAGACTTTAATTCGTTTGCAATCTGGTTTGTTAAACGTTCTTGTACTTGTGGTCGTTTGGCATAGTATTGCACAATTCTATTTAATTTAGAAAGTCCAATTACCTTACCAGAGGATATGTAAGCGACATGGGCTTTACCTATAATTGGTACAAAATGGTGCTCACAGTTTGAGTAGAACGTTATGTTTTTTTCAACCAACATTTGGTTGTATTGGTATTTATTGTCAAAGAGTGCTACTTTAGGCTTATTCTCAGGGTTTAGTCCAGAGAAAATTTCGTCAATATACATCTTTGCCACTCTTTTAGGTGTTCCCTTCAAGGAATCGTCTGTTAAATCTAACCCCATAACATCCATAATTTCCTCAAATAAAATAGCAATACGCTTTTTCTTTTCGTCATCCGAAATTTTAAATGCATCAGATTTCATAGGGGTATCCAAGCCTGTGTACATATGGTCGTCTCCTATATCTTCTAGAGTAAAACCGTTTAATTTATTACCGTTGACTTTTTGTTGTAATTTTTCTAATTGCATATTTTCTTTTTTATGTGCTGTCTTAACACTTTAATATTAATCAAAGCACGTTAGCGTTTCGAGATTTTATTATGGGTTATTTGCCGTTGTCTGCTGCATTTAAACCTGCCTTTATCAAAAACTCTTAATTTTTCATGTTTTGTTTTTCTACCTTGAACGCGTTTTCGCCAAAGCCTAAAGCTGCTAGGTTTCATTTCTCTTCGCATTAAGTCTATAACTTCTTGCTCTTTTAGTCCAAACTGAAATTGAATAGCATCAAACGTTGTACGGTCCTCCCAAGCCATTTCAATAATTCTATCTACGTCGCGTACAGATAAACTCATGTTTTATAGAAATTATATTGTTCGTCGTATTTTATCTTTTTATCCCACAACTTGCTGAAAAAGGATTTGTTTTCCTTAAAAGTTTTGTTGTTTTTAAAGTGTATGTATTTGCCTTGACCATGTATGCTCGTACCACTAGTTTTGTATATTACCAATTGGTAATAGGGTATGGCCCATGTAAAATTTTGTAACCCTTTATTTATATAAATAAGTATGCCATCTGTTCTAAGCTCTATATTGGCATAGTTTAGATCTGAGGTTGTATTTAGATATGTATAGAGATTAGGGCTTACCTCTTCGATAATCATTCTTTTAGATCCAACACCTTTCATTTTTATTGACTCTAAAAAAGAAAAGGGTTTGCCAACCAAGTCCGTAAGGATTTGCTTTTCTTCTTTGTTGTGATATGTTGAATTTAGTATCATTTCTACTGCTTTACATATCAAATATACAAAACGTTTAATCTATATTGAAATTTGTTAAACAAAAAAATACATATTACTATTTAATAAATCTATGGCGAGGTTTAATGATTTGTATGTTAATGTTTTAAGTGTTTTTTCGGAGCCTTTTTTGAGTGTGTTTTTTTAGAATTCGCTTACTTTCGTTAATAACAGTCTTATCTTTTCTTAATTCCCAGAGCGTATCTCCTGCTTTTTTACGCGAAGATTCTAATTCTACAATAGGGTGTGGATAGTCTTCTCCTAGTTTGAAGTTTGCAAATTGTTGCTCTAGCTCTGTCATTAAATAAGGCTGATGTGCGAATGGTGTGTCTAACTCTCTAAGTTCTGGTAACCATTTTTTAATAAAGCTGGCTTCTGGGTCGTGCTCTAGGCTATTTTTAATCGGATTATAGATGCGTAGCATATTGATACCTGTTTCTCCTGCTTGCATTTGCAGTTGTGGAAAGTGGATGCCGGGCTCAAAATCCAGAAACATCTGAGATAGATGGGTGGTTGCGGCTTGCCAGGGTTGCCAAAGGTTATGCGTAAAAAACGAAACTACTAGAGCGCGCATTCTAAAATTAAGATAACCAGTTTCGTTCAAACATCTCATACAGGCATCTACCAGAGGGTAACCTGTTTCTCCTTTTTGCCATTTTATTCTGTAATTTTCGGAGATGTTTTTCTTTAGTTTATGAAAACCTTTATTTATACTGGCTTCTTCCATTGTATGTTCCATCTCAAACTTTTGTATAAAGTGTGTCTGCCAGCGTAACCTAGACATAAAGGCTTCTAATGCTTTTTTATGTTTAGAAGTTTCTTTAAGATGGTAGGCTTGGTGGTATACTTCTCTAACCGAAAGGTTTCCCCAGGCAATGTAAGGCGATATTCTGCTACAGCTTGTTCTTGCTAAGTTTGGTTTGGAGATGTTAAACATGTAGTTAGGGTAACGTTTTGCAAAAAAGGAGTCTAAATATTTAAGCCCTATTGTTCTGCCTCCTTTTTGAAAATTTTTGGAAAGAGGGGTTTCTAAGCTAGGTAAAGAAAAATACGTTTCTAAATCTTTAATAGCTGTAATGGACAGTAGCTGGTTTGTTTTTGGACGAAAAGGGAGGGGTTCTACAGCATAAAACGCTTCTACTAAATCAATCCAATTTTCATGATCTTTTAAGCCTCGCTGTACACCATTATTTGTATTTTCATGCCAAACAATGAGATTGTTTTTGCAAAAGCGCTTAAATGTTTTATCTCTGTTATATGTTACCAAAACGCCTGTTTCTTGGTGCGAATAGATATGTTTTACATGGTAAGAATTGAGCAATTGGTTTATGGTGGGGATGATATCTGCTTTAACGGCAAGTATTTTAGAATTGTATGCTGCTAATTGTGTGTTAAGGTCTGCTATAGATTGTTTTATAAAATTCCAGTGCCTTTCGCTGTAATGCACGTCGTTAAGTAAGAGGGGTTCGAAGCAATAGAGTATGACTACGGGCGTGGCAGATTGCAGGGCATTATAAATTGCCTCGTTGTCTTGTAAACGCAGGTCTCGCTTAAGCCATACTACTCGTAATTCTGGTTTAGTACTCATCTTGATTTGCTATAATGTGCTGTGCTTTTTTCTTTATATTTTGTAAATCTTTGGCATCCATTTTATCTAAGAGGCTGTACATCATGCCCATTCTATAATTATTGCCTAGTTCGCTTCGCTTTTCATCTAAAAAATTCCAATACAAACTATTAAAAGGGCAGGCATCGTCCTCTATTTTCTTTCGTTTGTTGTAGGTGCAAGCCTCGCAATAATTACTCATTTTATGTATATAAGATCCAGAAGACACATAGGGTTTAGTGGCAATTTTTCCACCATCTGCAAACTGGCTCATTCCTCTGGTATTGGTAAGCTGTACCCATTCTACAGCATCTACATATATGCCCAAATACCAACTGTCTACCTCATCTGGATGTGTTTGAGTTAGTAATGCGTAGTTGCCCGTTATCATTAAGCGCTGTATGTGGTGTGCATAGCCATTGTCTAAAGAATTGGTTATGGCATGTTTTAAACAGTTCATCTTGGTTTTTCCTGTCCAAAAGAAATTGGCCAAAGTGTTGGTGTTACCTAAAGCATTTAACTTTTTGTAGTCTGGCATAAATGCCCAATACATGCCTCTCATGTATTCTCGCCATCCAATTACTTGTCTTACAAAACCCTCTACTTGAGAGATGTTGATATTTTCGCCGTGTTTTCTGTAATAGTTTAAAATTGTATTTACAACGTCTTTTGGGCTTATAAGTTTTAAATTCATTGCAAAAGATAACCTTGAATGAAAGAGGTAATCTTCGTTAGTATGCATGGCATCTTGGTAGTCTCCAAAATGTACTAATAAATGTTCGCAAAAATATTTTAATTGCTCTAAGGTTTGCGCTCTTGTAATGGGGTAAGTAAATGTTTTGGTTTCGAACCTTCCAATAGTTTCTACTTCTACATTTTTTAGATCTTCTACAATTTCAACAACATTATTTTTAAAGTGCTTGTAGCTTGGTATCTCTGCTTGACCTTTCCATTTGTTACGGTTGCTTTTATCGTAATTCCATTTACCGCCTTCTGGTTGATCTCCAACCATTAGAATATCGTGCTTTTTACGCATGTCTCGGTAAAAGTTTTCCATAAGATATTGTTTTTTACCTTCGAAAAAAATGCCCAAGTCCTCTCGTTTTGTGTAGAAGTGTTCTGTGGAAAATGCTTTAGAAGCGATGCCTAAGGTATCGCAAAAGGCACTTAATGCCTTGTCAAGTCTATATTCGTCGGGCAACAAATACTCAAAACGCTCTATATTATGTGTTTTAATAATAGAGGACAGATTATTGGTAAGCGACTGTGTATTGTGTTCTGCATTTATCTTAAAGTAGATAACATTATGTTGCTTCGTATTTAAGGTATTGCAAAACTCTCGCATGGCAGCAAAAAAGCCTATTACTTTTTGGATGTGGTGTTTTACATAATCTGTTTCCTGTCGCATTTCGAACATGCAGTAAGTAACATCTTTGTTTATTGTATCGAACCAAGAGTGTTTAATGTTGAGTTGATCTCCAAGAATTAGTCTTAACGTTTTCATAAATGGATTCGTAAGTGTGCGTTAATTGATGTAAGATTTTATGTGTTTGGTGTGTTATACCTTTAAAACAAACTGGGTTGTAACCATAAATTTTGAAACTTGCCATTGGGATCGTAACGTTCTGCTTGAAGTTTTACGTTAAATTTCCGATCTCTAGGATCGTTGCCAACTCCAGATACGTACATCCAGTTGCCGTAATTGCTATGCACATCGTAATCTATTAACAACGCTTCGAAATAAGCTGCACCAATACGCCAGTCTAAACACAAATCTTTAGCAAAATAAGAAGCAACGTTTTGCCGTCCTCTATTGCTCATCCATCCAGTTTTTTTTAGTTCTATCATGTTTGCATTAACAAAATCGGAATTTGTTTCTCCATTAATCCATTTCTCTATTTGAGATGTGGTATTATCCCACTGGTACGACTTGTTTAAAATACCTCCAATTTTAAAGATGTTATTGCCATGTTTTAGAGCTATATATTTAAAATAATCGCGCCATATAAGTTCGAAAATTAACCAATATGTGGATTGGTTTTTAAAGTGCTCTTCCTCAAAAGCTTTGAGCTTCCAGTAAATGGTTTTTGCAGAGATAGAGCCGTTGGCCAACCAAGCAGAGAACTTAGAGCTAAAGTCTTTACCTATAAGGCCATTACGTGTTTTTTTATATACGCCAATTTTTTTAGTTTTAAAGAAGTAATCGTCTAGGCGTTCTAGAGCTTTAGTTTCTCCTCCTTTAAAGGGGAAAGCGCTATTGGCTGGCGTCTTAAAATCTTTATAACCTAAATCTTGGAGCGATGGTATTTTGGTAGTATTGGTGAGTTGTTGTTTACTTTTAGTGTTACAGGAAATTAAAGGGCACACTTTTACTTCTTTTTCAACATGTTTTCTAAAATTTGTAAATACTTGCGGGATTTTGGCCAGAGGCAACTTTATATCGTCTGGATGGTATAAAAATTGAGCGTAGGTAGTTTTAAAGTGTACCGTTTTGGCAGTGTGTTGTTTTACACTGTTAGATACATTATTTTCTTCTTCTGTCCACTCTTTCTGCAGATATACTGTATTAACATTATAATCGATACAGAGCTTGGGGATTACAATTTCTGGTTTTTCCTGAAAAACAAAAAGCGGTATGTTGAGAGCATCGAGATTTTGTTTTAAGTCTGTAATGCTTTCTATTAAAAATTTGGCGCGGTATTGTGCCGTTTTTTTAAACCCATAACTGGTAGTTTTAAAATGTCTGGGATCGAAACAATACACGGCAATTGTATTTTCGTGCTGGCATAAAGCCGTGCTTAAACTAGTGTTGTCGCTTACTCTTAAATCGTTTCTAAACCATACTAAGCTTGTGTCGTTTTCTGTCTTCTGCATTTTTCACTACAATATTTAACGTTATCCCAATTTTTTTCCCACTTTTTGCGCCATGCAAACGGCCGTTTACATATTGGACATATTTTCTGCGGTAAGTGTTGTTTTTTGTGCGTCAACTTTAACCAATTTATTTATCATTCCTGTAAAAATAAAACCGTGAAAGGGGAGTACTGCATACCAGTACAATCTGCCCCAAAGCCCTCTAGGTCTAAATGTTGCAGTTTGTTTAAGGGTTTTATTTTCTATTTTAAATTCTAACCAAGCTTCTCCAGGTAATCGCATTTCTGCGTAGAGTAAAAGCTTTTGTTGTTTTTTATCTGCAAATATTACACGCCAGAAATCTAAAGCATCTCCCGCATCTAGATCGGTTGGGCTTGTTCTTCCTCTTCTAAGGCCTATGCCTCCAAAAAGCTTGTCTATATAGCCTCTTATACGCCAAAGAATAGTGCCGTAATACCATCCGTTTTTGCCGCCAATACTCCATATTTTATTGAGCGTAAGATCTACATTGCTAACAGGGCGTTCTTTATAATCTTTAAAGCAACCAAATTTTGGTACGTTTATGTATTTGTACAGATTGTCGCGTAGCCTACCGCTGCTTACCATAGAATCTTTCCAGCTGGAAATAATACCGTTTTGTTCTGTTTTTTCGAAAGCCAGTTCTACGGCTTCTTTGTAAGTTAGTGGATGTATTTCGAGTATTTTATTAATAGCACTAGGTTTGCCTATTATTTGAACGCCCATACTGTCTACCAAAGCTGTTGCGAGTTTGTAAGATGTAGAAGTTACAAAATAGAGCCAATAGGAGGACAATTTCGGCGTCATTAAAGGTACTGTTAGTATGTAGCGCTTTAGCCCCCTAACCTTAGAAAATTGCAAAAGCATTTCTTTATAAGTTAAAATTTCGGGGCCAAAAACATCAAAACTTTTATTATAAAGTTCTCTTTTGCCTACTGCTTTGTGCAAAAAGCCTAATACATCTCTTACTGCTATGGGTTGTGTTTTTGTATTTAACCATTTAGGCGCGATCATAAAAGGAAGTTTTTCAACCAAATCTCTTATAATTTCAAATGAAGAACTGCCCGAACCTACTATAATACCAGCTTTAAATATGGTTAGGTTGTAATGTGGCGATGCTAATATTTGCTCTACGTTTTTTCTAGAGCGCAGGTGTTTTGAGAGTTTATCTTCGTTGGTTATACCACTTAGATAGATAACTTGTTCAACTTGAGTTTTTTCTAAGTAATTTTTGAAGTTTATTGCGCAGGTTTCTTCTAAACTTTCGAAATCTTTAGAAGAGTTGGACATGGAATGTATAAGGTAATAGGCCACGTCTATTTTCTTCGGAATATTTTCTAGCGTAGCACTTTTTAAAAAGTCTGCTTCGACAACGATAACATTTTTTTCTTCAGCATAGCTTTTATCTGCCCTAAGCTTATCTCTAACTACGCATATTACAGTATGGCCTTCGTTTATTAAAAAGGGGATAAGGCGTATACCTATGTATCCAGTTGCACCTGTTACAAGAATATTCATTATAATTTGTTTTAGTTAAACGAACTATTACACTCTAAATACTCCTAAACAAGATGCTTAGAACTATTTAATTTTTGTTGCTAATGGTTTTGGTCTTTGGTAGCCAAAACGTGTTTGATTTGTAGAAACTGCATAACCATCCAACCCATTTATGGCGGCTACTTCTGCTTTGGCTAAATTTAAAAAGCCATCGTCTTCTATAAGTTGCTCTTTTACATACAAGCCCACAACTTTACCAATTACTAGTATAGTGTTGTTTACTTTTATAGGGTATTCCTCCACAAACTCCATGGCTAATTGTACTGGAGCGTCTTTAACAAAAGGCGCTTTAAACTCTGGTTTGTATTCTGAATTTAGATTTGTAGCATCGAATTCTGAAATAGAGGTATCGTATTTAGCAGATGTGTGGTGTGCATCTTCTAGTATCGCTTTATGGATGTGATTTATGGTATATACACCAGTGGCTTTTATATTTTCGTAAGTATTACGAATTACGGTTGTTGGACGTAGAAAAAAACCAAGTACTGCTGGGCTGGACCCAATATGCGTTATAGAACTAAATACGGCTACGTTTTCCTGACCTGTTTCTGATATGGACCCAATTAGGTTTGCAGATTTATAGCCAGAACAGCTATTCATAAGGTTTATTTTATATATGTGTTCTAAATTATGGATATCTTCTGCACTAAAATATGTCATGTCTAGGATAGCTTTAGGTAGTTGTTAATTTTTATATCCTGCGCTTTTAAATCGAACATCAAATTGTATAATCCAAAAAACGTTCTGTTAATGTATATAAAGTGTTTCGAACCTCGATTACCGTTCATTTTTTTAAGATCTGTGCTTTTAGAGTAGCGCTCTCCTAATTCTGCAATTTTTCCAAAAAAATCGGCATCAGAAAAATCGAAAGTATCGTTATTAAAGGGCTGCGTAAACAGACTTAACATTTCGTGAAACATTTCTGTGAAAAATTCCAATTCTTGTTTGCTATCTTCAGCTTTAAGAATTTCCAGTTGGTAGAGTTTATCTGTAAAATAGGCTCTATTTGCAATGTTTTCTTTTTTAGCGAGTTCAAAATAAGGATTGTAGAATTCTAACGGAATGGTTTTCATACAGCCAAAATCTAATGCGATAAGTTCTGCATTTTCAGAAACTAAGAAGTTTCCGGGATGCGGATCGGCATGCACTTTTTTAAGGTTGTGAATTTGGTACATGTAAAAGTCCCAAAGTGCTTGCCCTAATTGATTGGCTGTATCCTGATTTGTATTTACAGCAGTAAATTCCGAAAGGTGTTTACCTTCCATATAATCCATAGTTATAATACGCTCTGAGGATAATGTTTCGTAATATTTAGGGAATTTGAGGTTCGCTATGTGGCTGCAGGCTTCAGATATTTCCTTACTTTGTTCTACTTCTAAAATGTAATTTGTTTCTTCAACAAGTTTGTGTTCTACCTCCTTAAAGTATTTATCTGAATCTTTGCCTTTTATATTGAACATGCTCATAGCTATTGGTTTTACCATAGCCAGATCTGTAGCAATACTTTCTGCAACACCGGGATATTGAATTTTCACAGCAAGTTTTTTCCCATCTTTTTCGGCTATATGCACTTGGCCAATACTGGCGGCATTTACAGAGGTGGTGTTGAAAGCATCGAACAAATCGTTAGGATGTTTTCCAAAATATTTTTTAAATGTTTTAACTACTAAAGGAGGCGATAATGGCGGTACAGAAAACTGTGCCAGAGAAAATTTCTCTACATAGGCTTGTGGAAGGATACTTTTTTCCATACTTAGCATTTGTGCTACCTTAAGTGCACTGCCTTTAAGTTGCTTTAAGCCATCATAAATATCTGTAGCATTATTTTTATTGAGGCGTTCTTTGGCTTCTTCTTCTGTTTTTGTAAGCTTGTCGCCATAATATTTCAAGTAATTAACGCCCACTTTAGCTCCTGTTGAAACTAATTTACTGGCACGTTGTATTTTCGATGTAGGTATACTGTCTATAGTTTTCATAGGCTATTAATTATTTTGGAATCTTTCTTTAAATAAAAACTTACCTAAATCTAACACACTTTTAAGTGGAGCAACATCTAAAACATCAAAAGTTGTATTTACAGATTTCTCAATAAATATGTCTGTTTTTTCGAAGGCCGCAGAGGTGTCATCCAACCAAAATTTCATTGTTAACAACAATTGTAACCAGGCTGATTCTTTTAGCGCTTTTTCTTGAATTTTTTCAAATTGTTCCTGCTTAATGTCTAACATTTGTATCCCTATATCTGTAATATATTTAGTAAAATGTTGCTTTAAACCAGATAGAATTTTTAAGCCCTTTAAATCTTTTTTATATTTATCTAAAACATGTTTAACGTAACTTCTATTTGCCGTTAAGTTTTCAAAAAAGGTGTAGTAGAAGCTTAATAATTTGTTTCGAGCATCAAAAATTTGATAGTCTTCACTTTTATGTAAGGCTTCTATTGAGTTGGAGAAAAATGCCTCGAAAATGCCTTTTTCAATAGCCTCGAAAGATGCAAAAAAATCGTAAAATTTGGCTTCTTCAAAATTATTCATTTTAGCAAAAGCAAACACCGATTTAGGGTTTTGGTCATGTTCTAGGACATAATCCATGTAGTATGTAATTATATCGTTTCTTGAAACTGATTTCTTCTTTGCCATAATATGTTTATATTTATGGTAAAGATAATAAATGTTTAACAATTATTATAAAAAGCTAAACAAAATAATTCTAAAGGTAATGTTAAATACATTTTAGAATAAAAATTGTAGAAATACAGTGTTTTTTTAAACTAGCAACACTTATCGTCCTTAACGAGTTTGCAACTAGATACAGCGGTTATAGTACCCAAGATGGGCGCTATAATATACAACCAGAGGTCTTTAAAATTTCCTGTAAATAGGGCAGGAGCAATAGAGCGTATGGGATTCATAGAGGCTTTCGTCATTGGGCCAGCAAACATAGCTTCTAACAGTATAACGCCACCAACGGCAATGGCTGCCATTGTACCAATTTCTTTACTTCCTGTAGATACGTTTATAATAACTACCATTAAAAAGAACGTGAGCAAAAACTCAAGAATTGCTGCTTTATAAGGCGGAAAATTAGCGGCTGGTGTGGTTTCTCCCAAAAAATCACTCTCGGGAAACAAAAACCATAATACAAAAAGTGCAAAAATACC
The DNA here is from genome assembly GCA_947489085.1 of uncultured Flavobacteriaceae bacterium. Lineage (GTDB taxonomy): Bacteria > Bacteroidota > Bacteroidia > Flavobacteriales > Flavobacteriaceae > Jejuia. The sequence continues at coordinate 58,041 of CANLCJ010000003.1, forward strand.
TCCAATGCTTTGTGCTAATATATATGAGGGTACCTTTTGCCAAGGAAATTTTTTGGCAAATGCAAAGCCTATAGTTACTGCTGGGTTAAAGTGTGCTCCAGAAATTTCTCCAAAAGCATAAATCATGGCCATTACAATGAGTCCCCAAGTTATGGCAACACCAACGTGAGAAATACTGCCTCCAGTAATTTCGTTAATCGTCATAGCACCGCAACCGCAAAATAATAAAGCGAAAGTACCAATAGCTTCTGAGATGTGCTGTTTCATATATAGTATTTAAAGCGTTTTTTTAAGATGTATAGTAGTAATACAATGTTTAAACACAGCAAAGATACAACGTGCTAGTTTAAGCTTTTGTTAAATATGCAATTGCAATATAAAATAGAATACTATTTAGAGAAGTTGCTGCATTTACTATTCAAACACCAGTTTATAGCGGCTTATAAATACGAATTGCATAAAAAGTTTACATCCTTTTTAGAATTTAACTAACACTATAAAGGTTTTGTTACGGTTTAACCAAGTAACTGTTGCATAGCTGCTTCTAGTTTATGGTATTTAAAATCGAAGCCTTTATCTTCAATTTTTTTAGAGCTTACGCGCTGACTTTCAAATAGTATAATGTGCATCTCTCCTAGAGCGAGCTGCATAGCAAATTTTGGAATATTTGGAAGAAATAATGGTTTTTTAAGCGTTTTTGCTGCAACTTGAGTTAATTCGCTATTTGTTACAGGGTTGGGTGCTACACCATTGTAGACTCCGGGTAATTTAGCTTCTAGAACGTAAATAAAAATACGGGCAAGATCCTCTACGTGTATCCAGGATTGCCATTGTTTACCACTACCAAATGCAGCTCCCAAACCAAATTTCATAGGTTTAATAATTTCTTTTAGCGCCCCACCATCTTTGGAGAGTACCAAGCCTATACGCACTTTAGAGACTTCGATTCGCAATGCTTTAAAGTTATCTACCGCTTTTTCCCACAGTTCGACAACTTCTCCTAAAAAAGATGTGCTTGTCGTATTATGTGTTTGGTCGTAATATTTTGTTAGAGAGTCTGGGTATATGCCAATAGCACTGGCAGATACAATTTGCTTAACATTATGCGGAATTTGCTTTAAGGTTTCCACTAATAATGCTGTGCTATCTGTACGACTGCTAATAATTTCCTGTTTATAGCTTTCGGTCCATCTTTTCGAAATAGAAGCACCAGCAAGATGTATTATAGCGTGTACACCTTCGAAACACGAACTATCAATTTCTTTTTCTGCCACATTCCATAGAAATCCTTTGTAATTATCTTTTTTAGAAATTTTGGATGCTCTGGTCGTTAAATAACTAACATTTATGCCTTTAGAATGGCATTGTTTTACAATTTCTTGGCCTACAAGCCCTGTAGCTCCAGTTATTAGAACACGCATATTTTTTTATTAAAATTACGAAAAGGTTAGATAAGAGTACTGTTATTTATATTGTTTTTAACAGAAACCGAAATACAAATACCTTGTTATAGCTTACTACCGCGCAGCATTTCTCGTTTACCAGGAGGGCCAGGTAGGCGCTCTACAGTAAAACCAACAGCTTGCATGGCGCGCCTTACACTGCCTTTGGCCGCATAGGTAACCAGAACACCATTTGTTTTTAATGCGTTATACATAATTTCGAAAATAGAGACTGTCCATAATTCTGGTTGAACTCGGGCACCAAAAGCATCGAAATAGATAATATTATGGGTATCCTTGCTGTTTATTTCGTGAAACATTTGTTGCTTTTTTACAATGGCAAAATTATCGTGTACGAGATGTTTCTCCTCCCAAGATGTTTCGTGCAGTTTTAAAAACAAAGCCTCGTTACCATTTGTATTTAATTGAGATGTGTAATTAAGTGTAGCAGCTTCTTTTAGATCTACAGGATAAGCTTCTATACCTGTATAATCTATGTATATATTGTTAGAGATAGCCTCTAATAATGTAATGTATGCATTTAAACCAGTACCAAGCCCAATTTCTAGTATGTTTACAGGTAAACTATTGTTATTTTCTAAGGTATTACATGTGTCTAAATAATATTGCAAACCATGTGTTATAAATACGTGGTAAGCTTCTTGTATTGCGCCATGTTTGGAATGGTATTGTTCGTTCCAATCTGGCAAGTGAATGGTTGTAGAACCGTCTGCTGTTTTAATTATTTCTCGTTTCAATATATTTGGTGCGTTTAAAATGGAATGTACAACCCTATCTTGATATTTAATTTTCGTAAGTGTTCAAAACTATAGTCACTTAATTTTATTTCTAAAAATAGATGGTATTTTTTTAAGTAACCACCATATGTGGTAATTCGCTGTAGTTCTTGGGGTTTGTAACGTTAAAATTAGATTTAAATTATGCCGCTGTTTCTAGCTAAATAGCAGATTAACAGTGAGATTCTAAATTTATTAATAGAAAAGCTTTTTTTTTAAAGCATTTATGTAAATATAACATTATTTTGGCGATGAATTTTATAAATTTGTAGGCTAAAATAGCAAGACATGAGTACTATAATCAAAGACATTGAGATTATAAGAACAACATCTACTACCATTAACGAAGTAGATTTTGACAATTTAACGTTTGGAAGTGTATTTTCAGACCACATGCTTGTATGCGATTATAAAGATGGTGAGTGGCAGATGCCTAAAATAATGCCATACCAACCTGTAACTTTAGATCCATCGGCTAAGATTTTCCATTATGGGCAATCTGTCTTTGAGGGCATGAAAGCTTATAAGGATGCCGATGAAAATGTCTGGTTATTTAGACCTGAGCAAAATTGTAAGCGTTTAAATATTTCGTCTCACAGATTAGCTATTCCAGAATTGCCAGAATCTTATTTTATGGAAGGTTTAAAGGCTTTGCTAGAGTTAGATAAAGACTGGATACCAACAAAAGATGGGAGTTCTCTATATATTAGACCGTTTGTTTTTGCATCTGGTAATGGATTTCATGCCTCTCCTGCAGATGAGTACAAGTTTATAATTTGCACAGCACCTTCTGGCGCTTATTTTTCTGGAGATGTAAAGGTATTAATAGAAGAGACTTATTCTAGGTCGGCAGATGGCGGTGTAGGTTTTGCAAAAGCAGGGGGTAATTATGCAGGACAATTTTACCCAACGCAATTAGCCAAAGAAAAGGGATACCAGCAGGTTATTTGGACAGACGACCATAAACATGAGTATATAGAAGAAGCTGGCGCCATGAATATTTTTGTTCGTATTAACGATACACTAATAACTGGGCCAACTAGCGACCGTATTTTAGATGGTATTACACGTAAAAGTATTATAGAATTGGCTGAAGCTGAAAATATTCCTGTAGAGGTTAGAAAAATTACAGTTAAAGAAGTTGTAGAAGCAGCCAATAATGGCTCCTTAAAAGAGATGTTTGGGGCGGGAACAGCGGCTGTAATTTCGCCAATATCGGGCTTTGGTTACAAGGATAAAGATTACGAATTGCCCAAACTAGAAAAAACGTACGCTTCTTATTTAAAGCAGCGCATAACAGACATACAAACCAATAAGGTAGAAGACCCTTTTGGATGGCGTTATAAGGTTTAATGCCCAACAGTTTCAATTATATATCGCTTTATATAAGTAAAATTTAATTCTTAAAACATAGCGTTATATGAAACACATTAGAAATTTTAATAAAAAAAGGCTATCTAAACAAGATGGCCTTTTTAATTTTCCTTTTAGAGAATACCTATAAGTTTACCAGCAATGGGTAACCTAAATAGGGAAGTCAATTCGCTTAAGTTTTTATCATTTTGCTTATTTATCTAACTTTATATTAAGATATAGAAACAGATTATTTTTCCAGTATAGCTTTTATATTAGGTTTAAAGTAATTGGGGCCTTTTAAAACTTTGCCATCTTCCCTGTAAATTGGCTCGCCATCGTTTCCAAGTTTACTCATATTACTTTGTTGTATTTCGTTAAAAACATCTTCTATTTTGTGTTGCATGCCGTGCTCTATAATAGTGCCGCATAAAATGTAAAGCATGTCTCCCAATGCATCGGCAACCTCTACTAAATCGTTGTTACTTGCTGCTTCAAGGTATTCTTCATTTTCCTCTTTCATAAGGTTGAAACGTAGTGTGTTTTTGGCATTGCCTAAATCTGCCTTAGGCGCATCTCTGTGTCCGATTTTAAATGCTGTATGAAACGCTTTTACAGCTTCTATTTTATCTTTCATATTGTAAATGTGTTTTAAGGGTTTACGATCTGTAATTGTTACTTTTTATTTCAATCATTAAGATAAAAATAAGAAGTAGGTCGAATTATAGACCATTTGATTTTTTTCAGAAATTAGATAGAAATCTTGTTGGTATTGTCTCATCTCAAAATTTTAATTGTATTCCATCTATTTTATAATAAATTTTCTAAAATAGAAATATCTTTCTCGCAGACAGCACTATTATTGTATTTTTTTAGCCAAATTTCTAATCGCTTGGGAAGTTATAAGGAATTTAACCACAGGGGAATCGCTAAAGTATAATATTCGCCATCATATTTGTTTGTTGCAACTATCTTGAAATAAGAATTTCTGTTTTTACCAACAATTAAAATTGATTTATAATGTAAATACTTTATTTCCTCCTTGCAAGTTTACGTAGTATAAAAAGCAGTATAGGTAATGATAAGAGCTGCAGCAATAAAAAAGTAAAACTACCATTGCTTTAGGTTCAGTTAACACTTTTGTTCTTATTCACTGTCTAGTAAAACGGGACATTATGAGCCTGAGACATGGTTTCTTACTGAAATACGTTTTAATGAAGTTACAAACAAGCTTATAGGGATGAAGTTAAGGCGTTTAACTTTATAAGAGCTTTCGAATAAATACTGGTGGTTACAGGGGGCTACAAACGAATGTAAATCTGTGTTTAGCATTTCTCTAGATTTCCTTAAATTTGCAAAAAAATAACCATATGTTTAGTAAAGGTCAAATTATTTTTGGAACTGTCTTTTTTATTGTTTTTGCTATCGTTATCGGTTATACCTATCGGAAAGACTTAAAACTACATAAACGTTTTTACAGCGGTAGTATTTGGGTTTTGCTGGCATTTATTAGTTTTATCGCATTTATTGCATCTATCAAGTTTTTGTTGTAGTTTTAGGAAAATGCTATTTTAGACAGGTATTTTTAATGATTTAACTGTTTTATTATAAAATATAATGATAATACGCAACCATTTCGTAAATTCCACATCTAAATAATAAATACAACTAAGCCATGAAGATTTTAACAGTAATTTGCCTACTCATTTTGTTAAACATAATATTACTCATTTTTAGTGTCAATAAGAAAACAGATCCTTGAAATTTAAATTTTAGTTCAAAATACTCAATATTACTCCTCAAGGCTTTCTCTCAAAATATGAGCCCTTCAAAAAAATAAGTTTATTATAACAATCTCTAATTTTAAGGCACACTTAAAATAACACAACGCGAGCTCTACAATTAAAAAAGTATATTTGTATCTCAATTTTGTCAGTGTATGAAGGTTTTTAAAAATTTTGTAGTTTTAGCTTTAATAGCTACGATTATACTATCTGTTTACATTGCCATACAACCTAGTCGTTTTAAAATATCTAAAACCAAAATTATAAATGCACCTGTAGCAACAGTATATAATACAGTTGCTAATTATAACAATTGGACATCTTGGTTTATTTGGTACAAAAACGCCAATAATTCTAAAGCTAAAGGCAAAGATAAAACACCATCTCAAGAGGAATATAACTGGCAAGATACCCACGGAGTAGGCACAATTAGTACACTAAAAACTTACCCCAATACATCAATTGAACAAGATGTGGTGTACTCTGGTTTTTCTAATTCTAAGGCCAACTGGACATTTGTTGCTTTAACAGACACTAAAACTCAAATTACTTGGGATATTGAGGTTAGCAACTTAACCTTTAAATTTAAAGTGTTTCATTTATTTTTTGGGAACATAGAATTAGAGGTAGAATCTCACCTTAAACACAGTTTAGAGCAATTAAACGCCTTAATTAGGGAAAATATAAACCATTATACTGTAGATGTAAAAGGCATAACAACACGTAGTGGTACATTTTATGTTTACGATTCGGTTACATGTAAGACACCTAAACTAACTAAAGTGGTACAAACAAAAATTCCCCAGTTGTACGCTTACTTAAAGGCGAAAAAAATAAGCGCGTCAGGGGCTCCTTTTATTTATTACCACAAATGGGATGCTACTAAAAATGAAGTTAAATTTTCATGTTGTCTACCAACAGCAGATAGGGTAGAGCCTGTTCAATATTCTAAAATTTCATCAGCTAAACTAGAAGCTTTTAAAGGCGTAAAAACCATACTAAACGGGAATTATAGCTATTTAAAAGAGGCTTGGGATGCCTCTATAGAACATATTAATACTACTAATTTGGAAATAGATACGGGAGGCCCTATGCTAGAAATTTATACAAAGAGTAGTTTAGAGCATGTTACGCCTGCAGATTGGATTACAGAATTATATATAGCAGTAAAATAAGTTATGAAACAGCTTTTATTTGTTTTTTTAGGAGGTGGTTTAGGTAGTGTATTGCGTTACACTATTGGTAAATTTTTGAATAATCTGGAAACAGGAATACCCTATGGCACATTTGTAGCAAACATACTTGGTTGCTTTTTAATTGGTCTTATTCTTGGTTTAGCGAGTAAAACCAATGCATTAACACAAAATCAAACCTTATTTTTAGCCACTGGGTTTTGTGGTGGTTTTACAACATTTTCCTCCTTTATTTACGAAAATCAACTTTTTCTAAAATCGGGAGATTTTATAAGTTTTGCACTTTATACCGCAGGTAGTTTTGTGCTTGGTTTTTTTCTGGTATTTGCTGGGCTATATTTGGTAAAGTAGTCTGGAAAAAATAACTATTTTTTAAATTGTTTTACTCCTGCTTTAATCTTAATGTCTAAATAATTTGCTCGAGGCACTATGGGACAAGAGTAATTCGCATTGTAAGCACAATAGGGATTGTAAGCAGTATTAAAATCTATAATTAACACGTCCCCACTGGGTATTTTAGTATCGATGTAACGCCCGCCACCATAAGTTTCTGTTCCGTTAGTTGCATCTAAAAATGGTAAAAACAGATAATCTTCGAAACCTTCTTTGTCTTTTAAATCTTTATTTTGGTACAACTGTAATTCGTATTTTTTTCCTTTAAGTATAAAGCTTATAATACCAAAAACACGCTCCTGAGATACTCTAGAGGTTGTTGTTTTCATATTAAACCATTTAGAGTCTGGCGTACGCTTTAAAGTAGCTTTAACAATATAGGCAGAATCGAATTTAAAAAAATCTAGTCCATCAAATTGTTTTCTGTCCTCTGGTTTTAAAGGTGATGTGGTAACGTCTTTGTATGTGGCATTTAATTTTTTTTGAAAAGCAGTTTCGCCTTTAATAGGATGTTTTTTTTGACCACAAGAGACTGCTGTTATTAAAACAAAACTTAAAAAAAATAAAACTCTAAACATGAATGTAACATTGATTATTGAAATTGTAAAAAAGTAGCAGTTGGTGGACAGTCAAAAATAAATATGTATTACCAATAAAAAAACATTAGTGGATGTTTTTTTGAAAAGCAAATCGTAATTAAGTTTAGATTCAAGTTAATTATATTTAAGATAATATTAATCTCCTCATGCGATTATCTCTTAAAACAATGAATTAAAGTTAATTTATAGGCGTAATCTCTTTTTCTTTAATAACACGAGATAATACAATCTGGGTTTTAGATTCTCCATAAATGATTAGGTTGTCTATAAAAGCCTCCAAATGCTTCTGATTTTTTAAAACAACTTCCATTACAATATTTTCGTCTCCCGTTATTCTGTAACAATTCACAACTTCATCAAAGGTTTTAACCTTAGCTAAAAAAGGTTTTAATTTCCCCATAAAAGCACGTAAAGTAATAATTGCTTTGAGTTGGTAGCCCAGTTCAAATGGAGATACTTGAGCTTTATACCCCTCTATGATATCTAAATCTTCCATTTTTTTTATCCGCTCAGAGACAGCAGGCGAACTTATGCCAACTTTACGGCCAATTTCTGCGTTAGATTGCCTTGCATTTTCCTGTAAACATTTCAAAATTTTGGTGTTAAGCGTATCCATTCAATATTAAAGCTAAATATGTTTTAATTATTAAGATTTAAGGTAAATATACGTTTTTACTTTAAATATTAAGGCTAAAAATAGAGTGTTGTGATTAATTTTGAGTGTATAGATTTTATAGATATCAAATGCATGGATAATACCCCATTACATTTATCAGAATTACCAGTTTATAAAAAAGCAAAGGAAATAATAGATTTGTCTCAAAGCATTTCTGTGTATATGAATACAGACCTATCTGAACTTAAAAATGATGGTTCTGAAGATATAGACATCTATTTTACGGGCGATATTGTACAACAATCTATTTCTTTAGCTCCAGAAATTATCAGTGCAGAACGCGAACGCCATACAGAAAGGAAACACAGACATTTGGAGTCCTTAAGACGTTTAACAAATTTGCTCTACAAGAACTCTTACCGTTTAGAAAAGAGTAATAGTAATGGTAAAGATTTTTTACCTGTGTTGAGAAAAGAACTTAGAAAATTTAAAAAACTACAGAAGCACTGGATGCTCACGCTTTAACAGCTCGTCCTATTGCCTTCATTAACTGTTGCTCATACCGTTTACAGTTTTAAAACCATTTGAAATATCTAAAAAAGTTTAATAGAGATCTCTACTTAAATAAGTAAAGCAAAAAGTTTTTTATCTATTTTTGGGTGACGAAATTTAAACCTAAAGATGAATAAAATTACCATTCTAATAAATTGTAAAGATCGCCCCAATATAATAGCAGCGGTTACTAACTTCATATCTGCGAATAAAGGGAATATTGTATACTTAGATCAGCATGTAGATACGCAAGAAGACATATTTTTTATGCGTTTGGAAAGCGAGTTTAATACCAAGAATTTCTCTACCGAAGACTTTAAACTGTCCTTTAAAAAAGAACTGGCCGAAGTTTTCGATATGAAGTGGCGCATCTATTCATCTGAAGCAAAACCTAAAATGGCCTTATTTGTTTCTAAATATGATCATTGTTTGTACGATATTTTAGGACGGTACAACTCAGACGAATTAAATTTAGAAATCCCCTTTATTGTAAGTAACCACAATACGCTAAAGTCTATAGCAGATAATTTCAACATACCATTTTACCACATACCAGTAACCAAAGCAACTAAGGCTAAAGCAGAAGACGAGCAATTAAAGTTACTTGAAACGCACCAAATTGATTTTGTGGTACTAGCACGTTACATGCAAATAGTGTCTCCTAAACTTATAGACAAATACCCTAATAAAATTATAAATATTCACCACTCATTCTTACCAGCCTTTGTGGGCGCAAAACCCTACCACTCTGCTTACGAGCGAGGCGTTAAAATTATTGGCGCTACAAGCCATTACATAACAGAAGAACTGGATGCAGGGCCAATAATAGAACAAGATGTAGCACGAATAACGCATGCCTATGCTATAGAAGATTTAATTGCTAAGGGCCGCGATTTAGAGAAAATTGTACTTTCCAACGCTATAAAGCACCATTCTGAAAGAAAAGTTATGGTGTATAACAATAAAACAGTTGTCTTCACTTAGTTTTTATAAAAATAAGGAGCTATTAAGTAGTTTTAAATGAGTTTTTTATTGAATATTTTAGTTTTTTTTTAATAAAAAACACAGGCTTACTGTATTTTATGAAGTTTTTGTATTTTTGCGCTGGTTAACAAGGTGTTTTTTCCTATAATTTTTAGACTTTTTTTAAAATTGTGACTTTATAAAAAACCTTGTGTCCAAATAACTGAAAAATGAATTACCATTAACTAAATTTCTAAATTTTATGAAATCAAATTTTATTTTAGGCCTAACTTTATTAATTGGGGCTGGTGTTTCTCAAGCACAAAACTTGCCAGAAAGTCCAGATCCAGGTAAATGTTACGTAAAATGTATTACAAAAGACGAATTTAAAACTGTAGATGAAACTATAGAAGTATATCCTGCTTATACAAAGTTAGAAGTAGTTCCTGCAACTTACCGAACTGTAGAAGAGCGTGTACTTATTAAAGAAGCGTCTAAAAAGTTAGTGTATGTACCTGCTACATACGAGACTATTACTGTACCTTACGTAAAGAAAGAAGGAAGAACAGATTTAAAAGTAAATCCAGCTTCTTTTGGTTCAGATTCTAGAACGTTTGAAACTTACCCAAAAACTTCTGGTTGGGAATATAGAGAAACAGCCTGTGATTCTCCTAATAAAGAAGATTGTATGGTAGCGTGTTTTGTAGAGTACCCAGCACAATTTAAAGATGTAAAGTACACTACACTAGCTAACGATGCAAGCACAAGTAACATTCCAATTCCAGAATCTTCTGCGTCTTACACAAAGCGTGTAATTAAAACACCAGCAAGAATGGACGAAGTTGAAATTCCTGCTCAATATGCAACTATCAAGAAACAAGTAATAGCTAACCCTGCAAGAACAAAAAGTGTAACTGTACCTGCAAAATCTAGCACTGTTACAAGAACTGTATTAGACAAAAAAGGAGGATTAACAACTTGGGAAGAGGTAGATTGTGGATTATTAAATTCTAATGTATTACCAATATTTTATGAGTTAGGAAGTGCTAGAATTACACCTGCATCTAAAAAGATTATAGATAACACTTTATTACCATTATTAAATAGCAAGCCTGTTAGCATAGAATTAGCATCTCATACAGATTCTAGAGGTAACGACGATTTTAACAAGTCTTTATCGCAACAAAGAGCTAATGCTGTAGTAAACTACTTGGTTTCTAAAGGGATCTCTAGAAGCAGATTAACAGCCAAAGGTTATGGTGAAACAAGATTAGTAAACCGTTGTTCTAATGGAGTAGAGTGTTCAGAAGCACAACACCAAAAGAACAGAAGAACAGAGTTTAGAGTAATAAACAACTAATAAACACATAGTTTGTGTTTTAATATTAGTTTGTAATAAGATTAAAACTCATACAATACCAAAAAACCTTGAACGGCACGTAAATGCCATTCAAGGTTTTTTTTATACATTCAATTTAAAAGTTAAGTTAAAGCGAGTTAGGCTTTTTTTGCAACTACAGTAACCTTTAGTTCAATATCATCATTAATAAACTTATCTCCTAAATTATCAAAAAAAGATTTCGAACCATATTTTACATTCCATTTAGAACGGTCTATAGTAAAAGCCTCACTAGTTAACGTTATGGTGCCATCGTTTTTAGTAACAGATACAGGAAACGTAATGTTGTTTTTAGTGCCTTTTAATGTTAAATTTCCAGAAAGCATCGTTTTCCCTTCAGCTTCAGTAACGCCCGTAATTTCGAAGTTAGAAGTGGGGTGAGCAGCAACATTAAAGAAATCTTCTGCCTTTAAATGTCCAGATAATTTAGCATTGCCTTCTTCTTCAGCAGGAATATCTAATACGGTAATAGAATTCATATCAATTACAAAAGCGCCACTTGCAATAGCAGCTCCATTAGCACCTAAAGATCCAGATTTTATTTTAATAGAACCACTGTGAGATCCTGTTGGTTTAAAACCTTTCCACGCAATAGAAGAAGCATCTACATCTACATTATAAGAGGTGTTTTCAGTTTTAGTTTCAACAATTTGTTCAACTTCAGAAGTTTCAGCTTTTTTAGCTTTGTCTTTACAAGACGTTAGTGCTAAAGTTAGTGTTAAAGCGGTTAAAGTGATTTTAAGATTTACTTTCATAATATGATATTTTAGTGTTAAGATTCAAAAGTACATATTTTGTTTCATAAAATAAAGCGAATAGTTAAACAAAACATGGCTGTAATAATATTGGTGACAATATGGCATTTTAATAATATTGGCAGTACTTTTGCCAATTGAAAACATTAGTAAACAATAGGCTATACAAATGAGTAAAAAAGATAAAGCAAAGGATACAAACGAAGCGCAAACAGAAGTTTTAGATCAAGAAACAGTAGAAACTTCCAAAGATGTTGTAGAAGAAAAGGTTGAAGAAACGTTAAGCGAGGAGGAACAACTTAAAGAAGAACTTCAAAAAGAGAAAGATAAATTTTTACGTTTATTTGCAGAGTTTGAAAATTATAAAAAAAGAACATCTAAAGAACGCATAGAACTGTTTAAAACAGCAAGCAAAGAGGTAATGATTGAGTTGTTGCCAATTTTAGACGATTTTGAGCGTGCACTAACACACATAGAAGAAGACAAAGAAGCAGAAGAATTGCGTAAAGGCGTACTGTTAATTTATCAAAAGTTTTTATCTACATTAGAGAAAAAGGGACTTACTGTAGTAGAGGTAGCGCAAGGAGATGTTTTTAATGCAGATATACATACGGCTATAACACAAATACCTGCACCATCAGACGATTTAAAAGGTAAAATTGTTGATGTAGTAGAAAAGGGATATAAATTAGGAGAAACAATTATACGTTTTCCTAAAGTAGTTGTAGGTCAATAAAATAAAACCATGGCAAAAAGAGATTACTACGAGATTTTAGGCATTAGCAAAGGTGCAAGTGCTGCAGAAATAAAAAAAGCTTACAGAAAAAAGGCGATAGCATTTCACCCAGATAAAAACCCAGACGATAAGACGGCAGAAGCAAAATTTAAAGAAGCAGCAGAAGCTTACGAGGTTTTAAGCGACTCCGATAAAAAAGCACGATACGACCAATTTGGACACCAGGCATTCGAAGGCGGTGGTGGTGGCTTTAATGGCGGCGGCATGAACATGGACGATATTTTTAGCCAGTTTGGAGATATCTTTGGCGGTGGTTTCGGTGGCGGCTTTTCAGGTTTTGGCGGCGGCGGTGGCGGCCAAAGACGATCTAAAGGCAGTAATTTACGCATACGTGTTAAATTAACTTTAGAGGAGGTTGCTAATGGTGTTGAAAAAAAGATAAAAGTTAAACGTAAAGTACAAGCCGCAGGTACAACCTATAAAACCTGTACTACGTGTAATGGTGCTGGGCAGGTAACACGAATTGCTAACACAATTTTAGGAAGAATGCAAACAGCCGCGCCATGTAATGTGTGTGCAGGTTCTGGACAAATAATAAATAACCGTCCTAATGATGCTGATGCTCAAGGATTAAAAGTTGCAGAAGAAACCGTATCTATTAAAATACCAGCAGGTGTGGTAGATGGTATGCAATTAAAAGTATCTGGTAAAGGTAATGAAGCACCAGGCAATGGTATTTCAGGAGATTTATTAGTAGCCATTGAAGAGTTAGAGCACGAAAATCTACAACGGGAAGGAGATAATTTACATTACGATTTATATGTAAGCTACCCCGAAGCAGTTTTAGGAACTTCTAAAGAAATAGACACCGTAACTGGTAAGGTAAGAATAAAGGTAGAAGCAGGTATGCAATCTGGTAAAATACTACGTTTACGAGGTAAAGGTATACCAAGTATTAACGGTTACGGTACAGGCGATTTACTTGTGCACGTTAATGTGTGGACACCAAAAACGCTTAACAAAAAGCAAAAAGAATTTTTTGAAGAGATGTTAGAAGACGAGCATTTTTCGCCGAAACCAGAAAGTTCTGACAAGTCGTTTTTTGAGAAAGTTAAAGACATGTTTTCATAAAAAACACAAAAAAATCTTATAAACAGTTAACACTGTTTATAAGATTTTAAATAATTGAAAATAAGGTGTTTAAATTGTTGCGTTTTAATTTGAATTAAAAAATAAATCAAAAAAAGCACCATTATTTCAAAAAAAATACTTCTAAACTAAACATATCTGTATAGTTTATGCTCTAGTTTGAAAAAAAAACTTATATTTGAAGTATCGTTGACGCTAGTCAGCGATAATTTTTCTTTTTCATAGCAATTTTTTCCCATCCTTAATTCATTTTAAGGGTGGGTTTTGTTTTTTTATTAGTTAGACGAAGCTGTTACGAGCACCTTACAAAAAAAAATATTTTTTTTTAAAATAGTATCTTAAACCCTATCAAGCACACATCTTCGTTAACATTTAATATCTTTACATCTTGTTGTTAATTTAAAATAATTGGATGCCTCATTTATTAGAAGTTGCTAATGCAAGCAAGACATTTGGAAGTTTTACGGCACTTAATAATGTATCTATAACCGTTCCTAAAGGTAGTATTTACGGTCTATTAGGTCCCAATGGCGCTGGTAAAACCACGTTAATCCGAATTATTAATCAAATTACATACCCAGATACAGGAACTGTAATGTTAGATGGCGAACAGTTAAAGCCAGCTCACATTAAAAATATAGGGTATCTTCCAGAAGAACGCGGCTTGTATAAATCTATGAAAGTGGGAGAACAAGCACTTTATTTAGCTCAACTTAAAGGTTTAAGTAAGTTAGAAGCAAAAAAGCGCCTAAATTACTGGTTTGAAAGGCTGGATATAGGAAACTGGTGGGACAAAAAAATACAAGAGTTATCCAAGGGGATGGCGCAAAAAATACAATTTATAGTAACAGTGTTACACGATCCTAAACTTCTTATTTTCGATGAGCCGTTTTCTGGTTTCGATCCCATTAACGCCAACATAATAAAAGATGAAATTTTAAGATTAAGAGCTAATGGGGCAACTATAATTTTTTCCACACATCGCATGGAGTCTGTAGAAGAATTGTGCGACGATATTGCGTTGATACATAAATCTAATAAAATATTAGACGGTAAACTCTTAGATATTAAACGCGCTTTTAAAACCAATACTTATCAAGTAGGAATTAAAGCATTGCATAGCGCTGATTTGCAAAGTGAATTAGAGCAAAAATTTAACACGGCTGTAACCAATTTTAATAGCCTAACAGCAAATGTAAAGCTCAATATAAAACTCTCTGCGGAAGATAATCCTAACGATTTGCTTACTTATTTAACCACCAAAGGCGATGTAACCCACTTTGTAGAGCTTATACCAAGTGTTAGCGACATCTTTATACAAAACGTTACACACACAAATGCTTAGTAATACATGAATCATCTTTCACTCATTATAAAAAGAGAATACATTTCTAAAGTTAGAAATAAAGCATTTATAATCATGACGATTGTAAGTCCTGTAATAATGATAGGGCTTATTTGTGTTGTGGCCTATTTATCTCAAAAAAATAATGATAAAGTACGTGTAATATCCGTTTTAGATAGTTCTGGTTTGGTAAAAGATGTATTTAAAGACACCAATAAACTACGTTACGAGCATATTACAGGCTTATCGTTAGAAGAGGCAAAAGCCTTAGTTAAAGCAACATCTGGCTATGGACTACTACATGTAAAACAAAACAGTTCTATTGAGGCTTTATCTAAGAACATAACGTTTTACTCAGCAGATCCGCCACCAGCCTCATTGGTAAATAAGCTAGAACGTTTACTTAAAAAGAGATTAACAGAAATAAATTATAAAACAAATGGCTTGGACATGCAAAAAATACAAGCCTATAAAATAGATGTATCGATATATCAAGAAAATTTTAAAGGTAAAGCATCGTTCAAATCAGATAATTTTGTAAAGCTTATGTTTGGGGGAGCCGCGGGGTATTTATTATTTATGTTTATTATCATTTATGGTAACATGATTATGCGAAGCGTTATCGAGGAAAAAACCAGTCGTATTATAGAAGTAATAATATCGTCGGTAAAACCTGTGGAACTTATGCTAGGAAAAATAATAGGGACTTCTTTAGCAGGAATTACACAGTTTGCAATATGGATATGTATTGGAGGTGTATTACTAAGTGTAGCTTCTGTTGTACTAGGTTTAGATCTAGCCCAATTGCAAGCGCCACAACAAGCTATTTTAGAAAGCACGGCACAAACGCAAATGCTAGACGCGGAAAGCCAGCAAATAGTACAGGGTATTTTAAGTTTACCGTTATTAAATTTAACAATTGCTTTTGTTCTTTTCTTTACCTGCGGTTACTTTTTGTACAGTTCGTTCTATGCAGCGATAGGTGCAGCAGTAGATAATGAAACAGATACGCAACAGTTTATATTTCCAGTTATTATACCATTAATATTAGCGGTTTATATAGGCTTTTTTACTGTAATAGAAGAACCACATGGCACTATTTCGACAGTGTTTTCTTTTATACCCTTAACCTCACCAGTAGTAATGCTTATGCGTATTCCTTTTGGAGTGCCTATATGGCAACAAATTACATCATTAATTATCTTGGTGGTTGCCTTTATGTTTTCAGTATGGTTTGCAGCCAAAATATATAGAATAGGTATATTAATGTATGGAAAAAAACCTAGTTACAAAGAACTTGTTAAATGGCTTAAGTATTAGAAATTATGCAAGATACTGTTACTGAAAAAATAGGGGAAGAAGTAAATAGCGTAAGCGAGGCCATAAAAGAAAGTTCTTTTTGGCAAACCTTGGTCGAATTTTTGGAATTTAAGATTTTCGATTATTCCTATGGCACCGGAGAAGATGCCTACCATATTACACTAAAAATTAAATACATCTTGCTAGTAATTATAGTAATGTTTGCTACAAGTTATTTTTTAAGGTGGACCAAAAAATTGGTTACTCGAAAAATGCGAGAAGAAGACAAGGTGAAATTTAATACCGTATTTTCTTTTGCACGATGGATTATCTATATTATAGTAATGTTGGTGGTGTTCGATGCTGTAGGTTTCGATGTTACAGGTATATTTGCAGCATCGGCAGCTCTACTTATAGGTATTGGTCTGGCATTACAAACATTATTTCAAGATATTATTTCTGGAATTTTTATTTTGGTAGATCAATCTGTACACGCAGGAGATATTATAGAGCTCGATGGTAAAGTAGGACGCGTTGTAGAAATAAAATTAAGAACAACGAGAGCAGTAACCATAGATAATAAAGTTATGGTTATTCCCAACCATTTGTATTTAACCAACAGTTTGTATAATTGGACGCAAAACGGAAAAACCACCAGAGAACACATTACTATAGGAGTTGCCTATGGGAGTGATATAGATTTGGTAAAGCGGCTTCTATTAGAAGTTGCTGTAAACAACCAACAGGTGTTAGACTTTCCAGAACCAATGGTTTTGTTTACAAATTTTGGAGATAGCGCTTTAGAATTTAAGCTAGTATTTACTTTAAATGATAGCTTTATGGCTGCCATACCTAAAAGTGATATGAGATTTAGTATAGATAAATTATTTAAAGAACACAATATAACCATACCTTTCCCTCAAAGAGATATACATATTATTTCTAAACCAAAGGTGTAATAAAAATAAAGAGATAGATGAAAATAAATAGGTGTAGCGGTTTCCTTTTAATTGTATTATGTTTTTGTATTAAAGCACACTCTCAGCTCACAGATTTGGCAAGATTAGAATATTCGTTTATACCACAAAGCGAATCCGAAGACCAGTATACAAGATTAAGAGGCTTGATTAATTTCCCCATTAAACTTAAAAAAAGTACTTATTTAGTAGTAGGAGCAGAGTTTAATAATATAATATTAAACCTTGAAGAAGATTACCCTTTCGATATTGATAGGTTAGATAATATTTTTGTTATAGATCTCAATCTGGCTTATACCTTTAAGTGGAATCCTAAATGGAGGGCAGGCTTTAAATTTAACCCCAGAATAGCTTCTACATTAACCCAAAATGTTTCTAAAGACGATATTTTCTTAAACGGAGGTGTATTTGCAATACGAGACAAAACTAAAGATAAAACTATTAAGCACCCTTTTAGATTAATAGTAGGTTTAACATATAATGCAACAACAGGTGTGCCTTTTCCTTTGCCATTTATAAGTTATTTTAGAAGGATTAACGAAAAATGGACATATAATGCAGGGGTACCTAAATCCAACATAAAATATGCACTAACCAAAAAAGATTTGTTACAAACGTTTGTGGGTTTAGACGGGTATTTAGCTAATATACAAGACCCAATAGAAATTCGTGGCCAATTAGCAAATGAAATATCTTTGTCTGTTATTGTAGGCGGATTAGGGTACGAACATTTATTTACAAAACATTTGGTAGGATATTTGTTTTCTGGCTATACGTTTCGACTAAACAATGTACTACGAAATAATGATAGAGATGAAGTTTTTAAATTAGACGATGTAAATGCATTTTATTTAAGAACTGGAATAAAATTTAAAATATAGAGATATGCCTAAATTATTAATAATTGAAGATGAAGCTGCTATAAGACGCGTGTTGGTTAAAATCCTTTCCGAAGAAAGTGATACATATCAAGTAGAAGAAGCAGAAGATGGTTTGTCTGGAATGGATAAAATAAAAAAAGCAGATTACGACCTTGTACTTTGCGACATCAAGATGCCTAAAATGGATGGTGTTGAAGTACTAGAAGCTACCCGAAAATTAAAACCAGAAATTCCTATAGTGATGATTTCTGGACATGGCGATTTAGATACAGCTGTTAATACCATGCGCTTAGGTGCTTTCGATTATATTTCTAAACCGCCAGATTTAAACAGGCTGTTAAATACTGTGCGCAATGCTCTAGACCGTAAAGAACTTGTAGTAGAAAATAAAATTTTAAAAAAGAAAGTAAGTAAAAAGTATGAAATGATTGGAGAAAGTGCTCCAATTTCTCAAATACAAGACATTATAGATAAGGTAGCTCCAACAGATGCAAGAGTATTAATTACAGGACCTAACGGAACAGGTAAAGAGCTGGTAGCACATTGGTTACACCAAAAAAGCGATCGTGTTAAAAGCCCAATGATTGAGGTAAATTGTGCGGCCATACCAAGCGAATTGATTGAGAGTGAGCTTTTTGGACATGTTAAAGGGGCATTTACAAGTGCCAATAAGGACAGAGCGGGGAAATTTGAAGCAGCAAATGGGGGAACTATTTTTTTAGATGAAATAGGAGACATGAGTCTTTCTGCGCAGGCTAAAGTATTAAGAGCTCTGCAAGAAAGTAGAATACAACGGGTAGGTAGCGATAAAGACATTAAAGTTAACGTACGTGTAGTTGCTGCGACAAATAAGAATTTAAAAAAGGAGATCGCAGATGGAAATTTTAGAGAAGATTTGTACCATAGATTAGCAGTAATCTTAATTAAAGTTCCTGCGTTAAACGATAGAAGGGAAGACATACCTTTATTAATAAAACACTTTGCTAAAAAAATTGCTGGAGAACAAGGGAATACACCTAAAAACTTCTCAGATAAAGCCATTACGCTTTTGCAAAATTACGATTGGACAGGAAATATTAGAGAGCTGCGTAATGTAGTAGAGCGTCTTATAATACTTGGAGGTAGTGAAGTAAGTGAAGAGGATGTAAAACTATTTGCTAGCAAATAAAAACTTTCAAATAAGAATTAAATATAAAAGGGAGTGCAAATGCACTCCCCTTTATATTTAATAGTAGTATCTCTTTAAGTGTATGAATATCCTGAATTTAAAACCTCGTTCGTTATTTCTAATTTTTACAGGAATTGAGTTTCGCCACATAATTAGAGGCCAAATTAGAAAGTGCATCTAAGTAATGTGTTTTAATGCTATTCTCGGTAAAGTCTGTAGAAACTGTACTACTGGTATCTGTTAAAGAAGCGTTGCAACCACAAGACTTTAAAGTGGCATTGTAAGTTTTCAAATTAGCAGCAATGCTACCTTGGTATTTTTTAATTAAGCTCATTTTTGCCAACTTCACTTTTTCAGCTTCTTGTTGTTTTAATTGGGCTTTAAGGGCAGCTTGCTTTTCTACAAGCGCTTTTTGTTGCGCTTCCAAACGTTTTTGTTCTTCTTCTAAAGCAGAGAGTGCATCTTCGTTATTCTCACTACTCGCGATAGCCTGTGCAACATCCTCATCGGTATAAGTATCGCACTTTTCCACTTCGTCTAAAATAAGTCTGGTCGCTTCTCTGCCGCGCTTTACAAAAAACCGACCATCTTCGTAAACTTCAACCTCGTCTGCTTTTACCAAAATATCTACAGCTTTATTGGTAAGCGCTATGGCTTGTAGACAACCACAAGCTTTTAAATGTTCTATAGATAATTTCATGGATTCCACAGAGCGATTTGCAGAATATTGCAGGTGGCTTAGGTTGGTAGCATCGTAAGCTTTTTTTACATGAGAATAGGCGCTAACTACGTAATAGTTAGCATCTTCGCACCTAGATTGTGCATTAATAGCTATTGATGACAATAATATGATAAAAAAGTAGTAATTTTTCATTGTTTTTTTGGGGTTTGCTTTAATCATGTTTACAAATATATTGTATTTTGTCGGTATTTTTAAGCATTTCGTCTAAAAAAATAACAGTAAAAATTAGTAAAATCGTAAAAATGTAAGATTTATGAAAGAAGTAAACTCTAATGATTATAAAATAGTTTCTAAAATAGAGCTACAAAACTTAAAGACTAAGATAGTTGTAGAAGATGCCGAAAAGAAATTAAAAAAGCTAAGAAAGCAATTAGGGAAACTTCAAGATACGTTATATGCTCATGGCAAATATGCAGTATTAATTTGTTTGCAAGGTATGGATACGGCTGGTAAAGATAGTTTGGTTCGAGAGGTATTTAAGGAATTTAATGTTAGAGGCGTAGAAGTGCATAGCTTTAAAGTGCCTACAGCGTTAGAGAAGAAACACGATTACCTATGGCGCCATTATATAGCATTGCCTACCCGAGGTAAATTTGGTGTATTTAACCGTACTCATTACGAGAATGTATTGGTAACTCGTGTACACCCTAACTATATTTTAGGTGAAAATTTACCTGATATTACAACAGTTAATGCCGTAGATGATGCTTTTTGGGACAAACGTTTCGAGCAGATTAATGCCTTTGAAAAGCATATTGCAGAAAACGGAACGTTAATTTTTAAGTTTTTTCTAAATCTATCTAAAGGAGAGCAAAAGCATAGGCTATTGAGACGTTTAGAAAAACAAGAAAAAAACTGGAAGTTTTCTCCAAGCGATTTAAAAGAGAGAAAACTTTGGGACAAGTACCAAGAATGTTATGAAGATGCTTTAAACAAAACCTCTAAACCGCATGCACCTTGGTATGCTATACCAGCAGATGATAAGCCTTCTGCCAGATATATTGTTGCACATATAATATATGAAACCTTAAGTAATTTTAAAGATATAAAAGCGCCAGAGTTAGACAAAGAAATCGCTTCTAATTTAAAGCTCTACAAAGAGACGTTAAAAAACGAAAAATAAAAATGCAATTAAATGTCCCTTAGCCATAAAGGGGCATTTTTTTATTCTGGTGTTGCAACATGCTGGTAAGCGCCAACATCTGGAGCAGTAGTTCTATCGTTGTTTAAAATATCATTAGGTACTTGGTTTGCAAAGAAAAGGTTACCTGTACCAATGGCAGGAGAATTGTTCTCTAATGTTAAATCATTCTGGTCTGTATTAGTAAATAAAGGATCTCTATTAAAAATAATATTTTCGTAGAGCTCAGTATTACTAAAATCGTAATTTTCACCAGTAAAATTATTGTTATTGTCTTCGAAACGAACCAAACAATTTGTAAATTTAAAATTAAAAGCGACTCCAGCGTCTTCAACTTCTTCCAACAAAAATTCAGGATTGTCGTTACCGTAAATGATACAATTGTTAAAATTGGCTTCAGTTAAATCGGCAATTGTGGCTGTCTGGTTTTCATCTATAGAAAAATTATTGATTAATAGGGCTGGCAATGGCCTAAAACTTTCAGTCCAATAGTTAGCTATAGTTGTATGCGTAAAGTTATATCTACCGCCTAAGGTGGCAGCTAAAGAGGCTTGTCCGCAATTATTAATGGCTAAGTTTTCGCCTCTAATAGAAGTATTTCTGCCCAAGATACCAAAACTACCAGCGTTGTATATTTGCGAATTTGTAATGGTAAGTTTATCATCAGTTCCGTCTGCGTTACCATCAGATAAAATGCCCACTAATGCATTTTTAATTGTGGCGTGGTTAAAAATATTATCAATACTACCATCTACAAGCCATATAGATCCCCATTGCCCAGGTCTATCAGCAAAAGCAGGTTCAAGTCTGTCGCCTTCAAAAATAACTTCGTTTTCTAGTCTTTCTTGATCCATGCTTAAAGTGCCATTAACGTGTATGGAAGCGCCAGATTGTACCACAAGACCAGAGTTTTCATGAAAATGCACTCTGGCACCAGCTTCTATGGTAAGTGTGCGTCCAGAAGGTACGGCTGCAAAGCCATAAATAACATAAGGTTTTTCGTTGGTAAACGTTAACTCATCATTATTGAGTTCTCTACCTTCTAAACCAGACGCTATTTGCATGCCAGCTACATTAATACTAAGAGAATCTAAAACTCTGGTAGTATTATCTCTTCCGGGAAATATAAACACAGCGTCTTTAACCAAAGTCACTAATTCTACCTTTTGTAAATTACTGCCAGAATCGAATTCTATTTGGTCTACAAATAAAAACTCGTTAGTAGGGCTAGAAAAATCGTTGATGTCTACAGTGGTTTCTACAAAAACAAAAATACTATCGTTGGCTAATAATTCTACATTTTCGAATGTTTTACCCGGTAACCCATCAACATTTAAACGGTATTGAGAACTCTCCCCAAGAGCCAAACCAACGTTGGGTATTACAATATCTTCATCGGATCTGTTATAAACTTTAAAACTAAATGTGCTGGATCCAATATTAGTAAATAATGTATCTAAAAATAAAGTATCTCTAGAAAACTCAAGATTTCCAGTACTTTCAGAAAACTCAAAATCATTTCTACAAGAACTCCACAGTGTTATAAAACAAATAGTTAAGGTATAGTAAATGTATTTCTTCATGTTTTGGACTATTTATAGATATACGATTGGTTTAGTTTAAAACAGAATTACTACTTAACAACCAAACAAACGTTGTAAAAGTATAACTTTTGAAACTAAGATTTAGTATGAATGTCCATTTAAATTTAGTGGTATACCAACATTAAATTGAATGCTAAATTGAAATTTGGCATTGAAATATACCTTTAGTTTGCATAGCGTAAAGTATTGCATTTCTAAGATACTAAGCGATTATGATATTGTACTAAAACGAGTTGTTTGCGTTTATAATATGCGTGCCATTAGCTAGTTTTACATGGTAAATAGAACAATCGCGATTAAATGTTTTCTTGTAAGCCTTTGCCAATGTTTCTGTGAACGTTTTAGACGCTTCTTTTTCTATGAGATTAATGGTGCAACCTCCAAAACCGCCCCCCATCATCCTAGCACCTAAAACAACAGTACTGTTTTTTGCTTCTTGTACTAAAAAATCGAGTTCATTACAGCTCACTTTATACATTGTAGACAGCCCTTTATGAGACTCGAAAATTAAACGCCCTAAAGTCTCTAAATCATTTTGCGCTATGGCTTTAGCTGCATTTATCGTTCTGGTGTTTTCCTGTATAACATACAAAGCCTTATTGTAATCTTCTTCAGGTATTTGCGCTTTTATGCGTTCTAAATCTTTTTCTTTAACATCTCTAAGCGCTTTTGCATTTAAAAGTTTCGAAATGCGTTCGCAAGTAGCACGTCTTTCATTATAAGCGCTATCTGATAAATTATGCTTTACGTTAGTGTTAATAAGCACTAGCTGGTAGGCTTTAAAATTTATCTTGTAAGGTTTAGAAGTTACATTACGGCAATCTAAGTGTAGTGCATTGTTTTCCATTCCAAACATACTGGCATATTGGTCCATAATACCACACTTTACCTTGGCATAATTATGCTCTGCTTTTTGAGATATAAGTATCATGTCTTCTTTAGATAACTTAAGTTCAAAAAGTGCATTCAAACTAAAAACAATACTGTTTTCTAATGCTGCAGAAGAGGACATGCCAGCACCAGCAGGAATATCTCCTTTAAATACAGCGTTAAAATTACCTATGGATTTCCCTGCTTTTTTAATTTCTGCAACGACACCCAATATGTAATTTTCCCAACGCCCCACCTCAAGCGGTTTTAGCGTTTGTAGAGAAAAGTTTATGTGTTCTTTTAAATCTAAAGCAATTACAGTACAGTCTTGAGATGTGCTTTTTTGTATCGCAACATAAATACCCTTATCTACAGCAGCAGGAAATACAAAACCATCGTTATAATCGGTATGTTCTCCAATAATATTGATGCGTCCTGGTGAAAAAACGAGTAAGGGATCGGTGTTAAATTTAGAAATAAAGGTTTCTTTAACTGTATTAACCAGTTCTGTATTCATTTTAATTATCTGTAAGTTGTACTTGCCAAGTTATAGCATGAATGTCTCCAGGCGACAATGTTTCTAAACCTATTTTATTATTGAAGCTGTCTGGTATACCTGTAGTAGGCTCTATGGCTATCGTATTTTTTCTGGGAGGTGTATAAATTTGTAAAAAATTATTGTGTCCAGTGGCATTAAATTTTAAGTTATAGTTTGGGGTTTTAAAAAGCACTTCATCTGTGCTTAGTATCCAACAGTCGTCAAACTGTTTGTCTTGTATTTTTAGTGAAGGATTGTCCTTTAATTGAGAGGTTCCAGTTGTAATTTTGCGGTCGTCTAAAATAAGCTTCTCTTTACTATTAAATACAATTTCACTATTGTGCAAATCGCTGCTTACAAAATACGGATGCCACCCTAAAGTAAACGGAAACTTTTTATCAGACAGGTTGGTTATCTCTAATGTTAACGATAAACTGTTTGGCTTAAAAACATACTTTAAACGTACAGTATACGCATAAGGAAAGCCAAAAGGTGGTGTTTCTTCCGTGTATACTAATGAGACAGTGGCACTATCTTTGGAAACAGAAGTTTTTTCAACATCGAACGTTTTATCGTAAACAAAACCGTGTAACGCATTATTTTCTTCTGGTACGTTTGTTTCTACACTATAAGTGTTTCCTTCAAACTGGTAATTGCCGTCTTTAATTCTGTTTGCAAACGGAAAAAGTATAGAAGATGCATAGGTTTTATTATAGCTAAGCGGTGCCATGTTTTGAATAATATGGTGGTTGCCAAATTTAAGAGATTGTAAACTAGCGCCTTGATCTAAATATATTTCAGCAGAAAATGATGCTTCTGAGTTTTTAATATGCAAAACATTAGTTTGTTTCTCGATATATATAGTGTACAAAGCAGTAGTAGGTTTAGTAATTGTTAATGTCATTTTACTATAAGGAATGTCTTAAAATTAAATTGTTAGTGTTTTCTATACGATTCTGTTCTCTGTTAGATATCATTCTAGCGAGGCGCATTCCCATGGCAGAGAAGTCTGTAGATATGGTAGTAATGCCACCTTCAACGATTTCTTTAAGCAAAGTATCGTTATAAGAAATGATACCTACATCTTTAGCTAATTTTAGTTTGGCATCCTTAATTTTTTTAATAATTCGAAGCAAGTTGTCATCATCTGGTATAATATAAAGTTCTCCATGCTCAGGCTGCTTTTCATCTAAATTTTCTAAAATATCGTAAGGCATATTATTTTGATCGCAAAATAACTTAAAACCTTCTAACATTCCTAATGGCTGCTTTTCTTTAGTAAATACTAAGTAAAGTTTTTTGTATTTTTTAATGGCATTAGAAGCTCTGCTTAAGCTGTTAAATATATCCTTTTTAAAATTTTGAAAAATACCTGAATAGTGTTGCAAATTTTTAGGCATTTGGTCTAAAATATAAACCGTGTCTGAAGGTAATTTTTCAATAACTTGCTTAACGTCTTTTAAATTAGCAGGCATTACAACGTAGTAGTGATAGTCTCCAATATTATTCTCTAAAATGTTTCTAAACATATTAGGATTAAAATGATGAAAGTAAATGTCTACTTTAATACTAGCATCTAAGTTAGAGATAAACGCATTGTAAAGGTCTTCTTTAAACGTATTGAGCTCGTCGAAAAGTAAAAGTATTTTTTGTTTAATAGCTACATTTTCGCTTTTCACATAATAGCCTTTACCTATTACAGACTGTATAATGCCTCTATTTTTTAAATCGTTAAGCGCCATTAATATGGTATCTCTAGAAAGTTTATAGGTGCTTTTAATAGCGTTTATAGACGGTATTTGGTCACCCTTTTTCAAATCTCCAGATAATATGGCATTTTCTATAGAGAAAATTATCTGTTTGTACTTAGGTATGGCTAAGTCGGTATTTATTGTAATCATATTTAGTGTTAGTTGGTAATTACATAGCCAAATTTTGGCTAGTGTAAGTCGGCTGGTGGTATTTACATAGGTGTTTTATCGTATAGTCATATTTTTTTCGAAATATAAAAATTTTAATGCTAAAATTTGCAAAAAGATTAACTTAATGTTAATAATAACATCAAATTAGCAAAACTTTATCTGCAAATTGCAATAACAGTAATATTCTATATTTTTTTATAATTGTTAAACGTTTATATTTTCCCTTTTTTAGCTTTTAATAATGTATTGAAATTAAATTTATTTGTAATCTTAAATTATAATATTGTAAGTAATTTAAGTCGTGTTTTTTCATTTTAATAACAAAACACTACTAAAGTATTTTCCTCTTTTTTTTAAAAGTCTTATTTTGGCATGGTATTTATTATACTGCTATTATAAATTAGCTTAATCAAGCCCCATATGCGCTATATTCACTATCTGTTTTTATTTATTTTCTGTGCTGCAAATGCACAAGATACTCCACATCCATTAGCAACTCTAGACACAGAGCAGCAGCAAAAATGGGTAGATAGTATATATGCCACAATGTCTCTAAAAGAAAAAGTAGGACAATTGTTTATGGCTCAAGTAATGTCTAACCAAGATGCTGCTACTAAGAGAAACATTGTAAATCTTATACGCGAACACCATATTGGGGGAATAATTTATTCTTTAGGTGGTCCAAAACGACAAGCAGCATTAAACAATGAATTGCAATCTTTATCTAAAATCCCCATGTTAATTGGTATGGACGCAGAGTGGGGGTTAAGTATGCGTTTAGACTCTACATATGCTTTTCCATACAATATGGCTTTAGGTGCAATTAAAGATAATGCTCTTATAGAGCAAACAGGACGACAAATAGGAGAACACTGTAAGCGTATTGGAGTACATTTTAATTTTGCTCCAGTTGTAGACATAAATACAAATCCTAAAAACCCAATTATAGGAAATCGCTCTTTTGGAGAAAATAGAGATAACGTTACAGAAAAAGCATTAGCATTTATGAAAGGCATGCAAAGTGCAGGTGTTTTAGCAAATGCAAAGCATTTTCCTGGCCACGGAGATACAGATGCCGATTCGCACCTTACGTTACCTACAGTTAGTTTTAACGAAAAACGTATAGATTCTGTAGAATTACACCCTTACAAGAGGCTTATAAAAGAAGGGCTTTCCAGCGTGATGGTAGCGCATTTAAATGTACCAAGTTTAGAGTCTAGGGCAGGTTACCCTTCTTCCTTGTCTGAACATATTGTAACCGATATTTTAAAAGAACGCTTAAAATTTAAAGGCTTAGTATTTACAGATGCATTAACAATGAAAGGGGCTTCTAATTTTAGTGATACAGGAGCCATCGACCTTGCAGCTTTTAAAGCAGGTAATGATGTAATGTTAATGTCTGAAGATGCTCCAATTGGTATTGCCAAATTTATAGAAGCCTATACTAATAACGAAATTAGCGAGTCGCGTTTGGCACATTCGGTAAAAAAGATTTTAATGGCTAAATATAAGGTGGGCTTGCACAAATACGCTCCTGTAGGCTTATATAATTTGGATGCAGATTTAAACAGAAGAAAAGACACATTACTTACTGAAACGCTATTCGAAAATGCAATTACCGTAGTACAAAATAAAACAGATCTTTTGCCAATTAAAGACTTAGAGACTAAAAAAATAGCTTATGTTGCTTTAGGTGATGCTGATGGAAGCTCATTTTACAACAGCCTTCGTTTGTATACAAAAGTGCAGAAAGTAGAAGCAGAAACTTTAGACGTATTGCTAGAAAATTTGAAACCCTATAACACGGTTATTATTGGGTTTCACCGTTCTAGTAAAACGCCTTGGAAACCTTATAAATTTAGTACCAAAGCACTAACATGGTTGCATGAGATATCCAGAAATCACGATGTTATTTTAGATGCTTTTGTAAAACCTTATGCCCTAGATGCATTAAAAACCACAACGCATATAGAAAGTATAGTGGTAAGCTACCAAAATAGTGCTATTGCACAGCAAAAATCTGCGCAACTAATCTTTGGCGCCCTACCAGCAAAAGGTTGCTTGCCAGTGTCTATAGGCGCACATTTTAACGAAGGTGTAGGTATAACTTACAATAGTATTAAACGTTTAGGATACGCTTTGCCAGAACGTGTTGGTATGAGTTCGATTAAACTAAAGCGGGTAGACTCTATAGCGCAGGTTGCTGTAGATTCCATGATGACGCCAGGAATACAACTTTTAATAGCAAGAAAGGGAAAAGTAATTTACAATAAAAACTTTGGCAAGCACACGTATGCAGGTAAGGAAAAGGTGGATTTCGACGATATTTATGATGTGGCTTCTTTAACTAAAATTTTGGCCACCCTACCCTTGGTAATGGAAATGGAAGAGAAGGGCTTAATTTCTGTTAATAGTACACTATCGCAATTATTACCCGATTATAAAAACTCCAATAAAGCAGATATTAGCGTTAAATCCATGTTATCGCATTATGCACGCTTAAGGCCTTGGGAGCCGTTTTATTACCATACACTGGATAGTATTACTAAAAAACCAAGTCCAAAATATTACAGTAAAACTAGAACAAAGAAATTTAATGTTGAAGTTTATAAAGATTTGTATTTAAGGACTGATTATCAGGATTCTATACAGGAAATCATTAAAGAGTCAGAACTTTTAGATAGACTAAGATACAGGTACAGCGATTTTCCATATTATATTTTAAAGAAATTTATTGAGAAACATTACGACAAAGGGCTGGATGAGTTAGTGCAAACCCACATCTATCAATCTTTAGGAGCAAATTACACAATGTATAACCCTTACCGTAAAAAGAGTAATAAAGACATTGTACCAACCGAGGTTGACGATTATTACCGTTATGGTAAAGTACATGGCTATGTGCACGATATGGGAGCAGCCATGCAAAATGGAGTAGGTGGGCATGCTGGAATTTTTAGTAATGCCAACGATGTTGCTAAGATTATGCAAATGTATTTGCAAAAGGGCTTTTATGGTGGCAAACGTTATTTAAAAGCATCGACTTTAGATAAGTTTAACACCTGTTATTATTGTGAAGAAAACAATAGAAGAGGTATTGGTTTTGATAAGCCACAACTTGGAGATGCAGGACCTACATGTGGGTGTTTGTCTATGACAAGTTTTGGACATTCTGGCTTTACGGGCACTTATGCTTGGGCAGATCCAGAAGAAGAAATTGTATATGTGTTTTTAGCAAACAGAACCTACCCAAATGCAGGTAGAAATTTGTTGTTAAAACGAAATATTAGAACAGAAATTCAACGTTTTATTTACGAAGCGATTGAAGATGAATAGTATTGAGGTAATTATTACGTTATCGTGTTGCCTTAGTATTTTAAATATTTAGTGTATGAAGATTGGAATTGTATGTTACCCTACATTTGGAGGTAGTGGTGTTGTAGCAACAGAACTTGGTTTAGAACTTTCTAAGCGAGGACACGACATTCATTTTATAACTTACAATCAGCCTGTTAGGCTAGAGTTGTTAAGTAACAATGTACATTATCACGAAGTTAATGTGCCGGAGTATCCTTTATTCCATTACCAACCTTACGAGCTGGCATTGTCTAGTAAGCTTGTAGATATGGTAAAACTACACGGTATAGAGATAGTACATGTACATTATGCTATACCACATGCTTATGCGGCATACATGGCAAAGAAAATGCTTAAAGAAGAAGGCATACACTTACCCATAGTAACAACACTTCACGGTACAGATATTACTCTAGTAGGCAGCCACCCTTTTTACAAACCCGCAGTAACCTTTAGTATTAATAAATCTGATGCTGTAACAACCGTATCTCAAAGTTTAAAAGAGGATACATTAAGATTATTTGATATTGAAAAGGAAATTAATGTAGTGCCTAATTTTATAGATTTAGATAAATACAATCATGGTTTTACAGATTGCCAACGTGGCATCATGGCAAAAGACAATGAAAAAATAGTGACACACATTAGTAATTTAAGGCCAGTAAAACGTGTGCAAGATGTTATAGAGGTATTTTATGGCATACAGAAAGAAGTGCCTTCCAAGTTAATGTTTATTGGAGAAGGGCCAGAGAAGGAAGGTATAGAAAATAAGTGCAAAGCTTTAGGCATATCGGATAAAGTTATTTTCTTTGGAAGAAGCAACGAGATTGATAAAATACTGTGTTTTAGCGATTTGTTTTTATTACCATCTCAAACCGAAAGTTTTGGTTTAGCAGCCTTAGAAGCTATGGCATCTGGTGTGGCAGTAATTTCTAGCAATACAGGCGGTATACCCGAAGTTAATATAGATGGTGTTTCTGGATTTTTAAGTGATGTTGGAGACGTACAGGACATGGTTAAAAATGCAATACATATTTTAACAGACGAAGAGCGCCTAAAGACTTTTAAGAGTAACGCCAGACGAGAAGCTCTTAAATTCGATTTGCATGCAATAGTACCTAAATACGAAGCCATTTACGAAGATACTTTATCTAAATGTTTAGTATTATAACTCAATAACCTATCAGTTTTTAGATTGATAATGCCTAATAGCCTTATCATTTTTCACACTAAAATTGTAACATTTTAGCGTATCGGCGTCTTGTAGATATATTAAATGATTTATATATTGTGAAGAGAAAAGACAATCAACTATTAGTTATTACTCATTTAAGCCAACTCATTACATTAATTACGGGGTTTGGAGGTTTAATTGTGCCGCTTATTATGTGGACAACACATAAGGATACTGTTTATAATATGGATGTACATGGTAAGGCTGTGATAAACTTTCAGTTGAGCTTAATTATATACAGTCTCATTTGTATACCACTTGTGTTTTTTTGTGGTCTTGGTATTGTTTTACTCTTACTTTTAGCTGTTGTTGCTTTTGTATTTCCTATAATAAATGCCGTAAAAACCAGTAATGGCGAGCTTCCAAAATATCCCTTAACGTTTAAATTTATAAATTGAATTGATTTAACTTTTTTGATTCTAACGAAAGTTCTAGATTTTTTTGTTCAATTCAAGTATTTTTTGAAGTTGATAGCAGTGCTATGGACTGAGGAAAAGACAAAAATTGCATGAAAAAGAAGATTTTTATAGCGAATTGAAAAAAGTTTAAATACTCCATTAAATCCATTTTTTACGTTTAAAGTAATACAGCATTGCTAAAAACAAAGCAATCATAACTACCCAAACTACGTAGTAGCCGTAGGGGGATTGTAATTCTGGCATGTGTTGAAAATTCATGCCATACACACCTGCAATAAAGGTAAGCGGAATAAATATAGATGCCATAATAGTTAGTACTTTCATAACCTCATTCATTTTATTGCTAATGGTTGTCATATACATGTCCATTAAACTCCATATCATTTCCCTGTAAATTTCAATGTGCTCTAAAACCTGCACTAAGTGATCGTAAACGTCGTTATAATACGTTACGGTTTTCTTTGAAATAAGACTGGTGTCGTTTTTTTCTATGCGACTAACCATCTCTCTAACTGGTAATATTGCACGCCGTACACGCAATATTTCGCGTTTTAGATTTTGAATTTGTCTGCTGGTATCGTCTTCTACTTTACCATCAAAAATTTGAGACTCTAAGTCTTCTATTTTAGCCCCCAACGTTTCAATAACGTTAAAATAGTAATCGACAACTGCATCTATTAAAATATAAAGCAAATAGTCTGATCTCATGTGGCGTACACGCCCTTTTGCTTTTCGAATGCGTTCTCTAACCACATCGAACACATCGCCTTCTGCTTCTTGAAACGATAAAACGTAATTTTCACCCAAAACAAAACTTACTTGTTCCGATGCAATTTCTCCAGCTTTATTGTAGTAGAGCATTTTTAAAACTAAGAACAAATACGTATCGTAATCGTCAATTTTAGGACGCTGCGAAATATTTACAATATCTTCTAAAACTAAAGGGTGAAGTTCGTAATGTACTCCTAGCTTTTCTATTTCAGCAACGTGATTAAGCCCATTTAAATTAATCCAAGTTATGGAGTTGGTGCTTTTAAATTTAAAACTTTCTTCTACAGAATTGAATTTAAGTTCGGAACAGTTGTTTTTATCGTAATCGAAAGCCTCAATTCGTAAATCGTCTTTAGCTTTGTTTCCTGTATATATAACACTGCCTGGAACTTGCCCAAGTTGCTTAGATGCTGCTTTTTGTTTTGAGTTGGTTTTAAGAATCAAAATATTATGTTTTAAGTGGCGCCAGAGCCTTCATCATCAAATTCAGTATCTAAGGCATCTTTTTCTACCAATGTTACTGCTTTTTGTAGTAAAAAATTGTTGGGATAAGTTACCAAATCACCATTATCTAACCTTAAGTGGAGTTGAAACGCTCTAATATCTTCTATAATAGCCTTTATAGGGAAGTCTTTATCATGAATTTCTATTTTATCGCCTATTTTATAGGGGAAATTAAAAAACATGATTATTCCTGAGGTTACATTGCTTAAAATAGACCAAACAGCAAATAAAGCAATGCCCAAAATTGCAAAAACTGAAGAAAATATCACTGCAATATCTTCAAATTTTGCACCTAGAATAAATGCTTCGATTAAAATGCCTAACAAAAATAAACTTACACTAATGTAACGGCAGATTAGGCTTATTCGGGCTTCGTTAATATGCCTTCGTCTTCCAATTTTTCTAATAAGCAAATTGGAAATACTGCCAACACAAACCAATACTACTACGAGTATACAAGTAGCTACGAGTGCATCTTTATGTGGCAGAAAAAATTTAAAAATTACCATGATTGCATATACATTTAGACTACTTACAAAGATACATGCAATATGTTAAAGTTTTAATGTAGCAGGAGACTATCTCTTAGTATTTCGTCCTTATTTTGGTTTTTACTCCAGTAAGGCGATTTTATAGATTTTAATTTTGTGGCAGTTGTTTTTAACTGTTTGCCACCGCTATTAAAAGTTTCTTCCCAACCTGTTATTTGATAAGGGAAAGAAGCCTCAAAATACAGCAGTAATGTTCTGTTTAATTCAGGATAATACAGCTTATAACTGTTTTTTGTAAGTGTGGCTGTGGCTTTAAAGGCTTTCACAGGTTTGTGCTTTAAGCGTATAAACTCAAAAGCAGGAATACATGAAATCTCTCCTGTAGGCAAACTGCTAGGGTCTATGCGTAATTGCGCCCACAATTCGTTTTCTAAAACAGATTTATTGAGCTTTAATGTTTGGTCTGCTTCACCCTGAAAATAGGAATGGGATACCACTTCAAATTGCGATTTATTATTGAGCTGCGTGTACACATGCCCACACCATTCTTGCATCGAACTCGATACCTTAATAGCATGTTGGTTGTTAGCTACAGGATAAAATGTACTTTGCATAATTGAGTAGGGATAAATACCAGTATTGAATTTCTTTACGGCATTTAGTTTTAAAACAGGAACATTAGTTGCATTTGGATAATCTGCTTTTACTTGAATTTTAGGTAAAAACTCTTCGGTAACATAAATAAGTGTAGCATGTCCTTCTCGTAATTCGCCATAACGTGCTTGTACCAATTTGTAAGACGTTAATTCTGCATCGCCAGCATACCAGTAGCTTTTAAATTCCTGAGGCAATGGTACTGCCTTTTTTGCAGTTGTTGTTACGGGTTCGTTTAATGCTAAAACCTTACCTGAAGGCGTAGTTGTTGCTTTTTTACAGGCATTAAAATTTAAAACAATAAAAAGGGTAATTGCGAACTGAAATAATGGAATTGCTAAATTTTTCATAAGGTATGCTTTTTGTAAAATTACAAAACTTAGTGCGATGTAACTATGGTATTTAACGTTTTGTAAACAAGGTGTGTGGGTAATCCCATAACATTAAAGTAAGAGCCTTCTATTTTAGTTACCCCAATTTGTCCAATCCAATCCTGTATACCATAGCTGCCTGCTTTATCTAAAGGGGCATAGTTTTCTACGTAATACCTAATTTCGGCACTAGTAAGTGGCTTAAACGTTACTTTTGTAGTGCTGTTAATTACTAGTTGTTGCTGCAAAGTTGTAAAGCATACAGATGTAATTACCTCGTGGGTGCTATTACTTAATCCTTCAAGCGTGCTACAAGCTTCCTTTGTATCTTTTGGCTTGCCTAGAGCCTTATTTTTATGCCATACAATAGTATCACTAGTTATTAAAATATCTTTAGGTTTTAATTCGTGTTCAAAAGGTTTTGCTTTAAGTTGTGCCAAAAAGTCACTAATTTCAAAATGAGATAATGTTTCTGGATATGTTTCGTTTACGGGCTTTAAGCGTATTTCTACATCAAGACCTAAATCTTTAAAAAAATCCTGCCTTCTAGGGGAGCCAGAGGCCAATATAAGTGTATGCGCTTTGAGTGCTGTATGTAACATAGTGTTTGTTTATTATTTTTTTAAAGTCATAAAATTGACGTAGGCCTAAGGTATAAAGGTGTTACAAAACTGCAAAACGGAGCAAAGACAACACACCAAAAAATAACACCAACTTATAAATAGTACTAATGTGTTTAAATTCTTTTTTAGAATTTGCAGCTATAAGTTTTAAAGCGCCATAAATAAGAGGCGCTATTATAAATATTAAAAAATAAACTAATGTCAATTGATTTTTATAAAGGCTGGATACACAGTAAGCCATTAAAGCCAGAGTAGGGATACTATGCAAAATTAGTACAATGCCTCGTGTAATAGGAAGCCCAATGGCAAGAGGTAAAGTAATGCCTCCTGTGCGTTTATCGCCCTCCATATCTTCAATGTCTTTAACAATTTCTCGAAGCAAATTAAATATAAAAGCAAACAACGCATAATAAAATAGAATATTGAAAAAATACAATTGTAAAGCGCTATTGGTTGTATTTAAAGCAGGTGTAAGTTCAAAAAGCCCCACGATAAGAATGGACGAAGCTACGAGTAGAGAAACAATAATGTTGCCAATAAGCACAATGTGTTTTAAATGTGTACTGTACACGTACAAAAGTGCTGATGTTAATACAAATACAGAAAAAAAAGCATGTTTGCCAATACGGTAGCATAAATAATACCCTAAGCCAACACCTAATACATTTAAAATAAAATAAAATGTAAAGGCCGTATTAAGAGGTATTGCATGACCTACAATACACTTATCGGGTTTATTTATAGCGTCGGCCTCAGTATCATAAATATCATTAATAACGTTACCTGCCGCTGCAATGCAAACTGTAGAAATAATCAGCAAGCAAATTTCAACTGTATTTAAAGTTGTTGGAACATTTAAAGGTTCGAAAAAGGCATACTTGATAAGTCCTTGTGCGAGCACTATGAGCAAAAGATTTTTCCAGCGTATAAGGGTTAAAAATTTCACAGTAAAAAAGCTATACTTGCCTTTGTATCTAATAAAGTTCTATAATTAGTTAAATTACAATCATCACGACTAATCGTACTTTGCATCAAAATTACCAGTCCATTTGCCCTGTACTTTAAGCACTTGTTCTATAACATCTCTAACAGCACCTTTGCCTCCTTTTTTATGAGAAATGTATTTAGAAATGGCTTTAATTTCTGGAACAGCATCTTGAGGGCAGCAGGGCAGGCCTATACCTTTCATAACAGGATAATCTGGAATATCATCGCCCATGTATAAAACGTTTTCCGAAGACACACCACTTTTAGTAAGGTAGTCGTCTAATTGCTCTATTTTATTGTGTGCACCTAGGTAAATATCTGCAATGCCCAGTGCAGCCAAGCGGTTTCGAACACCTTCGTTACTGCCGCCAGATATAATACAAATGTTAAAACCTTTATTTAACGCTGTTTTTAAGGCATAGCCGTCTTTAACATTCATTGTGCGTAGCATTTCACCAGAGGTTGTAATTTGTAAAGTACCATCGGTTAAAACGCCATCTACATCAAAGATAAAGGTTGTTATTTGGTGCAAGTATTCTTTATAACTTTTTTCCGCCATGGGTATGTTGTATAGATTGAGTTAGTAGTTTATAGATAGATTTATGTTCGTCGTTATCTAACTGTTTTAAATGTTTTTTTATTGTTTTAGAATCTCGTCGTCTAGCAGGTCCTGTTTGAGCGGCATAAGGCGATGTGTCTTGAATTTTTTTTGCTGTTTCTAAAATCAAGGGTTTAAGCATGTCAAATTCCGCAGCTTGAGACTCTGTAATTTCGTGTCCAATTCTGTAAAGTTGATTGGTAAAATTATTTACAAAAACGGCAGCCAGGTGTAAAACTCTGCGTTGGTCGCTATTTACTTTTTTTACGGGACTGCCTAAGGCTAAAGCGAGTGCTTTTAATATATGGTAATCTTTCTTATCTTCAGTTTCTATACAAAAAGGAACGTTCTCGAAACTTAACTTAGCCGTTTTGCTAAAGGTTTGTAGAGGGTAAAATACCCCACGTTTATGCTTTCGGTCTAAATCGTGAATATTTACGCTACCAGAGGTGTGTACCACAAGTTTGCCGTTAAGAGGTAGCGCTTCCGATAGGGGTGCTACAGCATCGTCTGCCACGGCTAAAATGTAAATATCTGCGTCTTTCAGCGCATTTAAATTATCGGTAATAGCGACCTTATTTTTATACACTTGTAGTTTGCTTAGGTCTCTATGGTACCATTGCGATACTTCTATCTCGCTACTAGACGCAAAAGCGTTATAAAGGTGGGAGGCTACATTGCCAGCACCAAATAGTATTACTGAAATCATTTTGCAAAAATAATGAAGATATGCGGTTAATAATTTATGATTTTCATTTTTTATAGCATACTGTTGTTTTTCGTGTTGTTGATTTCTAGAATGGTTATATATAAATACTCTTTTTGCCATAAACAAAATAACCATTGGCTCTACTGTTATGAGTTTTTACTATAAATTTACACAATGGAAAAAAATGATATTTCTTCTCGTGCAGATCTGTTTTTGCTGGTTTCTACCTTTTATCATAAAGTAAAGGCGCATGAGGTATTAGGACCATTTTTTAATACTACTATTACCGATTGGGATGCGCATATAGAAACTTTGGTAACGTTTTGGGAGTCTAGCTTATTTTTAAAAACACGTTACACAGGTAACCCTGTGGCCACCCATATTTTTGTTGATAAAAAGGCGGAGACACCAATTACAGCAGCGCATTTTGGGTTGTGGCTTAATCTTTGGGTGGAAACTGTAGATGCTCTATTTATTGGTGATATAGCCGAAAATGCAAAACATCG
This sequence comes from uncultured Flavobacteriaceae bacterium, assembly GCA_947489085.1. GTDB lineage: Bacteria > Bacteroidota > Bacteroidia > Flavobacteriales > Flavobacteriaceae > Jejuia. The sequence goes on from CANLCJ010000003.1 coordinate 95,483, forward strand.
TGCTAGAAAGATGGCAACTTACATTAACTTGAAGTTGTTTGAGGCAAGGAGGACACATTGAGTTTAGAGCATTAGCCTTATGTATCTGCAATACATATAAATTGATGTCCTTCTTTAAAAGCACAATTTTTTAGTTTGTATTTGCTCTTATGGTGTAAGGAAAAATAGGATATGCATTAACACTAAAGTTAACATGGAATGCATTATTATTATAGCGTTTCAAGTTGTTTATTTGCAGCAATAGATATATTATGGTTTTTCTCAGTTGTTTACTTTTTGGATGTATTATTGCAATTTCTGGCAGTATTGTCCCTAGTTTTTTAAATTTAACAGTCATTAAATTTAGTTTAAAAAGTGGTAAAAAATCTGCTTTGTACTTAATAGCTGGTTTTGCAACGGTTCTATTTTTCCAGGCAAATATAGGTGCTTTTCTTGCCAGTGTTTTAATGGAAAATTCTGAGTACATCACTTTGATACAGAAAATAGGAACGGCAATACTTTTTTTACTATCTTTTAACTTCTTCAGACTGTATTTTACAAAAGTAGATAGAAGCAAAAGAGTAGAGGTAAAAAAGTCTAAGGCTTATTTGCATGGTTTGGGTATGGCTTTATTAAATACATTTGCTATTCCTTTTTATTTTACATCAATTTCTTTACTAATAAGCTTGGGATATTTTGAATACACTTTAAAAAACAGCTTGTATTTTTCAATAGGTTCTACCTTGGGGTCTTTCTCGCTATACGCACTTTACGCTAGTATAGCTCATAAAATAGAGCAGAAGTTTACATCCATAAGTACTAAAATGGATTTTATTTTAGGATGCTTAACAGGAGGAGTTGGTATCGTTAACTTGGTGTTTTTACTTAAATAGTTTACTTGTAATAGTTGTATTAATGCTACCGGATCATTCATTTAATCCAAATTGATCATTAAGAAATCTATTGGACAATTCTAGATAAGAATTTCGTGTCAATATGTTGAATTATTTAGTTTAAGGCGTAACATTAAAGCTTAGCCCATAATTAAGGGTTTAGTTTTAATGGAAGAATAGTACAAAAAGAAACTATATATATGGAGTGTTTTTGTTTGTAAACCAAATAAAAAGCCACCTGTTAAGATGGCTTTATTTAAATATAAATATGTTATATGTATTTAGCTGTTTAGCATAACAGGCATAACAAGCATGGTAATATGTTCGCCATCATCTAAACCATCTACAGGCGTTAAAATACCAGCACGATTAGGCATACTCATTTCCAAACTTACGTCTGTAGCACTTAGGTTATTAAGCATTTCGGTTAAAAAGCGAGAGTTGAAACCAATTTGCATGTCGTCACCTTGATAATCGCAAGTTAAACGTTCTTCGGCTTTGTTGCTGTAGTCTACATCTTCGGCAGAGATGTTGAGTTCTGCACCTGCAATTTTTAAGCGTATTTGGTGTGTGGTTTTGTTAGAAAAAATGCTCACACGGCGTACTGAATTTAAAAACTGTGTTCTGTCTATGGAAAGTTTATTCGGGTTTTCTTTAGGAATAACGGCTTCGTAATTTGGATATTTACCATCAATTAAACGGCAAATTAATACAGAATTATCAAACGTAAATTTAGCATTAGATTCGTTGTATTCTATAGTTACTTCATCTTCAGCGCCAGCTAAAATACCTTTCAATAAGTTTAAAGGCTTTTTAGGCATTATAAACTCTGCTACTTGAGAGGCGTTTACATCTTCCCTTGTATATTTTACCAGTTTGTGCGCATCTGTAGCCACAAATGTTAAACCTTCTGTAGAGAATTGAAAAAACACACCACTCATTACAGGACGCAAATCGTCGTTACCAGCAGCAAAAATAGTTTTACTTATAGCTGTGGCCAAAATATCCCCTAGTATAACAGTATTGCTGGGGTCTTCTAGAACCACCGCTTTAGGAAATTCGTCGCCACTGGCATAGGCCAAAGCATATTTACCGTGGTTAGAGCTTATCTCTACAGTGTTATTATCTTCTATAACAAAAGTTAAAGGCTGTTCTGGGAATGTTTTTAGCGTATCCAACAACAACCTAGCAGGAATGGCAACACTACCTTCACTATCACTTTCTACATCTAATGTAGAAGACATGGTCGTTTCCAAATCGCTAGCAGAAACCGTAAGTTTAGATTGGTCGAGTTCAAATAAAAAATTATCTAGAATAGGTAGAGTGTTAGAACTATTAATAACACCTCCTAAAACTTGTAATTGTTTTAATAGATAGGTACTGGATACGATAAATTTCATGTGAAAATTGTATTATTTTAGTTTACACAATTTAGGTTATAAGTACTAAACTTGAGCCTTAATTAGATGTAAAACGCTAGTTTTAATTGTAAAATGAACTACTCACAAATATATTTCAAACTAAAGGTTTTATAAAACAAACTTATTAACAGTTAACGGGCGTATTTTTTCTTTCTCAGGGTATGAAACACAAGACCAAAAAGGAGCAGTAAAACTATTGGCAATCCAACGTTTAGTAGTTGCCAGCGTATTTTGGTAGCAGCAATTTTTTCTTTATCCAAAAATGCAACTTCAATTTCTTTAGAGCGAATGTTTATAAGTCCATTATCGTCTAAAAGATAATTTACGGCATTCAACAAAAATTCCTTGTTTCCGTATTGTTTACCAGTCCATCTATCGAAACCTAATTCTTGAGGTTTATTTCTAAGAATGTCGTTTTTTATCACATCGCCATCGGCAATAACAATCATTTTTGTACTGTCACAGCTATCGCGTCTATCATCAATAGTAAATGGTGCTATTCGGTTGGCAAAAGCAGATTTTAATTGCCCTTCCAGTAGTACAGCTAAGTTTTGTTTTTCGTTCTTGAAAGCTTTAGGGTCTACGGGCTTGGTAACCACATCTAAGCTAATTTCTCTAGGCGTACCTTCTAATCTTGAAAAGGCTGCCGTTTCTAAAAGAATTGTTTTTTTAGTGGCATTTTTAAGTGTGTCTATAGGGTTGGCAAAATCGAAACGCACTAAATTTAAATTATTGGTAATGGGGTGTTTGTTTTGGGCAATCGCTATCGGTGAGTACGGCCAATTTAAGTGTTGAAATTGAGAATTGCTGCCATCTCCTAAAGCTAATGTAATAGGCGCAGAGTAGGGTGTTGCAACAAGTACTGGGTTAATACGTACGCCATAGTTAAAGAAGAAATCTGTAAGATTTAAATCTCTAGCTACAGCATAATTTTTGCCAGAAGCATTGTAAAGACTATCTTTTTCCATAGCAACAGCATCGATAAGCCATAAGCTTTTACCACCATGCATATTATACTGATCCAAAGCAAATTTTTGTGTTTCTGTAAACGCTGTTCTGGGCTTTGCAGAAATTAAAACATCGAAAGTTTGTAAAGCTTTGGTAATCTGTTTTGGGTTGGTAGAAATACTATCTAAAGGAAAAGGCGCAATAAAATAATAAGACTTTAGTTTGGAAATAAAGTCTGCAATAAACTTATCTTCCAATTGTGTGTTGCCCTTTAAAACCGCTACTTTTTTTGTTTTGGGGTTTACAAGTTTTTTAAAACCATCTGCAAATGCATACTCTAAATGCTGCACAGAATTGTTTACCATATCTTGTTGTGAAGCTCCAATTTTAGTTTTAATTAGCGGTATTTTAACTGTGTTTTCGTTATAGCTGGCCAGCGCCCAAGGAAATATAACCTCTTGTGTAGCTTTACCGTTATCTTGAACACTTAGTTGCATTGGGGTTAAACCTCTTTGTGTAAGTGCAGCTATGGTTTTTTCGCGATTGTACTCGTCTGCCAAAGGGTTTATATAATTAAAACTAATATTGCTGTTAATATTGGCAAATTCTTCTAACAATTGTTTCGATTCGTTTTGTAAACGTCTTATTTCAGAAGGGAAGTCTTCACCCTTTAAAAAAACATCTATAATTAAAGGCGAAGTGGCTTGATTAGCAATAATTTTAGCAGCATTACTCAACGCGTAACGTTGGTCTTTAGTAATATCCAGACGTGCGTACTTAAAACTGGCTCCAATATTAAAAAGCAAAATTCCCCCAGCAACCATAGCCAAATACGTATAATCTTTAGAGTTAATTTTATCGGTTTTTATGGCTGTTTTAGTTAGCAGTACAAACAAAATAGTAATGCTTAAAAAATAGATGGCATTTCTGGAATCTATAACCCCACGGCTAATACTTTTGTAATGGTAACTCATACCAAATTGTTCTATTACGGTACTAGAAGTAAATGTAGTAATGCCCTCGAAACCAAAATAAAAGCAGAAACAAATAAAAATAGCGAGTATAAAAGCTACAATCTGGTTTTGCGATAAGGTGGAGCAAAATACGCCAATGGCGGTATAAGCCGCTGCTAGGAATACTAAACCTAAATAAGCACCAAAAGTGGTGCCTAAATCAATATTGCCAACAGGGCTGCCTAAGCTATAAACCGTATAAACATACAAAAGCGTTGGCAAAAGCGCTAATAAAATAAGACACAGCGCACCAAAATATTTGCCCAGTACAATATGCAAATGCGATATGGGTTTGGTAAGTAGTAACTCTAAAGTACCTTGCTTTTTTTCGTCGGCAAAACTACGCATGGTAACCGCAGGAATTAAAAATAAAAACACCCAGGGTGCTAGTAGAAAAAAGGCAGAAAGATCGGCAAAGCCATACTCTAAAACATTGAAATCGTTTTTAAAAACCCATAAGAATAACCCGTTTAAAACCAAAAATAGACCTATAACCAAATAGCCTATAGGAGATGCAAAAAAGGTGTTAATTTCTTTTCTTAGAATAGCTAGCATTTTAAGCGATATGTTTAGGTGTTAAAGTAAATGGTTTCGTTGGGCGGTTTACTTGGGGCTTTAATAAAGTCTATGCCAATGGTGTCGCGCACTTGAAACCCCATTAAAGTAGCGGCACTACCGTGTGTGTTCGAGTCGCTTTTGTACATGGCAATCTCTAAAAATCCGCCAGAATTAAAAAGCACAATACCCTTGCCCTCGTCTTGGCGGTCTGCTTTTGGAATATCGAAATTTATAAACTCGCAATACTTGTTGTAAATGGTTTTAAATTTGTACTGCCGTGCCGTAATTTCAAACTTACGCCCCTTTTGTACCGTTTCAAAAAACGATTTGCGTACGTTGGTAATTACATTGCCATAATTATCTATGTATATAACGCGACCAATAATTTTAGTTCGCTCTTCGTTAACGTAGGGCTTTAAGTTATTAATAGGTTTAATGCTATTAATAGGCTTGCCAACCACTTCTAGTTTACCACCTCGGGCAATGTGGCAGGCTACTTTTACAAAAACGTCTAAAACCGTAAAACAGGTTTGCATTTTGTCATGAATGTTAATTTCTACAATCTTAGAGGGTGCAATTTCAGAACAAATCATACTCATAATACCATTATTGGCACAAATAAAATAATGATCGTCTAAAAGCATGGCAATATGCTTATTTTCCACATTTAACTCCGAGTCTATACCAATAATGTGTATGGTACCTTTGGGGAAGCTTCTGTAGGCATTCTCTATAATATAAGCTGCTTCGGGCACATTAAAAGGCCTTACATTATGCGAGATATCAACAATAGTTACATTAGGTAATTCGCTATAAATAGCGCCTTTTGTAGCCCCTGTAAAGTGGTCTTTCTCACCAAAATCAGTTGTTAAAGTAATAATTGCCATTGGCAAATTGTTGATATTTTTTAATGTTAACTCATCCAAAAATGTGTATTTTTGAATGCATAGAGATGACTACACAAACCTACGTAAATTTTCGTTTTTATACTCTTTAGTACAGCGAAAAAGTAAATAGGTCTGGTTAGATTTATTAACAAGAACTATTTTTTAAAAGTAAAATAAACCATAACGCACTAAAATAGTTGTAAATTAAAACCAAATAAGCGCTTTTGAACGAAATAATAATAGAACTAGAAGAAATTACTCCAAAAGAATTTTTTGGAGCACAAAACACAAACATAGAGCTACTAAAGAAATACTTTCCTAAATTAAAAATAGTAGCCAGAGGTAATAAAATAAAAGCATTTGGAGACGAAGAACTGCTAGAAGAGTTTGACAGACGTATTACCATGCTTTTAAAGCACTTTGCCAAATACAATAAAATAGACGAAAACGCAATAGAAAGGGTGTTAACAAGCCAGAGCAGCGACGATTATAACACCTCTAAAGCCAGTGGCGAAGTTATAGTACACGGTGTGGGAGGTAAGCTTATAAAAGCGCAAACCGCTAACCAACGCAAATTGGTAGACAGCATGTACAAAAACGATATGGTTTTTGCCATTGGCCCTGCAGGAACAGGAAAAACCTATACAGGCGTAGCATTGGCAGTACAAGCCTTAAAAAATAAAGAAGTAAAGCGTATTATACTTACGCGACCCGCTGTAGAGGCAGGCGAAAATTTAGGGTTTTTGCCAGGCGATTTGCAAGAAAAGCTAGACCCTTATATGCAACCTTTATACGACGCATTACGAGACATGATAGCTCCAGAAAAATTAGCAAGCTACATCGAAAAAGGAACCATACAAATAGCACCACTAGCCTTTATGCGTGGCCGTACTTTGGATAACGCCTTTGTAATATTGGATGAGGCACAAAATACAACACACGCCCAAATGAAAATGTTTTTAACCCGTATGGGGAAAAATGCTAAATTTTTATTGACTGGAGATCCTGGGCAAATCGACTTGCCAAGACGTACCATATCTGGTCTAAAAGAAGCATTGCTTATTCTTAAAAATGTAAAAGGTGTAGGTATCATATTTTTAGACGATAAAGATGTTATTCGCCACAAGCTGGTAAAAGCAGTAATCGAAGCTTATAAAAGCATAGAAAACAGAGATTAGCAACATACCAAACCTTAATTTTAGGAGCTGTTACCCGCTTTCGGCAGTCGCGCTCTGCGAGGCGCTTCAACAAAGCCTCAATCGGGGCTAGGGCAGTAGTAGTTTTAAAATAATTTAGATAATTAAAAGTACCTCATAAACACAAACAGATGAGTAATACCATTATAGATACCAATTTTCAATTTCCAAAACAACGTACAGTATATAAAGGTAAAGTACGCGAAGTATACAACATAAATAACGAACAATTGGTAATGATTGCAACAGACAGACTTTCGGCGTTCGATGTTGTAATGCCCAAAGGCATTCCCTTTAAGGGTCAAATACTTAACCAAATTGCTACTAAAATGATGGCAGCTACTCAAGATATTGTACCCAATTGGTTAACGGCCACACCAGATCCAAATGTAGCTGTAGGGCATTTATGCGAGCCTTTTAAGGTAGAAATGGTTATAAGAGGTTATATGTCTGGACATGCTGCTAGAGAATATAAAGCAGGAAAGCGCATATTGTGTGGCATGCCAATGCCAGAAGGCATGAAAGAAAACGATGCTTTTCCAGAGCCTATAATAACTCCTGCTACAAAAGCAGAGATGGGAGATCATGATGAGGATATTTCCAGAGAGGAGATTTTAAAACGCGGTATCGTATCTGAAGCAGATTATGTTGTGTTGGAGGATTACACGCGTAAACTTTTCCAGAGAGGAACAGAAATTGCTGCTGCTCGAGGTTTAATTTTAGTGGATACAAAATATGAATTTGGGAAAACCAAAGATGGAAAAATTGTGTTGATAGACGAAATACATACACCAGATTCGTCGCGGTACTTTTATGCCGATGGTTACCAAGAACGCCAAGCCAAAGGAGAGTCTCAAAAACAATTGTCTAAAGAATTTGTACGCCAATGGTTAATATCTCAAGGCTTTCAAGGTTTGGAAGGACAAACAGTACCAGAAATGAGCGATGCTTATATAGAAAGCGTTAGCGAACGTTATATTGAGCTGTACGAGAACATAACTGGAGAAGCCTTTGTAAAGGCAGATGTAATAGATATACAATCTCGAATTGAAGCAAATGTATTGGCTTACTTAAAGTAATTCGATCTACCATTTTGCTTGCTATTATAAACCAGTCCTTTTTGTGGGTTTGCCCGAAAAAGGACTGGTTTAATTTTTGGAAGAGGTTTCTAAAGATTACAGCTTTTAAACTTTAAAATGGATATTGTTACATTGTTTTCAGCTTTGGCTGTTTGTTTCAATATAAAATTGTTGGTCTAAACCTTTTTTTCTAATTGGATTACAGCAATTAACTCTAGAATTTTTGATTCTGTTTTTAATTGTCAAGTCGTTCTCTTTTGCCGTAATCTCTTAAATCACTTTCAGAAAGCATATATCATTTCATCTACTTTAAAGGGTTTGCTAAAACAATTAGCATAACGAAACTTTTTGATCGTATAATCGTCGTTTTCCAGATTGGTTTTTACATAAGAGTAGTTTAGCAACGTGTAGACTATAGACTCGTATTACGCTTCTTAGTTATTGCCAGTAGTTTATTTTACAGGCTTATAGATTCCATAATTAGTAAATTCAGTTGTTTTAATCTCATCAATAGGATCAAAAACTTTTGTTGCAGAGTAGATTTTAATTTCTTCATCATCTTCTACAAAAATGACTTTTTCAGAAGTTATCCTTGTTACTTTCAAATTATCTTTTGAAGTCTTTAGATATACATTTCCTTTTGGAATAGTAACTCTATCGTAATCGATTCCATTTCTACAATTTGCAAATGATACATCATAAAAAAAGACAATCCTTTCAGAATCGTCTTTTTATATATTGTGTGGGCAATGAATAATTAAAAATTACCGCCAATACCTATACGCATCTTTTTTATAATTTCTTCAAAATACAAAATAGATAAGATAATTTTTTCTGTGTCTGCATAAGGTATAAACTGTGTCATCATATTACTAGAATTTTTAAAAGCTTCTTTCTGCACATCATGATGTTCTTCAAGTACTTTTACGTTATCAGAGTCTTCTCTAATACCTAAATCAGATAGGGAAACTCCAGGCTCGTTGGTTAGAGCTATAAACGGTAAAACGGTATTAATTTCATATATGCGTCTCACATATAATTTTAACAACTCTCCTTTTTTTAAGCTTCTAAGTTCGTCAATAGTATGAAACTTTGGAGTTTGCACTTTTTCGTCGAAAAACACATTGTTTTTAGATTGTGCAAAAGAGGAACCAAAGGCTAGAAAAGCAAATAGTAAAAAAGTGATTAATTTCATTTTTTGATTATGTGTTTTTGTTTAGTTAAATATAATACACTATTGCATCATAGCATAACTTTCTTTAGGATCTTTAAGGACAAATTTAGGGTTTTTAACGTCCAACGGTTTTACAAATAAATCGCTAACATTAGAAAAAGTAGATGTAAAAAGGTTGTTCTTAAACAATTTATTCATGCGTTCTCTATTGTAACCTTCGTATTTTACACTAACATTTTCGCTATGTACGTTACAAAGACTGGTATATATTTTAAACGATTTTTCAATTTCGTAATAAGATCTAAAAGAGCTATCAAATTTAATAACATTAGCAAAACCAGAGACCTTAGAGTCTTTCAGTTCAATCTTAGCTAAATTTTTAACATGTATAGCAGCGTTGGTATGTTTATAGTTAGATGCGTCGCTTAGAGTTACAAAAGTAGCATCGGTAATTACCAATTGCGATACATCTTCGTTGGTAGTAAGACCTTGTTTTGTATCAAAACCATCGACTTCTATAGCATAGGAGCCACTAGTGTCAGAAATAAAAGGGTGTCTCACAGCCAAGACATTCGAGATTTTCCCTTTGTAACCTAAATTAAAATCGAAATCATCGTCTTTAGATTTGTAGGATACAAGTTGCGATAAATTAGCAGTTCCGCCATGACAATCAAAAGCATCTCCAGCAGAATAGCTAACCATAACGTTATTAACTAAAGTATTTTTACCCATGGCACAAAGCGATAAGCCATTACTTCTGTACTTTGCATTAAGCTGTTTTCCAGCAAATTCTATGCGAACAAAAGATAATCTCGTGGTTTCTTCTTCTTCTAAATCGCCACCATATACAGCATGCTGTGGTTTAAAATCTCCTTTTAAAAATCCAACTTTAGAGGGCGAGTTTACTTTTCCAGATCCTAAGATGTGTATGCCGCCCCAATCTCCTGGTCTACGAGATTTTGCAGGCTTATCCGATGTAAAAATTATAGGATAGCCTTTGTTGCCTTCTGCTATAAGTTTAGCGCCTTTGGTAACCACAAGGCTCGTAGGTACGTTAGATTGGCAACGAATAACTGTGCCTGGTTCTATAAGCACAATAGCACCGTTTGTAATATAAACATCTCCAGACATTAAATAAACATTTTCGCTACTCATAATCATATCGGCATCGATGATGTTTGGAATTTGAGTATCGGCATCGGGATAAAATTCACTGTTAGGGTCAAAATTTGTCCAATTTCGAGTCCAATTCATTGCATTTGTTGTGCCAAATTCTATTTGAGCACATAAGGGAAATGTTAGCAATAAGCCAACAAGTAGGTGTAAGGTAGGTTTCATAATGTTATCAATTTGGGGGTTGATTTCAATATTTAATTCTAAACAAATATACAAAATTTTAATTAAAAATGAAGTATTTTCTTACTTTAAAATCAAATCTCTCTATACAATTATAAAACAAAAAGCGAAATAAAAAACCGACAGGATGTCAAGTTTATGTGAGTTTTACTTAAAAAACTGAAAATCAGATATACACGTTATCGAATTTTGTTAAATTTTTCAATTTCAAAAAAAATAAATTTTACGAATAGTACTATTTTTTTCCTATTCAGTTACGGGAATCCCGCATTTTAAAATCCTACAAATTTTAAGCACCTTATAAAACCCATATAAAGTAGTATTATTGCATTTTTACTCTCAAGTTCATGAAAAAATATTTTTACGTTATAACAATTCAATATTTAGGGTATCGATTTCACGGTTGGCAAAAACAACCTAATGTAAAGACGTTGCATTTAATGATAGACCGAACGTTAAATTTTATTTTAGATGGCAGTTATTTTAAAAGCCTGAGTTCTGGAAGAACAGATGCCATGGTATCTGCAGAACATGCAGCTTTCGAACTGTTTTTAAAAGCGCCAATACCCGACCAAGAAGCATTTTTAGAGCTATTTAACTACAATTTACCACAAGATATTAGAGCACTTAACATACGAGAGGTAGATGAGAAGTTTAATATTATAAACCACTCTAAGGTTAAAGAATACCAATACTTATTTACCTTCGGAGAAAAGTGCCATCCATTTTGTGCGCCTATAATGACCACGATCTTAGATCATCTCGATATATCTGTTATGAAGCAAGGCGCAAAATTATTCGAGGGCATAAATTACCTGAAATCTTATTGTTACAAACCCACAAACAACGGTATTTATACCAGAGAAATGCTGTGCTGCGAAATTATTAAAAACACAGCTTATACAGCCAATTTTTTTCCTGAAACCTCTTATATTTTAAGAGTAAAGGGCAAAGGCTTTATGCGTAACCAAATTAGATTAATTATGGGCACTTTGATAGATTTGGGTAAAGGAAAACTAACGCTTAGCGACATAAAGCAAAGTCTAGAACCAGAAAGTAATGTAAAGATGCACTATATAGCTCCTGCATCTGGTTTAATTCTAAAACACATAGATTTTATAGACTAAACCTACTACCGTAAAGTATCAGAGAAATTCTATAAATTATGAAACGGATAATATCTTTTCAACAGTATGCATTATGTTAATTTTATTAACACCACTCAAAAATATTAACATAAATTAAGTTAATATTTTCTTAACACCGTTAAACCCTGTTAAATCGCTTGACATTTTTAAGATAGGCTATAGTTTATATAGTGAACTTAAAAACAAAATAAAATTATGAGCTATTTAAACATGAACGATGAAGATGTATTACCAGTGGTAATGGAATTAAATATACTGTTAGCAGATTATCACATATACTATCAAAAATTAAGAAGTAATCACTGGAATGTTACTGGGAAAAACTTTTTCGATTTGCATGAAAAATTCGAAGAAATGTATAACGATGCCAAGGTTAAAATTGATGAAATCGCAGAGCGCATATTAACCTTACGCTATCACCCCATGAGTAAATTAACCGATTATTTAAAAACAGCATCGGTAAACGAAGATACTCCCGTTAAGACAGATAGAGACATGGTTAAGGAAGTTTTAAAGGACCACGGCATATTGTTAGAACAAATGGGAGAGGTTATACGAAAAGCCAATAAAATAAACGACGAAGGCACAATAGACTTAATAGGTGCTTACATTAGAGAATTGGAAAAAACAAGTTGGATGTTAAATGCTTGGACAAAAAAAACAACAGAAACCTTAAAAGAAGACGTAGTAGAGATGTAATGTGCAGATAGTTATTTTAAATAATTATTAAATTAAAACACATTACCAATGAAAGATACATTAAACAAAGCATTCAATCAACTTATAGATAAATTAGAAAGTTGGTTTACAGCAATAGTAGAAAACATACCAAACCTTTTACTCGCCATAATAGTTATGGCAGGCTCTTATTTTGTAGCAAAGTACGTTAGTAAAATAGTTAACAAACTTATAGAAAAACGAGTAAGTCAAAAATCCATATCAAATATGATTTCGAGACTTTCTGCAATAATAGTAGTAGGTGTAGGTCTGTTTTTAGCCTTAGGTATATTAAACCTAAGTAAAATGCTTACCTCATTATTAGCAGGTGCAGGAGTTGCTGGTTTGGCAATAGGTTTAGCGTTACAAGGCACACTGTCCAATACTTTTGCTGGAATAGTGCTTTCTTTTAGAAAAAAGATACAAATAGGCAATTGGGTAGAAACTAATGGGTATTCTGGGAAAGTTATAGATATTAATTTAAAAGATTTTACACTTAGAGAGGCAGATAACAATACCGTAGTTATACCAAACAAAATGATTCTGGAAAATCCGCTTAAAAATTACTCGCTAACTACTAAAATGAGAGTATTTTTAAATTGTGGTGTAAGTTACGATTCCGATTTGGAAGAAGTAGAACGTTTAACCAAAGAAACCATAGCAAACAAATTCGACCAGATTAACGATCCAGAAGAAGTAGAGTTCTATTATACCGAATTTGGAGATAGTTCTATTAACTACCTGTGTAGGTTCTGGATAGATGCAGAAAGTATGCTCGAAAAGTTAAAGGCAAAAACCAAAGCCATTATAGAGATTAAAAAAGCGTACGATAAAGCAGGCATCTCCATACCATTCCCAATGCGAACTTTGGAATTTAACACCAAATTGTCTTTAGAAGATTCTAATTTGAATAACAAATACTCTAATAATTAATTGAAAAATGTGTTTTAAAAATTGAGATTAATGTCTAGAGCCTTTAAAACGTATAAGCGTTAAAAGCCACCGAGTATGAGTTAAAGACATACAGACATAATTTATAATTTAGCGATAAGTTTAACATGCAATTGATGATTATGAAACCGATTAGAAAAGAATTAAACCAGAAAACAGCACACACCATAAAGCTTTTTTTTAGATGACACGAATTGAAAGACTAGCACAACACGCACAAATTCAATTTAAACCATTAAAATAAAAGTAAATCATGAAAAATTCAATATATATACTAACAACACTATTTTGCGGAACCTTATTCGCACAGAATGCACCAACAGAAGTAAAGGAAGAAACTGAAGTTAAGACTGTAGCCTTCGAGAAAAACGATAAAATGCACAAAGGAAAAATTAAGGTGGTTACAAAGGAAACTTCTAATGTAAAGCTGGATGCTAATGATGTTGATAAAGTAAACCAAGACCGCATTTCTGCAACAAAAAAAGTGCAGAAAACAGTAATGATAGATAACGACAAAGACGCTGCTTACGACATACTAACAAAAGAAACTTTTTACGTAAACGACAATAAAGATTTTAGATTTTCTCCAAGCGAATCTGGATTCGATATTGCATTTAGCGAAGAAAGAGACGATTTTATAAATGTAGGCGAAGCATGGAATACACAAAACAAAGGCATCTACATTATAACAGCGAAAACATACAGTGGGATTGGATATTTCGATAAAAACGGAAATTTTGTAGTAGAGTATTATGACGATGCTTCAGGCAAAATACACACCACCACTTACGCAGAAAAAAATATAGATTCGTAATACGAATGTAACACAAAGATAATTATATAAAAGTCCCGAACACCTTCGGGACTTTTTGTATTTTGGTGTTAAAATTATAGAAGTTATGAGCAGCACAGTTTCAAAGTCTGTATTTAAATTTTTTAATGCATTAGAAAAAAATAATAATAGAGATTGGTTTAATGCCAATAAGCCAGAATTTAAAACTATAGAAGCCGAAATTAAGCAGTTTTACGATACAGTTTTAAATAACCTAAGACAACATGATGATATCGATGCTTTAAAAGTTTTTCGCATTTATAGAGATGTGCGTTTTTCTAAAAATAAATTACCCTACAAAACTCATTTTGGAGCCGCTTTTCATCGTACAAAACCTAAACTAAGAGGTGGGTATTACGTGCACATACAACCCAACAACGAGAGTTTTATTGCCACAGGTTTTTGGAATCCTGCTAAGGAAGATTTATTGAGAATTCGTAAAGAATTTGAAATGGACGATACCGAAATCCGAGACATTTTAGCACATAAAGACTTTAATACTGTTTGGGGCGATACTTTTGAAGGAGACGAACTAAAAACCGCACCTAAAGGATTTGATAAAACACATAAGGCAATAGATTTAATTAAAAAAAAGCAATTTATCTTTACAAAGAAGTTTAGCGATGCCACCGTAGTATCAAACAGTTTTGCAGAACAAATCGACAACGCATTTAGGGCTGTTCGTCCTTTTTTCGATTTAATGAGCGACGTTTTAACAACCGATTTAAATGGTGTGTCTCTGGTAGAAGATTAACAAGCACACACCATTTGTAATTTATTGAAATTAAACAGCGGTTAGAAATTGAGATTTTTCAAACAACTGTATATTACTAATTAAACGCTGCTTAACAATATTCATCATACGCTTATTAAGAGCAGAAGAATTTTTTATGTAAATAGCATATTCTTCGACGGTAAATAGACCTATAACCATGCCCTTCATAGCATTTCTAAGTTTCATGTCTTTTTGAATGGCGTTTTCGATATACACAATTCGTTTATCCAAGGACAAATCGTGAAATACAGATTTGTGTTTTGTAATGTAATTTCTAAAAACAGCTATAAACAAATCGTTTTGAAATTTAATAATAGGACGTAATACTAAATTCTGAAAGCGTTCGTCTGCACTCATACCTTCATGTATAACACTATTAGGAATCTCAGGTCTAATATTAGATAATAAAGCATGTCTTGTGTCCATAATAAATTAGATTTTTTATTAAAAATAAGCATTTAACGAGCTGTTTAAAACACAGCACTTTTGTAATTATTAACGCTGTTATTAACATTTTTGTTTTTTATACCTTTATGAAATTTCTATAAGAGAGGTGATTTAAACTTTTTAGATTCTAGCGAAAATTCTAGATTTCTTGTTCAATTGAAGTATTTTTAGAAGCTCATAGCAGCGCTATGGACTAAGAAAAAGACAAAAAACAGAATGAAAAAGGAGATTTTTATAGCGAATTGAAAAAAGTTTAAATCACCTCAGGAAAAAAAATAGTAAGCAAATAACCTTTAAAAGTAATACAAAAATGAAGTTTGGAAGCGTTAACCATCCAGATACTATCGATTTTACATTGCCGCAGGACCACAAGGATACTTTACGTGTTTTAAGTGCAAAAGCCAACGGTATTACGCCTGATGTTTTTGTGGGTTGTGCAAAGTGGAATAGGGCAGACCTTAAGGGGTTCTATCCCAGAGGTACAAAAGACGAATTGATTTATTATGCGTCTCAATTTAATGCTATAGAACTCAATGCTACATTTTACCGTATTTTTCCTTTAGAACAATTTGCAAAATGGTACGACAAAACACCTAAGGGATTTAAGTTTTTCCCTAAACTCAATCAAGAAATAAGCCATTGGAAACGCTTAAATGCAACCAAAGACGTGGTAAACCATTATTTGTACAATGCCTCACATTTAAAAGAAAAACTAGGCACTATTTTTTTACAAATGCACAACAACTTTACACCAAAAGACTTTGATAAAGTTGTTCAATTTATTGAAGAATGGCCAAAAACAGTACCGCTTGCAGTAGAGTTTAGGCATACCGATTGGTTTAACGATATTACAATAGCAGAAGAATTATATGTCTTATTGGAAGAAAACAACATCTCCAATATTGTCGTTGATACCGCAGGAAGAAGAGATTTGCTCCACATGCGTTTAACCAACAGTACAGCGTTTGTACGTTATGTAGGTGCTAATCATACCTCCGACTACACAAGGCTGGACGATTGGGTAAAACGCTTAGAATTATGGAAGACACAAGGCGTAAAAGAAATCAATTTTTTTGTACATCAAAACATAGAAGAAGCATCCCCATTGTTATCTGCTTATTTTATCGGAAAACTAAATGCAACGTTAGGCTGTAAACTCACCGTACCGAACAAACCACAGCAACAAAGCTTATTTTAAATTAATGCGGTATATAGTATTACATACAAGGCTAAAACCAACTCAGGGTAAAGCGTTAAGCCATAAATTTGTTAGCTGTATTTAAAAATTATAACGTATCGTTATAATCTGTTGCAAAAACATTCGAATTATACCAAATACACTGTTTTTTTTACAAAAATATAATAACTATGTGCTCTAAAGTTTTGAATAACTGTAATAAAATCTAAATTTGCAACCTTATATCCCCCTAAAACTTTAAAAATTTTAATGCAAGCGGGGTGCAATTACAAAAATTATAAATTTATGAGCAAGACATTATTTGACAAAGTGTGGGATTCTCATGTAGTTCGTAACATAGAAGACGGGCCAGATGTATTCTTTATCGATCGTCATTTTATACATGAAGTAACAAGCCCTGTGGCTTTTGTTGGATTGAAACAAAGAGGTATTGGTGTAATGTATCCAGAGCGTACTTTTGCTACTGCAGACCATAACACACCTACATGGAACCAGCACCTACCAGTAGCAGATCCTTTATCTGCCAACCAATTAGAAGCTTTAGCAGATAATGCTGCTGAATATGGTATTTCTCACTGGGGGTTAGGACACAGAAATAATGGAATTGTACATATTGTAGGGCCTGAAAATGGAATTACATTACCAGGATCTACAATTGTTTGTGGAGATTCGCATACCTCTACACATGGCGCATTTGGAGCCATTGCTTTTGGTATCGGTACATCTGAGGTAGAAATGGTATTATCTACACAGTGTATTATGCAGCCTAAGCCTAAAAAAATGCGTATTAACGTTAATGGCAAATTAGGTTTTGGTGTAACACCAAAAGATGTAGCACTATACATCATCTCTAAACAAACCACATCTGGTGCTACAGGATTCTTTGTAGAGTACGCAGGAGATGTTTTTGAAAATATGACTATGGAAGGTCGTATGACGGTGTGTAACTTATCTATAGAGATGGGTGCTCGTGGTGGTATGATTGCTCCAGATGAAAAAACATACGAATACATTAAAGGTAGAAAGCACACACCAAAAGGTGCCGATTGGGACAAAGCAATGGCCTATTGGAAAACGCTTAAAACAGACGACGATGCTACTTTCGATGTTGAGTTTAATTACGATGCAGCAGATATAGAACCTATGATTACTTACGGTACAAACCCAGGGATGGGTATGGGCGTAACACAATCTATACCTAATGCTACAGACCTTCAAGGAGGTGTAGAAACCTATAAGAAGTCTTTAGGCTACATGCAGTTTAATGAGGGCGATAACATGATTGGTAAATCTGTAGATTACGTCTTTTTAGGATCTTGTACCAATGGACGTATTGAAGATTTTAGAGCATTTTGTTCTATAGTAGAAGGCCGTCAAAAAGCAGAAAATATTACAGCTTGGTTAGTACCAGGATCTCATAAAGTAGTAGATCAAATTAAAGAAGAAGGTCTAGATAAAATTATAGAAGCATCTGGTTTTGTATTAAGAGAGCCGGGATGTTCTGCTTGTTTAGCCATGAACGATGATAAGATTCCAGCAGGAAAACTAGCAGTATCTACATCTAACCGTAACTTTGAGGGGCGCCAAGGTCCTGGATCTAGAACATTGTTAGCCTCTCCACTAGTAGCAGCAGCTACAGCAGTAACAGGAGTGGTAACAGACCCTAGAACATTAATTAAAGAAACAGCATAACACGTTGGCTACTGGCAATTATAGCCGTTAGCAAAACTATAAACATTAAAGTCTACCAATGGCTTAAAGCTATTGGCCAAAAGTATATAAAACATGGCTTACGATAAATTTCAAGTATTAACAAGTACAGCATATCCGCTGCCTATAGAAAACGTAGATACAGATCAAATAATACCTGCTCGTTTTTTAAAAGCTACAGAGCGTAAAGGTTTTGGAGATAATTTTTTCCGTGATTGGAGATACGATTCTGAAGGAAACCCTATAGCAGATTTCCCTTTGAATGATGCAAAATATTCTGGATCTCAAATTTTAGTGGGAGGTAAGAACTTTGGTTCTGGTTCTTCTAGAGAGCACGCTGCATGGTCTGTTTACGATTTTGGTTTACGTTGTGTAATCTCTTCGTTTTTTGCAGATATTTTTAGAAACAACTGTTTAAACGTTGGTGTATTACCAGTACAGGTTTCTGCAGAGTTTGCTCAAAAATTATTCGATGCTATTGCAGCAGATCCTAAAACAGAAATCACAGTAGATTTACCAAATCAAAAAGTAACTTTAGTAGCAACAGGCGAATCTGAGTCTTTTGATATTAACGGTTATAAAAAGGATAACATGCTTAATGGTTTCGACGATATCGATTACCTTCAAAACATTAAAGAAGAGGTTAGAGCTTTTGCACAAACAAGACCTTTCTAATACATTCTGTAACGATAAATAGATATTAAAAAATAATATAAAAACATTTTAACAGAAAGTACTCCCCGATGTATAACGTCGGGGTTTCCGTTAAAATTACGATACGTTAAAATGTTTTTTTAAGCTTCTATAACAACCCCAATGGCTAAAAGAAGAATAGAAATAATGGATACGACATTGCGCGATGGTGAACAAACCTCGACGGTGTCGTTTTCTGCTTCAGAAAAGTTAACTATAGCAAAACTTTTGCTTGAAGAATTAAAGGTAGACCGCATAGAAATTGCATCTGCCAGAGTTTCTGAAGGCGAATTGCAAGCCGTTAAAGCTATTACAAGTTGGGCTACAGAACACGGGTATTTAGACAAGATTGAAGTGCTTACTTTTGTAGATAAGGGCGTTTCTATAGCCTGGATGCAAGATGCTGGTGCTAAGGTACAAAACCTACTTACAAAAGGGTCTTTAAACCATTTAACCCATCAGCTTAAAAAAACAGCTCAAGAACATTTTAATGAAATAAAAGAAAACATAGCTTTTGCTACGCAAAATGGTATTATAACAAATCTTTATTTGGAAGATTGGAGTAATGGTATGCGTAACTCTAAAGCTTATGTTTACGAATTTTTAGCCTTTTTAAAAACGCAAAACGTAGCACGTATTATGCTTCCAGATACCTTGGGGGTATTAACCCCTCAAGAATCTTTCGAGTATATAAAAGAAATTAAAGAAGCCTATCCAGAATTGCATTTCGATTTTCATGCGCATAACGATTACGATTTGGGCGTGTCTAACGCCATGCAAGGCTTAAAAGCTGGTGCAGATGGTTTGCATTTAACGGTTAATGGTATGGGAGAGCGTGCAGGAAATGCACCCATGTCTAGTACAATTGCAGTTATTAACGATTTTATGCCAGAAATTACCATTGGTGTTAACGAGAAAATGTTATACACAGTGAGTAAGCTTGTAGAGAATTTTTCTGGGGTAATGATTCCTGCTAATAAGCCTATTATAGGCGCTAATGTGTTTACGCAAACTGCTGGAATTCATGCAGATGGAGACAATAAGAAAAATCTTTATTTTAGCGATTTAATGCCAGAACGTTTTGGCAGAACGCGACAGTATGCTTTAGGGAAGTCCTCTGGAAAAGCAAACATTCAAAAAAACCTACAGCAATTAGGCTTACAGCTTAATGACGAAGACTTAAAGAAAGTTACACAACGTATTATTGAGTTGGGCGATAAAAAACAGGTAGTTACAAAGGAGGATCTGCCTTATATTATTTCCGATGTGTTGGATGGTACTTATGAAGATACTGTTACAGTAAACTCTTATGTGTTAACCCATTCTAAGGGTTTAAAACCATCTACCACAGTATCTATTACGATACATGAGGATACGTTTGAGGAGAATGCACAAGGAGATGGGCAGTTTGATGCTTTTATGAATGCTATAAAGCGTATTTTTAAAACTAAAAAGATAGCTTTGCCTAAACTTACGGATTATGTAGTTAGAATACCTCCCGGAAGTAATTCTGATGCTTTATGTGAAACCATTATTACATGGAAAAACACAGAAAAAGAGTTTAAAACACGTGGTTTAGATAGTGACCAAACAGTTTCTGCGATTAAAGCTACAGAAAAAATGTTGAATATTATTGTAAGCTAGGTATCGTATTTACTTAGTTGCGTTAGGGATTGAACGGTATGTTTGAGCGCCTCGCAGAGCGCGAGTAGTGAAAGCCCGACCTTTTTCCTGAACCTTTTTCAGGAAAAAGGTAACGCCAAAAAAGAACATATAAATTATTAAAAATAAAACTTAAATTAATGAAATTAAATATAGCACTTTTAGCTGGAGATGGTATTGGACCAGAAGTTATAGATCAAGCTGTAAAGGTGAGTGACGCCATTGCTAGCAAGTTTGGACATGATATTACATGGAAACCAGCATTAACTGGTGCAGCTGCTATAGATGCAGTTGGAGAGCCTTATCCAGATGAGACACATGAGATTTGTAAAAGTTCTGATGCTGTATTGTTCGGTGCCATTGGCCACCCACGTTTTGATAATGATCCTTCTGCTAAGGTGCGCCCTGAGCAGGGATTACTTAAAATGCGAAAAGCTTTAGGTTTGTTTGCAAATGTAAGACCTACGTTTACGTTTCCGTCTTTATTAGACAAGTCGCCTTTAAAAAAGGAACGTATTGAAGGTACCGATTTGGTGTTTTTACGCGAGCTAACTGGTGGTATTTATTTTGGTGAAAAGGGGAGAAGAGATGGTCGTGAAACCGCTTTTGATAATTGTGTTTATACTAGAGCAGAGGTGCAACGTTTGGCTAAAAAAGGTTTTGAGTTGGCTATGACGCGTGGTAAAAAGTTATGTTGTGTAGATAAAGCTAATGTACTGGAGACTTCTAGGTTATGGAGAGAAACTGTACAAGCTATGGAGAAAGATTATCCTGAAGTTGAGGTAAGCTACGAATTTGTGGATGCGGTTGCTATGCGTTTGGTACAATGGCCTAACAGTTACGACGTTTTAATTACTGAAAATTTATTTGGTGATATTTTAACAGACGAGGCTTCTGTTATTTCTGGTTCTATGGGCTTAATGCCATCTGCATCTTTAGGAGCAGATATTGGTTTGTTTGAGCCTATACATGGGTCTTACCCGCAGGCTACTGGTAAAAATATTGCCAATCCAATGGCTACAGTACTTTCTGCAGCTATGATGTTTGAAAACTTTGGTTTACAAGAAGAAGGTAAGGCTATTAGAGCTGTTGTTAACAAGGCTTTGAATGAAGGTATTGTTACTGAAGATTTGGCCGATGGAGGTAAAGCACATGGTACTAAAGAAGTTGGAGACTGGTTAGCTGCCAATATCTAATTTATTGCTATAATTTAAAAAAGCGCCTTAAAAGTATTTACTTTTAAGGCGCTTTTTTTGTACTTGTATTATGGTAGTTATAGTATATCTAAAACCAAGCTTGGTGGTCTACCAATAACTGCTTTGCCGTTATTTATAACTATAGGGCGTTCTATAAGTTTAGGGTGTGCCACCATGGCTTCTATAACCTGAGTATCGTTTAGAGTTTTATCTTTAAAATTAGTTTTCCAAATGGCTTCGTTTTTACGTACCAATTGTATTGGTGTAATGCCCAACTGTTCTATTATTTTTGTTAATTCTTCTGTTGTTGGTGGTGTTTCTAAATAGTTAACCACCTTAAATTCTTTGCCAGAGTTAGTAACTAATTCTAATCCAGATCTGGATTTGCTACATCTGTTATTATGGTATATGGTAATCATGGTAAGCTAATGTTATAGGTTTTTAAATCTAAAATAAGTTGTTCAGGCGATGTAAAGTGAATAGCGTTAATGCCTAATGCTTTAGCAGCTTTAATATTAGCAGGGTTATCGTCTATAAAAATAGACGTTTTAGGGTCTATTTGCCAGCGGTTTATAGCTAATTTAAAAAAGTTTTCGTGTGGTTTGCGCATTTTTTCTACACCAGAAACCACAATATCTTCAAACCACTTTAAAAATTCAAAGCGCCGCTGGGCTATGGGGAAAGTTTCGCTACTCCAATTGGTAAGTGCTACAACCTTATAGTTGGTGCGTGTTACAAAATGCTCTAATACATTTACGGTGCCTGTTATAGCACCAGCTATCATAGCTTCCCAATTGCCATAATACATACGTATGTATTTTTCGTACTCAGGATATTTTGCAACAAGGTCGTTTGTAGCATTTTCTATAGGGTAACCACTGTCTTGGTTTTCGTTCCAAGCCATAGTACATACGGTATCTAAAAACCACTTAGTTTTTTCAACATCGCCCTTAAAAGCCTCTAAAAATACATATTCTGGATTCCAGTCTATAAGTACGCCACCAAGATCGAATATAATAGTCTCTATGTGTTTCATAAAGTCGAGTTGTCTTCTACAGTTTGTCCCATCATCATTAAGTAGGCTTTTAGAAAGGCGTCGATATCCCCATTCATAACAGCGTCTACATTTCCTGTTTCGTGAGCAGTTCTAACGTCTTTCACCAATTTGTAAGGGTGCATAACGTAGTTTCTAATTTGGCTTCCCCATTCAATCTTCATTTTTCCTGCCTCGATATCTTCACGTTGAGACAATTGCTTTTGTAGTTCTATCTCGTATAATTGCGATTTTAGCATTTGCATGGCACGCGATCTGTTATCGTGTTGCGAGCGTGTTTCAGAGCATGAAATTTGTATGCCTGTTGGTTTGTGGGTAAGCTGTACTTTGGTTTCAACCTTATTTACATTTTGTCCACCCGCACCACTAGAGCGTGCCGTAGTTATTTCTATATCTGCAGGGTTTATTTCTATTTCTATAGTATCGTCTACCAAAGGGTATACATAAACAGAAGCAAAGCTTGTGTGGCGTTTGGCATTACTATCAAATGGAGATATACGTACCAGACGGTGTACACCATTTTCTCCTTTTAACCAACCAAAGGCAAAATCGCCCTCTATTTCTAGCGTTACCGTTTTTATACCCGCAACATCGCCTTCTTGAAAGTTGAGCTCTTTTACTTTAAATCCGCTTTTTTCTGCATACATTAAATACATGCGCATAAGCATACTGGCCCAGTCGCAACTTTCGGTGCCACCTGCACCTGCTGTAATTTGTAAAACTGCACTCAGGCTATCGCCTTCTTCAGAAAGCATGTTACGAAACTCTATGTCTTCGAGCAAATTATACGCATTGGTATAGCTTGCATCTACTTCCTCGTTTGTAGCTTCGCCTTCTTTAGAAAACTCATAAAGCACTTCTAGATCTTCAACAAGTGCTTTTAGTGTATTGTAATCTTTAACCCATTTTTTCTTAACCCGAAGCGTTTTCATAATGGCTTCTGCGGCCTTAGGATCGTTCCAAAAATTAGGGTCGAAGGTTTGTTCTTCTTCGTTTTGTATTTCTATAAGCTTGGCATCTATGTCAAAGATAGTGCCTAAGTTTGTCGAGGCGGGTATTGAGATCTTTAATTTGATCTGATGTTGTCATAACTATTTTTACTTTTAATTGTGTTTAAATTTTTGCTAGATCTACAGGTTATTAAAAGCGAAAAGAGTGCTTATAAAACTACCTTTGTTGTAGAAATAATTTTATTTAAACATGTCCATTCCAGGTATGTTAGGCATACCTTCTTTTGCTACAGCGGCAAGCTCGGCTTCGTTTACACCAGTCGCTTTTTCTATAGCTTTATTTAGTGTTAGAATTAGGTAGTCTTCTAACTGCTCTTTGTCTTCCAACAAATCATCGCTTATTTCGATAGACTTTAGGGTTCTATTTGCAGTAAGTGTTACTTTAAGTTTACCATCAGTGCTAGATTGGTCTACCAATACTGTATCTAAACGCTTTTTTGTTTCTTCTACTTTTTTTTGGGTTTCTTTGAGTTTACCCATCATGCCCATCATATCTCCAAACATATCTTTCTTAAAATTGATTTGTATAAACTATACACAAAAATATTAAAATAAAGCAGAATTTTAGAGTAATAGCATTAAAATACAGTAAGCCTTACTGGTATTACCAGCTTTAATTTTATTTTAGCCAATTCTTTCAAAATAAAGATATATACTAATGACGAACAGTAATAAACTTACACCACCAAAAGTAGCTAAAAAAGCAAAAGCATTGGTGACTCATGGCGATACTAGAATCGATGATTATTATTGGTTGAATGATAGGGAACACGAGGATGTTATTGCATATTTAAACGCAGAGAATGCTTATACAAAATCTGTACTATCGCATACCGAAGCCTTTCAAGAGTCTTTGTTCGAAGAAATGAAATCGCGTATTAAGCAGGATGACACCTCTGTGCCCTACAAGCTTAATGGCTATTGGTATATTACTAAATTTGAAAAGGGTAAAGATTATCCCATATACATTCGAAGGAAGAATACTTTAGATAATGCAGATGAATTGTTATTTGATTGTAACGTTTTAGCTAAAGCACATGCTTACTTTAAACTGGGCGGTATTTCTATTAGTCCAGATAATACGATGGCTGCTTTTTCTACAGATACTGTAAGCCGAAGACAATATACCATACAGGTAAAAAATTTGCTAACAGGAGAATTGTATCCAGACGTTATAAAGAATACTACTGGTGGTATTACTTGGGCTAACGACAATAAAACCTTTTTCTATACCAAAAAAGACCCTGTTACCCTACGCTCGCATAAAATATTTAAGCACCGTTTAGGAGAAGATAATGAAAAGGATATTGAGGTGTATTATGAGGCAGATGATACTTTTAATTCGTTTGTTTACAAAACCAAATCTAAAAAGTTTATTGTTATAGGTTCTTCTAGCACATTAAGTGCAGAGTATCGCATTTTAAATGCAGACACACCAGACGGAGAGTTCCAGTTATTTCAAGAACGAATTAACGATTTAGAGTATTCCATCGCGCATTATAAAGATACATTTTATGTAATTACCAATGCAGATGGTGCCAGTAACTTTAAAGTGTGTAAAACACCAGATACTGCCACAGGTAAAGCAAACTGGAAAGACGTTATACCGCACCGAAAAGATGTACTTATCGAAGATATAGAGATTTTTAAATCTTATTTTGTTGTTAATGAACGTGAGAACGGATTGAACAATATTAGAATTATGACTTGGGATGGTAGCGAAGACTATTATTTGCCCTTCGATAACGAAACATACAATGCCTACATTGGTAACAACCTAGATTTTGATAGTGAGGTACTGCGTTATGCCTATAACTCTTTAACCACACCTAGCTCTGTTATAGATTATAATTTAAAAACAAAAACCAGCGACGTAAAAAAAGAACAAGAAATACTTGGCGGCAAATTCGATAAAAATAATTACGACTCTAAGCGCATCTGGGCTACAGCCAGAGATGGTGTAAAAGTGCCCATGTCTATCGTATATAAAAAGGGCATTACTCTAGATGGTTCTAACCCGCTATTACAATATGCATACGGTTCTTATGGTTCTACCATAGATCCATCGTTTTCTAGCATTCGTTTAAGTTTACTCGATAGAGGTTTTATTTATGCTATAGCACATATTAGAGGAGGCGAGTATTTAGGCCGCGATTGGTATGAAAATGGTAAGCTTTTAACGAAAAAAAACACATTTACAGACTTTATAGATTGCTCTAAACACCTAATAGAAGAAGGCTACACGTCCTCTAAACATCTCTATGCCTATGGAGGATCGGCTGGAGGTTTATTAATGGGTGCAGTAATTAATATGAATCCAGAATTATACAATGGTGTATTGGCAGCAGTGCCTTTTGTAGATGTGGTTACAACAATGTTAGACGAATCTATTCCCTTAACCACAGGGGAGTATGACGAATGGGGAAACCCTAACGATA
The DNA here is from genome assembly GCA_947489085.1 of uncultured Flavobacteriaceae bacterium. Lineage (GTDB taxonomy): Bacteria > Bacteroidota > Bacteroidia > Flavobacteriales > Flavobacteriaceae > Jejuia. The sequence continues at coordinate 121,818 of CANLCJ010000003.1, forward strand.
AGACATATTACGAATATATGAAATCCTATTCTCCTTACGATAATATAGAAGCCAAAGCATATCCTAATATGCTAGTAACTACAGGTCTACACGATTCGCAAGTGCAGTATTGGGAGCCTGCTAAATGGGTTGCCAAATTACGAGAATTAAAAACCGATACCAATATATTATTACTGCATACAGATATGGATGCTGGCCATGGTGGGGCTTCAGGACGATTTGAAAGTTTAAAGGAAGTGGCCTTAGAATATGCCTTTTTACTAGATTTAGAAGATATTAGGCACTAATAAAAAAAATCCTTATTTTTGACTGATATTTAGCCAGAAAATTGATAAAAAAATAATTTGGCTTTATAAATTACATTTATGAAACAAACAAAAAAAGTTTTTAATAATGTATTAGATTTAGTAGGCAATACACCGCTTGTTAAACTTAATAAAATCACTTCAAGTTTTAAAGGTAAGTATTTTGCAAAAGTAGAATCTTTTAACCCAGGACAATCTTCTAAAGACCGCATAGCACTTTATATTATAGAACAGGCTGAAAAACAGGGCGTTTTAAAACCAGGAGATACTATAATAGAAACCACATCTGGTAATACAGGTTTTAGTTTAGCTATGGTTAGTGTTATAAAAGGATACGATTGTATTTTAGCAGTAAGTTCAAAGTCTTCAGCAGATAAAATCGACATGTTGAAAAACCTTGGCGCTAAAGTTTATGTTTGCCCAGCTCATGTTAGTGCAGACGATCCACGTTCTTATTACCAAGTAGCAAAGCGTTTACATAGTGAAATGAAAGGTTCTGTGTATATTAATCAATACTTTAATCAATTGAATATAGATGCGCATTATGCATCTACAGGGCCAGAAATTTGGGAACAAACAGAAGGCAAAATTACACATTTAGTAGCTTGTAGTGGTACAGGAGGTACCATATCTGGAACTGCAAAATACCTAAAAGAACAAAACCCTAACATTAAAGTTATAGGTATAGATGCTTTTGGTTCTGTAATAAAGAAATACCATGAAACTCGAGAGTTTGATGAAAAGGAAATTTACCCTTACCGCATAGAAGGCTTAGGGAAAAACTTAATACCCGGCGCAACAGATTTCGATATTATTGACGAATTTGTAAAAGTAAACGACGAGGACAGTGCGCATACAGCTAGAGAAATAGCAAAAACAGAAGGCATGTTTGTAGGCTATACTTCAGGCGCAGTAACGCAAGGTTTAAAACAACTTAATGAAGATAATGCGTTTAAGAAAGAAGATTATGTTGTTGCCATATTTCCAGACCATGGGTCGCGCTATATGAGTAAAGTATTCTCAGACAAATGGATGCGAGACCAAGGCTTTTTTGATAGTGTGCATGAAGAATCTTCTCAACCTATAGAATACATTAAATAAGATTTTTTTCTTAAAAATAATAAAAATGGTTTTTTGTTTTTTACAAAAAACCATTTCTTTTTTAATTAATATTGATAATTGACTTGCAAAAAATTATGTGCTATGCAGATAAATAATTAATTTTGCATGAATTAACAAAAACTTAAAAACTTTTATATTTCTGTGCAATTAACCCCATTTTTGTTAAAAATCTTGTGCTAAAATATAAAGTTGTATGCAAATAGTAGATGAAAGATTTATTCGATAAAATTTACAAAGACAAAGGGCCTTTAGGTAAGTGGGCATCTCATGCCGAAGGGTACTTTGTATTTCCAAAATTAGAAGGCGAAATTTCAAATAGAATGAAATTCCAAGGTAAGGATGTAATTACTTGGAGTATTAATGATTATTTGGGTTTAGCTAACCATCCTGAGGTTCGTAAAGTTGATGCAGAAGCAGCTCTAGAATATGGATCTGCGTATCCTATGGGCGCTCGTATGATGTCTGGACATACCGATTTGCATGAACAATTACAAAACGAGTTGGCTGCATTTGTTAAAAAAGAAGCGGCTTATCTTTTAAATTTTGGATACCAAGGTATGGTATCTACCATAGATGCCTTAGTGTCTAAAGATGATATTATTGTTTATGATGTCGATGCACATGCTTGTATAATAGATGGTGTAAGATTGCACATGGGGAAGCGCTTTACTTATAAGCATAACGATGTACAAAGTTTAGAGAAAAATTTAGATCGTGCTACTAAAATGGCAGAACAAACAGGAGGAGGTATACTAGTTATCTCTGAAGGTGTTTTTGGTATGCGAGGTGAGCAAGGACGATTAAAGGAAATAGTAGCTTTAAAAGAGAAATTTAATTTTAGGCTTTTTGTTGACGATGCACATGGTTTTGGTACTCTAGGTGCAACAGGTGCTGGTGCAGGAGAAGAACAAGGTGTACAAGACGATATAGACGTGTATTTTGCAACGTTTGCTAAATCTATGGCTAGTACGGGAGCTTTTATAGCTGGGGATCAAGAAATCATAGATTATTTAAAATATAATTTAAGATCTCAAATGTTTGCCAAGTCTTTGCAAATGCAACTTGTTAAAGGCGCACTAAAGCGTTTAGACATGTTACGTACAATGCCAGAACTTAAAGCAAATCTTTGGAAAATAGTAGATGCATTACAATCTGGTTTAAAAGAAAGAGGTTTCGATATTGGAACTACCCAAAGCTGTGTTACTCCAGTTTACCTAAAAGGAAGTATTCCTGAAGCTATGGCTTTAGTTAAAGATTTAAGAGAGAATTATGGTGTATTCTGTTCTATAGTAGTGTATCCTGTAATACCCAAAGGTTTAATACTATTAAGAATGATTCCTACCGCAACGCATACTCTAGAAGATGTTAGAGAAACTCTAGATGCTTTCGATGCTATAAGAGATAGATTAGAAAATGGAACTTACAAACGTTTATCTGCCGCAGTAATGGCAGCTATGGGAGAGTAATGAAAAAACATAATAAAATTAAAAAGGCTACTAAATTAAATTTAGTAGCCTTTTTAATTTTATTTAATATGTATTTAGAGCGTTTAATACTTTGGTATTTTTGGATAGGCTTAATTTTCTCCCAAATAGGGTTTTAGCTCACTTAATGGCATTTATATTTTCAGAGTCTATTACTTTGGAAAAAGTAAGGTCTCTTCCTCAGACAATACACCATAAAACCGTTGTCTACAATATGAGAATATTTTAATTTTTAGAAATATGAGAGTCGTATGTCAGATTTCCTAGTTTGATAGCGATATCATTAAATCCGTCTTGATTATTATTTAAATATTATTATGTTTAGCCATTTAATTTTAGTTTACTTTTCAGTTCTTTAAGTATTTCTTCGTCATTACCTACACTTATAAGCTTTACAAAGTTTAAAATCACTTCTTCTTGGATTTCATCAAAATTAGGATCCATTCTTCTCATATGCTGTAAAGTAGAATAATTAAAATGGTCAATGTTTTCATTTGTGTAACTGCTTTTAAAATCCCAATAAAAATATCTTTCCCAATAATTTAATCTTTCAGGTTTATCATATTTCAAGTATTCAGCAATATGTTTTTCTTCTGGAGTCATATTTCATATTTATACAACGGTTTGGTTATGCACGGTGTTTCGAAGGGTAATTTTATATAAAGTTGCCTAGGCTTCGTGTTTTATTTATTCTTAATTCACTCTAACCGCCACTCGTGAGGACACGAGCGGTAGCCGTGGCTTTGACATACTTGCGCCATCAGGGGGTAGATAAAGTTTGTCATTTTTTGAATTTGACTCAAACATTCTACACATCATATTCATTCGTTCAAAATGTACTTCCGATATCTTTTTCATTAATCAGTTATTTCTGTTAAGTTTAAATCCAATTCTTTCATAACTTGGTCAACGTTAAATTCAAAATCTTTAGGAATATTTATAGTTGCTATTCCTCCAAAATCAACTTGCCAAAACCCACCACGTTTCATTAATTCGTCTCCTAAAACTCTGTAATCAGATTCTTTGTATTGAGTTGATAAAAGGAAACGTCGAGTAATAAATTCAGATTTCTTAATTATTTTGACAACTTCGTGGTTTCCATCTTCATTTATTCTCGTTTCGAATTCAGTTCCTTTTGTTAGATGACAGTTGAAAAGGTCATTTTCGGTCATTCGAAACTTATTTTCAGATATTTGTTCGACATAACAGGAAGAAGTTATTTTCTCTCTTTTGTCATAAATAAAAATTTTAATTTCCTGCGTTTCCATTGGTTTTTTAGCTTGAGCCTAACGTTTCTTGTATGTTGCGTTTGCCTGCCGAAGGAGGCATATACATTATATAAACTATTGGCAGTTCTTTATTTTATTTCACTCAAAATATGAGTCCAAATTGTATTTTTAAAATGGTCTTTAAATATTCCAAAATGTCCGATTTTATTAGTTTGAAAATCAGTTGGATTTAAATGTATTGATTTTCTTTTTGCATTTTTATATTTCTCGGTCATCCATTGAACTGCCTCTTTCGGGGCAAAGTCATCATCATCTATACTATAAGCAGTTATATTTGTCTTTATTGTTTCATAGAAAGTTTCATTGATAGACATATCACTAAAAATATAATCTCTGTTCTTTCCCCAATTTTTCCATTGGTTTGCAACATTTTTTGGTAGATTTTCCATACCACTAATTTTCTTAGATTTCAGATAGCCAAAAATCAAAGTAATAACTGGAAAAAGAAAATACCAATTCAACCACATTTTTATTCTTTCAATTCCTTTCCAGTACTTCCAGTAACCTGATTGTGCTGCTACTAAAACTATTTTGTCTAGTATATTAGATGATTTAGCAAGTCCAATTAGTTGCCCTCCAATACTATGTCCAATAATTACTTTTTTTGATTTTGGATAATTATTTATAACATATTGTATTATACTCTCTAAATCATTACGACCCCAATCTGCAGCATTAGTTTTCAGCTCTTTGATAGATTTTTTTAAAGAATGACCTATGCCATTATAATCAAATGTAATAACCGTTATTCCATTACTTTCAGCGAATTCAGCGAATTTACTGTAGTACTCCTGCTTTACACCTGTTGCTGAAGCAATAATTAAAACAGTCTCACTGCTATTGTTATCAAATAAAGTTGCTGATAATGTTTCAGAATTATATTTTATGTCAATTTTCTTCACACTGTATCTTTCTACTAAACTAAGACTTTTGCTTTAAAACACTACAAAATCCCAAAAAGTAAAACAACAACAAAAGCTTATAATTGTTTGTAAATGAATGTAAATACTTATTAACTAATATACCACCCAAGCCCTGAGTTTGGGATAGAGGCTCTATTGGAGCGCCGCGAAGCGTACGATTGTTAGAATCTAACATAGACCCTGAAACGCCCTTACTAATGTGTTAATATAACCTATGTAAAGTTCTTTAGAATTATGCTTAATGAGCTACAGTGCTATGTATAAAAGTCATCTAAACTTTGTGTTCCATCTATTCTTCACTTACTCCAACCTCCACTCGTGAGGACATGAGTGGTAACTGTTACCTTGAAATACTTGCACTATCGGAGAGCATTTAATACCGTTGTGGTTTTTTAATGCTTATATTTTTTGTAATAGAGAAGCAACTAATAAATTCCTTAAAACCTGTATTCGTTTTAATTATAACCTGTAGATGGCTAAATAAGAGCACGAATATATCTTAATATTTCTCATAATATTTAGGTCATACAGTTTAGAAAGTCAATAAGATATTCTATAACTAGAGACTTAAATTTTCGTATAGTTTAAGTCACTTCAATATACCATATTCTAGATTTGAAATTAGGGAAGATTGCCAATTGCAAAACCGAAAAAAATCATTTTCATCTAAATTCTATATAAAACTAAAGAGATAGAATATTTATAGCTTAATATGTCATATTTTGAAATAAAATCATACAGCTTTGATGCTTAAACGTTTAATGAAAGATTAATTGTAAAAAAGTCTCATCAAACATCAAATAAAATTAAATTTAGAATTATTTTAGCCCAAAAGATCCAAATTTGGGTTTATTTCGTAATTAAATTAGAAAAGCGACGACTTTTAGCTGAAACAATCTTTTTTTTCGATGAAATACATATTATTTTTATTTTATCGGAAAAATATAACAGTTAAACCGATGTTATGCACTTTACTTTTGTTAAATTTGAAGATATAACCCCAATCAAAATCATTATGAACAAATTAAAAACAAGAAAGCACTTATTTATGTTAAGTGTAATTTTCTTTCTTTCATTAAGTATCACGTCTTGCAACCAAGATGAAGTTTTCATAGAGCCAGAACCAGAAGCCGTAGCACCTCCTATAGAAGAAACATCCGATAGTCCTGAAGATGCAGACGAACCTGAAAGTACAACTGTTGAGGATCCATCTACGCCTTGTGTTTTTACTTTAGAACAGTTAGAACCAAACGATGTCGTTATAATAGATTGTACTATAGATTTAGAAGGCGAAACTGTAAATATTCCATCGGGAGTAACAGTTGTATATGAGGGCGGATTTATTACAAACGGAACTGTAAATTTTGCAGGGAATACAACAATAGATAGCGAATTATTAAACAATACCTTTACAATAGGAGGCGTTTCTCCTTCTTTAAAGGACGCTACATTTAGATTTGATCCTGAACGTTGGGGGATTGTTGAAGGTGAAGTTGAAGATAATATTGCATTAGAAAACAGAAATATACTTCAACGAACTATAGATATGGCTGAAGAATTGGGTGTAGAAATTTTTGAAATAGATGAAATTGATGCTTTTTTTCATCAAGAATATATATGGACAGATGCAGAAGGGTATAATGATATTGGAATACACTTACCTTCTAATTTTCATTTAAGAATGACTGATGATACGTTTTTAAGATTGCAACCAAATTTCTGGCCAAGAGGATATTTCTTAAGTGTTTACAATAAGGTAAATGTAACAATTAGTGGAGGGAATCTAATAGGAGATAGATATGAACATGATTACTCTCCTATAAATGATGAACTTGGATTGCCGAGAAATACTCATGAATGGCCTGGCATTATTGTGATATCTGGTTCTGAAAATATTCTTGTAGAGAATACATATATGAGTGCCTCTACAGGCGATGCATTAATATTAGGAGCATCAGGTCACAGAACAAATCCTAATACTAGATTTAATAGAAATGTTATTGCTAGAGGTTGTACAATGAACGAGTCTAGAAGAAATAATATTAGTATAACGGATGGAGAAGATTTAACAATAGAGGGCTGTTTTATTACCGATGCAGGTTTAGGAGATAACCCGGTAGATGCTAATAATAATACAATAATTACTTCAGCTGGTATTGCGCCCAAAGTAGGTATAGATATAGAACCTTTTAGAGGAGGAGACGATAACGGAAATATTATTGATTTTGAAAAAGTAGAGCGTGTAAATATCACTGGATGTACATTTACAGGTAACAACGTAAGTAGTTTTATAAATTTTTCAGGAACTGATGTTACGTTTCAAAATAATTTCTCAGATCATTCAGTAGGCGCTTCTTTCGATTTGGGCGGGACTAGATTTTTAAACAACAGATTAGTAGCTAACGAGAGAAATAGAAGTAATAATGGTATTAATTTTGGAACATTTATCTTAAGAATTAATGGGACCGATACACAATTGTCTTCTGGATCTCAAGCAATAGGTAATATGATTAGTGGTTTTGTAAGAGGCATAAGAGTGATGGGAACTAATCCAACAGTAAGTAATAATGTTATAGAAGATTTTAATGTAGGTATACAGGTGGACAGTGACGATGTAATATGTGAAAATAACCAAATGGATACCAACAGGTTTGTAGCCGCTCATGGCATAGCTTTTTCTAATTTATCTGGTGGTGTTTTTAGAAATAATTCTATAACTGTTCCGCGAAGTGGTCTGTTTTTTACTAACTTAAATCAAGATAGAAATTCACAAATTGTTATCGAGAGAAACACATTTACTTCGAGAGAAAATTTTCCATTGATTTTTAGAAACGTTAATAATGTGTCATTTTCTAATAACACATTTAATAGAACGCGATTAGAACAAACATCAAGTCAAAACATAGACTTAGATTCTACTAATACGTTTACAGAATAAATTTAGGTTTAAATCTAAAATTAAAAAAGACTATCAATTTAAGGAGGCTACTGAAAAAGTAGTTAAAATTTAGAGATTTAAATTTAAAATAAAGGGATTTCACTTAGAAAAAGTGAAATCCCTTTATTAATTTCAGGATTTTCTTGTAATAAATTTACGTCTTGAATAAGCTTTTATTCTTTTGTGTAAGCTTTAAAAACCTAATTGATACACTTCTTATTCTCAATTAGTTTAATTTCAAAATTCTTTTAAGATTTACCGCAAAAATGGTCAAAGCTCCTTGTATTTCCATATTTTCAATACCATAAGCTACAGCTCTTCCATAACCATGCACATTTTTTAATTCTCCATTTTTGGCTTCTATTTTATAGCGATGTTTCGATTTTTCTTTAAAGTATTCTGATGTTTCAAAGTCAATTTGTTCTTGATGTATTTCCGATTTTATGGATATCGAATATGTTTTTGTCTTTGCTCCTTCTTTGTAACATCCTTGTTTTAAAGGACAGTTTTTACATTTTTCTACATCGAAATAATAAGTGATTACTTGATTTGTTTGAATATTTTTTTTGCCTTGGATTGCTTTTCTTGTTGCTATATGCCCTGCAGGACAAACAAACATATCTGCATCTTTGTTGTAATCAAACTCATCTTCTTTTTTTCGTATACCTTGACTGATTGCAGGGTTTAGTTTTGCTACAATTTTAATATCTTTTTCTTTGCCAAGTTGTAAGTTGTTTTTACCTGAATAAGCAGCGTCCCCAATAACCGTATCTACAGCTATGCCATTGTTTTTACTTTGCGCTATTAACTCAGGTAAGACGGGGCCGTCACCTTTTTCTCCTGAAGTAATAACTGCTCCTGTGATAATTCTTTCTTCTGTCATTGCCAAATGAGTCTTAAATCCGAAAAAGGAACTGTCGGCTGATTTATGTCCTAGTTTAGCATCCATATCTTTTGAAACAATTTCTTGTTTATGATTTTCAATATCATCAATGGACTCTTTTAGTAAATTAAGTTTTTCTTTTATGGAAGGGACTTCTCTAATAGTTGGCGAAGCTTCAAGTAACGTTTCTAATGCTTTACTATAAACAATTTCTTTTTCTAAATCATTACTATCATTTTTAGTTGGCATTTTGTCCTTCCAATCTTCTTGATACCTGTAAATTGATTTACGAAGTTGTTTTGATCTTTCTCGAAGCACATCAATAGCTGAAATAGGATTTGATTTAGATAAACTATGTGTTGCATCTACGATAATAGATTTGGTTTTGATAATTCCTTTTTCTACAGCAATACTTACTGTTTTGTTTATCAACAAGTCTAATAGATTGGTGTCTTTTAGACGCTGTCTACGGAATTTTGTTAACGTGCTAGGGTTAATAACATCTTCTTCAGGAAGCATTTCTAAAAAATACTTGAAAGACATATCCTAACGAGAACGTTCAACTACATCAACATCTGAAATAGTATAAATCACTTTTAATAATAAATACTTAAATAACTTAATCGGGCACTCAGCAACGCGACCTTGGGTCTGAGAATACTTGGTCTGAAGTTCTTCGTAGATAAAATTAAAGTCGATTAAATCGTTAATCTTTCTTAGTAAATTCTCTTTAGGAACGATTAAATCGTACAAAGAACTATACTCACTTAGTTGTAAAACTTGTTGCTGAACTATCATAGTTCAAAATACAAAAAAGAGCAGGATTTTCTAAATTCTGCTCTTTTTAATTAAAAATTGACTTTTTCAGTAGCCTCCAATTTAAGATAGTCTTTTTTTTATGAAGTTTACAATGGCAATCCCTTAATAATAACTTTTAGTTAGAGGTTCAAATTACTTATTTTCAATTGCATTCAATTAATTTTGTTTAAGAGTTTTAGATATAAATTGTCTGTATTATCAGTAAATTTAAATTTTCTACCAAACAAAGCTTTAGATTTTACAATAGACTCTAGGTCGGTGTAGTCTAGAGTTCTTGGGTAGTCTGGCCCTTTTTCCCAATCGATATAGCGTAAGTCGTCATTTATCACCTTATCTTTTAAAGATGAATTCATAAGTATAGATTGTATCCAAATTTCGTCTGTAGCTCTAGAATACTTTAACTTATCCATAAAATTAGGATGCTGTTTCAAGAATGCAAATACAATTTCTAAAGCTTCGTGCGATAGATTTATCCAATTGCTCCCAGCATAGTAATCTATAGGGTAACGTTTTATTTTTATTCCAAGCATACGTTGAATGCCTAGAGTTATCCTTCCTAAAGCTTTTACCAGGGGTCTTTTATTAGTTTTCATAAACCAGTAGCGGTCTAAACGATCGAAACCATGATTAAAGCCCCATGTTTTTATAGGTAGGGGATTGGCATACATGAAATTATCGGTTTTATGCTTTTCAAAAAATGATTTTATATAAATATTAGATTTTATGGGAAAATCGTCACCGCTAATCATACAATACCGTTCGTACCCTTTTTCAAAAGCTTTTTTAAAAATAAATTCCATGTTATAAACTTGGCTAACGTGGCCCCAGTAAACCTCTATCTCTTTATAATAGCTTACAGAATTGTACTGAGGTAATGTTTCTATAGATAACGAAGACTTTTTATCTATTTGGACATAAATATCAAAATCATCTTTTAACTGGTCTATTAAAAGCGATAATTGTTTTGGATTATGATGTGCCAAAATTAGAATAGCAATAGTATTCATATATTATTTATTTTTAAAACAATAGAATTTACATACTAAGGAAAAGAGCCAGTTTTGGTTGGCAAATATTCTAAATTTATCTTTTCGTGGATCCTCTGTAGAATAAGGGATTGGATATAAATTTTGAGATTTTAACTTGGTAAAAATGTCTTTTTTAATAGCATAATCATTAATACCTGTTAATACCCTTAGCAACATAGTGGTTACCAAAGCACACACTCTTTTTTTCATTGGAATGTAGGCTACAGATTGAGACCCAATTTCATTTTCGTTAAATGTATCTATCGATGTGAGTACAGTATGTATATCGTAGATCATTTTTTTTGTTTTTTTAAGGTTGTTGGTGCGTGTAATAGAGCCATCTCTCTGTAAAAAATGAGCAATAGTATCATCTATAGCCATAACACGCTTTGCCTTAAATACAGCTCTTGTGTTAAATTCTATATCTTCTATATAAACACCTCTCATAAAACGCAGGTTATTTGTATTTAAAAAGGCTTTAGCATACATCTTATTACAAGCAGAACCCATATATCGAATCTCGTGAAGGTATTGTTCGCCAGGCATTACTTTGTTATTGGATGAACTTTTACCAGAATACACCAATGTGCCATCTTCGGCAACCCCATCTGCTCCAAATTCAAGAATATCTAAATCGTTTTGTTGGGCAAGATCGGTTAACTTTTTTGCTGTATTTTCTAAGATATAATCGTCGGAATCTACGAAAAGTATATAATCGCCACTTGCATTATTGATGCCTGTATTGCGGGCGCCGCTCAGCCCTTGGTTTTCTTGAGTTATTATTTTTACTGATGCGTGTTTTTGCTTTAAACGTTCTAGAACATCTAAACTTTTATCTGTCGAACCATCGTTAACAGCTATAACTTCGTATTCGTGTTTAGGCAAATCTTGTTTATATAGACTTTCTATACATTTTTCGAGGTAATCCTCTACATTATAAACAGGTACTATTATCGATAAAATCATAATTAGCGGTATTGATAGTAATAAAACATAAAATAGGTGAAACCATAATATAGCAGCATAACGACGCCAATTTTTTTAAATTGGTCTTTCCAAAAAACACCTTTGAACAAGGGATAACACACTACAAATGCCATTAAAAACCAAGAAAGGTAAGCAAATCTATTTGAGAAATTGGCACGAATTACCATTATCCAAAATGCATTGCAGATTATGTAGGTATGGAGTATGTGTTGGTATATTTTATTTTTGAATCCTTTTTTAATAACGTAAAAATAGGCCAATGCTAAGGGTGCAGCGCTGTAGATTAAAAAATCAAATCGAAACCCTGTTGAACTAAATTTGCTTGAATCTGCACCACCACTTAAATAAGCCGTCAAACGATCATCACCAAAACCTAAGGAAGCGAATAGCTGTATAATTACGCTCCCCATAGTAAGAGAAATAAATATACTCAATACCCAGAATAGAAAATATAGCTTTGTGTTTTTTAAAAAAAATGAAGTTATCAATGCTGCAATAGGAAGCATCATACTCTTATGAAATACAACCGATATTAACAAAAATAAAACCATTTTGAAATTGTTTTTGTACACATAAGATAATCCCAAAATAAATAGTGAAGTTGCCATGCCATTTCGAATACCATTAGTGCCATATGCCCAAAATGAAAAAGAGCCAACTAACAGAATAAAAGAAAACACATAGTAATTTGGAAACCAGCGTTTAGAAGCAAAATATAAAGGTAGAATGTATATAGAAGCGCAGACTAAAAAAAACACATCTACAGTCATTACTTGAGAACAAAACTTTAAAAATATTTCAAACCCTACATCTCCATCTGGATTAATAGGCATTCCGTTTTGAAATTGATAGAATGTTTCTGCATACGTTGCCATATCGGCAAAATATCTACCACTAATAGGTCTTAAGCCTATATACAGCAGCGTTAATACCAGAATAAATACAGAGGCAATCTTGTTATAAGCAAACACTTTAGCCTCGTATCCATTTAATACCAGCGTATGAAAAAATGCCACAAAGGTCATTAACAAAATAAATTGAAAATGATAAAATGAATAATCTTCTAAAGGCACAAAATCAATCATTTGCTATGTAATTGATTTAAAATTAAATGACTACGTTTATCAACACCCTTACCATTTAAATGGTAGGGGGTGTCGTAAAATAAATGGTCCTCGAATACATAATCTAGAGGCGTGCCTAAAGTATCAAACTTGGCGTTATGTATAGCATTATATATATTATTAATCACCTCTATATTTAATTGGTAAGACGAGGCCATTAAACTAGGATAGGTTACAATTAATTTGGCACCGCGGGTTTGTAATTGCTGTTCAAAGTTTTCAATCATTTCTATAGCACCTGGATCTACAGTACCATAAAAAGTATAATTGGAAAAGTCTGTCTTAGATAAATTCCAATGCGTATCATGATCGCCGTGTGTATTTATAGAATATTCGGTATAGTTTTTTTGTGTTTTAGATGCAGTATCTTTAGATGTAGAGCTATTTTTTAAAGTATAGGCATACGATTTCATCCTGCTCAAGGCAAACTTAGGCAGATAGGGCAACACATTTATAATTTGTTGAAAACGTAGCAACTTTAAATTTTTAGGTATAGCAGTTAACGAAAATAGTAAAGGTTCTTTTCCAAATCTATTTTTATCTATAAAGTGTGAATATTCTGGAGCAAGTATCACCGTATCGCCTTTTGATATATTTAACTGTAATATATCATCTAAAACATATTGCAAGCCATATCCTGCATGAATAGCGTGATTAATTACGGGTTTTTGCAACTCTTCTTGTAGAATAGCACTATTAAACCCAAATAATACATTAGATCCGCCAGTTAGAATAACTTTAGGCGACTTGGTGGCGTTTATAAGTTCGTGCTTTTTTATAAGAGCATAATCCACTGTTTTTGGGTGGCTTTTATTAGGAAGCAACACACCTAAAAATAATAAAGCTATGCATACGAAAAAGAAAGCTATACTTTGTATTAAGAATTTTTTCATCGCTAATTAAAATTGAAAGTAAATAAACTCTTGTTTTTCTGCACCAAACCAAAATATCAATACAATTAAACCTAAATATATGCCCCAACGTACTGGCTGTTTTATTTTTATTGTATTTAAATATAAACCATGAGCTTTGTCTCTATGTAACCACTCCACAGCTAACAAAAGCACTATAAAGACAAGAGGTTGTATGTTAATATCTAATTGAAAAAAACGAGATCCTATAAATATTTGCTTCAGGTAGTTAAAAGCATGGGCAATATTAGGTGCTCTAAAAAATATCCAAGCTATAACTGTTAGAAAAAAAGTTGCACTTATTTGGAACAGTTCTTTAAGAGAAACGATATATTTCCCTTCTGAAATAGTATTTAAATTTTTCCTGTTTCTATTGGATAACAATAAAGGTAAAAAATACAACGCATTTAAAAACCCCCACACCATAAATGTCCAGTTGGCACCATGCCAAAATCCACTTATAATAAATATTAAAAATGTGTTTCTAACCTTCATCCAGATGCCTCCTTTACTACCTCCAAGAGGTATATATACGTAATCTCTAAACCAAGTTGTTAACGACATGTGCCATCGTCTCCAAAATTCAGCTATATCTCTAGAAAAATATGGAAAAGCAAAATTTTGCATTAAATCAAATCCGAAAAGGCGAGCAGTACCTATGGCAATATCCGAATATCCAGAAAAATCTCCATAAATCTGAAAAGCAAAAAATACAGCTGCTAGAATTAACGATAAAGAGGAATAATGTTCGTGTGCATCGAATACTTGATTTACTATTATAGCGCAATTATCTGCAATTACTATTTTTTTAAATAACCCCCACAAAATTTGTCTTAAACCATCTGTAGCTTTGGTATAGTCAAAATGTCTTTTTTTATAAAATTGAGGTAAAAGGTTCGTGGCGCGTTCTATAGGCCCAGCAACTAGTTGCGGAAAAAAACTGACAAAGGCAAAGAAAACAATAGGGTCTCTGGTTGGTTTTAGTTGATTCCTGTAAATGTCTATGGTATAGCTCATAGTTTGAAAAGTATAAAAGCTAATACCTATAGGCAAAATAATGTCTAAAGTAAATGTATTGACTTGAAACCCTAAATCTTGTGCGAATGCCGAAAACTCTTTTGAAAAGAAATTAAAATACTTAAAAATCCCCAAAAAGCCTAAATTCATAATCATACTTAAAGCAAGCCATTTTTTTTTTTGACTTTTATTATTTGAGTTGTCTATATAAATTCCACAAAAGAAATCTATAAAAGAACTAAAAACAATAAGGGAAAGAAATCTATAATCCCACCAGCCATAAAAAATATAACTTACTATCAGCAATAGTAAATTTTGAATGCGCAAGTTTTTATTAAAAACAAACCAATAAGTAATAAAAACAATTGGTAAAAAGATTAAATATTCAAAAGAATTAAAAAGCATTTTAGTTATTTTCTGTTAAGTAATTTGTGGCAGATACTCCTAAAGTAA
The DNA here is from genome assembly GCA_947489085.1 of uncultured Flavobacteriaceae bacterium. GTDB lineage: Bacteria > Bacteroidota > Bacteroidia > Flavobacteriales > Flavobacteriaceae > Jejuia. The sequence continues at coordinate 137,101 of CANLCJ010000003.1, forward strand.
ATTTTTCAAGAAGTAATTGCTTACTTTTATTTAAGATCGATTTAAAATTTGAGTCTCTTAAGACATCGGCTAAGGCTTTAGAGAATAAGCGTTCTTCTGCTGTAATATCGTTAGATTCAGGAATACCTAATTTGTTTTTTAAAAGGTTAGGTGTTATTATTCCTGCTTCTACGTTAGTATTCTTCGTTATTGTGTTTCTTGGTTGTACTACACTCATTAATTCTGCAATACCGTCTGTACAATTGGAACTTACAATAGGAACTCCTAACGCTATAGATTCTACAATAACGTTTGGCGTACCTTCAAAATGAGAAGAAAGTGCCAATACATCTGCTTTTTTTAGGTATTTATACGGATTCTTTTTTCGTCCTAAAAAATGAATTTTAGAAGTTAGTCCGTAGGTGTCTATCAATGTTTTAATATGGGACACAATACTTGCATCTCCATCTCCTATAAATACCAAATTAACGTTACTTATATCTTGTTGAAGTAAATAAAACGCATTAATAAGATGCCATGGTGATTTTTGTGATGATAATCTTCCAATAAATAGTATCGTTTTATCTTGGAATAATACGTTTTCACTACTGTCTTCAATATCCTCTAAAGCCAAAGTTTGTAGTGCTTTTACATCATGAGGGTTGTATATGACTTTTAAATTATGCTCAAACTTATAACCGCAATGTTCTATAAGATCTTTTTTAATACTTTCACTAATACATACCACTTTATCAAAATGTTTATAAGTGCTTTTGTAAGACCATTTAACCACTTTATTAAAGACACTTTTATTTTTTAGCTCTACACTTTTAAGGGCATGTATACTGGCTATTTTAAATTCTGATGTGCGTGTTAAACTAGAAAAAATATTAGCCATGTCACCAAAGGCAATACTATGCGTTATTTGCTGCGTTTTTATTATCTTTTTTAAGCGTTTTGCTGTTAATAGATAAAATAATAAGCGCTTTGTTTTAGATAATTCGTGTAAATCTTTTGTAGACAGCGCTATTTCATCTTCATAAAAATTGATGATATCGGTTTTTAATTGAAAAAACTTAGCTACTTTAACCTTATGGCCTTGCGCTTTATAAAAGTTATAAAAGTGTTCGGCAAGACGTTCCATTCCTCCAACACTTCCGTAAGGCATTATTAACAAAATGTTTTTCATAGGCTTAGTTTAAAGAACGGAATAATGTATCCCAAGTGTTTAGTATTTTTTCTGGTTTAAACACCATAGCCTTTTCTTTGGCTGCTTTTCCCATATCGTATCGTAGTGTGGTATTAGAAATGAGTTGTATTATGGCATCTGAAAAACCTTTAACATCACCATTGGGGATTAAAAATCCATTTTCGCTATGATCTACGATATCAGACGGGCCATAAGGACAATCGAAAGATACGCAAGGTACACCATGTACCATAGCTTCTGTTAATACCATACCGAAACCTTCGTATCTCGAAGACAAGGTGAAAATGGAACTGTTTTTATAAACATTACTAATATTTTTTACAGGATCGAAAAAGGATACAGACTTCTCTATTTTTAAGGTTTTAGTAAGTTCACTTAACTGCAATTCTGGCTTTTTTTTACCATAAATATGTAAATGCCAATCTGGATGTACTTTTTGTACATTAACCCAGGACTCTAATAAACGTTCGTAGCCTTTTTGGTAATCTTGTCTGCCCACAGCTAAAACTATTTTTGAAGATAGATTGCTTGTTGGAACATTATCTGCAAAAGACAGGGGGTTATTAATAACTACAGTGTTTTTTAATGGCCACTCGTTAAGATTCCCTTTGGTAAGTACAACAAACTTATCATAAAAACTACCTCCAAAATACATAAGATTGTATGTTAGTTTCTGCTTTAACCATTTGAAAAGATTAAACGTATCATTTTCTTTCTCGATTTCTTTAGAGACATGACGCTCATAAATCATTTTACAAGGTTTTCCTAAAATTAAAGGCAGAAAAAAACCTTTCAGCCCATCGTCGCACACCGAAATAATATCGGGATTAATTGTTTTAACCAAGGATTTCATTTCACTCATATAAGTTTTTACATATCCTATTTTGCCGTTTGGTAAACTTATGTCATGATAGGTAATGGCATTACCAAAATCATAGAATAGGGGCGTATCGTCTTGGTTTAAAGTAATTATATGCACATCGTAGTTAAAATCTTCAGCGAGCATTTTTGCTTTTATAGAAAGTACACGTTCTAAACCAGCTGCACCACATATTTGATTTGTTATGTATAGAAGTTTCATAATCTATCTTTTTAAAACACCCGAGATTAATGTTCTTAAAGCCAATTTAAACATGTTGTAATCTCCAGTATACGTTTTTAGAGATTTAAAAATGTGTTGTAAGGCTACTGCTTTTTGTTTAATGTTACCATCATGCAAATAATAGGCTTTATCATGATGATAACGGTGTTCCAGAAATCTATTTTCTTTTTTATTGAAAATGGACTGCTTTTTCAATTCAAACGCTCTAAGTGTGTCTAAAGCATTTATAACGTTTGTTTTATTGGTAGATGAAATACGTATTTGCGAATGTTCTACCAGTGTAAGTAGAGGTTGATCTAATACGCCGATTTTATATCCTGCTTCTAAAAATTTATAATGAAAGTACTTGTCTTGAAATCTTGGAATGTTTGAAAACCCATCAAGAGCCATAAATACCTCTCTTTTTATTAAAAGCATAGAAGTAAAAAGATTACCGTCTAAAATTGCTGTTTTTAATATTGTACCTCTTGCCGTATTTTCTCTAGATGTTATAAGTGTTTTGTTTTCATCTTCTCTATACATAGAACACATACAAGCATCTAAGTTTGGATGTGTTTTTAAATAATTTACCTGTGCTCTTAATTTTTCTGGATCATAGAAATCATCATCGTCTAAAAAAGCTATATAATCTCCTGTGGCAGCTTTTGCTCCCGTATTTCTAGCTTTACATCCTCCAGAATTTTTAGCGTGTTTAATGTATGTTACTGTATGTGTTGTTATAAACTGTTGTAACTTTTTTTCTGTGGCAATACGGTATTTGTCGTTCTCGGTGTTATCATCTACAACAATAATCTCTATGCCTTCTAAGGGGTAGGTTTGTTTTAAAACGCTTTCTATAGCAATAATGAGACGATCACTTCGCTTATAAGTAGGTATAATTACAGAAATTTTTATCATAAATTGGGGTATTTTTCTGCAAAAAAGGCTTCGTTACTTAAAATTTTATTACTGGTATTACTATCTCTCATGCCAAGTACGCGTTGCCCTTTGCCAACAACTATTTCTCCGGGATTTACATTTTTAGAAACGGTTGTTCCCATTCCAATAATAGCACCGTCTCCTATTAGTATTCCTGGTAAAACATTAACATTTTGACCAATCCATACACCTTTACCAATTACTATTTTACGTTTTATATATTCTTGGTCGTATGGTAGTAAACTATCTGAATTATAGTTGTGATTTCCCGAATGTAAGCACACATTTCTACTAATTATAGTGCCGTTACCGATGTCTACACCACCAATGGCCATAATAAAACAATTATCGCCAATCCTAACATGGTTACCAATAGATAAGTTTTCAGGATGATAAATGGTTCCACCTGATTTAAATATTACATTTTTGCCAAGCGATTTAAATTGCTTTTTTTGGTTGTTAATCACAAAGTTATCTATGTCCTCTTTCAAGTAGCCCCAATAGAATTTAGCTATTACTTTAGAGGCTAATTTTAGAATTTTACGTTTCATAAATTATTTTCTAAATTTTAATAATATGTTTTTTTCATAATCGTTTAAAACAAAAAAGAAAATTAATGAGATATAAACAAGAGAATAAATTAAGATTTTAAATATCAAATTGATCCAAGTTACATCAACAATAAGTTTATTAATTAAAAAACTTATAAAAACAGATAAAACTAGAAATGGAACAGTTTTCCCTAAAGTATTCTTGAAAAAAGAAGTAATATCAAGGTCTAATTTCTTATCAAAATACCAGTTCATTATTATTTGGGATAAAACCCAAAATATTGAGTAAAATGAAGTTATAGCCCAGTATCCATATTTTTTAGAAAAAACGGCTCCGAGTATGATGCCAATAGATATTGTTAAAAAGTAAACTTTAGCTTTAAATTTAAACCTGCCTGTAGCTTCAATTAATGAGTTAGCAAAGTTTTGAATTAAAGGAAGTATATAGGCTGTCATAATAATTACCGCCATTAAATACGCATCTATATATTCTTCACCTACCCATAGTAAAATGAAGTCTTTTCCATATAGTACAAATCCTCCCCAGACAAAAACGAGTAAAAAAGTTAGAATTCTCCCTATTCTTATAAAGAAAAATGTTAATTCTTCTCTATTACTGTTGTTTTCTACCATGTTAGTGGCTCTTGGTAAAAAAACACTATTTATAGCACCTGCAAACGCTCCAAAATAACCACTCAAAGTTATAGCTACAGCAAAAACAGCTACAGCTTCTGTATTTATCGTTACCCCTAAAATCATCTGTCCAGATTTCCAAAATAATTCTCCAATCATTGCAAAAACAAAGATCCAAACTGAGTAACTAAAAATACTTTTTAAAAGCCCCTTATCTAATGCCTTGAATTTTATTCTAACCTTTAGCACATAAAACACATATACCATGTTTACAGCTATAATTACCAGATTTAGAATGGTATCTATAGCCACAATAGCAATGGCTTTACCTCCATATAGCAGAGCTACAACTACTACTAAAGATCTTACTATGTATCGTATAATATTAACAAACCTAGGGAATATGAATTTTTCGTAACCTGAGCATATACCGGCAAATGTCCCTCCAGGTAAAACAATAGTCATATTAAAAATAAGTAATAACATTAATGTTTTAGCCTTATCAAATTGGTCAGCACTTAAAGACTCCTGAAATATATTTTCTAGATTTAAATATAATATGGAACCTGTAATTACAACTAGAATGGATATACCTATGTATATTCTTAAAATAGAGCCTAGAAAACGTTGCTCTCCTTCAATATCGTTATTAGCACGATATTTAGCAACAAAGCGAACTATAGTGTTAGCCAATCCAAAATCAAATAAAGAAATATAGCCTACTAAAGAACCCAATAGTATATATAACCCATATTCTGATTGTCCTAAAGATCTAATAATAAAAGGAGTTAAAATTAATCCAACAATATTTGTTAAGAATATTGTTGCATAAGACAAGATAGCTCCTGTTTTGAGTTGATTCATTATTTATCTTTTAACAGATTTGGAAATTCCTTTGAAATCATAAATTAATCCATTTGGATTTAACAAATTTTCTAATTTCAAGTTTAAAAATTCTTTATGGCCGACAGCTAATAAAATAGTATCGAATTTTTTTTCTGGCAGTTGGTTTTCAGCTTCAATGCTGTAAATTTCTTTTATTGCATTTATATTGGCCCAAGGATCGTAAATTGTAACGTTAGTACCGTAACTTTTTAACTCCTTAATAACGTCTATAACTTTCGTATTTCTTATATCTGGGCAGTTTTCTTTAAAAGTAAATCCTAAAACTAATATATTGGCGTGATTGACTTTAATATTGCGCTTAATCATAAGTTTAACGACTTGGGATGCTATGTAAGAGCCCATACCATCGTTAACACGCCTTCCTGCCAATATTATTTCTGGATGGTATCCAACTTCTTGTGCTTTTTGAGCTAAATAATAAGGGTCTACACCTATACAATGCCCTCCAACCAGACCTGGTTTAAAGGGTAAAAAGTTCCATTTGGTACTAGCTGCTTCTAAAACAGCGTGTGTGTCTATTCCTAAAATATTGAAAATTTTAAATAGCTCGTTTACAAACGCAATATTAATGTCGCGTTGAGAATTTTCTATAACTTTAGCAGCTTCTGCAACTTTTATACTAGGGGCCAAGTATGTGCCGGCAACAATAATGCTTTTGTAAAGCGCATCTACCTTTTCTCCAACAGCTTTAGTAGACCCAGAAGTTACTTTTAATATTTTATCTACGGTATGTAGTTTATCACCAGGATTGATACGTTCTGGAGAGTATCCTGCAAAAAAATCTGTGTTGAATTTCAACCCGCTAAAGCGTTCTAGAACGGGTATGCATTCTTCTTCGGTGGCACCAGGATACACGGTAGATTCGTAAATCACGATATCACCCTCCGTCAATACACTACCTACAGTTTCACTAGACTTATACAAGGGGGTTAAGTTGGGCCTGTTGTTTTTGTCTATCGGGGTAGGTACAGTAATAATATAATAATTACAATCACATATCTCATCTCTGTTACTTGTACAGAAAAGCCCGTTTTTATTAGTGTTACCTGTTTTTAAAACAGCATTTAGGCTGCTACTGTCAACTTCGAGAGTATCGTCAATACCTTTATTGAGCGTTGCAACACGATCCTTATTAATATCGAAGCCTATTACAGGGTATTTTGTAGCGAATAGCCTTGCTAAAGGCAATCCTACATATCCTAAACCTATAATTGCTATTTTTATACCGTTCATAATTATCTGCCTATAGCAAAATAATCGAAACCAATAGATTTCATTTCTTTTTCATCTAATATGTTTCTGCCATCGAATACAAATGCAGGTTTCTTCATGCTTTCATAAACTTTTTTCCAATCGTAGGTCTTAAATTCATCCCATTCTGTCATTATGGCAATAGCATGAGCACCTTCTAAAGCTTCATAAGGTGTTTTAGAAGCTTTAAGTCCTTGAGCGTTATCCTCTTCTGTGCGTGTGTTTAAATAATTTAAGTCAGACTGCATTTTTACATAAGGTACTTTAGGATCGTAAACCGCTATGTTTGCCTGTTCATTCAATAAATGATCTGCAACATATATCGCTGCCGATTCTCTGGTATCGTTGGTGTCTTTTTTGAAAGCCCAACCTAGCATTGCTATTTTTTTACCAGAAACGGTGTTGTAAAGTGTTTTTATCAAACGATCTGAAAATCGTCTTTTTTGGTGGTCGTTCATGATAATAACTTGTTCCCAGTAATCGGCTACTTCTGTTAAATTATAAGACCGCGCGATATAAACAAGATTAAGAATGTCTTTTTGGAAACAAGACCCTCCAAAACCAATAGAAGCATTTAAAAATTTAGGACCAATTCTAGAATCCATTCCTATAGCTTTGGCTACTTCGTTTACGTTTGCACCTGTGTGTTCGCATAATTCAGATATAGCGTTTATAGAAGATACGCGTTGTGCTAGAAATGCATTAGCTGTTAGTTTTGATAATTCAGAAGACCATAAATTGGTTGTTAGAATTTGCGACTTTGGTACCCAAGCTTCATATATTTTAGAAAGGCTATTAATAGCATCTGTGCTTTCACCACCAATTAAGACTCTATCTGGTTGTAATAAGTCGCTTATTGCAGTGCCTTCTGCTAAAAATTCAGGATTAGATAAAATGCTAAAGTTTATACCATTGCCTGTATTATGCAATATGCTTTTAATAGCTTCTGCTGTTCTAACAGGAAGCGTAGATTTTTCTACTACAATTTTATCTGTAGTTGCTACATCTGCTATGTTTCTGGCACAAAGTTCAATATACTTTAAATCGGCAGCCATACCTTTGCCTTTTCCATAAGTTTTAGTAGGAGTGTTAACCGATATAAATATCATTTCAGACTCATCTATGGCCTTATCTATATTTGTGGAAAAAAATAAGTTTTTACCTCTGGTTTCTTTAACAATATCGGCTAATCCTGGCTCGTATATAGGCAAATTATCTAAATTTGTATCGTTCCAAGCGGCAATACGCTCTGCATTAATATCTACAATAGTTACGTTTATATTCGGATTGTTTTTTGCTATTACAGCCATAGTTGGACCTCCAACGTACCCAGCACCAATGCAACAAATATTTTTAATTAACATGTTTATTTTGTTTGTTTTAGAGTATTCCAATACCAATTAATAGCCTCTTCCAAGCCATCTTTGATATCGTATTTAGGATTATAATTTAAAAGTGTTTTTGCTTTTTCTATAGAGGCTAAAGAGTGGGGGACATCTCCAGTTCTTGCTTCTCTGTATTTTAAAGCTATTGTATCAATGTGTTTATCGAATTTAGAAAGATATAACTTTAATAGTGTAGCAAGTTCAGTTAATGTTGTTTTTTTACCAAAAGCGACATTATATACCGTATTTAAAGCTTCTCTTTTATCTGTGGTCATGGCCAGCACATTTGCCTGTACCACGTTATCTATGTAAGTAAAATCTCTAGAGTAACTACCGTCCCCATTAATATAGGGCGACTCATGCTTTATAAATTGTTGTACAAATTTGGGAATAACCGCAGCATAAGCACCATCTGGCGTTTGCCTTTTGCCAAAAACATTGAAATAGCGTAAACCAATAGTATCGATACCATATGTTTTGTGGAAAACGTCTGCATATAATTCGTTAACGTATTTTGTTATGGCATAAGGCGACATAGGCTTACCTATCACATCTTCTACCTTTGGTAAAGCTTCGTGATCTCCGTAAGTAGAGGAGCTAGCAGCATAGATAAAACGTTTAACTTTAGCATCTTTAGCAGCTAAAAGCATGTTTAAAAATCCAGAAACATTAACAGCGTTGGTAGTAGCAGGATCGTTTATAGATCTTGGTACAGAGCCCAGAGCTGCTTGGTGCAACACATAATCTACCGATTGGTTTTTAAAAACAGAACTGCACTGTTCTAGATCTCTAATGTCTCCCTCTATCAACTTAAAGTTAGGATGATTTGAAAACGAAGAGATGTTGGTGTGAAATCCAGTAGAAAAATTATCAAAACAAATAACATTTACGTCATAGCGAAGCAAATGCTCACACAAATTAGACCCTATAAATCCTGCACCACCTGTAATTAAAACAGTTTTTGCCTTTAATAGATCGTGTTGTTTTTGAGTCATTCGTTTTTTTTGATTGAGAAATTTGGAGCAAATATTAAAAAAAAAAATAGACTACCTATTAAAATTATATCAAGATATTGTTTTTAACGACGAAATTCACTTACATCTATAAAATGCTTTTTTAAGTGTTTAACTACCTCTTTTTACAATTAATATCTATTGAATTTATATTAAAATTTATCGATAATATGCGTCTTTTTCAGTTAAAATTATCTTAAATGTCGTTAACCGAATTTAATTGTTCTTTTAGCGAAATAAGCAGTAATAGCAGTTGTTTGTTTGAAACAATTACTATTTTTACACCGAATTTTAGACATGGTTAAATTGATTAATAGCGAAATTAATTTAAGATGTTGAAAACTAAATTCATAACTAATCTTGCCCTCCCTCAGGTAGATAGTGTTATAAATTTCGATTAAAAACATTTTGAAGAAATGTTAATTGAAACTCATATTTGAATCTTAGCTTATTAACAAGTTTCAAAAATGAATTAAACACTGTGGTTTAAAACCATTTATTTTATGTTAACTAAAACAAAAATATATTTATCGTCTCCTCACATGGGTGGTAACGAACAAAGTTTTGTAAAAGAAGCTTTTGATACAAATTGGATTGCTCCACTTGGTCCTAATGTAAATGGATTTGAAAACGATATACAGTCTTATTTGAATAGTAATAAGCATGTTGCAGCATTAAGTTCAGGAACAGCGGCTATACATCTTGCATTACAATTGTTAGGGGTTACTAAAGGAGATGATGTTTTATGCCAGAGTTTTACATTTTCTGCATCGGCTAATCCTATTATGTATTTGGGTGCCAATCCTATTTTTATTGATAGTGAAACTGATACATGGAACATATCTCCAGAACTACTGGAAATTGCAATTAAAGAAGGCATTGAAAAGGGCAAAAAACCAAAAGCCATTGTAGCTGTGCATTTGTATGGCATGCCCTATAAGGTAAAAGAAATTCAAACTATTTCCAATACTTATGGCATACCTGTAGTAGAAGATAGTGCCGAAGCTTTTGGTAGCTATTACAAGGAAAAACCCTGTGGTACGTTGGCTAATCTTGGTATTCTTTCTTTTAATGGTAATAAAATTATCACTACATCTGGTGGAGGTGCCTTAATTGCGCCAGATGAAGAAACAAAACAAAAAGCGGTTTTCCTTGCCACACAAGCTAGAGACAACGCGCCACATTACGAGCATACCAAAGTAGGTTACAACTATAGAATGAGTAATATCTTAGCTGGTATAGGTCGTGGGCAAATGCAAGTACTCGATAAGCACGTTGCTTTAAGAAGACATAATTATAGTTTTTATAAAAAAGAGTTATCCAAATACAGTCAAATATCATTTTTAGAAGAACCAGAAGGGTTTTTCTCCAACAGATGGTTAACATGTATAAAAACAGATTCTTACGAAACTCGAGAAGCTATAAGACATGCCTTGTTAGAAGAAGACATAGAATCTAGACCTTTATGGAAACCTATGCACATACAGCCTGTTTTTAAACAAAATACAAACTACACAAACGGTGTGTCTGAAGATTTGTTTGATAAAGGATTGTGCCTGCCTAGTGGTTCCAACTTAACAGAAATTGATTTAAACAGAATTACAAATATAATTGCTAAAACCCTCATTTAAAATGATTAAAAATTACTTCTCATACTACTCCCAAAAGTATGCTTCGAAATGGTTAGTTTTAGCCATAGATTTAGCGCTAGTTATATTAACCTTTTTGTTAGCATATATTGTAAGATTTAGTTTTACTCTAAACTTTGATGTAAATCAGCTCGCTGTACAATTACCATTAGTTCTTGTAATTGCTGCATTTAGCTTCCTTGTATTTGGTTCTTTTAAGAGTGTAATTAGGCACACTGGATTTACAGATGTTGTTAATGTATTCAAATCGGTAGCATTAATGACAATTCTTTCTATAGCAATTGTCTTAGTTAATAAATTTACTAATTTTTTACCAAGTTATACAATACCAAGTTCTATAATAGCAATTCATGCGTTATTATGCTTTGTAGCTCTTAGTGGTGCCAGATTAGTGTTTAAGATTTCTTACAACTATTTAAAGTGTAAATTGAATACCACTAAAAATATTTTAATTTATGGTGCAGGAGAGTCTGGTATGATTACTTACAATGCGCTTTTAAACAATACATCTGTACAGTATAATGTTGTTAGTTTTATTGATGATGATGTTAAGAAAAAAGGGAAATTTATAAACAGAGTTCCAATTGTAAAGAATTCGAAAATAGACGAAGACTTTATTAAAACAAACTATATAGACGAAATTATAATAGCTTGCCAAACAATGAATTCCAACAAAATCATTAAAATGGTAGATGGATTTATAGATTTAGATATCGCTATTAAAAAAGTTCCACCTATTGAAAAATGGATCAATGGAGAATTAAACACAAGCCAAATCAAACAGTTTCAAGTTGAAGATTTATTAGGTAGAGCCCCTATACAAATTGATAATCCTAATTTATTGAATGAATTTAATGGAGAAACTATTGTTGTAACAGGTGCAGCAGGATCTATTGGTAGTGAAATTACTAAGCAATTAGCTAATTATGACGTTAAGCAATTAATACTTATAGATCAAGCAGAATCTGCTTTGTATGATGTTGAACAAGAACTTAAACGTAACGGTAAATATAATTTTGTTGCTATTGTAGCAGATATAAGAGATGGCTTAAGAGTAGATAGTATTTTTCAAAAATACAAACCAACAATGGTATTTCACGCCGCAGCTTATAAGCACGTTCCATTAATGGAAGCTTCTCCTTACGAGGCTATTAAAATTAATGTAAATGGCACTAAAATATTAGCAGATACCGCATCCAATTACAATGTTAAAAAATTCGTTTTTGTATCTACAGATAAAGCTGTAAACCCAACCAGTGTTATGGGAGCAACTAAACGTATGGCAGAGATGTACATTAGCTGTTTACAAAAAGAAAGCAAAACAAAATTTATTACCACTCGTTTTGGAAATGTATTAGGATCTAACGGATCTGTAATACCATTATTTAAGAAGCAAATAGAAAACGGAAAGTCACTTACCCTTACACACAAAGAAATTACACGTTATTTTATGACGATTCCAGAAGCCTCTCAATTGGTTTTAGAGGCTGGAACTATGGGTAAAGGGGGAGAGATCTTTATTTTCGATATGGGAGAATCTGTTAAAATATTCGATTTAGCCAAAAACATGATTAAGCTATCTGGTTTACGTTATCCAGAAGATATTGATATCGAAATTACAGGTCTTAGGCCAGGAGAAAAGCTATACGAAGAATTATTAGCAAATGGAGAAAACACACTTTCTACTTACCATAAAAAAATTATGATAAGCAAAACAAGAATGTTAGAATACTCTAAAGTTAAAACGCAAATTGAAGAACTTTGTATTACAAATCGTTTTCAAAATAATAGTATCGTTTTAAAAATGAAACATTTAATACCTGAATACAAATCCAATAACTCCGATTACGAGAAATTCGATAAGCGTGTTCAGATTTATAAAAAAGCAAAAGGTTTAAATGCAATTTCAAGTACAAAAACTTACAATAAAAATTAGTAAGTTTTTGTATTTCTATATTTTAAGATTTAAATAGCTATTATGATAATGTTGCGCTTTTCAAGATTTAGTACCATTTTATGTTTTCTCTCAATCAATTTATTATTAACATCATGTTACACTAAAAAAGATGTTGTTTACTTTCAAAATGCAAAAAATTTTGAAACCATAGTAGATACAGATACTTTTAAGGCTAAATTAAAGATAGGCGATATTTTAAGTGTAAACGTATCTACTTTAGACCTTAATGTAACAAAACCTTATAATTTGGTAGAAGCTGGGGAAAACGCTGAATTAATTGATTATTTAATCGATTCTGAAGGAAATATAGATTACCCCGTGTTAGGTAAAATTAAATTGGTAGGTTTGTCTATCGAAGAAGCAAAGAGCCTGTTTAAGAAAAAGTTTGAAGACGGACAACTGCTAAAAGATCCAGTGGTAATGATTCGTATAAAAAACTATAGAGTTTCTATTTTGGGAGAAGTAGCTCGACCAGGAGTATACCCTATAACAAGCGAACGCATATCCATTTTAGAAGCTATAGCGATGGCTGGAGATTTAAATTATACAGGTAGACGTAGAGATGTATTGGTAGTGAGAGATTTTAATGGCTCCAAAACCTACACACAGATAGACTTAACCAGTAAAGAAGTCTTTAACTCCCCTGTTTATTATCTTACCCAAAACGATGTGGTTTATGTACAACCAAATAATGCGGCAATAAGTAGTGCTTCTGGAGATGCCAGAATAGGTATTATTACCTCTTTAGCAACACTTGTACTAGGTTTTGCAGTATTTTTTGTTAGATAATTTTTTACAACTACTATGACAAACGAAGACTTAACTACACCAGTAAATACAGGGTCTAAGTTCAATTTAAAAAAAGCAATTTCCTTGTATACAAAACAATGGAAATGGTTTGTTTTATCTATTTTCTTGTTATTGGCGCTTGTGTTTTTGCACTTGCGTTATACAATACCTCAATACCGTGCATCATCAGAAATCATGCTGATAAACGATAATGAAGATACACCAACTGATAAGATTTTTGAAGAATTGTCACTTTCAAAAGATAAGGATAACGATCTTATAGAAGATGAAATACTGGTCTTTAAATCTAGAAATGTTATAAAAAGTGTTGTTAAAGAACTAGGATTAAATGTGCAATACTTTACACAAGGCTTGGTTTTAGAAACCGAAATCTATCGTAATCCTCCAGTTAATATAAGTTTTGTAGCTTCAGATTCTATTATAGAACAACAAAGTTTTAATTTCTATATAGACGTTTTGTCTAACGAAACATTCAATTACCGTGAGTTCGAAGATCAAGAACCTAAAACGGTAGCCTTTGGCGAAAGCATAAACACAGCAATAGGAGGTATAGTAGTTACGCCAAGACAGCCAGACGTAAATAGTCTTTCAAGTTCAAGTTTTAGAGTGCAATTAAGTAGAGTTAATGATGTTGTAGAAGATCTTAGAGATCAATTAATTATTTACCCTTCCCAAAACTCATCAAGAATACTATCGATTAATCTCGAAGACGCTATTATAGACAAGGCCAGAGATATTATCAATACGTTGGTTAAAAAATACGACGCGTATTCGGTAGGTATAAAGAATAGAAAATCTGAAGGTACTGTGCTATTAATAGATGAACGTATTAATAGAATAGCGTCCGATTTAATTAATGTAGACGATAGTATTGTACGCTTTAAAATAAACAATAAAGTTACAGATGTAAATACACAAGCAGATCAATTTGTAAGCTCAAGTTTTGCAAACGAGCAGCAAATGCAATCTATCAATACACAATTACGTTTATTAAACTATGCAAAAGAACGTCTTAAAAGCAATTCTGGGGCTTACCAATCTATACCAACAAATCTAGGAGACGCTTCTATCAGTGCGCTATGTGTACAGTATAACCAATTAATCGTTCAACGCCAAAACTATCTTAAAAGTGCTGGCCAAAATAACCCTGTTGTTCTAGAATTAGATCAAACCATACGTAACGTAAGAACAAATCTAAAACAGAATATAGAGGCGACACTTCGGTCATTAAATATCCAATTAAATAGTTTGCAGAATCAATACCAAAGCTTTAGTTCTAAAATATCTTCGGTACCTGCACAGGAAAACAGACTACGTTCTATAGAGCGCAAACAAGGAATCAAAGAATCTATATACCTATACCTTTTAGAAAAAAAGGAAGAGGCTATCATATCTCAAACCGTAACATCTTCTAATGTAAAAATTATAGACAGTGCCTATAGTTTAGGTCGCGTATCTCCAAACGGAAAAATTCTTTATATAGGTGCTCTGTTTTTAGGATTTGTTATACCGTTCGGGTTTATTTATGTTAAGGATTTATTAGATACTAAAATCCATAATAAAGAAGATTTAGATGCTATAATTACAGATACACCTATTATTGGAGAAATTCCAAGATTAAGTGGATCGGATAAATTGCTAATTACAAAAAACGACCGTTCCATACTCTCAGAGTCTTTTAGAATAATTCGAACCAATTTCGATTTTGTTAGACGAGCCAGACACGTAGACCAGTACAACAATGTTGTTTTTGTAACCTCTACGATAAATGGAGAAGGGAAATCTTTTTTCTCTATGAATATGGCACTTACTATGGCTAGTACAGGTAAAAAAGTTTTAATTATAGGAGCAGATATTAGAAACCCGAAAGTGTTTTCAGACATCAAAACCGACAACAGGACTTCAGAGAACACAGCTAAGGGACTTACAGAATATTTAATTGACGATGCTGTATCTGTAAAAGAGACAATACAAAATTATACTGTAAACGAAATTAAATTAGATGTATTACTCTCTGGCAGTATTCCTCCAAATCCAGCAGATGTATTAATGAATGAAAATAGGTTTAAAATACTTTTCGATACTGTTTCTCAAGATTACGATTATGTTATTGTAGACACAGCACCATCTATGCTAGTTACAGATACGTTGTTAATAAGTAAGTATGCAGGACATACCATTTATATAACTAGAGCAGGTTACACTGAAAAAGAAATACTAAGCTTTGTTAAAGAACTCAAGGTAAATAAAAAACTTAATGGCGTAATTTTAGCAGTTAACGATGTAGATCAATCCAACTATGGTTATGGCGCCAAATACGGTTACTACGGAGCGCCAAAAAAGAAGAAATGGTTTTCTAAATCTTAATACATTGCAACGTTTTTAAATTCAGTTTACTATTATATTATATAGTAGTTGTCACATTTATATGTGGGTTCTACTTAAAAGCTTGTTTATAGTTTCATGTAGCCATACGGGCGCTTGGTTACTAAAAATAACAGCCTCATTCCATTTTTTATAAGCGTCATACTTTTTATGGTACATTTGGTCTAAACCAACCGTAATAACCCTAAAAAATATGAACACAAAACAAAGAGGTCGTTTTACAGCATTTTTGCTGCTAGGCGTGTTAATAGCATCCGTATCGTGTAAAAAAGGCGATAAAAAAATAATTAAAGAAGTCGAAGAACTTCTAACAGTTACAGATTATGCCCTAGCAGTAAACCTTAAAAGTAGTAAAGTACCCAAAGGTCCTAAAGCTAAAGCTACCAGACCAGAACTATATGGTTTAGCTTGGCAACAATTTATAGCATTAAATTGGCCAGTAGCAGATCCTACAACTCCAGGAAACAGAGGTAAGGCAAATACAAGTAAAAGTTTTTTAAATATTACAGCAGCAAATACCCCCACAGTGGTTTGGAGTACTTATGCGAGTAAAGCAGAAGTATTTGGGCCAGAATACCAGACAACATTACCAGCCTGGAATACCTTAGCTTTACCAAAATACTCTTACCATAACTCAGTTACGGCCAAATCTACTGGAGACAGCTTTTCACTCTTTAATAACTTAGATGAAAATAATGAAATAGGCGAAGCTACAGTGTGGGCTGGTGTAAAAAAGGGAGATACCATAGGCGGAAGCCAGGTGCTTTACGAAGCTAAGATGAATGAAACAGAATACACTTACATACGCAACCATAATCTTCAAAATGTTAACACCGTAAAAACTTGGGTAGGAAAAACCAAGAACGACTTAAATACTTATGGTGGTACATGCGAAACAACTGCAGCTGCAACACAACAGAATATTTGTTTTCCTTGTGCAGATGAAGCTTCAGAAGGTGTTATAGAAATAAAAGCAGCATGGCGAGAGTTAGAATCTGGCATCGACACTCCCGGACGTTTTTATACTAAAGACGTTATTATTTACGAGAAAAACAGTCAAGGCAAAACAGTATATACAAATAAAACATATGCACTAATAGGCTTACATATTATTAGAAAAACCGAAAATTACCCCACTTTTATTTTTACAACTTTTGGACATGTAGATAATATAAAAAATGGAATTTATTACAATAACGAAATTGCTTTAGGGCACGCAACACCTCCATATTATCAATATTACGATAAAAATGGTAATATAGATACAACAAGCTATCCTAACCATAAATATGTAAAAACGGGCAATATTCCAGTAGAAAGCCAAGATGAAATACACCCAATAGCAGCCGATTTAAAAGTATTTAACAGTGAAGTACAAAAACGAATAAACACCGCAAATCCAGAGTCGGTATGGCAATATTACGAATTGTTAGGATTGCAAGCCGTACCCGTAGATTATAAAAACAGAGGCGCAGATGTCGATTACTATTTAGCAAATAATGTAATAGAAACAGACTATACGCTAAGGGAATTTACAGGTACATTTGGCAAGCCAACAGGCATCCAATTAGAGGTAACAAACGTAAATACAAAAGGCGAAACTGTATCTATGGGAGGTTGTATGGGCTGTCATGGCAATGCACAAAAAAAAGGTGGCGATTTTAGTTTTTTAATTAACGGTGGCGATAATTTAACACCAGAAACTATAGAGCCACCAATAAATAGTACAAGTTTAGAAAGCGTTAAAGCCTACGCAAAAGATTTATAAAGCATTATACTTAAGGGGTATAATTTAATTTTCTCAAGTAGAATCTACTGCATAACATACTTTGCAGTAGATTTTTTTTAGTTTTAAATTAAACCATTTAAAAACTAATATGTCTATACTTATAACGACCTTGTTTTAAAAACTATAGTTTTATCATAGCAGGTATGCGTAAATAAGTTTGTAATTCTAAATCCCGTCTATAAATTATGAAACTATATCTCATTACTGTATTATCTTTATTAGTTCACGGTGGTAACGTATCAATATTTACGCTTACAAAGACCAATAACGAGATATACATTACCGTAGATTTGGAAATTGAAGACATAAAAAAAGCATTTCAAACTAGTGCGAGTATAGAAAATGATAGCTTAATTGTAGCATATTTAAAGTCTCATACAGCATACTATGTTAACGAGAAAAAAGTTGAGCTTATTAATTATAAAGTAACAAGAGACCAACATCATATTTCAATACAAGCTGTAGTAGACAAAGTGCCTAAAGCCATAGAAACATTAAAAATTGAAAACACCGTATTGTTCGAAACAAGTAAGAATCATTCTAACATTATAAAAGTAAGATTAGACGATAACCACAGAGACTTTCTAATAAATGCAGCACGCCCTATTTTAAACCTTAACCTATAACCCAATTGTATTATGATGTTTAAAACCCTACTACCAAACATAGCTAAAGTTATTGTATTATGTAATTTTTTGTGCAGTTTTACACTTTTTGCACAAGGTAACACACCGCCAAATGTATTGTTTATTGTAGCAGACGATTTGGGTATAGATGCGTTGCAATCTTCCGATTATGGAATTACATCTGCTAACCAACCCAATACTCCAAACATAAATGCACTAAGAGATAGCGGTGTATCGTTTTTAAATACATGGGCAACACCACAATGTGCTACAACTAGAGCAGCAGCCATGAGTGGAAAATACGGTATAAACACAGGAGTAAGGCAAGTACCAGGTAATTTAGATTTAGTACACCAATCTATTTTTAACCACCTTAATGAAAATTCAAGTACAGACTATGCCAAGGCAGTAATAGGGAAATGGCATATCTCTAATCCAGAAGACGCGAATCATCCCTTTGCGCATGGCGTAGATCATTACGAAGGTATACTCAATGCATTTGTAAGCGATTACTATTCTTGGGAAAAAGTAGACGAAAATGGAGCAATCGCTCAAATAGACGAATACATAACATCACACTTTACAAACGCAGCGCAAACGTGGATCTCCAATCAAACCAAACCTTGGTTTTTGTGGTTAGCACATGTAGCACCACACAGTCCTTTTCACGTACCACCAAGTGGAACTTTTACGCAGAACAATGTAAATAACAATCGAGGCAGATATTTAGCAGCCATAGAGAATTTGGATTACGAGATAGGAGAGTTGCTAAATAGCATGGATCAAGCCACAATAGACAATACTATAATTATTTTTGTGGGAGATAATGGCACGCCGAATGGTGTATCCCGCTTTTTTCCTGCAGGCCACGGCAAAGCTTCTGTATACGAAGGCGGATTGCGTGTACCAATGATTATTACAGGCAAAGGTGTTAGCCGTCAAGGTGAATTTGAAAGTGGTCTGGCTCAAGTTACAGATATTTACGCAACATTAATAGAGTTGCTTTCTAACGATTTAGAAGGCGGTATACACAACAGTTATAGTTTAGCACCAGCATTAACAGCACAAAATGCAATAACAAGACCCTACATTTATTCAGATTATAGAGATGAAGGTGTTGAATTTTGGGCTATTAGAAATGCTACTTATAAACTTATTGAAAATGAAAATGGTTTAGTAGAATTTTACAATGTAATTAACGATTTAGAAGAAGTAAACAACCTCGTAGCGTTTTTAACCAACGAAGAGGCTTCTATTTTAAGCCAATTGCAAGCAGAAGCAGCAGCTATAAGATCTGGATGGTCTTGTGCAGATACGATATTAAATGGCACAGAAGTAACAGTAGATGATTGTTCTACATGCTCCACAGACGAGTTAAGTTTTAGCAATATTGGCTGTTGCGAAACTCCAAATGCACCTACAATATTTTACGAATACCTAGAAAATAGTTTTAGAAAAATATACACTAATAACTATCCCAATCACGACTTTTGCTACAGTAACCCCAGAAGCATTCCCACCCAAAGCTATCACGATTTAGAAATGGACGTAAACCCGGTAATAGCAAATACAACTACAAGTGTTATAAATCAACGTACTGGGCGTCCTGCAACTACATTTGGTGTGGCGTTAAATGGTGTTTTATTTGCACCTGGCCCTGCTTTACCTTTTGTATATTCGAATCCAAATACAGGAGAATTTAACTGGGATTGGGTATTCGAACCCACAAATAATCAAGGCGCAGGACAAGATAAAGTAAGTTTAGATTGCGCTTCTGCGCATACCAGTACAGCGCATGGCTACCACTACCATGGAGAAATGTTTTCGTATTTGGAAAATGAAATTCCAGGCATAACATCAGCTAGAGCCGTTAATGAAATTATACACATAGGTTGGGCTGCAGATGGTTTTCCTATACTTTATAAATTTGGCCCCGATGCTACAGGTGCTATAAAGCAATTACAGCCCAGTTATAAACTAAAAGAAGGAGACCGACCAGGAGATGGAACAGATGCGCCTTGTGGACCACATACAGGAAGATATACCAACGATTACGAATTTATTTCAGGTGTAGGAGATTTAGATGCCTGTAACGGTATGGACGCTACAGTAACAGTAGAGACTGCAAATGGATTGCAAACTTTCGACTATTTTTATGTAATTTCATCTACATTCCCACAGGTGCCGAGATGCTTTGTTGGTACACCAAACGCATCCTTTTCCAATAACCAAATAACAGGAACAGATAACGATGGCGATGGTTTTATCGCGGCTTTTGATTGTAATGACGATAACCCAAATGTAAATCCATTAGCAGCAGAAATAGAAGGCAATTCTATAGACGAAAATTGCGACGGTAGCACGCTAAGTACAGATACATTTGTAACACCAGAAGTAAGTATACTGCCTAACCCAAGTACCACTAAGATTAGACTTATTACAAATTTTGGATTTAACTACACAGTAACCCTGTACGATATGCAGGGTAAACAAGTATTGCAATTAAATAACAGTCCAGAATTTATTAATATAGCCAATTATAACAATGGTGTTTACTTGCTTCAAATTACAAACACAAGCACTAATTTTAAAGGCGTTTATAAAATCGTGAAGCAGTAAGTAATGGCTTAAAAAATCATTTAAAGCTAGTATGGCGCTATTTGATAGCAGTTGGTTATACCAATTAAAACGATGCTGTGATATAAAAATTATTATAAGAGAAAATTAGCTTTCGTATTGGCTGTTTCTAAACTGTTCTGGAGTAAGTTTTGTGTTTTTTTTAAAGAACCTTATAAAATAAGAATCATTATTGTAATTAAGCTCATTACCAATAGAAGACACAGATAGGTTAGAATGGATAAGCAGTCGTTTTGCTTCAAGAATTATTCTGTCTGTAAGTATGCTTAAAGGCGTTTTATTAACCGTTTTTTTACACAAATAACTCAATTGCCTGTCTGTAATATTCATTTTTTTAGAGTAGCAAGAAATAGGCCTATGTTTCTTGTAATATTTATCAACCAAAGCCTCATAGCGGTTTAATTGTACCAAATCGTAGCTAAAAGCAAGACTTTTATGGTTGTTTTTTACATAAACTCTAGACAATTCTATAAACATAGCATACAGATATACACGAATCATTTCTTTATAATTAGTAGCACGTAATTTGTATTCTTCATGAATTAAATCGTATTTCATAACAATACTCTTTAGCTCATGTGCATTTAATTTTATAACAGGCAAGCTAAATGTTGAATTAAAAAAAGGAAAACTGGTTAGTTTCTCGGTACTAAAGTCGTGTAAAAAATATTGCTTGGTAAAAAATAATATATGGCCGTCTACATCTTTAGATAAATTCCAATGATGAATTTGTCCGGGAGAAACAATAAAAAGAGCTCCTGGATACACCTCATATTCTGTAAAATCGATAGTGTGTACACCTTTACCTTTAGTAATTAATAACATGAGATAAAAATTATGTCCATGAGGTTTTTCAATAAACACATTTTCGCTAACATGTTCCCCAAAATTTCTAATGTAAAAACTACCATCAAAATTAATACTGTTGTTGTAGTCGTCGAAATTGGAAATATTAAAAACAGGTAAATTAGGCGTGCTAGACATGGTGTTATAAACGTATCTCGGCTGTAATAAGACTTGGTGGTTATAGATTTGATAATTAAAAACTCAAAAACTAATAATTATTAAAAAACACATGTCTTATTCAGTTAATTTTTACTTTTTTCATACGAATTAAGTAATATTACTTAATTATTACATTCTTAATGTAATTGCAATAATTATGTATATATTATTACATAATCTCGTAAAATTAAAATTATTTATATTAAAAGCACTAAAATAATAGTTAATGTTGAATTTGTGGCATCGTTTGTTCTTTTAGTGCTACTTAGTAATACTTAGCTTGTTTTACTTTTGTTAGAAACAATATTAAACAATAAAAAATATGCCAAAAGTTGAACAAGCAATGCACAAAGACGGTGATTTCTTTGTGGATTATGAAGACAAAGTATTTGAAGACGTAAAAGCAAAATCTGGAGAAAAAGCACTTGTAACATTTCATACGGTAGCTTTTGAAGGTTCTATAGGTTTAGTAAACATCCTAACAGCTACAAGACTACAACGCAAAGGCTTTGAAACCTCCATATTATTGTACGGACCTGGCGTTACATTAGGTATTCAAAGAGGATTTCCAAAATTAGGGAGTGAAGCATTTCCAGGACATTTAAATTATGCCGCACGTCTTACTAAGTTTATGGAAGAAGGTGGTAAAATATATGCCTGTCGTTTTGCTTTACAAGCACTTTACGGTCATGGTGAACCCTCATTATTACCAGGTATAACTCCTATAAGCCCATTAGATGTACTCGATATACAATTGGTACACCGTAATGAAAACGCATTTGTAGTTCATACATGGACCATGTAATTCTAATTTAATTAGACAGAACATTATGTTTAAAAAACCAATAGTAAAAGCTGCCGCAGTGCAAATAGCACCAGTTTTAGAAAGTAAGTCTGGCACACTTGCAAAAGTGGCCGACGCTATAAGCACTGCAAGTAAAAATAAGGCAGATATTATTGTGTTTCCAGAAACATTGGTGCCCAACTATCCCTATTTTTCCTTTATAAAGCCAGCTGTAAGCATAAAAAAAGACCATTTAACGCTTTACAACGAAGCCGTAACTGTACCCAGTAAGGATACCGATTTTATTGGCAACTTAGCCAAAACACATCAAATAGTGGTGGTTTTGGGCGTTAATGAGCGCGACGGTGGTACACTGTACAATACACAATTGGTGTTCGATACCACTGGAGAACTGGTTTTAAAACGCAGAAAAATAACCCCAACATATCACGAGCGTATGATTTGGGGGCAAGGGGATGGCAGCGGATTAAAAGCTGTAGATACAACTATTGGCAGAATTGGTGCATTAGCCTGCTGGGAACATTACAACCCATTAGCAAGATTTGCACTTATAAACGATAGAGAAGAAATACATTGCAGTCAATTTCCAGGATCTATGGTAGGTCAAATTTTTGCAGACCAGATGGAAGTTACAATGCGACACCACGCCTTAGAGTCAGGGTGTTTTGTAATTAATTCTACAGGATACCTACATCCAGAACAAGTAGAAACAATAACAGGAGATGCAGCCTTGCAAAAGGTGCTGCAAAAAGGTTGCTTTACCGCAATTATATCTCCAGAAGGCGTTATTTTATCTGATGTTTTAACAGAAGGCGAAGGCATTGTATATGCCGACATGGATATGAGTTTAATAACCAAAAGAAAACGAATGATGGATGCCGTTGGACATTATGCTAGACCAGAACTATTGTCGTTGCAAATAGACAATACCCCGAAACACTTAGTTTATGCATCCAAATCCTCATTAAACGATACAGTATATGAGCAACACAGCAACACTAACACTACAGAAACGCCATCATGTATTACTAAATGATATTCAAGCACTAGGTATTCGCTTAGAAGGTGTGGAAGATCTAACCATTCGAAAAGGTGGTGCAGGACCAACAGACCATAAAGCAGTAACCATATTTAACACAACACTTATGGTGCCTGTTTACAGTGCCACTGCTAAAACCTCTCCTTTTGCTGTAAGCAAACCCACTAAAATGGGGTTGGCCTCTTTAAAAAAAAATGGCGAAATAATAACAACAGTTCGCTTTATAGGAGAACCAAAGTTCTATAAAGAAAAAAGCTCAGACGGCATTCCGTTTTGGAAAATTGCGCGCCTACATAGCAAAGACGTTTTAGCTACCACAATACTGCAAACCTGTATTCGGTACAAAGATAAAACCACATCCTGTCAATTCTGTGCCATAGAAGAATCTTTAAAGTACGATACAACAATAGCCTATAAAAGGCCGCACCACTTGGCAGAAGTGGCTAAAAAAGCAGTAGAATTAGATGGTATTTCACAATTTATAATGACTACAGGCACACCTGGAAGCTCAGACAGGGGGGCAAAATTATTATACGAAAGTGTAGTAGCTGTAGCAGAAGCCGTTTCTATTCCCATACAAGTACAGTGCGAGCCACCAGACGATTTTGAGTGGTTTACAAAATTAAAACACGCAGGAGCCAGTTCTATTGGTATGCATTTAGAAGCCGTTACAGACCGCGTGCGCAATACCATAATGCCAGGAAAAGCAACAGTGTCTTTAAGGTATTATTTTAAAGCATTTAAAGCTGCCGTAGCAGTTTTTGGAAAAGGAAATGTAAGTACTTATATCCTTGCAGGTTTGGGAGACACTCAAGAGGAAATCTTAGAAATGTCTAAAAAACTGATTAAAATAGGGGTGTATCCTTTTGTAGTGCCATTTGTTCCTGTTAGAAACACACCTCTGGAACAGCATACCTCGCCAGATAAAACATTTATGCATAGTATTTTAGATCCTTTAGCATTAGAGTTGGTACATGCAGGCATGACTGCCGATACTTTAGCGTCAGGTTGTGCAAAATGTGGTGCCTGCTCTACATTATCAAGCTTTGAAAAAAAACACAAACTATGATTTATTTTGAAAAAGATCAGAAGTTTACAGGTTTAGACTTCATCGACATTAATATTCCTAGTGATGATATGCAATTGCATGCGTATTTTAAAACACGAAAAGCTATCTTTTGTGATGAACAAAAGCTTTTCAAGACTTCAGATTTTGATGCAAAAGACAAACAGGCCATTCCAATTATAGCCGTTAACCATTATTTAGGAGCGCCAGACGATGTTATTGGCGTTGTACGTATATACGAAGAGCGCGAACGCGAATGGTTTGGTGGGCGTTTAGGTGTAGATAAAGCTTACCGGTCTTTTTCCAAATTTGTGTGCCCTAATCTCTTTAAACAGCAAAATAAAATTTCAGCATTATATAAAATGTCTGTTGCAGCAGGGCTAATTTACAGAGCAGTATCTCTAGCCAATTACATAGGCTGCGATAAATTTTCAGCATACGTACAAGAAAAAAATGTAAAACTATTTAAGCGATTACATTGGCATGTTATCGAAGAGGTGCAGTTACACGGTACAAAACATTTTTTAATGGAAGCTGATTTAGAAGCTTACCCACCGACACCCATTTATGCCACGGCAGCAACAAATTACAAGTGGTTAAACCAAATACCTAAAGTAGCTTAACAAAACGTATGGCAGTAGAAACTTTAGACATATTAGCTTGTATAAACTATTTAAGAACGCATGAAAGTATCTTAGATAAAAAAAATATTGCCCAAACCTATGCGGCTTTAGGCAACAACGTACAAAGCAGCACTTATTACCCTAAAGACGCAGCACAGATTTTATTGGGAGACGATGCTGCAGCCATTCCACAAGAAGATGGCAGCCACTTATTGCTTGCGGCAGAAGGTATTATAACGCAGTTTTTAGAAAACGATCCTTGGTTTGCAGGCTACTCTGCCGTTATGGTAAATATAAGCGACATTTGCGCTATGGGAGGGCTTCCCGTAGCCATTACCGACACCTTGTATGCATATAATGCTAACGATAGCGAGGCCATTTGGCAAGGTATGGTGGCAGCCTCCAAAGCTTACGGTGTACCTATTGTTGGGGGGCATACCTGTTACCATTCCAAACACAAAGCATTAAGTGTTTCTATTTTAGGCAAAGCCACAGGACAACTCTTAAACAGCTTCGATGCTAAACCTGGAGAGGCCATACTTTTGGCTATGGATCTTAATGGCACGTATTATAAAAATTACCCTTTTTGGAATGCAAGCACAACCACGAGCCCAGACATACTGCAAAAAAACGCAAAATTACCCTATACAATAGCAAACAACAAGTGGAGTAGTGTTGCTAAAGATGTAAGTATGGGAGGTATTATAGGTACGCTTCTCATGCTTTTAAACACATCAAAAAAAGGAGCAGATATACATTTAGAGCAGCTAACAAAACCAAATGCAGTGTCTTGGGAAAAATGGCTGTCTAGTTTTCCCAGTTATGGATATGTATTTACATGTGCTAACAAGCATATAGAAGACATTCAATCTTTATTTATAAAACACAACATTCAATGCGATTGCATAGGCCAAATAGTAGAAAAAGAAGGCTTATTTATCAATTATAACAAACAGCACCTAAAATTTTAAAATATGCCAGTAACCCACGTAAATATAGAATGGCCAGACCATAAAACAGATCAAATATACTCACCATCTAGTGTTATAGAAGAGTATTTTGAAGTTGGTGCAATTCTAACAATAAGCGATTTTTTAGCAAAATGTAATGCAGGTTTATCAGAAGCAAGCGAACGTGTTCGATTAAAATTTGGCTATGCTTGCACATCTGCACAAGCAGAAACATTTCGTATTAAAGACAGATGCGACGCCTTTAAGGCAACTGAAAATGTAAAAATTTTATCTATAAAATAATACACAAATGGAGCACTATCAAGTTATCATAGTAGGAGGAGGACAAGCAGGCTTATCCGTAAGCTTTTGCTTAAAAAGAGAACATATAAATCACCTTATTTTAGATCAAGGTGCTATTGGAGATACTTGGAAGAAGCACCGCTGGGACTCTTTTTGCTTGGTTACCCCAAATTGGCAATGCAGATTACCAGGTTTCGATTACGACGGCAACGACCCCAAGGGCTTTATGTTAAAAGACGATATTGTAGACTACATAAAACGTTATGCAGCCTCATTTAATCCGCCAATTAAGGGAGGGGTTAAGGTTTCTAAGGTGTATAAAAAAGAAGGAGATGCTATATTTACTATAGAAAGCTCTGCTGGAACTTATACGGCAGATAAGGTTATTATAGCTACTGGAGCGTACCACATTCCAAATATTTTACCAATGGCTAAAGGATTTTCTAAGGCCATACACCAAATACATTCAGACGTTTATAAAAATCCCGAACAACTTCCAGAAGGCAATACACTGGTTGTTGGCTCTGGGCAATCTGGCGCTCAAATTGCCGAAGATTTACATATTGCAGGTAGAAAAGTATACCTGAGTGTAGGCACAGCACCAAGAGCACCAAGAACATACAGGGGGAAAGATGCCGTAGAATGGCTGGAAAATATGGGCTATTACGATCAACCCATAACATCTCATCCAGATCCAGAAGAAGCACGCCATAAAACAAACCACTACTTAACTGGTAGAGACGGTGGTCGCGATATCGATTTAAGAAAATTAGCGACAGAAGGTGTTACTTTAAGAGGGCAAATTAGCAACGTACAAGATGGTGTAGTAAACTTTCAAGAGGATTTAAAACACAATTTAGACGAAGCAGATAAGACCTACAATCGTATTCTTAAAAATATCGACACCTATATAGAAACAAATGGAATAGAAGCTCCACAAGGCAAACCTTATACAGCTTTATGGCAGCCTGATAGTGAAAATCTATCTCCAATAGATTATAGAAAAGAAAACATTACCTCAGTAATATGGTGTACAGGCTATAAGGTAGATTACAACTGGATTGATTTTCCAAATGTATTTAACCACAGAGGATTTCCAGAATACGATAGGGGTGT
The DNA here is from genome assembly GCA_947489085.1 of uncultured Flavobacteriaceae bacterium. GTDB lineage: Bacteria > Bacteroidota > Bacteroidia > Flavobacteriales > Flavobacteriaceae > Jejuia. The sequence goes on from CANLCJ010000003.1 coordinate 164,809, forward strand.
AAGCAAAGAAACAGGATTGTATTTTATTGGTTTACCTTGGTTACATACTTGGGGGTCTGGACGTTTTTCGCATGTTGGGCAAGATGCAGAATACCTTAGCAAATACATTGTAAATTATTTTGACGAAAACGAAGAAGTAGAAACTTGTTTAAACAGAAAATAGCCTGCCTTTTAGCGTTCAATATCAGTTTTTTGTTAATATTTGAGCTTCGAAAATAACACGAATGGCCTTGGAGGTTTACTTAAAGTAAAAGACTCAAAGGCTATTCACTATATGTTGAAATAGAATGCATTAATGTTATTTGTAAATACTTTAGTTAGGTGTTGTAGAACATTTAAATCACGTATCGCATACCAAGCTATATGTCTAGAAAACCTAAAATCTATTATTTTGCAATAGGCGCCTCTAAACAATACTCAGGTATACCAAAACCATCCACCAAGCGGCCAATATGCGGTCGTAATTCTGTAGAAAGGCGTTCTACACGTTGTCGTATTGCTTTAGATTTTGTACCATTTATATACCCTTGTTCTAAGTACCAAGCCGCATCGTTATGCAATTCATGCAAGGCATATAATGTGCCTAATTTTTCAAACAAGAGTTTGTGTTTTTCATCTTTAAGCGTTGCTGTAAAGTCTGTAAAAGTAGTATAGGCCAACGCGACACTATACGCTTTTCCTAAGGCCAATAAATGTGTCTGTACTTTTAGAAAAGCTTGATAAGAAGGCATACCACTTTTTACATAATTTCGAATGCGCATGGCTATGGTATAGGTAAGCCGTCGTGTACGGTAATCGAAAGCGTGGTGATGAAATTTAGGGTTGTACAAATGCGCCTTGTCAACATTAGAGGTGTAAGAAGGATTAATAGTGTTCCACTTGTCTCCAATTCGTGTACCTAATAGTTTAAGAACGGCTGTAAATCCCGCGCTATTAAACTCCGATTTAAAATCAGATAAAACACCCTTAGCAGCCAATTGAAGCAATACATGGTTGTCCCCTTCAAAAGTTGTAAATATATCCACATCGCCTTTAAGATCTGCAATTTGATTTTCTAGTAAGTAACCCTTTCCGCCGCAGGCTTCACGACACTCTTGTATGGTGCTATTGGCAAACCAAGTTATAACAGATTTAAGACCTGCTACCTGTGTTTCAATTTTTCGCTTGTCTGTAACAGCAGTATCGCTATAGGTTTTCATAAGCTGCGTTAAAGTAACATCATACACATAACAACTTGCAATAGCTGGCGTTAAACGCAATTGATGACTTGGGTAATCCATTAACAAATCTTCCTGCACTTTTATGCTATCGTTAAACTGTCTTCGTTTTAGAGCATGTTTTACAGCAATTGTCAATGCTTTTTTAGCGCCACCAAGCCCCGCACGTGCTACGCAAATTCTGCCGCCCACTAATGTGCCCAACATGGTAAAAAAGCGTTTGCTAGGGTTTTCTATAGCAGAATAATATGCCCCTTCAGCTGTAATGTCTCCGTATTTATTTAATAAGTTCTCTCTAGGCACACGCACTTGATGGAACCAAATTTTTCCATTATCAACACCATTCAATCCTAGTTTATAGCCGTTATCCTCTATGGTAACGCCTGGCATGAGTTGATGATTTGCATCGCGAATTGGAACTAAAATAGCATGAACACCATGATTTTTGCCTTCTACAATTAATTGAGCAAACACAGAAGCCATAGTAGAATGCAGTGCATTCCCAATATATTCTTTGTTGTCATTTTTTCCTGGTGTATGTATAATTATAGTATCTGTAGCTTTATCGTAAGTCGCAGTAGTTTTTACACCTCTAACGTTAGAGCCGTGCCCTGTTTCCGTCATAGCAAAACAGCCTAAAAGCGAAGCAGCTCCCGTTTCAGTTAAATAGGCATCATGATGCTTTTTGGTACCTAATTTTTGAATGCTACCCCCAAAAAGGCCAAATTGCACGCCAAATTTTACAGCCATACTGCCATCTACATACATCATATTTTCAAAAATAGCAGCATATCCAGGCATGTTATCTGTACCGCCATAAGCTTCGGGAAAAGCCATAGCACCATAGCCTGCTTTAGCCAAAAATTCAATTTGTTGTAACACATGTGCCCTAAACTGGTCTTTATCTCGTTTTACAGACGCTCTAAAAATAGGAGCTTTTAATACCGTTCTAAAAGCATCAACAACAGCCGCATGTTCGCCCTTTAAAAGCTTATCTATCACAATAGGGTCGTAATAATTAGAGGTAACTTCTTTTACAACTTCAATATCAAAAAGATGATTGTAGTGGTTGGGTTGTATGCCCAAGTTAATTTCTATGTCTCTTAAGTGTGTGTTAAATGGACACTCGCTAAAGTGGTGACAGATCATTTTTTGACTAAAACTAGACAAAGGGTAAGTATCACTTTCTATAAGTTTTATATTCGAATTTGAAATCACGTTTTTCCAGTTCTTAAGGTCTTCTGGAGGTGTCTTTCTGTCTAAGCAAGCTATAAGATACTCGTAATCTTCTTTTTCTAAGGTGTCATCTTGCGCTAAGGCATTTTTTACCACAGAAATCTCTGAATACGATAAGAGATCATCAGACCAAATTACATAAAAAAAAGGGATGTATTGTAGAATACCGGGGGCGTATGTTTTTAGTTCCATATTATGAAATTACAATAAAAAGGTGAATAGCATTATAAGAAAATGTTAAATGCATGGCAATTCATGCATTTACGATTCTTCATTTTTAAACGCTAATTTTAAAGGGTAAGATAAGAATTTTTGAAAAATAGAAAGAATTATTATGCTTTATGATAAAATACTTTACTAGCCAAATAGAAGCTAGGCGATGTGCGATACGATTATAGATAAGAATTCTGTATACATATGTTGAATTATTTTTGGCTAGTCTAAATTAAAAAATAAGGATTATCGCAGTTGAGGTTTTGTTTTTAATAAAGCACTAGGAGTTAAGAAACCACAGACATTAGAAGTTTTTGTTGGTACCGTATTAATACCTGTATGGTGTTAAAAGTAAGAGTAATGGTGGCCATGTTATTCTGGCAAATGCGTTTTTTAAAAGGGTGTTTTAGGGGTAATTCCAGATGTTGTATTGCATTTTAATTTTAGAAGTTGCTAAAAACAGTTAAGGCACTTTTTTTTGATGTATATTTATGCAAACGTAGGAAAGTATTGGTGAATAAACCGACCGAATATACATTAGAATTTATAACACACAACCATGGATAGAAGATCATTTGGAAGCACATTAGCTAAAGGGGTGCTAGGTACAACCCTGTTATCTGCCCTACCTTTAACCGCTTGTAACACCTCTAAAGCTAAAAAGAAATTAGGGATCGCGCTTGTAGGTTTAGGTACTTACAGTAGGCAAGAATTAGCACCATCATTAGAACAAACAAAACACTGTTATTTAGCAGGTATTGTAACGGGGTCGCCAGATAAAGCAGAAAAATGGTCGAAAAAGTATGCCATTCCAAAAGAGAACATCTACAATTATGATAATTTTGATACGATTGCTGCTAACGACAGTATCGATATTGTATATGTAGTTTTGCCCAATGCCATGCATGCCGATTTCTGTATAAGAGCAGCAAAAGCGGGAAAACATGTAATTTGCGAAAAACCTATGGCCGTTAGTGTTTTAGAGTGCGACGCCATTATTGAAGCCTGTAAAAATGCGCAAGTAAAATTAGGAGTAGGGTACAGGTTACACTCAGAACCCTATACCAAAGAAGTAAAGCGTTTGGTTAAAGAGAGCACCTACGGGCAAGTGCAGTATGTTTCTGCCGATGCGGCGTATTTATCCACGCGAAACCCCAAACAGTGGCGTTTAAATAAAGCACTATCTGGAGGTGGCGCTTTAATGAATATGGGGGTTTATGCGATACAAAGTGCTATTTACGGCTCTGGTATGAATCCTATTGCAGTTACAGCGCAAGAGTACAGTACACGTCCAGAGTATTTTAAAGATACCGACGAAACAATTACAGCACAATTTCAATTTCCAAACGGTATTGTAGGTAATATTATGACGTCTCACAACGCCAACGTTAATCGGCTTTACGTGTCTTGTAAAGAAGGGTGGTTCGAATTGAATCCCGCTAATAACTACGGTCCTTTAAGCGGGAGAACGTCCGACGGTCGAAAAATTAAGTTTCCTCACGAGCGGCAGCAAAAGCTCCAAATGGACGATTTTTCTAAGCATATTTTATACGATGCACCAAATTTAGCACCTGGGGCTATGGGAAAAAGAGATCTTATAATTATAGAAGCCATCTACAAGTCCATACAAGAAGGCGGCCAACAAATCGCTTTAAATTTAGGAGATATGGGTTTAGGTTAGGCTTTGTATACTAAGATGTGTTGTGTAACTTTGTTTGGATTAAAAGTGTATAGAGTGGCAAACAATCTTAATTTGCCCATGGCCTAGTTGTAATACCCCAGAAAAACGATGAAATTTACAGCCTTAAGAAAACCAAAAACCTGGTGGAAATACAGTGTTATTACAGTCTTACTATTGCTAACAGCACTTAGTGTTTTACTACTTTACATTTATATAAATCAAGATGCAATTATACAAGGTGAAATTAACACGTTGAATGCGCAGCATAAAGGGCGCATTACCGTAGGCGATACCCATGTAGCACTCTTTAGTAACTTCCCCAATATTGCATTTAAAGTAGACGATGTAAAAATATACGAAACCAAAGCAACCACTTCTGCAACAATCTTAGACGTTGCCGATATTTACGTTGGCTTTAACGTATGGGATATTATAAAAGGACACTATACCATACGCTCCTGCATTATAGAAAAAGGTTTTTTTGATGTTGTTTTGCATAAAGATGGTACCAATAACCTTCAAAATGCTCTAAAATCGTTTGATGCCACAGAAGACGAAGCGGAGGAAAGTGATGCCTTTGCGAATATCCAACTTAAAAACATCACATTACGCGATTTAGACATCCACAAAAAAGATGAAACCGAACAGACAGACCTAGAAACATTTATCCATAAGGCCAAAGGCGGATTTAAAATTAAAGACAACCGTATAGCCACCCATATTGATACCGAATTTGAAATGAATTTGATAGATCATGGGGACACCACCTACATTCGTCATAAACATTTTGAACTGCATACAGACCTCTCACTCGATCAAAATACAGGGCTGCTCACCATTGCACCTTCTGGTGTTAAAATGGAACACGGCGATTTTGAATTGGTAGGAACTATAGACACTAAAAACAAAATGGATCTTGATCTGGAATTAAAAGGGACGAAGCCAAATTTTGATATGTTTATCGCTTTTGCACCAGAAGATCTTATACCCGTATTGGAACGCTATAAAAATGCAGGGAAAATTTATTTTAATGCCCTAGTAAAAGGGCCTACGCTTAACCAGCAAATGCCCTTTTTTGACGTTAATTTTGGAGCCAGTGAAGCCTTTTTAGAAAACACCAATAAAGGCAAGCGCTTAAACGATGTGGGATTTCGAGGGCATTTTACAAATGGAGACTCCCTTAATTTGCGCACTATGGAGTTTGCACTTAAGGACATGTCTGCCCAATTGGATAAAGGTGAGTTTTCTGGAAACATTGTCGTTACTAATTTTGAAACTCCAGAAGTAAATATGCAGTTGCATGCCGATTTTAATTTGGATTTTATGGTTGGGTTTTTAAATCTTACAGACATCAGTAATACCTCTGGTACGGTGGCTTTAGAGATGAATTTTCATGATATTATTAATTTGGATGCACCAGAACTTGCACTTAATAAGTTGAATCAATCCTATTTTAGTGAATTAAAAATCAAGAATCTAAGCTTAGCATCACCAAGCCTTCCTGCGCCTTTAAAACAACTTAATGCACACCTTGTGATGGACCATAAAAAAGTAACGCTCCATCAATTAGAGTTGCTATTAGGTACGTCGGATGTTGCTGCAACAGGATATGTGTCAGATTTACCAGCCATTATACACCATACCAATACACCTGTAGTTTCGCATTTAGATATAACATCAAAGCAGATAAACCTATCCGAACTTACCAAGTACACCGCTACAGACAGCACAAATACAGGTATAGACGAACAAATTAAAAACTTAAGTACAGCCTTTTCTTTTAAGTCTTCGGCAAAAGCATTAACAGAAGCAAAATACTTGCCTAAGGGGGAATTTTTTATCGATAAGCTAAATGCTAGCTTAGAGCATTACCCGCATAAGCTACACGATTTTCATGTTGATGTACTTATAGACGATGCCGATCTTAAAATCGTAGATTTCAAAGGGTTTATTGATGATTCCGATTTTCATTTTGATGGACAAGCCCATAATTATGGGTTTTGGATGCAAAAGGAACTTAATGGCGATGTCGATATCGATATGTCATTAGCATCTAGTACATTGCGTTTAGAAGATCTGTTTTCGTATAAAGGAGAGAATTATGTACCCAAAGATTACCGCCATGAAGTGTTCGACAAATTGGCCCTGCACTTTAATGCCAACATGCATTATAAAAACTCCAAATTACAGGCTATAGATCTTAACCTTGATAAGCTTACCACCAAAATGCAGTTGCACCCTTTGAGATTTGAAAATTTTAAAGGACGTTTTCACTATGAAGATGCCCATGTGATGGTTCAGAAATTTCAAGGTAAAATTGGCAAAACTGCTTTTAATGTGGATATGAATTATTATCTGGGTGAGGACGAAACTATTAAAAAACGCGATAATTATTTGGGGTTAAACGCCAATTATATCGATTTCGATGCCTTGTTTGACTTTAATACAGCAGCACCAGCGCCTAATACAGCCGCAGCAACCGAAACTGCCGATGTAAAAGCACATGCAGATGCTTTTAACCTTTACGAGCTCCCGTTTACAGACATGACATTCGATGTGGACGTAAAGCATTTTATATACCACCGTATCGATTTACAGCATATTAATGCAAACTTACGTACCACGCACAACCATTACATTCATGTAGATACCCTTAGTATGGATGCTGCTGGAGGACATTTTAAAATGTCTGGTTATTTTAATGGCAGTGATCCCAAACATATTTACATGAAACCAGACTTAGTGGCTAAGAATGTAGATCTTGATAAACTGCTGTTTAAGTTTGAAAATTTCGGACAAGACCATTTAGTGTCAGACAATTTAAAAGGCAAATTGTCATCGCGCATTCACGGAAAAATTAGAATTTATCCGGATTTTGTGCCAGACTTAGACCAATCAGAAATTCATATGGATGTTGAGGTGCTTGATGGTAAATTGCAAAATTATGAACCCATAACGATGCTTTCAGATTATATGGGCGATAAGAATCTTAAAAACATTAAATTTGATACGCTTCGAAATCATTTAGACATCACCAAAGGCCTTATAACCATACCTAATATGACTATTGAGTCTACTTTGGGGCATATGGAGCTATCAGGCACGCAAAGTATAGATAATACGATTGAGTATTATTTAAGAATCCCTTGGAAAACCGTAAAGAAAGCAGCGCGTTACAAATTGTTTGGTAAGAAAAAAGAGGAAGACATCACAGCCGAAGATACCATTATAGAAGTGGATCCTACTCAAAAAACACGTTACCTTAATATAAAATTACACGGCAATACAGACGACTTTAAGGTCTCATTACAGAAAGCAAAAAATGATAAAACGAAATAACTTTTACAAGATTGAAAGACTCTATTTTACAGGATTTAAATCACGAATTGATGAACAGTTACGCCAAACGCGGCCATCCCTTTAGGTATTTTACGTTGGCAACGGTTCGAGACAGTGCACCCTGTTTGCGAACGGTGGTATTACGACAATTTCTACCAGATTTTACCGCGGTTGTCTATACAGATTTAAGATCGCAAAAGGTTAGAGACATTCAGCAGAATAATAATGTGAGTGGGTTGTTTTACCATCCTAAAAAATTACTTCAAATTAAATTAGAAGGGCAAGCTGAAATTATCACAGATGAAACTGCTCTTAAAGCCTATTGGGATACTGTTGGCGAAAATGCTAAAAAGGACTATACCACGAGTAATGCGCCAGGTACACGACTTAAAAATCCAGACCATGTGGAATATCTGGAAGACCGCCCTAATTTTTGCGTACTAAAACTTAAGTGTTCTAAAATAGAATATTTACATTTAAAACGCCCCAACCACATTCGTGTGCTTTTTACAAATACAAACGGTCATTTTAGTGGTGAATTTTTAGTGCCATAGTAATACCATTTTAAAAATAATTTGACGTATATTAGCATATGAGTTTACGCCAAACATTACAAATTAAGGAGAGTTTAGA